>JBJDYL010000154.1:0-40744 GCA_051867285.1 Faecousia sp. | reverse complement strand
CTGTAGCAGTACCCACCGTACTTTTTGTCTGTTTCTTCAATGGCCTGTTCTGACCGTTTGAAGAACAAGGCAATGATACCCTGATCCTCCAAGGAATCACCTCCAGTTGTTTGTCTATTTTATAACAAAGGGTTTCACTTGTATAGGCGTAAAATGATCGGCGTTGATTGCATCCATTTTGGGAAAAATTTTCAGAGTGCGAGAGAGGGGACTCGTTACACTATGGTGTTGGCGTCGTCAAGCCGCCGCCAAGCAAATGTCCACCGGACATCTGCATTTCGATGGGTTCGAGTCCCCTACGATCAAAAAACTGGGATGCCCCAAAGGGCATCCCAGTTTTTTGGTGCGAGAGAGGGGACTCGAACCCCCACGGCGTAACCACACGCACCTCAAACGTGCTTGTCTACCATTCCAACACTCTCGCGAATGCGCGAAAGTATTATAACCCTCCCCTACGGATTTGTCAATACTTTTTCTGCAAAACCCTTGCCATACTCCCACGATTCTGATACACTATACAAAAAATGGAGGGTATGTTTATGATTCGGTTTTTTGTATCCCCGGAGGAGTTCCTCCGCGAGGAAGTGCAGCTGTCCGGAGAAAACGCGCAGCACGCCAAAGTTTTGCGTCTGAAAGCCGGAGAAACCGTTCTGGTCTGTGATGGCAATGGGCACGAAGCTGTCTGCTCCGTGATGGCATCCGGAGAAAACTGGACGCTGGCGGTTCAGGAACGCCGGGATTCTCTCACGGAAGCAGCGGTACAGGTCAGCATTTATATGGCTTTTCCCAAGGCTGACAAGCTGGAACATGTCATTCAAAAGGCCACGGAGCTGGGTGCCTACGAAATCGTCGCCTTTCCCTCCTCCCGCTGCGTCTCCCGTCCGGATGAAAAAAGTCTGAAAAAGAAACTGGAACGCTGGCAGAAAATCGCCGCCTCAGCTGCGGAGCAGTCCGGCAGAGGGCGTGTTCCGCGTGTTCTGGTACTGGGCAGTTTTTCCGAGGCGCTGAATCGGGCGTCGCAGGCGGACAAGGCGCTTCTCTTCTACGAAAACGAGGACGCCCGCACGCTGAAAATGGCGCTCTGTGGCGGCGGATACCATACCGTCAGCCTGATGACGGGGCCAGAGGGTGGTCTGGAGGAATCGGAAGTGCTCCAGGCGCGCAGTGCCGGGCTGCAGGTCTGCACCCTGGGCAGGCGCATTCTCCGCTGCGAAACGGCGCCTTTGTGCGCCCTGTCCGCAGTCATGTATGACGCGGGGGAATTCTGAGCGCTCTCACGCCTGCAAAACAAGATAACTGCACCCCATTTTCAGTCAAGCGGAAACGACTTGTCGAAAAAATGGGGTGCTTTCCTGTGTCTGTCTGCAAAGGCAAGCTAACATCATAACGAACGGAAATTTGGAATTTGGCACAAGTTTCATTCTGATTTTTTGTAATTGGTTATGCGTTTAACCTTTGCATTTTCTGGGAATCACCGGTACAATATGCCTAGAACATAACCTTGGAGGCGACATTCGTGGAACAAAAACACACCTTCTTCACATCGGTTTGCCATCTGGCAATTCCGGTCGCATTACAGTCCATGCTCCAGGCATCCTTCAGCATTGTGGATCAGATTATGATCGGGCAGCTGGGCAGCGTCAGCGTTGCGGGAGTCGGTTTGGCTGGTAAATTTGCATCCATTTTTTCCGTGGTGGTTTCCGCCGTGGGCGCGGTGGCAGGGATTATGATATCCCAGTATTTGGGACAGAAAAATCCAAAGGAAGTCAGAAGAAGCTTTTTACTGAATCTCTGGATTGCCATTGGAATCGCAGCACTGTTTACCCTGCTCTGCATTGCATTTCCCGCGCAGATTATGGGACTCTATACGAAGGAAGCCCTGACGCAGCAGGCAGCGGCCGGGTATCTGGCGATTGTCGCCGGAACCTTCCTTCCCATGGCGGGGGCCACCCTGATTTCCACGCTGCTGCGCTGTACGGAGAAAGCCCAGCTCCCGCTGTATGCCAGCATTGCCTCGGCACTTCTGAATACCGGATTGAATTACGTCCTGATTTTTGGAAAATGGGGATTCGCCCCAATGGGGGCAACGGGCGCTGCCATTGCCACCGTAATCGCCCAATGGGCAAACGTTCTGCTGATGGTGGGAATGCTGTCCAAAGACCGTTCCTTGTTGAGAAAAATGCCGGGAAGCAAGAACGGAATGGACCGGTTTCCCGGACGGCAATACCTGGCAATGCTGCTTCCCATTCTGGTGTGTGAGGTAGTATGGAGTCTGGGGGAAAACGTGTACGCGGCTATTTACGGTCACATGGGAACGGATTCCAGCGCGGCGATGACGCTGATCAACCCCATTCAGGGCCTGATGATCGGCGCGCTGTGCGGCCTGTCTCAGGCGGCCAGCGTGATCATCGGAAAAAAACTGGGAAGCCGGGAATACGTCGAAGCCTACCAGGCGTCGAAAAAACTGCTTGTGTACGGACTTGCCGGTTCTGCATTGCTGGCTGTGGTGGTTGTGCTGACCAGTCCATTCTATGTGGAAATTTATCAGGTGGATGCCGGGGTAAAGCTGCTGACCAGACAAATCCTGCTGGCCTACGCCCTCATTGCCCCGTTTAAGGTGCTGAATATGATTCTGGGCGGCGGAATTATCCGCAGCGGCGGCAAGACAAACTATGTGATGGTCATTGACATGATTGGCACCTGGGGCTTTGGCGTTCCCCTGGGACTGCTGTCCGCCTTTGTCTGGAAGCTGTCTATTCCCTATGTGTACTTTATTTTGTCCCTGGAGGAATGTGTGCGCTTTGGCATTTCCATGATCGTTTTCCGCAGAAAACGGTGGATGCAAAGTCTGGAAGCGGAAGGAGCCTGACATGGAGCAGCGTGTGAGAATCCGCGACATTGCGGAAGAGCTGGGTCTGAGTACCGCAACCGTGTCCAATGTGATCCACGGGAAAACAAAAAAACTGTCGGACGAAACGGTGAAACGGGTACAGGCGCTGCTGGAGCAGCGACAATATATTCCCAGCATGGCAGGCATTCTTCTGGCACAGAATTCCTCAAAGATCATCGGGGTATTCGTCAACGACCATGAAAAATACGAAGGGCACACGCTGGACGACGTGTTTATTGCCTCGTCTCTCAACGATCTTTCCACGGAAATTGAGAATAACGGTCTTTTCATGATGGTCAAGAAGGCAAAGCGCCCGGAGGAAATCCTGACGTTTGCCTCCATGTGGAATATGGAAGGACTGGTGATGATTGGCTTCTGTGATCAGGATTACATGTACCTGCGAAACCATATGCGGATACCCTTTGTGGTGTATGACGGCTTCTGCGAAAATCCGGAGCGGATTGTGAATATCACCATCGACAATTATGACGGCGGCTTTCAGATGGGAACCTACTTCCGGGAGCACGGCCATAAACGTGCCCTTTGCATTTCCGATAACGAAACCGGCGTGGATCTGGAGCGGCTGGAAGGATTTCAGAAGGGATTTGGCCGGGAATCCACGGACATTATGGTGATTCCCATGGGAAAAAAGGAACGTTGGGACTATTATGCCGGAGAAATCCGGCGATTCCGCAGGGTTTCGGCGGTTTTCGCGGTTTCGGATTACTATGCCATCGATCTGATCCGTTTCCTCAGCGAAAATGGCATTTCCGTCCCGGGAGAACTGGCAGTTGCGGGATTTGACGATATTCCCATGTGCGAAATGATTTCCCCGACACTGACTACGGTCAGGCAGGACGGCGCCTTGCGGGCGAAAATTGCGATACAAAAGCTTCGCCAGCTGAAGGACAATCAGCCCACGGAAACCACGGTGATGCTGCCGGTAACCCTGGTGGAACGGGCCAGCACAAAACGGTAATGGAACGCCGCCGGTTATGCCGGCGGCGTTGGTTACAAATCATCCGCATCCTGTACCGGCGTTTCTCCTGGGTTCTGAGGTCTTCCGGTATAGCTGCCGTTGGGGTCTGTGACAATTTTCTTTTTCATGGGTTTCACCTCCCGCTGTTACCTTTTCCGAAAAACAAAAAAATAGCATTGCCTTTTCTTCCGCGCAATGGTAAAATCAGGCCAGAGCAGGAGGACGCTTATGTTTGACATTACGTTGATTGCCATGGGCAAGCTGAAAGAAAAATTTTATCTCACCGCAGCGGCGGAGTATACCAAACGCTTAAGCGGCTATTGCCGCTTCACCCTGCTGGAGCTGTCGGAGGTGCGCCTGCCGGAGGATCCGTCCCCGGCGGAAATTGCGGCGGGACTGGAAAAAGAGGCGGATCTGATTTTTTCCAAAATTCCCAAAGGCGCATGGTTTTGCGTATTTACCCCGGAAGGGAAAACCTTATCCAGTGAGGAATTTTCCCAGACCCTGAAAACCGTGAAAAATTCCGGAAAAAGCAGCGCCTGCTTTCTCATCGGTTCCTCTTTCGGCATGGCGCCCCGGGTAAAGCAGCGGGCGGATTTCCGGCTTTCCATGGGCCCCATGACCTTCCCCCACCATCTTGCCCGGATTATGGTGCTGGAGCAGCTGTACCGGGCGGAGGCCATTCAGGCCGGATCAAAATACCACAAATAGCGTTATTTCTCGGGCAGAGCGTCAGCTTTGCCCGAGACGTGTTTTTTCTATAGCCCAATGTGTCTATTATTCGGAGATACCTTGACAGGCGAGGTACTTTGTGATAGGATGTGCTTGCAAAGGAGGGATGTATATGTCCATTGCCGGTGATCTGATCCGGGGGCACACCGATGCCATCATTCTGGCGCGGCTGCTGCGGGGCGACAGCTACGGCTATGAAATCAACAAAACCATCTCCACCATGTCCTCCGGACGCTTTGAATTGAAGGAGGCCACCCTCTATACCGCCTTCAAGCGACTGGAAGAATTGGGCTATATCACTTCCTACTGGGGCAGCAGCGGAGCAGGCGCCCGACGGCGGTACTACACCATCACGCCGGAGGGACGGGAAGCCTGTGCCCAGCTTCTGCGGGAGTGGGAGGAAACCAAAGAAATTATGGATAAACTACTGGAACTGGAGGAAAGACTATGAGGGAGCAACTGATTCAATATGTGGAGCTTCTGTTTGCAGGAGCGGAGGACTGTGAAGATACCAAGCAGGAGATCCTGCAAAATACCCTGGACCGTTATGACGACCTGATCGCCGAAGGCAAACCAGCAGAGGCGGCCTACCGGCTGGCCATTACCGGCATTGGCGATATCAACGAAATTCTGGGCAGAAAAGACACGGTTCTGCCCGCCGTGCCGGAAACGGCAGCCCGGGAGGATACTGGGCGGGATACGCCGGTAAAGAAGCTGCTGCGGGCCATTGCTGTGGGATTGTATATCCTGTGCCCCCTGCCCCTGATTGTTCTGGGGGAAATCGGCATGGATACTTTCGGCCTGTGCGGAACCCTGTGCTTTGTGGCAGTTGCCACCGTGCTGATCATTCTGGGCAGCAAGAAAACTGACAACGACTCCGGCAAAAAAGATAACGATGCGGAAGAACCCAAGTCCGAGTTGGGCAAAAGCGTCAGCAGCCTTGTCTGGGCCATCGGCCTTGCCGTGTATCTGATTGTCAGCTTCCTGACTATGGCATGGCACGTCACCTGGGTCATCTTCCCCATTCTGGGCGCGGTAAACGCTCTGGTGTGTGCGCTGATTCCCGCCGAGAATCCCAGCGCTGCACAGAGAAACAATCGGCTGAAAAAAAGTGTCAACGGCATGATCTGGGCGATTGGTCTGGCGCTGTACTTCATCATCAGCTTTGCAACCTTTGCCTGGCACATTACCTGGCTGATTTTCCCCATCACCGGCGCGGTGCAGGGACTGGTTCGCGCCATTCTGGATTTGAAGGAGGCAGTTAACAATGAAACGTAACGCAATTCTGCGCATTATCCTCTGGACGGTAACGCTGGTTGTTCTGGTCGGGCTGCTGTGCGCCGCCATGCTGTGGTTTCTGCCTTTCGGCAGATATGGACTTCGGAACCGCAGTGCTTCCGAAGTGACCCATATTCCCGAAAAAACGGTCAGCAACGGAACGGCCACAGAATTTCCCCGTGATATCCGGGAAATTGAAATCGACTGGCTGTCCGGCAACATTCGGATTCTGCCTGCTGACGTGGAGAATATATCAGTTTTGGAGACAACCGTTGAGGATTCCCGGTACGCCATGGTATGCAAGCAGGAAGGGCAGACACTGAAAATCGAATACTGCCAGAACACCATCTTCGGCGATCTGAAAAACCTGAAATTCAGCAAGGATCTGACCATCACTGTCCCGAAAGACTGGGACGGCAGAGCACTGAAGGTAGATGCTGCTTCTTCCAAACTGTATGTGGAGGACCTAAATATTCGTGACGTGGAGGTGGACACCGCTTCCGGCACGAGCCAGTTCCATAACTGTACCGTGGACGAACTGGACATTGACACTGCTTCCGGGGATATTCGTTTCACCGGCAGCCTGAACCGGCTGGAATGCGATTCTGCTTCCGCCAGTGTTTACGCGGAACTGGACAATGTTCCCTCTGAAATCGACATGGATACCGCTTCCGGTGCTGTGGAGCTGATCTTGCCGAAGGATGCGGGATTCTCCGTGAAGCTGGATTCCATGAGCGGCAGTTTCGACTCAGATTTTCCCACGACCATGAAAAACGGCCAGTATGTCTGCGGAGACGGCGCCTGCCGCATCGACATGAGCTCCATGAGCGGCAAGGTTACCATCCGCGCCGGATCCTGAAGAAACTGCCATATCGGCAGACAGGAACCGGAATTGTTTTCCGGGTTTTGCATCATGCAGCTGCAAGGGTCTGGTATCTGTGCTGAACAGATACCAGACCCTTTCTCTTTGCCGGAACACCTGCCGACATGATAAAGCACCCCATTTTTTAGTACCGGTCTGTCCGACGCGTCTAAAAAATGGGGTGCCATTTGGAAACCAATAGCCGAATGCCCGTTTATGCCAAGACACCTGCCAGGAAGGGGCACCACAGCGCACACAGAAGCGCCAGTGCCAACAAAATGGGGATGGTCGCCTTTGGCATATCCGTCATCTTGAAGTATCCGGTGCTCAAGGCCAGCAGCGGAACCGTGTCAATGGGCAGCAGATAGCAGTTCGTCGCGCAGAAGCAGAGCGTCAGAATCAGAACCACCGGCGCGATGCCGCAGTTGCCGGCAACAACGATCAGCGGTCCCGCCAGCACCTGGATCAGGGCGCCGGAAATGGGAATAATCAGCAGCATCAGGATGACGAACACCGCCGTGATGAATACGATGGCGAAGCTGGGAAGCGACATCCCGGACGGGAACACGGTATTGACAAACCAGGTGCTCAAGCCGTTTTCGCTGATGATATTACCCAGGGAAATCACCGACGCCGTAACAAACACCACATCCCAGTTGGTGCTGCGCTTGAAGCTTGTCCAGTCCAGCACGTCAATGCCGGGCAGGAACATGATGCACACGCCCAGCACCGCCACGGCATACAGGTTGATTTGTTTAATCCAGGAAGAGAGAATCCACAGGACAATCATGGTTCCCATAATCACCATGACCTTGGCTTCATTGCGGCCCACCTTCTCGTGCACCTTGGTGGAGTCCACAAATTCCTGGAAGCGTTCCGGTTCCATTTCCGCTGGCGGGAAAACCTTGGTGATCACCAGCCATGCCAGAGGAATCAGAACCAAACCCATTGGTACGCCGTAGGCAGCCCACTCCACAAAGGAAATCTGGTATCCGGTCATGGAGCGCAGGGTGGTAATGGCAACCAGATTGGGAGAAGAACCAACAGGCGTCATAATGCCGCCGATCATCGCCGCCACGGGAATGGCAATCATATAGGTTTTACCGGTCTGCAGGCGGTCGCTGTCCTTGTCATACAGCTTCAGGAATGCCAGACCGATGGTAACAAACATGGCCGTTACCGGGACATTGGAGATGAACGCAGACACCAGCGCCGTGGCGAACATCAGTCCCAGAAGGGTCGTGCGAATGGAACGTCCGAACACCTGCAGCATGAAATGCAGGATACGCTTGGAAATGGGAGAATTGGAAACTGCGTCAGACATGCCGAAAGATGCCAGAATGAACAGCACGGGAGGCGTCGCCATGCCGCTGATGGCCACCGGGAGCGAGGAAGCCGCGCCCAGGACAAAATACAGCACCATGAAAATCAGCGCTGTCAGACCCAGCGGAAGTGCGCCGGTGCTCAGCAGCACCAGCATGGAAAGCGTACAGCCCAACGTCCGGACACCGGCAACCGTCAGCCCTTCCGGCGCAGGAACGAAAAACATTACCACAAGGATCGCCAGGGAAATCAACAGACCATATTTCTGTTTTGCGGTCATTTCTTTCATGTTCATTTCCTCCGAAAAAAGGCAGGGGTCATTATGACCCCTGCGCATTGGAAAGGCTTTACTTCAGACCCTTCAGGGTAACCATGCAGACCAGAGGTACCAGAGACAGCACAGCGTACACAACATAACCACCGGCATAACCAATGGAGGATGCAGCCAGGATGCCGAAGATCGTCGCGCCGAAGAAGGAGCCGATCTTCGTGCCGGTACTCAGAACGGAGCAGCACATGGCGTAGTTCTCTTTCTCGATTACATCACTGCCGGCAGTGTAGAACAGACCCATGGTGATGGAGGGAACGCCCTGCAGCCAGATACAGATATTCAGCGCCATGCCGACGGGCAGGAACGCAATCAGGACACGGGAAACCGCCATCCAAACAAAGCAAATCACAAACAGCCACTTTCTGGTATGCAGCGCATCAGACAGCCAGCCGCCTACCAGGGAGCAAATGGCGCCAACCAGCGCGCAGACGGAAACCAGAGAACCGGCAGCGGCAACATCCATGCCCTTGGTCTGGACCAGGTAAGCAGGCGTCATAGCCAGAACTGCAACAGCAGAAGCCATCATGAACATACCACCGATGAAGAAGCGAAGCATTCTGCTGTCGCCCAGGGACTTCAGGGTAGTCAGCAGGCTGGGGCTCTTCTGACCGTCGGCACCGGCAGGAGGTGCTACCTCGTCGGTAATGGTCAGCAGCCACACGACCAGCATGACGACACACCACACGTTGGTGAACCACCAGGCGGGAGCAATGTTCTCAGGGGTGACGATCCGGGGAACCAGGTTATACATCAGCAGCTGGGACAGGGTACCGGCCATGATGTACGCGCCGTTGGCTTTGCCGCGCATTTCGGGGACGAACAGGCAGGCGATCACATAGGGGCAGGCGATGGAAATCGCAGCGCCGCCGGCGCCGACGATCAGCTGGGAAACCAGCATTACGGGGAAGCTGGTGGTGAAGAAGGTACCAAGAACAGAACCGCCCAGAACCAGAGAGATGCCGAACAGACCCATCTTGCGGGGGCCCAGCTTGTTCATTGCGACGCCCAGCGGAATCGTAATGAAAATACCGAGCAGGTTAACAGAAGAAGTCAGCAGACCGGCCTTGTCAGTATTGATGCCCATGTTGGTCATCAGATAGGTCAGAACCGGACTGATCTTATACTGACAGTTACCATAGCACATGTAGAACAGAATCATGATGACGATGTACACATACGGATTCAGTCTGCGTTTGCTTTCAGTTTTTGCAATTGCCATGAGTTTTCCCTCCTATTTTTTTCCAGGGTTTCATCTGCCGAGGCAATGCCGCAAGCATTTTGCCTAATTGCATTATAGCGTAATACTGTCAAATTAGTAAATATTCACAATGTCACAGTTTTTGCCCCGAAAATATGCACAATGCACATATATGTTTCGATTTTTCTTCCATTTCGGCGTTTCCTCATTTTGTAATACACAATTTATGTATTTATTGTATCTGAAGCGAAAAATGACCGTAAAATTCCTTGCGCAAAATCTGAAATTACGGATAAAATCCGATTTGACTTCTTTTCAAAAGAATGGTATAACGAAAGTGCGTTAAGCCGGGTTCGCCGCAAGCATTCGCCTCAACGCAACAGAAGGGAGGGCTTACAGTGTTAACGCCCCGAGAAAATGTAATGGCGGTTTATAACCGTCAGCAGCCGGATTACTACGGCGATTTTATGCCCACGCTGAAATTCATGTCCGATCCCGTCTACCTGGCGACCCGCGTCCCCCAGGACGGAAAAATTCACTATGACCCCTGGGGCACAGCGTTCTGCTTCATGCCAGGAGCACCCGGTCCGCACCCTGTCGTCAATGACCAGAATGCCGTCATCAAAGATATTGAAAACTGGGAGAATGAGCTGGTTGTTCCCTCTTTGGAGGATCTGGACTGGAGTTTGGCCATTGAGCAGTCCAAGCAGGTAAACCGCGAGGAGTACTTCTGCGCCATCTACAGCCCCGGTGGCCTGTTTGAACGCACCCATCACCTGATGGGTATGCAGAATGCTCTGATGAATTACATGGAGTATCCCGAGGAAATGGCGGGTATTCTGCGTAAAATTGCGGATTACAAGATCGAGTGGTTCAAGCTTGCCGCCAAATACCTCCATCCGGATATCGTGTTCTATCACGACGACTGGGGCAGCAAGCAGAACGTATTCCTGCCGCCCCGTGTGTGGCGGGAGCTGATTAAACCGCTGCAGGCAGAGATTGTGCAAACTGCACACGACTGTGGAATCATGTTTATGCATCACGCTGACTGTATCTGCCAGCCCCTGGTACAGGATATGGTGGATGTAGGCATCGATATTTGGCAGGGCGCGATCCCGCAGAATGATATTGTGGAGATCCAGCGTATCACTGAGGGCAAGCTGCCTATGATCGGCGGTGTTGACGGTCCCAAGATTGATATCGAGAATATTACCGAGGAAGAAATCCGCGCCGAAGTCCGCCGTGCTTTCGATACGTATTGTCCCGGCGGCCGTTTCTTCCCCTCTATCGCCAATGGCTGCTGCTACAGAAAATGGAACAACGACATTTATCTGGACGAACTGGCATCCTACGGTCGGGAATATGCCCGTATGCACCCAATCGCTGCAAGCGAATGATCCCGGCAGTTTGAAAGCAATATACGGGCGGGCAGCTATGCCCGCCCGTTTCGCAAAATACACAGAAAGGAGTCGCCACCGTGCAGCTCAGTCTCAGTATGCTTTATGAAGCATTGGAAACGCAATTCTCCCTGGCGCCTTTTGACAGCACTCAGGACTATCCCATGGAACTGACGGGCGCTGCACTGTTGACCGGAGCGTCTCCGGAGCCTGGAATCGTTTGCGTGGCAGAGGCCAGACGCCTGCCGGTTCGCTGGAAACACACTGAACATTGCTGCATGATCGTGCTGGGTTCCCTCCCGGATGGCTACTTCCACGGCTGTGACGTGGACTATTTCTGTGTAAACGACAATCGTTTTTCCACCGTTTTTAACGCGGTGCTGTCCGTCTTTTCCCGGTATCAGGCGTTTGACACCGCAATGAAGGAGGCGCTGATCCAAGACAGTCCTCCCGAGCAGCTTTGCAGCATCATCGCCGCTTTTCTGGGTTCTCCCCTGATTGTCTTTGACGATACCCTGCGGCTGCGGTATTGTTCCGACGATGCCGCCGGCCTGCTGGAATGGGAAAACGATCCGTATTCCGGACTGAATATGCTGCCGACGGAGTTTCTGAACCAGCTGAATCTGGTTTATATGGAAGCCGCGGAGGATTTTATCAACGGCGCCGTGCTGCTGAAGGACGAACGCCTCCCCTACAATCTGATCTGTACCCTCAACGGGAAAAATGACTATATTCTGATCCTGTTTGAAACCCAACAACCGCTGACCAGAACCACGTTGCAGGTCATAAGCTACTGCAACAGCTTTATTCTGCGTTCCTTTGAATCCTCCATGGGAAAAAGCCCGGCTTCCAACTGCCTGGCATCCCTGGTCATTTCCATGCTGGGCGGCACAAAGTACAGCACAACCGACCTGGAAAATCAGCTTGCCAGCGTGGGCTGGAAAACCCACGACAGCTGCTGCTGCTTTGTGGTGCTGGAACGCTACCCTCACCCCAACTCCACCTATCTCAATACCTTCTGCCTGAAGGTGGAGAGCCAGTTTAAGGCCTGTGTTTCCTTCCTTTACAATGACCGGGCCGTGGTTGTGGTCAATATGGACAAGTCGGAATGCAAACCTCGGGATATCCCCAATCGAATCGGTGTTCTGATACGGGAGGGGCTTCTGAAGGCCGGTGTCAGCTTCAAATACTGGAATTTTGAGACGACACCCATATACTATCAACAGGCGTGCAGCGCCTATGAAATGGGCACGCTCTATAACCCCAGCAGCTGGTGCTATTTATTCGAGGACTTCGCCCTGCGCTACTTCATGCATTATGGTTCCAGCAAACTGCCTCCCCGGCATCTGTGCCATCCGGCGCTGGTGGAACTGCACCGGTACGATGAGGAAAACGGGACCCATCTTCTTCCCACGCTGGAAGCCTATGTGGGCAACAACTGCAACGCAGTCACCGCCGCCAATCTGCTGTTTATTCACCGCAATACCTTCTATCAGCGCCTTACAAAAATACAGGAAATGCTGAACCTGAATCTGGACAACGGGGATGTGCGGCTCTATCTGCAGCTATCCACTTATCTGATCTCCATGTACTATTACGAGCTGGAGAACGGCTTTACCTTTCCTCACGAGTGACATCGTGATACCTTCCATACCAGACAAGGGTGCTGTCCCGGTAGGCTGGGGAATCCCATCCGCCGGGGCAGCACTCTGTCTTGCGCAATGGCCTAGCCCAAATCCATACCGTCCAGCTTGCCGGAAATGGTATCAGACACCTTCCACGCCACGTCCTCCATTTTATTGGCGGCTTTTGCTGCCAGACGACGGGTGGGATTGGTCCTGGGCATCATCAAAACAGCCACGGCACCGGCAGCGGCGCCAATTCCTGCGGTAACGGCCCATCCTTTGACATTCATCGCACTCCCTCCTTCCGTCCTTAGTATGCCCATATCGAAAAAAATCACTTCTGGAAGGATTTTTCCTTTTCATACAGATTTTTTTGTGCTATGATAAAAAATATGGGAGGCGATACTATGTCCGTTGACGTATTACAGGAAAAAATCCGAAAACAAAAAAATCCCGTCATGCTGGAGCTGTCGGCTTCTGCGTCTGATTTACCTGCCCATATTCTGACCGGATCCGCCTCGCAGGCCGCAGCCTACAGGCAGGTTTGCCTGGAATTGCTGGAGGCACTGAAACCCTCTGTCCCTGCCGTTCGGGTCAGCTTTTCCAGCTTTGCCCTTCTGGGTGCAGAGGGCATGGAAGCGTTATCCGAGGTGCTGCGCTGCGCCGCCAAGCTGGGCTACTACGTTGCTCTGGACGCGCCGGAGATTCTCGGTGTCAGCGCCGCACAGCGAACCGCGCAGACAATTTTCACAGAAAACACCGCCTTCCCCTGCGACAGCCTGATTCTGAGCGGCTATCTGGGCAGCGACTGCATCAAGCCCTTCCTCCCTGGCTGTAAGGACGGGAAAAAAGATGTGTTTGTGGCGGTGCGTACCGCCAACCGTTCCGCACCGGAGCTTCAGGATCTGCTTGCCGGAGGACGGCTTGTCCATACCGCCGCTGCGGATCTGGTCAGCCGGTGCGGTGGGGATCTCAGCGGAAAATACGGCTACTCCCCTGTGGGCGCGCTGAGCGCCGCCAATGCGCCGGACAGCCTGCGCGCCCTCCGGGCCAAATACCCCAGAATGTTTTTGCTGGTGGACGGCTACAGCGCCGTAGGCGCCAATGCCAAAAACTGCTCCTATGCCTTTGACAAATTCGGCCACGGCGCGGTCGTCTGCGGCGGCGCCATTCTCCGGGCGTGGCAGCAGGCGGAATCCGATGGAACGGATTACCTGCAGCAGGCACAGGACGCTGCGGAGCGCATGAAGCGGAATCTGCTTCGGTATATCACCATATTGTGAGGGATTTTTATGAGAAGAATGGACCGGGCCGTTACCGACCCGTCGGAAATTGAGGACATCATGTCCCGGTGCGAGGTGCTGCATCTTGCCATCGCAAGCCAGCCGGCTCCCTATCTGCTGCCCGTCAGCTTCGGCATGGAACCGGATGGCATGACGCTGTACATTCACGGCGCCATGACGGGATACAAATATGACCTGCTGCAGGCGGATAACCGTGTTGGCTTTGAAATGGACTGCACCCACGGTCTGGTACTGGACGAAGCCAGTCACGACTGCACCGTAAACTACGAAAGCGTCATGGGCTGGGGAACCGTAAAGGAGCTGACCGGCAGGGACGAAAAGCTGCACGCACTGGACTGCATTATGGCCCATTACCATTCCGAGGATTTCCCCTATAACCAGCAAGCCGCGGACAGAACGCGGGTTTTATGCCTGGAAATCCAGGAGCGCACGGCAAAGCGGCGCAGGAAAATCATTGGGAGGTAACCGTTATGCTGAAAGTATATGGAATGACCATTTGCCCGGATACCGTGGAATGCTGCGAAGCGCTGACCCGGGCCGGTGTCGAATACGAATATCTGGATTTTGCCCAGGCAACCGCAAATCTGAAAGCGTTCCTGAAGCTCCGGGACGGCAATCCCCTGTTTGATTCCGTCCGCGCCGAGGGCAATATCGGCATTCCCTGCATCCAGCGGGAGGACGGCAGCGTTACCCTGGATTGGGAGGAATTTATGTAAACCAGGGCATTCTGCCCTGGTTATCTTTATCGGATAGGTTCCCCTTGACGGGCGCGGCCTTCCACGGTGCTTTCCACCGTACTGTCGGTGGTGGCAGTACCGTCCTCAACCAGAGGACCGTTTCCATGGTTTCGGGTTTCCTCGGTGTTCAGTCCGTCATTCGGTGCGGTAGTCATCTCCGTAGGCGCAGTGCTGGGCATGGTATTCGTGGTGGGCAGCATGGTCGTCGGCGTGGTGATGTCCATATTCCGGTTGGTGCAGCCGCAGCCGGTCAGCATCGCGGCGGTAAGGACAAGACTCATAAACAATGATGCAAATGATTTCATTTCTTTCCCTCCAAAAGTTTTGGTTTCACCGGTAGTATTTCCGGAGGATGATAGTTTAGACTGGTAATTGTCTCCATATTTTCGGTCAAAAATTTGGCGGGGTAAATCGATATAAAAATATAAAATCATTGTTTTCCCCATTGCTTTTTCAATCTTCACCATGTATAATAAAATATGTCAAAAATAAAAATAAAGGAGAATCCTTTTATGAAAAAGCTGGCTGTGAAAAAAGACGCGGAATGTATGGCCTGTCTGCAGTGCGTTAACGCCTGCTCTGAGGCATTCTACAAGCAGGCCGACGTTACGCTGTCCTGCATTCAGATTGTCGCCAAGGGCACCGGCGCTAAGCCCAACACCTGCATCCAGTGCGGCAAGTGTATGCGCTCCTGTGAGCATGAGGCCATTACCCAGAACCCCAAGACCGGCGTGTACATGATCAACAAGAAGAAGTGCGTCGGCTGCGGCAAGTGCGTTGAGAACTGCCCCATGAAGGTCATGGTTCTGAAGGATACCGCCTCCAAGTGCATCGCCTGCGGCATCTGCGCCAAGGCCTGCCCCATGGAAGTTCTGGAAATTGTAGAGAAGTAAGCCTTTTACCCGAAACGGGCAGCTTTGGCTGCCCGTTTCTTATTGTCCCGACAACTTTCGGGGGAAAGTTCCACGGAAAGAGGATAAACTGTAGAAAAGGAGGGGATTGCCCTTGAAAAAGAATTGGAAAAAGAGAGTGTGGATTGCCGTCGGCGTTTTGCTGGCGCTGCTGCTTGCCGCCGTCATCGGCGCTGCGATTTACTGGAACCATATGCTGAATCTGCTGGGGGATGCCTCGGAACACACGGTTCCCACCCTGTCCCAGGAGGAACTGGACGCGATTCTGGGAACCACAGAGGAACCACCCACTACCTCCCCGGAAGAAACCTGGCCCCAGGTTGTCTCCGACCAGAACATCACCAACATCATGCTGGTGGGGCAGAACTATCGGGAGGACGAACCCCATAAGCTGTCCGACACTATGATCCTGTGCTCCATCAACCGGGAAACCAACACCCTGACCCTGCTTTCTATCCTGCGGGATTTGTACGTTCCCCTGCCGGCCTATGCCGGGCACGGCCCGGGACGCAACCGAATCAACGTCTGCTATGCCCTGGGCAGCACCTGGACCAAGTCTTCCGAGGGCGGCATGGAAATGCTTGCAAAGTGCGTGGAGCAGAACTTCGGCATTCATGTGGATCACAGCATTGAACTTGGCTTTGAATCCTTTGCCGCCGTAATCGACGCCATGGGCGGCGTGGAAGTGGAAGTGACGGAAGCAGAAGCGGAATATATCACAAAGCGTGTGGGATATGTGGACGAAATGCAGCCCGGCCTGCAAACTCTGAACGGAACCGAGGCCCTTGCCTATGCCCGGATCCGGAAAATCGACAGTGACCGTCAGCGTGCCGCCCGGCAGCGCAATATCATCACTTCCCTGATTGAAAAAAGCCGGAATATGGGACTGCTGGAACTGCACAATCTGGCAACCCAAATCCTGCCTTTGATCATCACGGATATGTCCAATGAGGAAATCACCAATTACCTCTGGGAACTGATTCCCATGGTGCGGGATATCAAGATAGCTTCCCTGACCTGTCCGGTGGACAACGAGACGCTGCCCCACAGTATGTGGGGAAAGGATCTTGTGCTGTACGGCTACCCCACCACGGTAGTCGAGTGCAACACCAAGCTTAACGGGCAATACCTGCGGGATGCGCTGGGAATCCCATCGGAAACCGAATAACCTGCGGGAGATCCTCGGATCTCCCGCTTTCGCTTCCATCCGCCGGCTATTGACACTGGCAGCCGGAAGAATTATAATCGGATACAGGCAACGACTCATTTCTGACAGGAGAAAACTATGAAAAAACATATCATTAGAATTCTCGCCGGCATTGTGGTGATCGCAGCGGTTGGATTCATCGCCGGCGGTATGTGGCTCTTTGGGGATCTGATTCATGCAGCAAATACGGTGCAGGAGCTGGAATCCGGGCTGTACGCCCTGGAGTTTTCCGGCGATTACGGCTTTGACGCCTTTTTGGAGAGCGGCGGCGCCGCCAGCGATGAAGCAGTGGCGGCATATCTGACGGAGTTCCTCTCCCAGGGCTTTTACAAATCGGAAGCCACCGTTTCCACCGGAGATTTTGGGTGCTCCACGGTCTGCACCCGGGACTCAGATAGCAGTGTGGTGTTCGGACGGAACTATGACTGGGAGCCCTGCCGCGCCGTCATCGTACATACCAAACCGGAACAGGGCTACGAATCCGTATCCACCTGCTGCCTGGATTTTCTGGGCTTTGGTGACAATTACCGCCCAGACGGCTCCATCATGGAAAAAATGCAGACGCTGGCTGCCATTTATGTTTCTCTGGACGGCATGAACGAAAAGGGGCTGATGGTTGCAGATCTCATTGCCGGCGACGAGGAAATCACCCATCAGGATACCGGGAAACCGGATCTGACCACCACCACGGCCATCCGTCTGCTGCTGGACCGTGCTGCAACGGTAGACGAAGCGCTGGCACTTCTGAAACAGTATGATATGCACAGCTCCATCGGTTCCGCCCACCACCTGTCCATTGCAGATGCCAGCGGGAAAAGCGTCGTTGCAGAGTACATTGGCGGCGAAGTGGTGGTCACCGAGACCCCCATCGTCACCAATCACTATCTGGCTCCCGGTGAAAAGCAGGGTGTCGGTTCCGAGCAGTCCCATCTGCGGTTCGATTCCCTCTCCCAGCAGCTGGCCGCAGGGGAAACGAATGCCGCACAGATGCTTCGTTCTGTGGCGCAGTACAATTATCCCCAAAGTGCCGACGGCTATGAAAAGACCATGTGGAGCATCCTCTATCACCCGGCCGGTCAGACCGCAGACTTCTATTTCGCTGAGAATTATGACCATTGCTACCGCCTTACTCTGCAAAACGAGAACTGGCTGGTTCGCTGATACACCCCCCACCTTGTATGAACAAGGTGGGGGTTCTGTTGGTAGTACCAAAGAGAACCCCCGGCTATGCCGGGGGGAGAAAAAAGCTTTAGCGAAAAACAAAGAAATAAAGGAATCCCTCAATAGAGCAAAAGTGGTTTGCCGACCACACATCTACAGTAGAGAGGGATTCCAACTGACAATATAGGGCAGTATCGACTAAAGAAATGTTAGAATAGAGGATACTTTGCCCCTTTAGGGGCAGCAGAGCATTCAATGCAGATGCCAGATATTCAGTGCATCTTTAGATGCCCGCCAGTAAAAAGCCCTTCTAGGGCTTAATCAAGCCTCCGGCTTAGCCGGAGGTTTTGACTAATGGGCAAATTGACTTTGGTAGAGGCTTGCGTAGAAGCCCTGCTTTTTCAGCAGCTCCTCGTGTCTGCCCTGCTCCACGATGTGACCGTCCCGCATAACCAGAATCACATCCGCTTCCCGGATGGTGGACAGCCGGTGGGCGACAATGAAGGAGGTGCGTCCCCGCATCATGGTATCGAATGCCTTCTGAATTTTGATCTCCGTCCGGGTATCGATGGAGGAAGTTGCCTCGTCCAGGAACAGCATGGGCGGCAGGCACAACATCACCCGGGCGATGCACAGCAGCTGCTTCTGCCCCTGAGACAGGTTGCCGCCGTTCTCGGAAATTTCCGTGTCGTAGCCCTTGGGCAGGCGGCGGATGAAGCTGTGGGCGTGGGCCTGCTTCGCTGCCGCTAGGATTTCTTCCTCCGTGGCGTCAGGCTTGCCCATGGCGATGTTCTCCCGGATGGTTCCCGCCTTGAGCCAGGTGTCCTGCAGCACCATGCCCACGCTGCGCCGCAGCTCTCCCCGGTTCATATCCCGGGTATTCACCCCGTCCAGCCGGATTTCACCGCCGTCCGGGTCATAGAAACGCATGAGCAGGTTGATAAAGGTAGTCTTGCCACAGCCCGTGGGGCCGACAATGGCGATTCTCTGTCCCGGCTGGACGCTCAGGTTAAACTCATCAATCAGCGGCTTTTCTGGGACATAGGAGAACTTCAGATCCCGGATTTCCACACTGCCCCGCACCATTTCCGGGCGCTGGGGGTTCTCCGGCTCCGGAGTTCTGGCCGGGGCTTCGATCAGCTCAAACACCCGTCCTGCGCAGGCCAGTGCATTTTGCAGCTCTGTCACCACGCCGGAAATCTCATTAAAGGGCTTGGTATACTGATTGGCGTAGTTCAGGAAGCTGGTCAGGTTGCCCACGGAAATGCCGCCGCCAATGGCAATCAGGGCGCCGGTAAGGCCTACGCCCGCATAAACCACAGAGTTGACAAACCGGGTGCAGGGATTGACCAGAGACGAGAAGAAAATCGCCCGGAGGGAGGCTTTTTGCAGCCTGCCGTTGATTTCGTCAAACTGCTCCATGGAGGCGTCCTCATGTCCGAAGGCACGCACCACCTTAATGTTGCCGATGGTTTCGTCAATCAGGCCGGTCTGTTCACCCCGGGTGACGGTTTGCAGCCGGAACATGGAATAGGTTCTGGTGGCAATAAAGTTCGCTACCAGCAAAGACAGCGGCGTAATGCACACCACCACCAGAGCAATCCCCCAGTGAATCCGCAGCATGAACAAAAGCGTACCAAGAATGGTCATAATTCCGGTAAACAGCTGGGTAAAGCCCATGAGTAAGCCGTCGGCAAAGGTGTCCACATCCGCTATCACCCGGCTGACAATATCGCCCTGGGGGTGTTTATCCAGATAGCTAAGAGGCAGCTCCTGAATATGACGGAAGGCTTCGTTGCGGATATCCCGGGTGACCTGATAGGTCATGCGGTTATTCAGCTCGCTCATCAGCCACTGGGAGACCGCCGCCACACAGGCGCAGATGATCACGCCCCGGAGGGAAACCGCCATGGCGGCAAAATCCACCCGGCCTGCTTCAATGATGCAGTCGATGGCGTTGCCCACCAGAATGGGGATATACAGGGTCATAACCACATACGACGTGGCCAGAACCAGGGAGGCAATCAGGCTTGCCCAGTAGCGGCGGATCCGCTGAAGCACTTTTTTCAGCACAGTCATCTGGTTATTCATTGCCTGCCACCTCCTTGGAGAACTGGGAATAGTAGATTTCCTGATAGACGGCGCAGCTCTCCAGCAGGGCCTCGTGGGTTCCCTTTCCCGCCAGCACACCGTCGTCCAGCACCAGAATTTCGTCGGCATAGCGGACGGAGGCCGCCCGCTGGGAGACGATGAAGGTGGTGGGCGGATTTTTCATGCCCCGGATCGCCATGCGCAGGTTGGCGTCGGTGGCATAGTCCAGCGCGGAAGCGCTATCATCCAGAATCAGAATAGCAGGCTTGCGCACCAGCGCCCGGGCAATGGTCAGCCGCTGACGCTGACCGCCAGAGAAATTGGCGCCGCCCTGCTCCACCGGGGCGTCCAGTCCGCCCTCCTTCCCCTGCACCACTTCCAGCGCCTGGGCGGTTTTCAGGGCGTCCAGCAAATCGTCGTCCGTGGCGTTTTCATTGCCCCACAGTAGATTCTGCCGAATGGTGCCCTTGAACAGCACTGCTTTCTGAGGCACCACGCCGATTCTCTGCCGCAGGGAAACCATGTCATACTCCCGGACGTTTCTGCCGTCCACCAGCACCGCGCCCTCTGCGGCGTCATACAGCCGGGGGATCAGGTTCACCAGGGTGGTTTTTCCGGAACCTGTGCCGCCAATGATGCCAATGGTCTGCCCCGGCTTTGCGCAAAAAGAAATGTGCTCCAGAGAAGGACTGGCAGAGCCTGCGTACCGGGCGGTCACATCCCGGAATTCCACTTCACCGGACAGGTTGTCCGCGCCGGCAGCGCCGTCCTGCTGATCGCTTTCCAGCTTCAGCACGGCGGACAGCCGGTTGCCGCAGGCCACCGCTTTCGCCAAGGTGATGATCAGATTTGCCATTTTGATCAGTTCCACCAGAATCTGGGACATATAGTTATACAGGGCAATCACCAGGCCCTGGGTCAGAATGCCGTGCTCCACCTTCAGGGCGCCCACATTCACCAACAGCACCACCGCCAGGTTGATGACCACATAGGTCACGGGGTTCATGAGGGCAGAAATCCGTCCGGCAGAAAGCTGCCGCGCCGTAAGATTCCGGGTCTGCCCCTCAAAGGATTCCACTTCGGCATCCTCCTCGCAGAACGCCCGGAGCACCCGAACACCCGCCAGATTCTGCCGGGTGGCGGAGGTCACGCCGTCCAGAGAATTCTGCACCCGCTTGTACATGGGCATAGTGATCAGCATAATGCCGAACACGATCAGGCACAGCACGGGAATCACCCCGGCGAACACCAGCGCCGCCTGAAAATCAATAGTAAAAGCCATAACCATGGCGCCAAACACCACAAAGGGCGACCGCAGCAGCAGCCGCAGGGTCAGGTTCACGCCGTTCTGAACCTGATTGATGTCGGAAGTCATCCGGGTAACCATGGTGGAAGTTCCCAGCTGGTCAAACTGGCTGTAGCTTAAATGCAGGATATGATCCAACAGCACATGGCGCAGCCGGGTGGAGAACCCTACCGCCGCCACGGCGGAAAAATACTGGGCGCACACCGCCATAATCAAACCGATTACGCCCAGCGCCACCATAACAAGGCACATTTTCAGAATATAACCCGTGTCCCCGGTGCTGATACCCCTGTCCACGATTTTCGCCACCACCAGCGGCACAAACAGCTCAAAGGTCGCTTCCAGCAGCTTGAACAGTGGGCCGAGCACGCATTGCTTTTCGTAGCCTTTCAGATATTTCAGAAGATTTTTCACATACGTCACCTCATTCCAGAGGGATTATAACACTGATCGCCGGGAGGTGCAAGCATTTGACGTAAAAAGTCAGGCGGGATGTGCTCCCGCCTGACTTTTTCTTCAGTTCGTGAACTGGTTAGGTTTGCTTTGCATGTCTGCAAACACGGCGTTGATCAGTTCGCCCATTTCCTCGTAGTTTCCATAGTATCCCACCTGCCAGCCATTGTCCATAAACTTCCGCTGGGCGCCCAGAAGGATGAACAGGATGTCTCTTCCGTCATCCAGCCGGGCGGTGCAGACCATGTTTGCCGTTCCCCGGTAAAAGGCGAAACCGCCGGTCACACGGACATCGTAAAACTCCGGAATAGTGTAATTGTCAAACAAATAGTTGGTGGTCTGAACGGTGTATTCCTCCCCGCTGTCCGGGAAGTGGAAGGTATACGCCCTTGTTGACCAGATTTTGGACAGGCACGGGTCAGACAGCATTTGCCGCAAAAGGATCAGGGTGTCCATACCCGTTGTGTACTGGTTCTCCCCGTAGCCATAAAGGTCGGTATAGTTCGTTTCCTTGCAGGCATCTTTTACATAGTCGTTCATCTTCGCAACCATAGCTTCCTCACTGCCCGCATCGAACCGGGCAAGGGCATAGGCCGCGTCGTCACTGCCCCGCAGCAGCATCAGGGTCAACAGGTCCTCCACCGTCATTTTCTGCATTCTCTCCAAAGACAGCTCTGGTTTTACAAAGGGAAAGGATTGCCGATAGGATTCTCCCTCCTTCAAATACGCGGGAAGCCCGGTGGTGTCCACCAGTTCCTCCGGGGAATGGTTTTTCAGCACCACCAGAGCCAATGCGAACTTGTTCAGATCGCCGGTGGCCGTTTTCGTGTAGAGCAGTTCCGGATACAGGAGTTTCGTAGTGGTCAGGTCATAAGCAACAGCGCTCTTTGCCGTGGCCGGGACGTAGTCGGCAAGGTTCTCCACCTTCCGCTGCAACAGCAGGACTCTGTGGGAATCCACATCCTCAATATAGTATTCATTGTTGCTCAGCACAAGGTGCCTGCTTCTTTCTCCATCTGTAAGCGGTATCGGCGCCAGTGTGCCGGTAGTCTCACAAATCCGCCACCCCTCCGTTCCATCGCGCATATCCGGGTCAACGATGGTCACCACAATTCCCGGGTCTGTCAGGAGGATGGTCTGCTCATATTCTTCGCCGTTTTCATCCCGCACTGTCTGCGTCTTTACGCCAGAGACCCTTCCGAATTCCAACTGCAATTGGCCATTGGTATAGGTGTAGGAGCCATCCAGCGGCTGGAAGGTTTCTGCCGCCTGTGCGGCAGCGGTCTGTGTTGGCGCGGAAGTTTCCTCCTGCAATTGCGGCTGCTCGGGTTCCGCTTCTTCCTTAGGATTGGTCAGGAAGCACACCGCCGCAATGACCGTAATCACAACGACCACAGCGATCACCCAGAAACTGGCCTTTTTGAAATGCAGCACATTTTTGATTCTGGATTTTATGCTGTTCTCTCCAAAGGCAACTGGGCACACCGCCATGGTGCGTCCGGGAGCGGCGCAGGACAGTAGGGCGTAGGAATAGGCTTTGCGCTCCCCTTCCGGCAAGTCTGCAATGGCGCGCTCGTCACAGGCCATTTCCAGATCCCGGCAGAACAACAGGTAGGCTGCCCAGACCAGCGGGTTGAACCAGTGCACCGAAAGCAGCAAAAAGCCCAGCGGTTTCCAAAGATTGTCGTGGTGGCGCAGATGGGCGCGTTCGTGTCTCAGAACATAGGACTGGTGCTCCGGTTTCATGTCAGAAGGCAGATAGATTTTGGGTTTCAAAATCCCCAGAATAAACGGCGTGGGAATCCCATCGCACAGATAGAGATTGCCCCGCAGGCGCAGGGAGACACGAACCTGCCTGGAAAGCCGGAGATAGCTAACGGCAGCGTACAGCAGCATTGCCGCCACACCAACAAGCCAGACAATGGAAATCACGGTCAGGAGCACCTGCATGGGATTGACGCTTGCCGTTACATCCGGAGTCAAATGTTCCACGATAACCGGGTTGACAGTTCTGTCGATCACCGAAACTCCGCTGTCGATTGCCGGGGCAGGCTCAAACGCAATGTCAGTGGGAATGGGTCTGCTTTTGGGAATCAGGCTCAAAGTGCTTTCCAAAGAAACCGGCAGCGCCAGACGAACCGCCACCAGCGCCCATAGCCAGATCAGCAGATTTTTCGGGATACTGTGCAGAATCAGCCGCAGCGCCAGAACGGCCAGGATCAGGTAGCTTGCAGAAAGGCTCCAGTTGACAATCTTCAAAAAGAATCCGCTCATTTTTCCCCGCCCCCTTCGTATGCGTCAATCATCTTCCGGATTTCGGAAATGTCCCGGTCCGACAAGCCGCCATTTTCCGCAAAGGCGGCAATAAACGCGGGCAAAGAGCCGGAAAAGGTGTCCTCCACAAACCGTTTGCTCTGCCGAGACTGGAATTCTTTTTGGGAAACAACGGATGTGACGACGCCATTGACATTCTGGAAAATCCCCTTGTCACATAGTTTCTTCAATACCGTGTAGGTCGTGGATTTCTTCCACTCCAGTTCCTTTGCGCAGAGCTTCACCAGCTCCCCGGAGCCCACAGGCTCATTTTCCCAGACCAGCTCAGCAAACCGGGTCTCTACCACGCCCAACCGCAAATCATCCATGAAAAGCCCTCCTTATCGGTCTATTATTGATAGACCATTTTCGTTAGTCTATCACCTATAGACCAATTTGTCAACCCCTATCACATCCGACGCATAAAAAACCCCGAAGCCGGAAAGGCTTCGGGGTTTTGGAGCTAGTGACCTGACTCGAACAGGCGACCTTCTCATTACGAGTGAGATGCACTACCGACTGTGCTACACTAGCAAAACATCAGCCTGATTATTATACAGAAAGTCGGGCTGAATGTCAACTACTTTTTACAGCTTTACGCCAAGTTCCCGGGCCTTCTCCCGAATGGAAAGCAGGTCGTCGAAGGTTTCCGGGCGTTTGGTCACATCCCGCAGCAGCGCGGAGGGGTGGTAAATCGCGGTCATCCACATTCCGCCTTTCTCCACCCACTGCCCATGCTGGCGGGTAATCCGGTAATCCGGGTCGATCAGCCGCTTTGCGGCAATCCGCCCCAGACAGACAATCATTTTGGGCTTTACCAGCGCCACCTGATTGCGCAGATATCCGATGCAGGCCTCCTGCTCCGTCTCCAGAGGATCCCGGTTATGAGGCGGGCGGCATTTGACAATATTGCAGATATAGCAGTTCTCCTCCCGGGACAGGTCGATGATCCGGAGCATATCGTCCAGCAGCTTCCCTGCCGGCCCCACAAAGGGTTCCCCCTTCAGATCCTCCTGCTCTCCGGGACCTTCCCCCACAAACAGGATGTCCGCGTGCTCGTTGCCCACGCCAAACACCACATTGTGGCGGGTTTCGCACAGGGCGCAGCGGGTACACCCGGCACAGTCCGCTTTCAGCGCTTCCCAGTTACGCATCAGGAATTCCTCCTGCGTTCCGCTCTTCTTTTGCGGCGGCGCGCCCGTATCCGGTTGCGCATATAGGCGTTAAAGGCCAGGTAGGCAATCGCCAACCCCAACACGATTACGCAGATCGTACCCAACACGGACAGGAAGCCGGAACTCCCGGTTTTTTCCCGGGTCTGCGTGGAGCGAATGGTCACACCGGTTTTCTCCGCCGGCTTGACATCGCTCATGGCAAAGACCTCCACCTCTGTCAGGACAGAGTTGCGGTACACAACCTCCAGGGTGGCGATCAGCTGATCCTTTTTGATGGGTGCGGACAGGCCGCCACCCACCGCCTTATAGTTCATCTGGATATTTTTCATCTGGGCATTGGCAGGCACCACAGAGTCCACATTCACCGTCGCCTGTCCCACCACGTTGCACTCGCCGCCGTTTACCTTGAAGGAACTAAGTGCCATGCCGTCGTAAATAATCCGGTTGACCTTGAAGCTGCTGAAAGCATAGTCCAGCAGGTCGGACATCTCGTTAAAGTTACCGTAGTTCTTCGGCTGCCAGCCGTTTTCCGCAAAGGTACGGGTCGCGCCCAGGATGACGGCGATATAACTCATGCCCTTATCCTCGGCGGTACAGACAATGGATGCGCCGGTGGCCTCATGATACGACTGCATACCGCCGGTGACCCGGCCGTCGTAGAAGTCCTGAATGGTGCTGTCGTCGATCATATAGTTCTGAGTTTTGAATTCCTTACGTCCCTGGACCAGGTTGGTATCCGGGATCTGGTAGCTCTTCGCGCCGAAAATTTCCCGGAAATCTTCGTTTTTCATGGCTGTCTGAACAATCCGGGCCATATCCCGTCCGGTACTGACAGACACGGCGGTATACAGACCGCTGACGTTGCCGAATTCTGTGTTGGTACAGCCCATCTCCTTGACCCGCTTGTTCATCAGCTCTGTACAGGCGGTGGTTGTACCGGCAATATAATGGGCCAGCGCCACGGCGGCGTCGTTTGCGTTAATCAGCAGCAGGGCGTAGAGCAGGTCCCGTACCTTGATTTCCTCGTTACTTTTCAGGCTTTCCGACTGCACTTTATGCGCGCCCGCAGGCACATAGGACTGGATGCCCTCCGTGACGGTTACCAGGTCGTCCATACCGCAGTTTTCCAGCACAAGCAGCGCAAGCACAATCTTCGCCAGACTGCCGGGGTGAACCTTCATATCCGGGTTATAGGCGTAAACCACAGTATCGGTGGTATATTCATACAGAAATACCGACTGGGCGGTTTCCAGCTTCTTTTCCAAGCCGGCCAGCGGCGCCTGCCCGTTGATGGTGCGGCAGCCCTCCTGAATACACACGGTACCGAACACCGGCTCTGTGGCCTGCGTCGCCGCGATCTGTTCGGTTTCCGTCGGCTCCGTTTCCGCCGACACCGGCAGCAAAACGCTCTGCACAAGCAGCAGCGCGGAAAGAAGCAGACAAAGGCATTTCATTTTTTTCATATTTCTCCCTCAAGAACCATACGCCGGACTTGTCCGACGGGAAAAAATCGTGTATAATGTGGAGTACATTATAACAGCTTTTCACGATCTAGTCAATGCGGGAGGGTCATTCCCATGAAAAATAAGCTTCTGGCAGTTCTTCCCGTGATTACGGCGCTGTTTGCCGGACTGACCTTGGGACTGTTCCTGGGCAGAAATGCCTCCGGCGGCACCGTATCGGTATCTGTGCCCGCCCGGATGCAAAGCATCCCCGCCGCCACCGTCTCCACTCAGGCTGTGCAGGAGACCGCCAGTCCCGTTTGCTTTCCCATTAATATCAACACCGCGGATAAAGAGACGCTGACCGCTCTGCCAGGCATCGGGGATGTACTGGCCCAGCGGATTGTGGACTACCGGCAGGCGCACGGTGCTTTTACCGCTGTGGAGGAACTGACAAATGTGGAAGGAATCGGTCAGGCCCGGGCAGAAGCCATTCTGGAACTGATTACCATTGGAGGATAAACATATGAAAATACTGGTTGTAGACGACGAAGCGCTGCTGGTGAAGGGCATCCGCTTCAATCTGCAAAATGAAGGCTACGATGTGATTACCGGCAGCGACGGTCTGGAGGCCGTGCAGGCGGTGCAGGAGCAGCAGCCGGATCTGGTGGTGTTGGACGTGATGATGCCCAACATGGACGGATTAACCGCCTGCTCCAAAATTCGGGAATTTTCCGATATTCCCATTATTATGCTCACTGCGAAAACCGATGACATGGACAAGCTTATGGGCTTTGACCACGGCGCGGACGACTATCTGACCAAGCCCTTCAACATTCTGGAGCTGAAAGCTCGGATTCGGGCGCTGCTCCGCCGGGCGGGAAGCACGGAGAAGAAGGCGCCGGAGCATACTCTGTCCATCGGCACCATCACCCTGGATCTGGACGCCCGCAACGCCTATCGGGACGGGCAGCTCGCCGACCTTACCGCCAAGGAGTTTGACGTTATCGAATTCCTGATGCGCAATCCCAACCGGGTCTACTCCCGGGAAGCGCTGCTGGACACCATCTGGGCCTACGAATACCGCAGCGATATCCGCACGGTGGACGTGCATATCCGGCGTCTGCGGGAAAAGCTGGAAGAAAATCCCGCACAGCCGAAATATATTCTGACGAAATGGGGCGTTGGCTATTACTTCCGAAAGTAAACGCGCCGCCAGCCGCGGCTACGGAAAAACACAGTTCCGCTACGCGATGACCTATGTTGTCATCACGTCTGTGGTTCTGCTGGTTTTGAACGTCTATTGCTCCTTCGCCTGCCAGAACCTGTTCTATGAAAGCAAGAAATCCAGCATGATCGAAAAGTGTCTGCTGGCGTCGGACGAAATTTCCTCCCTGGAGGTGCTGAATACTTCTACCGTCTCCGCCGTGGTCGGGCAGATTGAAAGCCTGAAGGTCACACGGCTGCTGGTGACGGATCAGGCCGGGAGCACCCTGTATGACAGCGCCTCCGCCGCCGTGGGTACCTACGCCCTGTTTCCGGAAATCCGTGCGGCCCTTGAAGGAAACGATGTCTGCTCCTGGCGCTATCACAGCGGCATCATTGAGTCCCGCGCCGCCACGCCTGTGGTCTACTACGGCACCGTAGTCGGCTGCGTGTATATGACGGATTACGACGCCACCCAGGGCGCGCTGATTCAGTCCCTGCAGCGCACCATTCTGGGTATCACCCTGCTGCTGGAAGTTATCGTAGTGGTTTTCTCCATTGCCTTTGCCAACACCTTCTCCCGGCGCCTGAACCGGATTATGGCATCCATGCGCATCATCCGGGAGGGCGACTATTCCCACAAGGTGAATATGGGCGGCAACGACGAGCTGACCATTCTGGGCAACGAATTCAACGAGCTTACCGAACGGCTGCAAACCTCGGAACAGAAGCGCAGCCGCTTTGTCTCCGACGCCTCCCACGAGCTGAAAACCCCGCTGGCTTCCATCAAGCTGCTCACGGATTCCATTTTGCAGTACGACATGGATCTGGAAACCGCCCGGGAATTTGTGGGCGACATCGGCAACGAGGCGGAGCGCTTAAACCGGATGACGGAAAAGCTGCTGTCACTGACCCGGGCGGAGGATCAAACCGGACAGGAGCTGGAGATCATTTTCATGGCGCCCACCATCCGCCGGGTGGCAAGAATGCTGAAAAACAACGCCCTTCAGTCGGGTATTACCTTTGACCTCCAGCTGGAGCCGGACACCCCGGTGCTGATTCTGGAGGACGACCTGTACCAGATTGTCTTTAACCTGATGGAAAACGGCATCAAATACAACCATGCCGGCGGCAGTTTGACCGTCCGCCTGCGCCGGGAAGAGGACAACGCCATTCTGGAGGTCAGTGACACCGGCATGGGTATCCCGGAGGAAGCTATTTCCCACGTTTTTGAACGGTTTTACCGGGTGGACAAGGCCCGCTCCCGGCAAACCGGCGGCAGCGGACTGGGGCTTGCCATCGTCCGCAGTATCGTTCAGCGCAACCGCGGGAACATCACGCTCACCAGTACCCTTGGAAAAGGCACCACCTTCGTGGTAACCTTCCCTGCTTTCGACGCGGAGGTGGATCCGGAATGAAACGACTCATCTGTCTGATTCTGGCAGTGACCCTGCTGCTTCCCCTTCTGAACGGCTGCGGGGAACAAATCAAAGAACCGGTCACCTTCTACTACCTGCGGAAGAATTACCGGGAAGAAATGGATGGACTGATCGCCTGTGAAGAGCGGGAGGCCTCGGGCCACCGGGACAGTCTGGAATACCTGCTGGCATTCTACCTGATGGGACCTGTGGATGAGGAGCTGCGCTCTCCCCTTCCCCGGGGCACCATCCTGTTCTCCCTGCATCAGGAGGACACTGAACTGACCCTGTCCATTTCCGACACTTCTTCCAGCCTGACCGATTACGAATTCTCGCTGGCCTGCGCCTGCCTGTCCCTGACCTGCATGGATCTTGTATCCGTGGAGGAAGTAACCGTGACCAGTGGAGGCCGCTCCCTGACCCTCGGCCGGGACTCACTGACCCTGACGGATAATATCAAACCTGAGGAGACTACAAAATGAAATTCATTTCCTGGAATGTAAACGGATTGCGCGCCTGCGTAGGAAAAGGCTTTCTGGACTTTTTTTCCCAGATAAACGCGGATTTTTTCTGCCTGCAGGAGACAAAACTTCAGGTAGGACAAATTGACCTTCCCCTGCCCGGCTATGCCCAGTTCTGGAACTATGCCGAGAAAAAAGGCTACTCCGGCACCGCAATTTTTGCAAAACAGCAGCCCCTGGCCGTCACTTATGGTGTCGGCGTAGAGGAACTGGACACGGAAGGACGGCTGATTACCCTGGAATATCCGGACTTTTTCCTGGTCACCTGCTACACACCCAACGCCCAGCCGGAGCTGGCACGCATCGACCACCGGCTGAAGTGGGATGAAGCCTTCCGAAATCATCTGAAGGCGCTGGATCAGAAGAAGCCTGTCATCGCCTGCGGCGACCTGAACGTGGCCCATCAGGAGATCGACCTGAAAAACCCCGCCGCCAACCGGGGCAACGCCGGATTCTCCGACGAAGAACGGGAAAGCTTCGGGAAACTGCTGGACGCAGGCTTCACCGACTCCTTCCGCTTCCGCAACCCGAAGGCAACCGGCGCTTACAGCTGGTGGAGCTACCGCTTCAATGCCAGAAAGAACAACGCAGGCTGGCGTATCGACTATTTCCTCGTTTCCCACCGGATTGCAGAAAAAATTGAGGCCACGCCCATTTATTCTGAGGTATTGGGTTCCGACCACTGTCCCGTGGGACTGGAACTCACCTTCTGATCTCCCACAAGAATTCCCATTTCCCCGTATTTTTTCACCAGAAAGCTGGTTTTCAGCCGTTCAATATAGGCAAACGGTTCCTCCGGAACAATGGGAACAAACTGTCCCCTGGGGGAATCGTGTTTGGGAGCCAGGGAAAAGGCGGGTTCCCCCTCTCCCAGCCGCTTCACCGGAATCCGGGTATCCAGTCCGAAGCCGCCGTCCATGGGTACCACAATGCCCAGATTCTCCTGCTTCCCGCCGCAGCTGACATACAGCCGGCACACCACGTCCCCAGTGAGCCGGCAGCGGCAATGAAAGCGATAATACAGCCCCTGCCGCTGCACCTGTACCTTTCCGGCTTCCTGATTTCCAAAGAAAACACCATAGTTACCCACCAACGCAAACGCCCCCTTGCCGCTAACCTATGCGGCAAGGGGGCGGTCTATTCTATATGAGGGGCTGACTGTTAATGGTGAGCTGGAAACGCAGGTCTAAGCGCTCAGCTGCCTTGCGGCACAGCGCCATCCGCTTCATGAAAATCTCAAAATACTCCATAACGGAGCTGACCGAAGTATCCACCGTCAGCTCCAGCGTAACCGTACGCTGCTCCAGATCCACGTCCAGTTCGGAGTGGGTCACGGAGTAATTTACCCGGTCGTGGATATCCTGAGAAATGTCCGCCGCTTTGCGCACCCGGGAGCGGCGCACATCGGACTTGTCCGCCAGAAACAACGCTGCCGCCACCGCATTCACAGGAACGCCATTGCCCTCGTCGTGGTTGCCGATAGCGGTGACAATGGCGGCGATTTCCTCCGGCGGAAAATTCATCCGGTCCAGAATCCGAAACGCCATGACCGCGCCGCTCTGGCTGTGATCCACCCGGTTAACCACATTGCCGATGTCGTGCAAATACCCGGCAATCCGGGCCAGCTCCACGGTTCGCGCCGGATAACCCAGGGTTTCCAGAATGTCCCCCGCGGTTTTCGCCACCCGGGTCACATGAGCGAAGCTGTGCTCCGTAAAGCCCAGCGCCTGCATGGACGCATCTGCCTGGGCAATAAAAACCTTCACCGCCGGATCCCGGCGGACTTCTTCATAGGTCATTTTTTCGTTCTTCCCTTCAACAATCCATATCTTCCAGAATAGTATGCCAAAGAAATGTAAAAATCGCAACGGTATTTCCGTAAAATTTTTGTATGGAAGCCGTGGGCCGCAAACATGCGGCCCACGGCTTTCTGCAGGAAAGAGCGTTTCGGTATTTTACTGACAGAAAAAATCCGGCAGGTCTTCCCGCCCAATCAGGTAGGCGCCCATCTGCCCCAATTGTACGGCAGCTTCGCTGCCGTCCCGGAAGCAGGCCACCGGACTCCAGCCAAAGCGCAGATTTTTCACGGTGCCGCTCCAGGTACCGCCCTTTTGGAACTCGGACTGCGCCACAAACACCATCCGCCCCAGGGCATGGATGCACCGGTTGCGGCTCAGGGCGCGCTGGGCGGAAAAGGGTTCGTCAAAGCCGTCCTCGCTGAGATACAGCAGGTTCCGGTTCGGATGGCGGCTTAAGCCATCCGCCACAATGCTGATGACCCGGCCTCCGGAGCGCAAACAGGCCTCCTGGGCGGCGCGATCCGCCCCCCTGGCATTGCCGGATACCAGTGTCAATCCCTGCATAGCCGCCTGATATCCCACCGCTTCCGCAAATTCCCGGTTGGGCTGCGCCAATTCCCGGCAGCCCACCAAAGAAATCGCCGGCGTATTCAGAATTTCCAGATCTCCCCTGGCCCACAGGCAGCCGGGGCTGTCCAGTCCCAGTCGCTGGCGCAGAAGCTGAGGATACCCCACACTGACCCGGGTGATGGGAACACAGCCCTGCGCCGCGCCCCGGGACAGGTAGGCATCCAGCATCGCCTCCTGAGACAGCAGCCGCACCATCTGCGCCGCCATGTCCCGGCTGTAGCCCAGCCGGATCAGATCCGTCTCAGACAGCTCCCGGTCGGTTTCTTCCGGCTGGGTCTCCCGGATGCGCAGCGCCAGAGTGCGCAGCTGGGCAGTGGTCAGCACCTTGCGTTCCGGATCTCCCAGATGGCTGGTCAGCAGGAGAAAGCCCCGTTCCCGCTGGTTCAACGCAGACGCCTCCGGGGCTTGACGGGAGCCTTCACTTCCTCGGCTGTCAGATTTCCCTCTGCGTCCAGTACCATGGGCTGCACGGTAAACTGGCAGAATTTGCAGATATCGTCCAGCCGCGCCTGCTCCGGGAAGTTGCTCACCAGACTCCATGCCACGCCCTTGCGCTTGGCTCTGCCGGTACGTCCAATGCGGTGGACATAGTATTCATTTTCCTCGGGAATGTCATAGTTGATGACACAGTCCACGTCCTCCACGTCGATGCCCCGGGAGGCCACGTCCGTGGCAATGAGAATGGCCAGCTTTCCGTCCCGGTAGCGCTGCATGGTTTTTTCCCGCTGACTCTGGCGGATGTCGCCGTGGATGCAGTCGCAGTCCAGACCGGCCCGCTGGAATTCATCGCACAGACGCTGGCACATATGCTTGGTGTTGCAGAAAATCATCACCCGCTCGTAGCCCTGCGACTGAATCAGCCGCAGGGTGGTTTCCGCTTTCGCCAAAGGGGTACAGTTCAGACAGAACTGGTCAATGTCCGGACGATCCTCCTGCTTCGGCTCTACGGTAATCTCCACCTCGTCCCGCTGGTACATCCAGGACACGGTCATGACCTCCTGAGAGATGGTTGCGGAAAAAAGGCCCAGATTCTTCCGGTTTTTCACCTTGTCAATAATCCGGGTCACATCCTTGAAAAAGCCCATGTCCAGCATCCGGTCGGCCTCGTCCAGCACCACCGTCTGAATTTTGTCCAGGCGGATGGTTTTCCGGTTATAGTGATCCATCAGCCGTCCCGGAGTTGCCACCACGATCTGGGGCTTGCGCTCCAGCTGCTTCACCTGGCCGCCAATACCAGCGCCGCCGTACAGCACCGCCACCCGGATGCCCTGAAAATAGGTCAAAAGTCCCCGCAGCTCGTCGCCGATCTGGATGGCCAGCTCCCGGGTGGGCGCCAGAATCAGGCCCTGCACGGCCTCGTTCTTCGGATCAATGTGCTCGATCATGGGAATGCCAAAGGCAAAGGTCTTGCCAGTTCCGGTGGGCGCCTTGGCAATCACGTCCTTCCACTGCATGAAGTGGGGAATCGCCTCAGCCTGGATGGTGGTGGGATAGCCGTAGCCCTTCTGCTCCAGGGCTTTCAGCATGGCCTCGCTCAAGCCAAGACTTTCAAATGTTACGTCCATAATTTCCGTTCCTTTTTCTGTACATAGTTGGGTACAATTATAGCATCTTTTTCGCCTGTTTGCAACTGTATTCTCTGTCTTTCCAATCTTCGCAGAAAATTAAGAATTTGCCGGAGGGAGAACCGGTGGACAAACCGGACAGAATATGGTATATTATAGGCTATGAGATTCTGTCCACACCATAAGGAGAAAGATTATGGGCAAACTAATCGTAATTGAAGGGACGGACGGCTCCGGAAAGTCCACCCAGTTTCAGCGGCTGACCGCCAGACTGGAACAGGAAGGACGCAGCTTTCAGAAGCTGGTGTTTCCCCAGTATGACCAGCCCAGTTCCGCGCTGATCCGCATGTATCTGGGGGGCGAATTCGGCGAAAAGCCGTCGGATGTAAACGCCTATGCCGCCTCGGTTTTTTATTCCGTTGACCGCTATGCCTCCTACAAAAAGGTCTGGGGGCAGTGGTATGCGCAGGGCGGTCTGGTAATTTCCGACCGCTACACCACCTCCAACGCTGTGCATCAGACCTCCAAGGAGCCGCCGGAAAAGCAGGGAGACTTCCTGAACTGGCTGTATGATCTGGAATATAACAAGCTGGGTCTGCCAAAGCCCGATCTGGTGGTTTATCTGGACGTTCCCACGGATTTTACCGAAAAAATGATGCGCCGCCGGGAAGCTGACACTCACACCCACGCGGACATACATGAGCAGGATATGCAGTATCTCGCCACCTGCCGCCGTACCGGCAAAGCCGCGGCGGACTTCTACGGCTGGACAGTGATCCAGTGCGTACAAGATGGAAACATGCGCTCCATCGACGACATTCATGAAGAAATTTACCGCCATGTGGCGGCCTGTTTGGAGGATTGAATTATGGTTTATATGTTATTGGGTACCGGTTTTGAAGAAACAGAAGCCATCGCCCCTCTGGATTTACTGCGCCGCGCCGGGATTTCCGTGGCGACGGTCGGACTGAACGGAAAAACCGTATATGGCAGCCACCACATTGGCGTGGAAGCCGATCTGGAGATCGGTCAGCTGGATTTGACCAGCCTGGAAGGCATTATTCTTCCCGGCGGTCTGGGCGGCGTGGCTTCCATCAAGGCCTGCCAAAGCGCCCTGGATGCCGTGAAATTTGCCTGGGAAAACCACAAGCTGGTTGCCGCCATCTGCGCCGGTCCCACCATTCTGGCCATGCTGGGCATTACCGACGGAAAAAAGGCCACCTGCTACCCCGGCTGTGAGGAGCAGATGGGTGACGCTGTCATGGTGCCGGAGGCTGCCGCCGTTACCGACGGCAATGTGATTACCGGCACGTCCGCAGGCTGCGCCGTTCCCTTTGCGCTGCAGCTCATCGCTGCTCTGAAAGGACAGGAAACTGCCGACGCCGTGGCGAGGCAGATCGTGATCCGCTGAGCCGGGAGGAAATTCATGGAAGAAAAACGCGTATCTGATCAGGAGCAGATGCAGGCTTCTCCGGAGGAAACCGTCCCTGCCTCCGAACCGGAAGCCACCGAGGTTCCGCTGGTGGAGGCGCTGGTGTTTACCCGCGAGGATGCCCTGACAAATGAAGCCCGGGAAGAGGCGGAACCGACGGCTGACCCGCTTCCCGTGGAAGAACCGGCAGCGCCAGAGGAAAGCCCCACTGCGGAATCCCCGGCAGACGCACCGGACGAATCGCCGGAAAATGCCCTCCCCGCCCCAGAACCGGACGTTCCGGAGGAACACGACTCCCAGGAGCCTGCGGCGGCAGAACCGGCAGCGGAACCCGCTGAAGAGACCGCCGCCGAAGCACCGGTTCCTGCTCCGGCAGAACCGGAGGAAGCAACGGACGATGGGCAGAGCACAGCGCAAAACCAGCAGCCTTTTGATTTGTCCATTCTGGACGATCCCGAGCTGGAAGAGGTGCTCTCCGAGGACATGCCAGAGGAATCCGCCCCGGATGCGGCGTTTCAGGATGACGGCAAAGAGTTTGACGACATGCTGAATGCCCCCGCCCCGGAGCCGGAACCGCCCGCTCCGCCGCGTCCGCCCCGGAAGGGCCGCCCCAAACGAAAAAAAGGCGAGGGTCTGCTGGGCATTCCCAATATTCTGGCCACCGTGGTCTGGCTGGCTCTGATTCTGGCCATCGGCGTCACCGCCGGACGGATGCTGTGGGTCTGCGCGGCGGACGTGCTGGCCTTCGGCCGGGAGGACCGGCCCGTTACCATCACGGTCTATGAATCCGACTCCATGGACGACATCATCGAAAAGCTGTACAACAACGGTCTGATCCGTTACCGCAGCCTGTTTAAGCTTTACGCAGAGATCTCCGATGCGGAAGAGGACATTGATCCCGGTATCTATGACCTGAACGCCCGCTACGACTATCACGCGCTGGTGAACATGATGTCCGCCAGCTCCAGCCGTACTGTTGTGGAGGACGTGCTGATCCCGGAAGGCTACACCTGCCGTCAGATTTTCGCCCTGCTGGAAGAAAAGCGAATCTGCACCGCCCAGGATCTAGCGGCCTACGCTGCCGGCGGCGAACTGAAGGATTACTGGTTCCTGGAAAACGTGGAACGGGGAGAGGGTCACTGTCTGGAAGGCTTCCTGTTCCCGGACACCTACGACTTCTACAGAAATTCCACCCCCAGAGAGGTACTGGAAAAGCTGCTGGACAACTTTGAAGTCCGGTTTGACGAGGAGATGCGCGCTCAGATCGACACGCTGAACGCCAACGTCACCGGCGGCACCTTCACCGTCCGGGAAGTCACCATTGTGGCCTCCATGATCGAGAAGGAAGCAGCGGCTCCTGCGGAAGCGCCCAACATCGCAGGCGTCATCTACAACCGTCTGTTCCGATGGGGCGGTACCCCTGCCTATCTGAATATTGACGCCTCCATTGTCTACGCCCTGGACGGCAAGAGCGAGCTGACCCGGGAGGATTTGCAGATTGACAGTCCCTTCAACACCTATACCAACACCGGACTGACCCCCACCCCCATTTCCAATCCCGGTCTGTCCAGTCTGAAGGCCGCCCTGTCCCCTGCTTCCCACAACTATTACTACTATGTGCTGAACCCCGAAACCGGTATGCACACCTTCTCCAGCACCTACGAAGAGCACTCCGGTTATGTGGCAGCCTACGCGGAGGGTCAATGAGAAAACTGGAACTTCTTAGCCCCGCCGGAGATATGGACAGACTGAAAATGTCTGTCCTCTACGGCGCGGACGCAGTCTATCTGGCAGGAACCAGCTTCGGAATGCGTTCCTTTGCCGGGAATTTTACCCCGGAGGAACTGCGGCCAGCTGTGCGCTTTGCCCATGACCATGGGGTGAAATGCCACGTCACCGTGAACACCATGCCCCGAAACGACGAAGTCGCCCAGCTGCCCGCCTATTTGGAGCAGCTGGACGACGCGGGGGTGGATGCGCTGATTGTTGCCGATCTGGGTGCATTCATGCTGGCTGGGAAATACGCGCCCCACTGCCAGCGGCACATCTCCACCCAGCAGTCCATTGCCAACTACGAATGCGCCCAAAGCTGGTTCGATCTGGGCGCCCAGCGGGTGGTGCTGGCACGGGAATGCTCCCTGGAGGAAATCCACACCATCCGGCAGAAGGTAGACCCCAAGCTGGAAATTGAAACCTTTGGACACGGCGCCATGTGCGTCAGCTACTCCGGCAGGTGCCTGCTGAGCAACTATATGACCGGGCGGGACTCCAACCGGGGCGCCTGCGCCCAGCCCTGCCGCTACCAGTACGCCCTGATGGAGGAAAAACGCCCCGGGGAATACTTCCCCGTTTACGAAGATGAAAAGGGTACCTATATCCTCAATTCCCGGGATATGTGCATGATCGACCATTTGAAGGATCTGATGGACGCCGGGGTGGACTGCATCAAAATCGAAGGGCGGGCAAAATCCGCCTACTATGCCGCCATCGTCACTGGAGCATACCGCCACTGCATTGACGATATCGCCGCCGGGCGGGAAACTGACCCGGTATGGCGGGACGAGGTGGAACACGTTTCCCACCGGGTCTACTCCACCGGCTTTTACTTTGGACAGCCGGGGCAGTATGTGGAAAACTCCCGTTACATACGGGAGTGGCAGATCGTGGCAAAGGTGGAATCCTGCGATGAAAATGGTCTCGCAGTTTGCAGCCTGAACAACAAGTTCCGCGCAGGCGATGCGCTGGAGGTAGTAGGTCCCGATCTGCGCCCCTTCCCCATTACCGCTGCGCATATGGCGGATATGGACGGCGCACCGCTGGAAGAACCCAGAACGCCCCAGATGCGTTTTACTTTGCAGCTTCCCAAGCCCGTGCCCCCGCTGTCCATGCTCCGCAGAGGTGTGGATTTATCCGCAAAATAACATACAAAAGGAGGAGCCAACGCTCCTCCTTTTCTTTTATTATGCCACTGCAGCCGCCATAATGCAGAACACCAGCAGACACGTGGCCGTCAGAATGGAACAGACCCCGGAAGACAGGGTGTAATCCTCAGAGCTGCGCCCCAGCCCCGGCGCCAGGTAGCTGGCCGGCAGAGCGCAGTACAGCAGCACAGCCCAGCGGGTCACACTGTCCACATTGGGAAGCAGGAACAGCGCGCCCTGGATCACCAGACAGAACAGAGCAAACATGCCGAAGTGAATTCCGGCAATTTCCAGAACCGGTCTGCGGCACTCCTCCGCCAGGGAAAAATTATAACCCACGCTGAAGATCATCAGCGCGCTGACAGGCTGGGACAGGAAGGATGTACTTGCCGTCAAAATTCCCCCAACACCGATGCGGTTCATCCACGCGCCAAGGCCGGACAGATTCAATGCAAGGCCCAGCAGGCTCATAATCATCAGCGGAGAAGACAGAATTTTCTTCAAAATTCCCGGCAGCGTGGGATTCTCCCCGGTGTCTGTGGTCAAAATGGCGATAACCGGGTAAGCAGTCACCGCCTGAATCAGATCCAGCACCCCAATATGGTAGGCCTGTTCACTTCCAAACAGGATGATGAACAGCGGTATGCCCAGCATTCCCGTCTCCTGGGCACAAAACAGCATGGGCAGATTGTGGTAGGGATAGCGTCTCTTCCGCAGTGCGAATGCGCAGAGTGTGGAAAGAAACAGCAGTGCCAGCACCAGCGCCATGCTGCTTAAAGATTCCAATCCCATGTCCGCCGTCAGGCAGGAGGTAAATACCACGCAGGGCAGCCCGAATTTCAATACAAACTGCTGAAGGCCCCGTACCTGCTCCTGGGTCATCATCTGCCTGCGTTTGGCAAGCACACCCAGAAAAATCGCCGCAAAGATCGGCACAATCACCTGGGCAACCGTAATGATCTTTTCCATATTTCTTTACGCCCTGGTCTCCTCTCCAGCGGCATCCTCCGCTTCCATTTCCTTCAGAAGCTTTTTATCCTGCTTGGAGGAAAGATCCAGCTTCTCGTACATATCCGGTCTGCGGGCTCTGGTGCGCCGCAGAGACTGCTTTCTGCGCCACTGACGCACCTTCTCATGATTGCCGGAAGTGAGAATTTCCGGAATCGCCCGGCCGTGCCACACGGCGGGACGGGTATACTGGGGGTATTCCAGCAGGCCGTTAAAGTGACTTTCGTCCTCAAAGCACTCCGGGTCCGCCAGAACGCCCGGCACCATGCGGCACACGGCATCCGTCACCGCCATGGCGGCAATTTCACCGCCGGTGAGCACAAAATCCCCCAGAGAGATTTCCTCGTCCACGCACTCATCGATAAACCGCTGGTCAATACCCTCGTAATGCCCGCACACCAGCACCAGGTTGTCCAGCTTGCTTAAGCGGATAGCATCCGCCTGCCGGAAGGTATGCCCGCAGGGAGACAGGTAAATGGTATGCACAGGGCCGCCTGCCTCGTCACAGACCGCTTCCCAGCAGCGGTACAGGGGATCCGCAGCCATCACTGCGCCCCGGCCGCCGCCGTAGGGATAATCGTCCACCTGATTCTGCTTGTTGGCGGTGTAATCCCGGATCTGATGGGTATCGATGTGAATGAAGCCCCGCTCCTGGGCGCGGCCCAGGATGCTCTCCGAGAGCACATCCCCCAGGGTTTCCGGGAATAGCGTCAGAATGTCAATTCTCATCGGTGCGCATCCCTTCGATCAGCCGAACCTGCATCACATTATTTTCCATGTCTGTGGACAGGATGAACTGCTTCACCGCAGGGATCATGTACTCCTGCTCCCCCCGCACCACATACACGGCGTTGCCGGGATAATCCAGCACCTCCCGGATGGTGCCAATGTTTTTTTCCTCCGCAAAGACTTCCATGCCGATGAGCTCGGCGGCGAAAATCACTTCGTCGTCAATATCCTCCCGGTACAGCTCCAGAATTTTTCCACGGAGCTTCTGGGCATCCTCCATGGTGTCCACGCCGGAGAGCTTGACCAGATTGCAGGTTTTCTGAACCCGAACAGATTCCATGGCATAGTCCTTTCCGGCAATGCGGCAGCGGTCAAATTCCAGCAGCATTTCCGGTGTATCCAGCCAGCAAAGCACCTTCACTTCCCCCCGGACGCCGTGGGTGGTGACAATTTCACCGGCTTCAATATATTCTAGTTTCATAGTCGCTCACGCTCCTAATATCCAATTGAAAGTTGACAGTGGAAAATGGAAAATTTTCTTCAGAAATCATGAAATCGTGATACGATTCTTTTTCACTCCGCTATCCGCTTTCAAAATACTTTTCATAACAAACATCCCAGCTCGGGGGGCCATGATGATTCGTCCTGCGGGACGAAAAATGCGTGACAAACGTCACGCATCCTCGTTTAATCCACGATTTCGACCGTGACCTTCTCGCCGGTGCGCTGGGCTACAGTCTTAATAATGGTACGGATTTCCTTGGCGATCCGTCCCTGGCGGCCGATCACCTTGCCCATGT
>JBJDYL010000153.1:0-2917 GCA_051867285.1 Faecousia sp. | reverse complement strand
CAGAAAAGGAGAATACTGTATGGCAAATTTTACGAAGAAGGCAATCCGGGATTCTTTTGTGAAGCTGCTGAACGAAAAACCCATCAGTCAAATTACCGTTAAGGATATTGTGGAGGACTGCGGGGTGAACCGCAATACCTTCTATTACTACTATCAGGATCTGCCCCAACTGATGGAAAATATAGTGAACGAGGATGCGGAGCGGATTATCCGGGAGCATCCTACCATCGATTCCCTGGACGATTGTATCAATGCAGCACTGGAATTTGCTCTGGCCAATCGGAAAGCGGTGCTTCATATCTATCATTCCGTCAACCGGGACATTTATGAGCAATACCAATGGCGGGTCTGTACTTATGTGGTCAGGGCGTATGTAGACGGCGTTCTGGGCAACCGAAAAATGACATCTGAGGATTATACCACCGTTGTAGATTATCTGAAATGTGTCAGCTTCGGTATGAGCATGGGCTGGCTGGAAACCGGTATGAACCCGGATGCCATGGCCCGGTTTCGGCGGATTTTAGAATTAAAGCGCGGTGATCTGGAGCATCTCATTGACCGTTGTGAGAAAAAGCGGTCATAGTCTTTAGGCAAACCTACCCCCTGTGTCTGAATTTCAGGCACAGGGGGTATCTTTGTCCATAGGAAAGGAAGAATCTTCCCGATATAATGAGGGCACAAACCAAGAGCACCTCTAAAACAGAGGATGCCAATATAACAAGGAGGAAAAATTATGTATTATTCCAGCGGTAACTATGAAGCCTTTGCCCGCCCCAGAAAGCCCGAGGGCGTGGACAACAAATCCGCCCACATCATCGGCACCGGCCTTGCGGCTCTGACTGCCGCCTGCTATCTGGTTCGTGACGGACAGATGCAGGGTCAGAACATCCACATTTATGAGAAAGACCCCATTCCCGGCGGCGCCTGCGATGGCTGGCAGTACCCCGATGTGGGCTATGTCATGCGGGGCGGACGGGAGATGGATAACCATTTCGAGGTCATGTGGGATTTGTTCCGCTCCATTCCTTCCATCGAGACAGAAGGGGTCAGTGTCCTGGACGAATACTACTGGCTGAATAAGAAAGACCCCAACTACTCCCTCTGCCGGGCAACCGTCAATCAGGGTCAGGATGCCCACACCGACGGCAAGTTCGGTCTGTCCGACAAGGCCGCAATGGAGATCATGAAGCTGTTCTTCACCCCCGATGAAGACCTGTATGATAAGCGCATCACCGATTTCTTCGACGATGAGGTACTGAACTCCAATTTCTGGCTCTACTGGCGCACCATGTTTGCCTTTGAGAACTGGCACAGCGCTTTGGAAATGAAGCTGTATCTCAAGCGCTATATCCACCATGTGGGCGGTCTGCCGGACTTCAAGGCTCTGCGGTTCACCCGTTATAACCAGTACGAATCTATGATTCTGCCCATGGTCAAGTATCTGGAAGGCTTCGGTGTCCAGTTCCACTATAACACCAAGGTGGTCAATGTGGAGTTCGACATCCAGCCCGGTAAAAAGCAGGCAAAGCGTATTGAGCTGCTGTCTGAGGGCAAACGTCAGTTTGTTGACCTTACGGAAAACGATCTGGTGTTCATTACCAACGGCGGCTGCGTGGAGAACGCCACCATGGGTTCCCAGAACACCGTGGCACCCTTCAACCCCGAAATCAAGCCCGGCGGCGGCTGGGATATGTGGCGCAGAATTGCTGCACAGGATCCTTCCTTCGGTCATCCCGACAAGTTCTGCCATGATCCTGAGCAGTCCAACTGGATGAGCGCCACCGTCACCACGCTGGATCAGAAGATCATTCCCTATATCAAGAATATCTGCAAGCGTGACCCCTTTACCGGCGGCGTGGTTACCGGCGGCATCGTGACCGTGAAGGATTCCGGCTGGCTCCTGAGCTGGACCATCAACCGTCAGCCCCAGTTCCGGAATCAGCCCAAGGATCAGTGCCTGGTGTGGGTTTACGGTCTGTTCTCCGACAAACCCGGCGACTTTGTGAAGAAGCCCATGCGGGAGTGCACCGGCAAGGAAATCTGTATGGAGTGGCTGTACCACATCGGCGTGCCGGTGGAGCAAATCGAGGAGCTGGCCGAGCACAGCGCCAACACCGTGCCGGTGATGATGCCCTATATTACCGCTTTCTTCATGCCCCGTGCCGCCGGTGACCGTCCTGATGTGGTGCCCGAGGGTGCTGTGAACTTTGCGTTCCTGGGCCAGTTTGCCGAAACCAAGCGGGATACCATCTTCACCACCGAGTATTCCATGCGTACCGGCATGGAGGCGGTCTACACCCTGCTGGACATCGACCGTGGTGTACCCGAGGTCTGGGGCAGCGTCTACGACATCCGTGATCTGCTGAACGCCACCATCCAGCTTCGGGACGGCAAGCCCCTGACGGACATGGAGCTGGGCTTCAAGGAGAAAATGGTTCTGAACAAGCTGCTGAAGAAGATTCAGGGCACAGATATCGAGAAACTGCTGAAAACCTACCATGTGATCGCGTGATAATGGAATGCGGGGAGGGCAAACCTCCCCGCCGCCAAAAGGAGAGAAAAATATGTCATTATCCAATCAACTGAAAAAAGCATCCCTGCGCACTGCATTTGGCTATCTGGAGAAAAACCCCGAGGAAAATGCCCTGAAGCTCATGAGCTGGGTGGACAAGCTGGCAGGAGAGGGTCCCGATAGTTTTCCCACTCAGCGTGCCGCTGTCCGAAATGTTCTGGAAGATCCCCAGAACAATATGTACCAGCTGGTCATGAGCATTCTGAAAGAAACCGATCCCGGTGTTCTGAAGGCGACCTTTGAGAACTTCTTCCTCAATGCCAACATCATCGGCTGGCCCAAGCAGGAGGAATATCGAAAGAAATACAACTGCAATATCCCCTGGGCAATTCTTCTGGACCCCAC
>JBJDYL010000152.1:0-2917 GCA_051867285.1 Faecousia sp. | reverse complement strand
CCCCGCCGTTGGGCGGCTGGATACCTTGCCAGCCGTTGGCAATGGCCCGGTCGACAATGTCCATCATGCTGCGGGGATCGTTACATGCCCACTCAACCAGCTTATTAAACGTCCGGTTGACGCTGCGTACCGTGCGCATGGGATGCGCCTTGCGTACCTCCCGGTCAGGGTTGTACAGTTCCACCACCAGAGCAAACAGGCCGTTCTTTTCCTCCCGGCTCCATTTCGGTGTGGCAATGCGCTGGATGGATTCTTTCACCAGCGTACGCAGTTCATCATCAGACAGCGGAGGTTTGTCCGCTTTTTCTTTTTTATTTTCTTTTTTAACGGTAATACTTGTAACGGTATCTCCGCCATTTTTGTCACCACCCTCCTGAAAGTTCTGACAGGGGGTGGTGACAATTTTGTCAGGTGGCTGTACGTCAGGCAAAGACACTCTCAAATAGATTTTTCGCTGCACCACATGACCGGATTTGTCCTTGATCACCACTCTGCGGATGTGCCCATTGTCTTCCAAACTTGCCAGCAGCCGGGACACTGTTCTGTCTGACCAGCCGTAATTTTCCATAAAAAAGGCGTTCAAGGCGAAGCAATACCCGTCCGCACTCACAAGGGCGGCAATCTCCCCGTATAGGAGCTTCGCGTTAGCTTCCAGCCGGTCGTCATAGCGCACATCCGCCGGGATTACCGCATAGTAATTCGGGCGTGAATTCTCCATATTTGTTGTTCCTCCTTGACAAAACAGAGGAAACATAGTACAATAACAACGTAAATATTTGTCCCTCTGTTTTTTTGAGCGGCGGTGCGTTGCAGGCATCGCCGCTTCTTCTTTTTTTTGCAGGCAGGCGCCGGCTGCACGAGACATCCGACCACACCGATTTTTTTCTTTTACCAGCGCCTGCCCGCAGGCTACGCGACAATCATAGGCATCACCTTTGCCCTTTCTGACAGCTATGGGAAACTGTCAATACTACCCTGGAGCCAGTGACGGGGATCGAACCCGCGCCAGCAGAGTGGAAATCTGCTGTGCTGCCATTACACCACACCGGCATGGTGACGGTCTCTCCCGGCCGCCTGAAACATATTACTGCAACCATGCCTCGTCAGGCATATTTTCGACAAGACTCTCAAATTCCTGCTTGTCCTTCCATGCCGGGTATTCGCAGGTTACTTTCTCATAAAGTTCTTCAATCCGCTTCACAATTGCCAGATAGCCTGTGTTCTGCCAATTGATGATATCAATGTAGGATTTCAGACCGTCGTAGCGGGTCCTGAGCGCAATGTAGTTTATTGCAACCCGGAAGCATACAGCGTAGGCTTCTATGATTTCATCCTTTGTGTGGGTTTTCAGACGCTTATGGCATTCCTTTCGCGCTAATTCTTCCTCGTAGCGGTCAGAAATGCCGAAGTAGTCACCCTCGTAGCTGTCGTAGCCCCACATACCACCGACAGCCCCTCCTGCGATTGCTCCAAAGAAGCAATCAAAGAACTCAGGAATCCACTCATTGTCCATATCCTCCAGCATTATCTGGCAATCATAGTCGAGAGTGGAGAATGCCATTTTCAGTTCAAAGCTTTCTTCTTCATCACCGATCAGCTCGTCCAGTATGGTTTCGTCACCCTGGGCGCACCACCAGCGAATATTGGATGCGGTCTCCTGCATATCCCATATATTCTGCTGTATCTGTTCAAGATTCAGTTCGGCGGACACCGCCTTTTTGTACCGGAGGTTCTTCGCCTTCTCCCGGCGAAGTCTCTCAGAAAGTTCCGTTTTTACGCTCATATCACGCCCTCCAAAATGGTGGGACAGGCCGGAATCGAACCGGCTGCCTCTGCGTACGCCTATGCAGCGAGTCTACCTCTGAGCTACTGCCCATATAACCGCCGGGGATGTTCACCCCGGCGGGCGGTACATTCCAATCCATCTTGTCGAGGGGACGCGTCCCGCGAGTGTATGCAATGTACAAGCCATGTTCGCTGGTAGCGGGATTCCGCCCGCTGCGGCCCCGTCTTTCCGGGGCGTCTTGCGATTGTGAGGTGTATGAAGATAGGAGGTATCCGGCAGCATCGCTGCTGCTGTGGTGGATCCGCGGAGGGTGAGCTCCGAGGCACACGGGAAAGAGAGAAAGAAACCGTGCCCGGACGGATCCGTATGTGGGGCGACCTGTGGCTGGCAGGCCGGGGGTGCATTCCCGGTGCGTCATTACGCCCTGACGCAAGAGAGAGAGGACGCTGGCTAACGGACAGCGTTGGAGGCCGGGGCGGGATTCGGACCCGCGACATACGGTTTTGCAGACCGCTGCTCTTCCGCTGAGCTACGCCGGCCATGTGCCCGGCTTTCGCCGGGCTTTGAAAAGAGGGAAAGAAAATCACTACCCGGAAACCGGGCTGGTGCATCCGCAGGGCTGTGAACCCCGTAGGCGGCGGGATGAAAGGCAGACCCGCCCCGGACGGATGCGTATGCGCTTAATTAACGGTACATCTGTTTATATTCCTCCTCCGTGGTCGGAACGTGCATGGTTTTCGTCCAATGGTCAAGAGCGCCGAGCAGCGCCGATTCCTCTCGCTCAGAGATCAACCGATCCATTCTCGCAGAATCGATTTCGTTCGCCAGCACGACGTATTCGCGGTATGTATAGACATTTGGGATATCCAGCCACAGGCGGTCAAACTCCTTGTTAACAGGCCGTCCCAGATATTTTCTTTCCATATGCCGCTCCTTTCTGTGTTGGGACAGGCCGGACTCGAACCGGCGGTGCAGGAGGTTCCCTAGGCACTCCTTTGCCGTACCCACTTGGCTACTGTCCCATATGCGCCGCCCCGCGCTACGGATCACGAGGCGGCCATTTTGTTGTCGGGCGATTGAAGATTGCCGTCCAACTGGGATGCCGCGTATTATGCCACGCGGCTCAGAGGC
>JBJDYL010000151.1:8549-41999 GCA_051867285.1 Faecousia sp. | reverse complement strand
TAAAATGAAAGAGGTAACTTTTTATGTCTAACTATAAATTTGAAACTTTGCAGCTGCACGTTGGTCAGGAGCAGCCGGATCCCGCTACCGATGCCCGTGCCGTTCCCATCTACCAGACCACCTCCTATGTGTTCCGCAACTCCGCTCATGCCGCCGCCCGCTTTGGTCTGGCGGATGCGGGCAATATCTACGGCCGTCTGACCAACTCCACCCAGGATGTGCTGGAAAAGCGCATTGCCGCACTGGAAGGCGGCGTGGCCGCTCTGGCTACTGCCTCCGGCGCAGCAGCCATCACCTACACCATTGAGGCCCTGGCACAGGCAGGCGACCACATTGTTGCCCAGAAGACCATCTACGGCGGCAGCTACAATTTGCTGGCACACACCCTGCCCCAGTACGGTATCACCGCCACCTTCGTCAATGCCCATGATCTGGCGGAAGTGGAAGCCGCCATTCAGCCCAACACCAAGGCCGTCTACCTGGAAACCCTGGGCAACCCCAACTCCGACATCCCCGACATCGACGCCATTGCCGCGATTGCTCATAAGCACGGTCTGCCTCTGGTCATTGACAACACCTTCGGCACGCCCTACCTGATTCGCCCCATTGAGCACGGCGCGGACATCGTGGTGCACTCCGCTACCAAGTTCATCGGCGGCCACGGCACCACCCTGGGCGGCATCATTGTGGATTCCGGCAAGTTTGACTGGAAGGCCAGCGGCAAGTACGCTCCCATCGCCGAGCCCAACCCCAGCTATCACGGCGTGTCCTTTGTAGACGCTGTCGGCCCCGCCGCTTTCGTCACCTACATCCGGGCCATTCTGCTCCGGGACACTGGCGCCACCATCTCCCCCTTCAACGCCTTCCTGCTGCTGCAGGGCGTGGAGACCCTGTCCCTGCGCCTGGACCGTCATGCGGAAAACACCAAGAAGGTGGTGGAGTTCCTGGCGAACCATCCCCAGGTGGAGCATGTGAACCATCCCAGCCTGCCGGATCATCCCGACCATGCGCTGTATGAGAAGTACTTCCCCAACGGCGGCGGCTCCATCTTCACCTTTGAAATCAAGGGCGGTCAGGAGGAGGCCCACAAGTTTATCGACAATCTGGAAATCTTCTCTTTACTTGCCAACGTGGCGGACGTGAAGTCCCTGGTCATCCATCCCGCCACCACCACCCACTCCCAGCTGTCTCCCGAGGAGCTGCTGGATCAGGGCATCAAGCCCAACACCATCCGCCTGTCCATCGGTACCGAGCACATCGACGACATCATCGCCGACCTGGAAAAGGGCTTTGCAGCTGTCAAATAATCCCACACTGTGTGCGGGGCGTTCCCAAAACGGGAATGCCCCGCTTTTCGTTGCAAAAAAATCCCAGAGAAGTTGAAAAGAGCTATTGACAAATGGAGTCCGCTGTTATATAATCCATATAATCCTAGTAAGAAGGTAGGAAATAATATGAGGAACTGCAAATCATACTTCCGATGTTGCCTGTGTTGCGGCACGCTTTCCAATTACTAACCACACAACAATTATCAGGAGGAATTGATTATGAGTAAGATTTATACATCCGCCGATCAGCTGATTGGTAAGACCCCGCTGCTGGAGCTGGTGCACCTTGAGAAGGAACTGGGGCTGGAAGCAAAGATTCTGGCAAAGCTGGAGTACTTCAATCCCGCAGGCTCCGTCAAGGACCGCATTGCCAAGGCTATGATTGATGATGCCGAGGCCAAAGGCCTTTTGAAGCCCGGCAGTGTCATCATCGAGCCTACCTCCGGCAACACCGGTATCGGTCTTGCTTCCGTGGCTGCTGCCCGTGGCTACCGGATCATCATCGTCATGCCCGAAACCATGAGTGTGGAGCGCCGCCAGCTGATGAAGGCCTACGGTGCGGAGCTGGTGCTCACCGAGGGTGCCAAGGGCATGAAGGGCGCCATTGCCAAGGCTGACGAGCTGTCGAAGGAGATTCCTGACAGCTTCATTCCCGGTCAGTTTGTCAATCCCGCCAACCCCGCTGTTCACCGGGCCACCACCGGTCCCGAAATCTGGGAGGATACCGACGGTCAGGTGGATATCTTCGTAGCCGGTGTAGGCACCGGCGGCACCATCACCGGCGTTGGCGAGTATCTCAAGAGCCAGAAACCGGACGTTCAGGTGGTTGCTGTAGAGCCTGCTGGTTCCCCGGTGCTGAGCAAGGGCACTCCCGGCGCCCACAAGATTCAGGGTATCGGCGCGGGCTTTGTCCCCGACGTTCTGAATACCGGCGTTTACGACGAAATTATTGCGGTTGAAAATGAAGCTGCTTTCGCTGCTGGCAAGAAGATTGGCAAGTCTGAGGGTGTGCTGGTGGGCATTTCCTCCGGTGCGGCAGTCTCTGCTGCCATTGAGCTGGCAAAGCGGCCGGAAAACAAGGGCAAGACCATCGTTGCCCTGCTGCCGGACACTGGTGACCGCTACCTCTCCACCCCGCTGTTTGCGGACTAAACAAGGGAAGCTCTGAACAAATCGCCTGCGGCTGAGCAGCGGATCTTTTGCTCCGCCAGTGCAGTTTGAAAACAGGAAATACATACAGTATTCCTCTGTTTCCCAAACCTTCTGTCGAATCAAAATCTCTCGCTGTCAGCTCTTGCCGATTTATTCAGAGTTTCCCAGGATTTCAGGGGCTGCTGCGTCATGCGGCAGCCCCGCTTGTGCATATTACAGATTTGCGGACAGAATAGGAGGAAGCCCATGGCAAGCGTTGTTGCGGTATGTATCAGTGAACGAAAAGGGACACAAAAACACGAGGTCCCGGAAATCCAGTTGAAGATTGACCACGGGATCGTGGGAGATGCCCATGCGGGAAACTGGCACCGGCAGGTGAGCCTGCTGGGCGTAGAAAGCGTCCAAAAAATGAAAGCCGTTTTCCCGGATATTCCGGTGGGTGCTTTCGCGGAAAACATTTTAACGGAGGGCCTGATCCTATACACCCTCCCGGTGGGCACCCGGCTCCGGGTGGGTGAAGTTCTGCTGGAGGTGACCCAAATCGGAAAGGAGTGCCACGCCCACTGCGCCATCCGCCAGCAGGTGGGTGACTGTGTCATGCCCCGGGAGGGAATTTTTGCCATTGTGCTGGAAGAAGGCATCGTCCGTTCCGGCGATACCATCACCGTATTGACTTGAGGAAAACAGTCATGACAAATCAGGAATTTCAGGAAATACTGGACAAGCTGGAACAGGGTATGACGCCGGAACTTACAAAGGTTGCAGAGGGCCAGACCTATACCAGAGTCTTTCTCCCGGAAAACAGGCTGATTCTGTTGGGCGGCGGTCACATTGCGGTTCCGCTGTGCGCCATAGCGTCCATGCTGGATTTCGCGGTAACCGTCGTGGACGACCGCATCACCTTTGCAAATTCTGAACGCTTTCCGCAGGCTGCTCAGGTAATTTGCAATTCCTTCGCCGCCGGGATTGCAGAGCTCAACATCCGTGCCACGGATTATGTGTGCGTCATCACCCGGGGGCACCGGTGGGATGGGGAATGTCTGCGGCAGATTCTGTCCGGCACGCTTCCCGGTTATCTCGGCATGATCGGTTCCAAACGCCGGGTGGAGGGCTTGCTGGGGCTGCTTGCAGAGGAGGGCTTCGACCAGAAAGCACTTGATCGTATCCACGCCCCCATCGGCATGAAAATCAACGCCCAGACCCCGGCGGAAATCGCCGTATCGATCTGTGCAGAAATGATCGCCCACAGGCGGCAATATGTCCGAAAGGATTCGCGAATTTCGCTGGATCAGACCAACACAGACTACGCCATGCTCCGGTTTCTGGCACAAAGTACCCAGCCAAAAGCCTGCGCTCTGGTTCTCTCCTCCACCGGATCCACGCCGGTCAAGCCCGGCGCTATGATGGGAATTGATTATCTGGGGAAGGGCTACGGTACCATTGGAGGCGGCTGCAGCGAAGCTGCAATTATGGTTCGGGCAAGAAAGATTATGGGCACAGGCGCTTCCTGCGTTATCAAAATCGATATGACCAATGAGGTTGCCGAAAGCGAAGGAATGGTCTGCGGCGGGACCATGCGCGTCCTGCTGGAAGATGTGGCAGCAACAGAAAACGAATCATTGCGGTAAGCGTATCCTGTAAGCGCTTTCAAATCACCTAAAAAGACGGGCAGTTTACACTCGGAAAGTGTACTGCCCGTCTTTTTGCAAACCTACAAAACAGATAATCTCCGACACCCCCTGAGAGGATTCATTCTGCCACAGACACGCATGGCCTTTCGGTACCGAACAGAACGGAGTGAGTTACTGTGCGGTATCAACAGTGTCGGCTGACGGACAGGGGGAGGATGGCTGACTTATATTTCACCATAAAGAAAGTGGAGATATAGGAAAATATTTCTTGAAAACCTATTGACAAACTAGGAAAGTGGGTGTATTATCTGAGCATCGAATCTGAGCAGCCAAAAGAAAGGAGAGGATTGCAATGTTTGAAAAGAATTCCTATGCTGCAAAGTGTTGTTGTCGAATGTGTATCTCCCGGGCATATCCGTATGGCGGGGTGCATTCGTATGCGTTTTGCTGCACCTAGAGTATGATATTTCGTGAGGGATGTCACAGCGCCATTTGCCCGGGAGCTTATAAAGAGCCCCGGCTTTTTTCGTGCTCGGATTCCCTGAATTTATATGAAAAAGAGGAATTAAGATATGAAAAACGTTATTAAGAAAATCGGAGCCGTTTTCCTGAGCCTGACCGTTGCCGCCTCTTTACTTGCCAGCTGCGGCGCGAAATCCAACACAACCGAAACCGCAGCCGCAGAGACTAAGGGCACTTTCCGTACGCTGGACGAGATCAAGTCCAGCGGCACCGTCAACATCGGCGTATTCTCCGACAAGAGCCCCTTCGGCTACGTGGACGAGAACGGCGAATATCAGGGCTATGACGTGTACTTCGGCAACCGGATCGGCGAAGATTTGGGCGTGAAAATCAATTACGTCTCCACGGAAGCCGCAAACCGAATTGAGTACCTGCAGACCGGCAAGGTGGATATCATCCTGGCGAACTTCACGGTCACCCCGGAGCGGGCAGAGGAAGTCGACTTTGCTCTTCCCTACATGAATGTGGCGCTGGGTGTTGTTTCTCCCGAGGGCGCTGTGATTAACTCTCTGGACGAAATCGGTGCGGATGACCAGGTGATCGTGATTTCCGGCACCACCGCCGAGACTTATCTGGAAAAGAACAATCCCGAAATTAAGCTGCAAAAGTACGATGCCTACGCAGAAGCCAAGACCGCCTTTGAAAACGGCAACGGCGTGGCATGGGCCAACGACAACACCGAGGTCATCGCTTTCGCCATTGAGAATCCCGGCTACACTGTGGGCATCCCCTCCCTGGGCAGCGCGGATACCATCGCTCCCGCCGTCACCAAGGGCAACACGACCCTGCTGAACTGGCTGAACGACGAGATTAAGGCTCTGGGCAATGAGAATTTCTTCCACGCGGACTATGAAGCCACTCTGCTGGACACCTACGGCAAGGATTATGAAGATACGCTGGTAGTGGAGGGCGGCGTTGTCGCCACCGCCGCAGAGGCCGCCCCGGAGGTTGAGGAAAAGGGTACCATCACCGTGGCCGCTTCTCCCACGCCCCACGCGGAGATCCTGGCAGAAGCTGCCAAGCTTCTGGCAAAGGAAGGCTGGACGCTGAAAGTTACCGAGTTTGAAGATTATGTGCAGCCCAATCTGGTGGTGGACAGCGGCGAAATCGACGCCAACTACTTCCAGCACGTTCCGTACTTAGACAACTTCAACGAGGAAAAGGGCACCTCTCTGGTGTCGGTTGCCGGCATCCACTATGAGCCCTTCGGCATCTATCCGGGCACCAAGTCCTCCCTCAGTGAAATCGCCGACGGCGACGTGATCGCAGTTCCCAACGACACGACCAACGAAGCCCGGGCACTGCTGCTCCTGCAGGACAACGGCATCCTGACCCTTGCTGAGGACGCTGGCCTGAAGGCAACGGTCAAGGACATTGTAGACAATCCCTACAATGTGAAGATCCAGGAGCTGGAGGCTGCTCAGGTTTCCCGAGTCAAGGACGAGGTCGCTTTTGTGGTGCTCAACGGCAACTATGCTCTGGAAGCAGGCTTCTCCGTTGCGCGTGATGCAGTCGCTTATGAAACCAGCGCCTCCACCGCCGCCCAGACCTATGTGAATGTGCTGGTGGTGAAGGAGGGCAACGAAAATAATGAGGGCATTCAGGCGCTTGCCGCGGTCCTGAAATCCGACGCGATCAAGCAGTTTATTACCGACACCTACGACGGTGCGGTGGTTCCTTTCGAGGAGTAATGACATGGCGGGCAGCAGCGGCAACACGCGGCTGCCCGCTTCTTCTACATAAGAACAAGAGGTGAGAACATGGCGGAACACTATCTGGAAATCCGGGATCTCTATAAAACATTCTCCGCGAAAAACGGCAGCGTGGAAGCGCTGAAGGGCGTGTCCCTTTCCATTGACAAGGGCGAGATCTTCGGGGTGATCGGTCTGTCCGGCGCGGGAAAGAGTACGCTGGTGCGATGTATGAACCTGCTGGAGCGGCCGGACAGCGGGGATATATTGCTGAACGGAGAAAGCCTGCTGGCCCTGAACAAGGAGCAGCTCCGGCTGCGCAGGCAGAAAATTGGCATGATCTTTCAGCATTTTAACCTGCTGGAGCAGCAGACGGTGCTGGAAAACGTCTGTTTCCCGCTGGAAATCCGGGGGATACCCAAAAAGGAGCGGCGGGAAAAAGCGCTGGCGCTGCTGGAAAAGGTAGGATTGGCAGAGAAGGCAAAAGCCTATCCTTCCCAGCTCTCCGGCGGGCAGAAGCAACGGGTGGCGATCGCCCGGGTGCTTGCCAACGAGCCGGATGTTCTGCTGTGTGACGAGGCCACCAGCGCCCTGGATCCGCAGACGACCCAGACCATTCTGCGTCTGCTGAAAACCATCCGGGATACCTTGGGGCTGACCATCGTGGTCATCACTCACGAGATGCGGGTGATTCAGGAGGTTGCCACCAAGGTCGCGGTGTTGGATGGAGGCCTGGTACAGGAACAGGGCAGCGTTGCCGAGATTTTTGACCACCCCAAATCCCGGGCGACAAAGCGGCTGCTGCTGATGGCGGACGAGGAGGAAGAAAGCTATGCTGGATGAAACCATGATCAAAATGCTGCTGGAGGGCATTTGGGATACCTGCTATATGACCCTTGTCTCTACGTTTTTCGGATACCTCATCGGTCTGCCGCTGGGCATTGCCCTGACCCTGACCGACGAGGGGGGAATTACCCCCAATCGAACGGTTTACCGTGTCCTGGACGTGATTATCAACATTACCAGAAGTATCCCATTCCTGATCCTGCTGATTCTGGTGATGCCCCTGACCAAGGCCATCGTGGGTAAAACCTACGGCTCCACGGCAACCATCGTTCCCCTGACACTGGCAGCTGCACCCTTCATCGGGCGGATGGTGGAGTCCTCATTGAAGGAAGTGCCCACCGGTGTGATTGAAGCGGCCCTGAGCATGGGCGCGAAAACCGGCACCATCGTCTGGAAGGTTCTCATCGGCGAGGCCAGAACCTCTCTGCTGGTGGGGGCCACCATTGTGCTGGGCACGGTGCTGGGCTATTCCGCTATGGCGGGAGTCATTGGCGGCGGCGGTCTGGGGGACATTGCCATCCGCTATGGCTACTACCGCTATGATACCGGGGTCATGCTGGTGACGCTGGTGTTTATCGTGGCCATTGTGCAGCTGCTGCAAGGTCTGGGCAACCTTACCGCCCGGAAGATCGACCATAGAAAGCAATCTTAAGCCGGAGGAAGCGTATGGATTTTGCGGTTATGAAAGATTACCTGCCCCGGTACTGGGAGGCACTGCTGCTGACCTTGAAAATCGGCTGGCAGGGCGTGCTGCTGGCGCTGGTGCTTGGAATTGGCTGCGCGGTAGTGGTGCATTTGAAAATTCCGGTGCTGCGCCGGATTGTAGGTGCCTATATTGAACTGTTTCGTAATACGCCGTTGCTGGTGCAGCTGTTTTTCCTGTACTTTGCCCTGCCGAAAATCGGCATCCGCATTTCCGCGGAGGTTTGTGGCACGCTGGGGTTGGGGCTTCTGGGCGGCGCGTATATGGCGGAGACCTTCCGCAGCGGCCTGGAGAACATCGCTCCCATTCAGACGGAAAGTGCCCAGAGCCTTGGTATGAATCCGGCACAAGTTTTTGGGTATGTGATTCTGCCGCAAGCGGTGACCTCCAGCGTCCCCGGACTGCTGGCGAACCTGATTTTTCTTTTGAAGGAAACCAGCGTGTTTTCCACCATCAGCCTGATGGATCTCATGTTTACCGCCAAGGATTTGATTGGAATGTACGCCAAAACCATCGAATGCCTGACGCTGCTGGTGATCTTCTATCTTGTCATGCTGCTGCCGGTGTCCATACTGGGCAGCTGCCTGGAAAGGAGGCTGCGCTATGCCGAATTTGGGAATTGAGGCGCTGTTCAAGGGCACGAATTTTCTGCGGCTGCTGGGCGGCCTGTGGGTGGCGGTGCGCATCAGTCTGATCTCCGTGGCCATCAGCATTGTGCTGGGCGTCGTGGTGGGAATGCTGATGACTGCCAAGAGCCGGATTTTGAAGGCGGTATTCCGGCTGTATCTGGAAATCGTCCGCATCATGCCCCAGATGGTGCTGCTGTTTGTGGTATATTTCGGCACCACCCGGGTGTTCGGCTGGAATCTATCGGCGGAAGCGGCGGCGATTTTCGTGTTCAGCTTCTGGGGTACGGCGGAAATGGGCGACTTAGTGCGGGGCGCGCTTCAAAGCATTCCCACCATTCAGCACGAAAGTGCTCAAGCGCTGGGAATGACGCCGCTGCAGGTGTACGGCTTTGTAATTCTGCCACAAACCGTGCGCCGCCTGATTCCGCTGTCCATCAACCTGATTACGCGGATGATCAAAACCACCAGCCTGGTTATGATGATCGGCATTGTGGAGGTGCTGAAGGTCGCGCAGCAGATCATTGAGGCCAACCGGAGAACCGCACCCAACGCTGCTTTTGGCATCTTCGCGGTGGTATTTCTGCTGTATTTCCTGATTTGCTGGCCTGTCAGCCGTCTGGCGGGATATTTGGAGAAAAGGTGGTCATAGCTGTGGAAAATGTACTGCTCAGTGTGCGGCATCTTCGGAAAACTTTTGGTGAGCACGCAATTTTTGAGGATTTCAATTTGGATGTCCATAAGGGCGAGGTCGTGGTTATCATCGGTCCCTCCGGATGCGGAAAAAGCACCCTGCTGCGCTGTCTGAACGGCCTGGAGCCGATTCAGGGAGGCGAAATTCTGCTGGACGGAGAGCCGGTGCTGCGGGATGCAAAATCCATTACCCGGATGCGGCAGAAGAACGGTATGGTGTTCCAGAGCTATGAACTGTTCCCCCACAAGACCATTCTGGAGAACATTCTGCTGGCGCCTCTGAAGGTACAGAAGCGCACCCGTGCCGAGGTAGAATCGGAAGCATTGTCGCTTTTGCAAAAGGTGGGCCTCGCCGATCGGAAAAATGACTATCCCCGGCAGCTGTCCGGCGGACAGAAGCAGCGGGTCGCCATCGTCCGGGCACTGTGTATGCACCCGGAAATCCTGCTGCTGGATGAAATCACCGCCGCGCTGGATCCGGAAATGGTGCGGGAGGTTCTGGAGGTTGTTCTGTCCCTTGCCCGGGCGGGCAGCACCATGGTCATCGTGACTCATGAGATGAACTTTGCCCGAGCCATTGCCGATCGGATTTTGTTCATCGAGAACGGAGAGATCGTGGAGGAAAGCAGCAATCCCAAAGACTTTTTTGACAATCCCTCTACCGACCGGGCAAAGGCGTTCTTAAAGTCCTTTGATTATGAATAGAACATCAGGAGAAACCAATTATGGCAAAGAAAGAAAACCGATTTGAAAGCTACGACATAACGACCCAGGCGGTTCACACCGGCACTGACTATGATGCGGAAACCGGAGCCGTCCGGCGGCCGCTCCACATGGCGAACAGCTATAAACTTCCGGACGACTTATCTCAGGTCAATTATTCCTCCACGGATCTTCTGATGTATGCGAGAAACGGAAACCCCAACCAGCATTGGCTGGAGGAAAAGGTGGCGGCGCTGCATGAAGCGGACGATGCCATCGTCTTGGGAAGCGGCGTTGCCGCACTCCATGCCCTGTTCTGGACACTGCTCAAATCCGGAGATCGGGTGATCTATCCGAAGGTCAGCTATATGGCGGTTTATCGGATGTTCCACGAACTGTTCAACCGGAAATTCGGCGTGGAGACGGTCATGGTGGATATGACAGATCTGGAAGCTGTCCGGCAGGCAATGACTCCTGGCACCAGACTGGTACACATTGAGACACCGGACAATCCCACCGTTGGGGTAACGGATATCGCGGCAATTGCCCGGATTGCCCACGAAAACGGGGCGCTTGTGTCTGTGGACAACACCTTTGCGTCCCCTTATAACCAGAAACCTTTGAAGCTCGGCGCGGATTTTGTGGTGGAAGCTCTGACAAAGTTTATTAACGGACATGGAGATGCCCAGGGAGGTGCCATCATTTCCAACGATCTTGTCACCATGGACCGTATCCGGTATGAGGCACAGGTCAATGTGGGTTCTGTCATCAGCCCATTCAATGCATGGCAGATATTCCGCGGCTGTGTAACCTTCCCCCTTCGCATGCAGAGAATCAACGAATCGACTCAGAAAATTGCGGAGTGGTTAGAGAGCAGGGCGCATGTCACCTTTGTCTCCTATCCGGGTCTGAAAAGCAATCCGGGACATGAACTGGCAAAACGGCAGATGAAAAACGGGTTTGGCGGGGTTATTTCCTTCGGTCTGGATACCGATGACAAAACTGTGGAGCGATTTTGCGCTGCTTTGAAGGTAGTGACCTTTGCCGTCTCACTGGGGCATGACGAAAGCCTGATTTTCCCCCAGCCCAGCTATGACGAGCGAATCCACCTGTACCCAGAGAAATTTCAAAGAGGGTTTATCCGCTTCAGCGTCGGTCTGGAAGACCCGGATGACATTATCCGCGACCTCGATCAGGCGTTGACTGCGGTTGGACTGTAAAATGAGAGGAAATCAAAATGCTGAATCAGTTTTCCCGAACGGAGCTTCTGCTGGGCAAAGAAGCCATGGAGCGTCTTGCGTCATCCCGTGTGGCGGTGTTTGGAATTGGCGGCGTGGGCGGATATGTGTGTGAAGCCTTGGTGCGCAGCGGCGTCGGCGCGATGGATTTGATCGATGACGACAGGGTGTGTCTGACCAATCTGAACCGGCAGATCATCGCCACAAGAAAAAGCGTGGGCAGGTTAAAAGCAGAGGTCATGCGGGAACGAATTCTGGAAATCAATCCCAATGTGGATGTGCGGATACACACCTGCTTCTTCCTGCCGGAGAATGCCGATACCTTTGCTTTTGAAGCGTATGACTATGTGGTGGATGCTGTGGATACAGTTTCCGCGAAACTGGCACTGGCAGAAAAATGCGCCGAGACCCATACGCCGGTCATCAGCTGCATGGGCGCGGGGAATAAGCTGGATCCCACAGCTTTCCGTGTCGCGGATATCTTTAAGACACGGGTTGACCCGTTGGCGCGGGTCATGCGGCGGGAACTTCGGAAGCGGGGGATCGCCCATTTGAAGGTGGTCTATTCCGAGGAACCGCCCCGCAAGCCCATAGAGGATATGGCCATCAGCTGCCGGACACATTGCATTTGCCCCCCGGGAACAAAGCGGCACTGTACAGACCGCCGGGATATTCCGGGAAGCAACGCCTTTGTCCCGGCGGTTGCCGGGCTGATAATTGCCGGAGAAGTCATTAAGGACTTGAGTAAGTAAAGGAATGAATCATCATGTGTAATCAGCCGTCTGAAATCCAATTCAGGAAATACAAGCACCTGATAGAATATTTGAAAAGCCTTGGCAGCGTGGCGGTCGCCTTTTCCAGCGGTGTGGACTCCACGTTCCTGTTGTACGCGGCGAAAGAGGCGTTGGGCAGCAATGTGATTGCCGTAACCGCCAAATCCTGTTCCTTACCAAAGCGGGAGTTGAATGAGGCAAAGGCCTTCTGTGAAAAAGAAGGTATCCGGCATTTCATCTGCGAATCGGAGGAGCTGGAAATCGAGGGCTTCGCCCAGAATCCCACCAACCGCTGTTACCTGTGTAAGCACGAGCTGTTTGAGAAAATTCAGGTCATTGCGAAAAATGAGGGAATGGCAGCCATCGCGGAGGGATCCAATACAGATGACAACGGAGACTACCGCCCGGGATTGCAGGCTGTGGCAGAGCTTGGCGTGAAAAGTCCGCTGCGCCATGCAGAGCTTTCCAAAGCGGATATCCACGCTCTCTCCCATTATTTTGGGCTGCCAACCTGGAACAAGCAGTCCTTTGCCTGCCTGTCCTCCAGATTCGTCTATGGGGAAACAATTTCAGAGGAAAAGCTTACTATGGTGGACAAAGCGGAACAATTGCTTCTGGATTTGGGCTTTCATCAGGTGCGCGTGCGGATTCACGGAACGATCGCGCGTATTGAAGTGCTTCCCGCTGAATTTCCTAAACTGATACAGGAGGAAAACCGCGTGCGTATTACAGCTTCCTTCCGGCAGTACGGTTTTTCTTATGTGACAATGGACTTGCTTGGCTATCGGACAGGCAGTATGAATGAAGTGCTGGACCGGTGAAACAAAGGATTGGGGATAAAAAAGCTGCCCGTTCACAAGCGTGAACGGGCAGCAGTATTTCATCATCAAATCACATAGTCATCCCCAACGGCGCCGTGCTCCATCAAATCTCCGATGGTAACACTTTCCAGATAGTCGTGAATCACCTTATCCAGTCCCTGCCAAAGTGAAAGCGTACGGCAATTTGCGGCACGGGGGCAGGAATCGGCGTTTTGCTCCAGGCAGGATACAGGCGCCAGCGACTCTTCTGTCAGCCGCAAAATGCTTCCGACGGTGTATTCATCCGGCGCCCTCCTGAGACGGTAGCCGCCGCCCTTTCCCCGCAGGCTTTCCAGCACTCTGGCCTTCACCAGCATCCGAATGATGCTCTCCAGGTATTTTTCGGAGATTTCCTGCCGCTGGGCAATCCCTCTCAAAGAAATAAACTCGTCCGATTGATGCTCTGCCAGATCAATCATGACCCGCAGCGCATAACGTCCCTTTGTTGAAATCAGCATATGCTTTCCTCCTTACTCTATAAACCTATTATATAAAAAGGTTAGTAGGAAATCAATAGCAATTTCTGCAAATACGCGGGAAACAGGTTGTTTAGATAAACAAAGAGGAGAAAGCCGGTTTTTTAAGCATCGGGTATTCTACTGGGCTGCTGTTGCCATGGGATGTCCATGAATCCTTGAAGATCCGGAAGTGTCGGATCTTCTGAAGCGGAATTTCTCAGCATCCAAGGTGGACCGGGAGAATGGGGAAATAGCGGTCTGCGCCATGGGTCTGACAGTTCGTAATCAGATACGCATGTTGTTTGCTGTTATTTTTGGGAATGGCAGGCCCCATGCATCGCGCAATGGGCGCAGTTACAGCCGCAGGAGGACTTGCCCTGCTTTTTCTGACGCACCAGAGAACGTACAATCAGGACTACCATCACGATCAGGACGAGACTGATGAAAAGGGTACCAATATTTTCGTAAATCCATTGCAGCATGATAAATCACTCCTATTGCGCAATACTTGGAACCGGAGCCCGGCGATCAGCCGGGCTCCTTTTTTCAAACTTTAGAAAGCTTGGTGGCTTCCTTGTAGGGCTTGAACAGCAGGTACAGCATATAGGCCAGGGCAGCCGTTGCCACGATCAGGCCCAGAATATTGCCGCTTCCTGTGAGTGCGTTGCCGAACTGGTTGATCATCAGGGCGATGGCGTAGGCAAAGCCACACTGATAGCCGATGGCGAACCAGGTCCATTTGGCGCTGTTCATCTCCCGCTTGATGGCGCCGATGGCGGCAAAGCAGGGGGCGCACAGCAGATTGAACACCAGGAAGGAATAGCCGGTAACCCCGGTAAAGGCGGCTGCCAGATTCTGGTACACGGTGCCATCTCCACCGCCGTAGAGAATGCCCAGAGTGCCTACAATGTTTTCCTTGGCAACCAGACCGGTGATGGAAGCCACCGCTGCCTGCCAGTTGCCCCAGCCCAGGGGCTTGAAGATCCATGCCAGCACACCGCCGATGGCAGCGAGAATGGAGAAGCCGATTTCCTCTTCGCTGAGCATCCGGAAGGTGCCGTCCACAAAGCCGAAGAAGGTGGTGAACCACACGAAGATGGTGGAGAGCAGAATGATGGTGCCGGCCTTCTTGATGAAGCTCCAGCCCCGTTCCCACATGCTGCGCAGCACGTTCAGAACCGTGGGCAGATGGTAGGCGGGCAGCTCCATAACGAAGGGAGCCGGTTCCCCGGAGAACATTTTGGTTTTCTTCAGCATGATGCCGGAGACAATGATGGCTGCCATGCCGATGAAGTAGGCAGAGGTGGCAACCCATGCGCTGCCGCCGAAGAGGGCGCCTGCAATCATGGAAATGAAGGGCACTTTCGCACCGCAGGGAATAAAGGTGGTGGTCATAATAGTCATACGGCGGTCACGTTCGTTCTCAATGGTACGGGAAGCCATGATGCCGGGGACGCCGCAGCCGGTGCCGATGAGCATGGGAATGAAGCTCTTGCCGGACAGACCGAATTTCCGGAACACACGGTCAAGGACAAAGGCGATTCGCGCCATATAACCGCAGGCCTCCAAAAACGCCAGCATCAGGAACAGTACCAGCATCTGGGGAACAAAGCCCAGCACCGCACCGACGCCTGCCACAATGCCGTCCAGAATCAATCCTGTGAGCCAGTCGGCAGCGTTGGCCTTTTCCAGCAGATTTCCGATCAACACAGGAATACCGGGCACCCAAACGCCATAATTTGCCGGATCAGGCTCTTCGCCATAGCGCTCCACGGTAGCAAGAGCCGCCTGATAATCCTCTAAAGAAGCGGTTTCCACACGGATTTCCAGGGTTTCCTCATCCTCAACTTCATAGGTAAAATCCCCGGTGGGAGCAGAACCGTTTTCTTCTACATAGGCATCAAAGCCATCTACGATCAGAGCAGCACCGGCATATTCCTCTGCCTCTTCATTATAAGCGGCGGAGCCAATTCCCAGCAGGTGCCAGCCATCGCCGAACACGCCGTCGTTGGCCCAGTCCGTGGCGGGCGCGCCTACGCCAACCATGGCAATCCAGTATACCAGGAACATGACAACCGCGAAAATAGGCAGACCCAGAAAACGGTTTGTCACAATTTTATCGATCTTGTCGGAGGTGCTCAGCTTTCCGGCGGAGTGCTTTTTATAACAACGCCGGATCACTTCGCCGATGTATATGTAACGCTCACTGGTAATGATGGATTCGGCATCATCATCCAGCTCCTGTTCTGCTGCCTTGATGTCGGCCTCGATGTGGGTCATCGTTTCGGGCATCAGCCCCAGCTTTGCCAAAACTTTGTCATCCCGCTCGAAAATCTTGATGGCATACCAGCGCTGCTGTTCTTCCGGCATGGTATGTACGGCGGCTTCCTCGATGTGCGCAATGGTGTGCTCCACCGGGCCGGAGAAGGTGTGCATAGGCACGGTTTTTCCGTTCTTCGCCGCGTCGATGGCTGCCTCGGCGGCTGCCATGACGCCATCTCCCTTCAGCGCGGAGATTTCCACCACCTTACAGCCCAAGGCCTTGGACAGCTCCGGAATGTTGATTTTGTCTCCGTTTTTACGTACCACATCCATCATGTTGATGGCAATGACCACGGGAATACCCAGCTCGGTGAGCTGTGTGGTTAAGTACAGGTTCCGCTCCAGGTTGGTACCGTCGATGATGTTCAAAATGGCGTCCGGCCGCTCGTCAATCAGGTAATTCCGTGCTACGACTTCCTCCAGCGTGTAAGGAGAAAGGGAGTAGATGCCGGGCAGGTCGGTGATGGTCACATCGGCGTGCCGTTTGAGTTTGCCTTCCTTCTTCTCCACGGTGACGCCGGGCCAGTTGCCCACAAACTGATTGGAGCCAGTGAGGGCGTTGAACAAGGTGGTTTTGCCGCTGTTGGGGTTGCCCGCAAGGGCAATTTTAATATCCATAATACGCTCCTTCCGTTAGCAACTGCTAACTTCTAATCAAATGAATCAGGGCTTTCGCCCCTGACGTGTTTACTCTACCTCGATCATTTCGGCGTCCGCTTTCCGCAGGGAAAGCTCATATCCCCGGACATTAACTTCAATCGGATCTCCCAGGGGAGCAACCTTGCGAATGTGTACCGTCACACCTTTGGTGATGCCCATATCCATGATTCTGCGCTTGACCGCACCCTCACCGTGAAGCTTTACTACGGTAACGGTGTCTCCCACCTTGACCTGTCTGAGCGTTTTCATACCGTTTCCTCCTTTTCCTCGTTACACCATAATTTTCTGTGCCATTTCCTGGCTGATAGCAACCCGGGATTCCTTCACCTTCACGATGACATTGCCGCCGATGGTGTTGATGACTGACACCACCGAACCAACGACAAAGCCCAGATTGTTAAGATGCTGTTTGACCTCTGGTTTTCCGCCGATTCGCTTGATTACATACTCCTCGCCGGTATCCGCAACTGTCAGCGGCATAAAGAACACCTTCTCTGCATCTTTATTCGATTAGCGGGTGCTAACTCAAATTCGGAAATATGGGTTAGCACCTGCTAACCTCCTGTATAGTACACCCTGCTGATTCATTTGTCAAGCTCTATTTCTAAATTTTTTCGTGTCCAAAAGTGGCGTGGTTGTGAAGGGGGTGTCCTTGAAATTTCGCTGCCATTGTGGTATGCTAGGCAAAAATAATACGCAGGAGGGTGCTTCTCATGGCGCTGCAGGAATCCGGAGAAATGTATTTGGAAACGATTTATATTCTGTCCCAGAAAAGTCCCTTTGTCCGGGCAATTGACGTGGGGGAATACATGGGCTTTTCCAAGCCCAGCGTCAGCCGTGGATTGGGTATTTTGAAGCAGGGGGGCTACCTGACCGCAGATGGGGACGGTTATCTGACTCTGACGGAACTGGGTACACAGACTGCTGCAAAAATCTATGAGCGGCACACGGTAATCCGGGATATGCTGATCCATTTGGGGGTGGACGAAAAAACCGCTGCGGCAGATGCCTGCCGGATTGAGCATGTTATCAGCGATGAATCCTTCCGCGCCATCTGCCGCCATGCCGGGAAATGAGTATCACAGAGCAGAATTATGACTTGCAAGAGTTTGCAGAAAATTTTGCTATTGACAGAATGATATAACCGCAACCGGTGCCTTTATGGCTGCGGCACGGGCAAAAAGTATGGTTCAGCGCATTGGTTGGAGCGGCCTATGCGCATCTGCCCGACCAATACAGGTCGGATCTGACTGCCTTTGCCGCGCTGCCCAGCAAGCAGCAACGCATTGGAGTGAAAGGCTATACGACAGGGTGCCTGACCCAAACGCACCGTGTGATGCCTGCGATGAATCAGAAGACATGGAAGAACAGTTGAAGCATGGGAGGCTTCCCCAGGCTGACAGATCGCCAGTGGGGCAGTCTCCTGCACGGAATTGAGGGAAAACCATGGTTAGACACAGCGAAATTCAAAACGCCTATCGATCCTTAGGCAAAGAAGCCACCTTTTACGACGGAATGATCACCTGCTCCACGCTTCCGGGTAAGGCTGTCTGCAAGCTGGTGTGGAACATGAACCGGGAAACGAATTCCCGTTACCTGGAGCAGGCGCTGTCCGGTATTCCAGAGAACTTCTCCGGCAGGCTCTTGGAGGTTCCGGTGGGCACCGGGGTGCTGACCATGCCGGTCTACCAAACGCTGCCCCATGCGGATATCACCTGCCTGGATTATTCCCCGGATATGATGGCGCAGGCACAGCGCAGGGCCGGAAGCCTGGACCTGAAGAATGTGCGGTTTCAGCAGGGAGATGTGGGCAAGCTGCCATTTGCCGACGGCAGCTTCGACCTGGTACTGTCTCTCAACGGCTTCCACGCGTTCCCTGATAAGGAGGCGGCCTACCGGGAGACCTTACGGGTTTTGCGGCCCGGTGGTATCTTCTGCGGCTGCTTCTACATCAAAGGAGAAAACCGGCGCACGGACTGGTTCATCGAGCATATCTATACGCCCAAAGGCTTTTTCACGCCGCCCTATGAAACGGCGGACAGCCTGCGGGGACGTTTGGAGCGACTGTACGCGGGAGTGAAGTTGGAAACCGTGGAGTCCATGGCCTGCTTTGCATGCTCGAAAGAATTGATGCAGTAATTTGCTGTTGAATATGCGAAAGGGAAGAAGGACATAGAAAGGGAGAGAGTAAACAAAAATGATACCTGCGAACAAACAGAATCGCAGGTATCATTTTTTATCATTCAGATTTTGCGTTTTTGTAAAGTGTTTGATGGCCTCATAACTTTGTTGGCTTAAGTCGTGTTCGATCACACAGGCATCCGACGCCGCTACTTCACGGGGAACACCCAGGCTTTCCAGGAGGGACTGGAGAACATGGTGCCGTTCCTGGGTTTCCTCTGCAATCGCAAGACCTTTGGCGGTCAGGGTGATGATATGATGGCTGCCCACGATGACGTAACCCTCATCCTGAAGCTGCTTCAGATACACGGAAACGGTGGGTCTTGACACCCCCAGCTCCCTTGACAAATCGACGGCATGTACCGGATTGACTTGAGACAGGCGATAAATGATCTTCAGGTAGTCGTCCCGGCGATAGGTTCTTTTGGTCATTACACAAATGCACTTCCTTATTACTGAGTTTCCCTTGTGGCAGCCGCTGGGGTTTTCACCACAGCGGCTGACCACTTGAGGAACGGGGACGATTAGGAGGTATTTTTATATAGCGTTAAGCCAGCGCCGCGCCAAGAGAACGGCAGTTGGACTCCGCTTCGTCATCAGGGGTTTCCTGACAGATCACGCTTTCGCAGACAAGCTCTGCGCCGTCACCTCGACAGGTATCCTCCCAGGTGCGCATCCACTCACCGTCACCCCAGCCATAGGAGCCGAACAGGGCGATCTTCTTACCGGAGAGTTTGCTTTCGCATTCCCGGAACATGGGTTCAAACTCGTCCTCTTCCAGTACCTCGCTGCCCATTGCGGGGCAGCCGAAAGCGATGGCATCGAAGTCATCCACCCGGGAAGTGGAGAATTCTACGGCGGTGAACACAGAAACCTCAGCACCAGCATTTTTGGCGCCGTCAGCCACGGCGTTGGCCATTGTCTCAGTATTGCCGGTGCTGCTCCAATAAACGACTGCAATTTTGCTCATTTTGTTTTCAACCTTTCATCAATAAAGTGGTATATCAACCGGCCACTGTGAGCCGCTCGATATCGATTCCTTTTGCCCACTGTGCATGGTAGACACGGTTGCAGACGCGATAGCGGCGAAATGTCTCACGGGCAGATGCTTCATTGCTGTAGACCCGCCAGCAGCCCTGACATTTGCATGGACAGGGCCTTCCTTCCATAAAGCCGCAGACATCTTCGGGGGGATACCCAAGAAACAGCCCGATTTCGTGGGGAAATTCTTCCTGTTCACGGAGCTTTTTTGCCAGAAGAACAAGGCATTTTGCACTGTTGGCAGGATCATAGCCGCACCGCTTCAAAATCTGTGCGGCTCCGGCGTCAGACAGATCGGCATTCAGCAGATTGGGGCGGTACAGGTAGATCAGCACGTTCTTCTCCGAAAACCGAAGGGGAAGCGCCCGCAGTCCCTTTGGGGAAAGCTTTCGATTGATCCTGCGCAGATCGTAAATGACCGTATCCTTATTTTCATAAGGGCAGGAAAACAGATTGGCGGTTTTAATGCCTGCCAGGGTGGGGGCACAGTTACGAATCAGATATTCTTCAGACATTGGTATGCTCCCTTCTGCAATGATGATTGAAAAGCATCCGCTTCAATCGTTTCTTCAAGTGATGGAGGAGCGCCAGAAGCATAGCCAATCCACCCAACACAGAGAAAATGGTAATCCAATCGTTCAAGTTCATAGATTTTATCTCCCAAAGCGGTTAGCGTTTGCTAACTAGGTGGGCTTGATTTTGGTTAGCAGCCGCTAACCGTGATTATAGTACACGATCATGAGTCTTTTGTCAAGCCCATATTGCTGAAAAAAACGCGGCTTCCATAGTGTTATTCTCAAATGAGCGCTGTAAACAGAATTCACCGGAATGGTTTCAGATCATCCGCGCGGAACCGAGATATCAGGAAAATGCGGGAAACAAATGTTGACAATTTAACCAATTTTTTGTATTATAGACAGAACAAGATTTGTATAAACGGAACATTTTTCCTGGATGCTGGATTGGGCAATTGCGTTGTTTATGGCGTTGTGTTTTCTCCTGTTCCAGAGGGGTGGTTCCGTGCTGTAAACTGATCTTTGAAAAGAGGTTACGCAATGAAAGGAATCGCATACGGTGTGGGTGTCGGCCCCGGGGATCCGGAAATGATGACCCTGAAGGCCGTGAGAATGATCCGGGAAAATGATGTCTTTGCACTGCCCGGCAAGGAGCCCAGAGAAACTGTGGCATACAGGATTGCGGTGGCAGCAGTCCCGGAACTGGCCGAGAAGGAACTGATCTCCGTCTATATGCCCATGACGCACGATAAGGCAGAACAGGATAGATGGCATCGGGAAGGTGCTGCCAAAATGGAAAGCTATTTGGCTCAGGGAAAAAACGTGGTCTACCTCACTCTGGGAGACTCCAGCATTTACTGCACCTTTACATACCTGCAAAGGATTATGGAGTCCCACGGTTATGAAACCCGGCTGGTCAGCGGTATTCCCTCCTTCTGTGCAGCGGCTGCCAGAATGAACACGCCGCTCTCCATCTGGAATGAGCAGATTCACATTCTGCCCGCCGTGCACAACCTTCAGGAGGCGCTTCCCAGTCACGGAACCTGCGTGCTGATGAAGTCCGGCAGCAAGATGGATCAGGTAAAAGAGATGATCCGCAGCAGCGGCAGGGATGCAGTGATGGTGGAAAACTGCGGCACCGAAAACGAGAAGGTATACCGCCATGTGGACGAGATTCCGGATGACGCAGGCTATTACTCTCTGATTATTGCCCGGGAGAACAACGGAAATGATTGAGCTGAGGAACCTTTCCAAGCAGTATGAGCGGACAAAAGCGGTGGACAATATTTCCCTGACCATTGAGACCGGGGAATTCTTCGGGCTGCTGGGCTCCAACGGAGCGGGTAAAACCACCACCATCGGTATGCTCTCTACATTGCTGCTGCCCACTGCCGGGGAAATTTATATTGACGGTCAGCTCCTGAACCGGAGCCGAACGGACATCAAGCGAAAAATCAGCGTCATCACCCAGGAATACTCCATGCGTCAGGACATGAACATGGATGAGATCATGGAGTATCAGGGACGGCTGTACTATATGCCCATCCGGGAGATTCGGGAGAAAACCAATTATCTTCTGGACTTTTGCGGTCTGACCAAAGACCGGAAAAAGACGGTGCGGAAGCTCTCCGGTGGTATGAAGCGGAAGCTGATGGTCTGCCGGGCACTGCTGACGGATCCCCAGATCCTGCTGCTGGACGAACCCACTGTGGGCATGGATGCCCTGTCCCGGCGGCAGATGTGGGATCTGCTGCGGCGGCTTAACCAGCAGAACTTGACCATTCTGCTGACCACCCACTATATTGAAGAGGCCCAGATGCTCTGCCAACGGGTCGCCATGATGGAAAAGGGAAGGATCCTTCAGGTAGACACCCCGGCTGGCTTTATCCGCCAGCTTGGGGACTATGCTGTGGACGAAATCCTGCCAACGGGAACGCATACCTCCTTCTTTACTACCAAGGAAGAAGCGCTGGCTTATGCCGGGAGCATCTCCGGCAATTTCCACCTTCGGGAAACGGTGCTGGAAGATGTATTTATCAACCAGTCCCTGCACGCCGCGCAGGTATAGGAGGCAACATGGGTATTATCACAATTCTTTGGGAAAAATGGGTGGAATTCCGGCGGGATTTCTATAAGATCACGCTGGCTGCCATGATTGCGCCCATGATGTATCTGTTGGTTTTCGGTCTGGGCGTTCAGAATGTGTCCCATGGGAAGCCGTACCTGCTGTATCTGATCCCCGGCGTCGTATCTCTCACCACCATGAACGGAAGCTTTAATGCCATCGCCCAGAATCTGAACGTGCAGCGGCTTTACGAAAAGGCCTTCGATCAGGTGATGATCTCCCCCACGCCCCTGTGGCAGTTTGTCATTGGGCAGATCCTTGCCGGAGCCATTCGGGGGCTGTATGCCGGAGCCGTTATTCTGGTGCTGGTGTGGCCCATCCACACGGGTCTGATTTTCAACGGAATCTCGTGGCTGGTGCTGTTCTTAAACGGCTGTGTTTTTTCCGCTCTGGGCGTGGTGGTTTCCTTTCTGGCGAAGAGCCATGCAGATGTCCCCCGGTTTTCCACCTATATCATTATGCCCATGGCTTATCTGTGCAATACCTTTTTCTCCACGGAAAATATGCCTCCAGCCTTCCGAAGTGTGTTGCGCATTCTGCCCCTGTCAGAGACCAGCGGCATTGTCAGAAGCATTTCCTACGGTGAGACCTTTGACCCCACCGGAATCCTGGTGCTGCTTGCCTATCTTGCAGTCCTGACCACTGTGGGCCTGTGGTTTGTATACCGAAAGCAGAATCTATAACAGGAGGCAAAGATGAGAATATCCAGAATCTTTTCCCTGCTGCTGGCAGCACTGTTCGTGAGTCTCCTGCTGCCGCTGCACACCATGGCTCTTTCCGATGGGGAATACTGCGTCAGCGTGGATCTGTCCGGCGGCAGCGGCAAAGCCTCCGTGGCTTCCCCCGTCCCTGTGACCGTAACCGATGGCATTGCCTATGCTGACCTGACCTGGAGCAGCGCCAACTACGACTACATGATCGTAGACGGTGTCCGCTATGATAACCTGAGTGAAGAAGGCGTCTACTCTACTTTTCGCATTCCCATTACCCAATGGGATGCCCCCATGGAGGTGATTGCCGACACCACTGCCATGGGCTCCCCCATGGAAATCCAGTATCAGCTCTGCTTCTATGCTGAATCTCTGGGCGACCGTTCCCAGCTCCCACAGGAAGCAGCCAAACGGGTGCTGGTCATGGCCTCCGCAATCATCGTGGTGGGCGGTATTCTCAACGCGGTTGTGAAGCGGCGCAATGCGGCGTAACTGCAAAAATCCCAGTCCTGTGGACTGGGATTTTTGATTTCCAGAGAAGTCTCACAAACGCTGAGCTTTCAATCAGATCATTGTATCAATGAAAAAACGCAGCCACATCAGGCGGGATTTTGCACATACGGATAAGAGAATCGGTAAGTGTGAAAAGGAAAACGATGAGACAAGTAACCTTATCAGCGGCCGGCGCTGGCAGAGAAAACAAAACAAACGCAATGCCCGTACCCGGATTGGAAAGGTCAAGCATTGCGTTCGTGTATTGGTATACGATGAGGAGGCATCCCATACCTGTTACTGACAGTATAGCAAATTGTCAGCAAAAAAGATAATGCAGATCCATATATGTCGTATTTGAATTAAAGCATAGGAAACACCAAAAAAAGCGATGCCAGAGCCCATGCTGGAGGACTCTGGCATCTGGCAGGGGTAAAACGGTACGCATCCTACAACGTATCGGTTACTGACTACACTATAGCACGGATTACCCAGGAAAGATAATGTGATTTCTGTGATACGATATTTTATTTTGAATATGTTATGCCTGAATGCTGTTGGGGAACAGCCCGGAATTGGTATGGGGAATGAAACAGGCAGCAACGAAAGAATCCATATACCCGGGATGGGTGCTCAGCTCCAGATAGGTCATGTTAGAGGCTACCTCCTCCGTTTTGACGACAGCTTCGTCACTCATGACCATGGCATAGGCGCCGGTCAGAGAGGAGTTGCCGATGTACTGGAACTTTTTCAATTCCACATCCGGGAACATACCGATGTTGACGGCATTTTTCATGTTGATCCCGGAGCCGATGCCGCCAGCCACATAGACCCTGTCGATCATATCCACCGTCATGTCTACGGAGGACAGCAGAGTATCAATTGCGGAGAAGATGGCCCCTTTTGCCCGGATAAAGTTGTCAATATCTACCTCATTGATACTGACCTCCCGGCCGGTTTCGGATTCTTCGGCGGTGGCGATTACATAACGCCCCATATTGTGGGAATCCCGCTTTACCCGGCTGCCCTCCCGGACGAACAGCCCCTTTGCGTTGATGATCCGGCAGCGGTAAAGCTGCGAAATGATGTCGATGATGCCGGAGCCGCAGATACCGACAGGCTTCTGACCGGGATCTCCCACGATGGAAAGAGTAGGCTCCATGCTGATAGGATCGATTGTGCAGGCTTCAACGGCGCCGTCGGTGGCACGCATCCCGCAGGAGATGTCGCCGCCCTCGAACGCGGGACCGGCAGAGCAGGCACAGCTCATAAGAAAATCCCGGTTGCCAAACACAATTTCACCGTTGGTGCCCAGGTCAATAAACAGGCTCATTTCCTCCTTGTCCCAGATGCCGGATGCCAGCGTGCCGGCGGTGATATCGCCGCCCACATAGGAGCCAATATTGGGGGCAATGATCACGGGAGCCAACGGATTGGCAGGCAGCTTCAGATCCCCTGCAAGCAATCCTTGCCAGCGGAAGAAGCTGGGTATGTAGGGATCCATACGGACTGGATCAGCATCCACCCCCACCAGCAGATGATTCATGGTGGTGTTGGCGCCTACGGATAGGCGCAGGATGCTTTTTGCGTTGATTCCAGCCGTTTTGCAAAGGTTTGCAAGAATGGGGGTCAGCGTCTCTTTGATAATCGCATCCTGAAGCTTTTTTCGTCCTCCCGGCCTGCTCTGTTCGATAATGCGGTTGATAACATCCGCACCGTAGCGGATCTGACCGTTGCCGGAAGAACCCTTTGCCAGCAGCTTGCCGGAGGTCAGGTCGGTGAGCACCATAGTGACAGTGGTAGTACCAATGTCAATGGCGCAGCCGACGATGGCAGCGTCCTCCGGGCCGCAGATCTCCATGCACCGGAATGTATTGCCAGTCAATTCGCCCTTTACACAGACCGTAAAGCTGTGTTCCCGGAGGGTGGATGCCAGCTTCACCATGACCGGGAAAGGAACCTCTACATGATCCACACCCAATGCTTCCTCAACAGCCCAGGTCAGCCGCTCAATATCGGGCATGGTATCGTCCAGGGTAGGTTCTGCCATGGTCAGAACCACGGACCGGAAACTGTTTGTAAACGAAATGCCGCTGGCCTTCAGAGCTTTCTGGGCATTTTCAAAGATTGCGATTTCTTTGGGACTGGACAGGTCGGCGGTTTTCATACGGCTCTGATAGGCCGAGGCAATGTCAGGCACCAGAACGGTGCAGTCGCCGGAAACCTTGGAGCAGCAGCTTAAGCGCCAGCCTTCTGCCCATTCCAAATCGGAGATGTGCCTGGATTTGAGGCTGTCAAGGTTACCCTCCATAAGCCTGACCCGGCACTTGCCGCAGGAACCGTTGCCGGAGCAGGGAGCGTCGATTGCCACATTGGCCCGTCGGGCAGCTTCCAACAGGTTATCCCCGGTGTTGCAGGTGATGGAGACGGGAGTTCCCCCCTCGATTTGGAAAATCACTTTACTCATATTGGAGCTCCTTCCATGTAGACTTGTGGTTCGATTCAATATTTGTGAAAAGAAAGCTGTACCGGGCGAGCGTTATTTGGAGACAGTACCTTTGGGTACGATCTGAAAATCATCATCAAAAATGCCTGTGACCAGCTTCTTCAGAATGCCACATTTTCCGGGCACGATTTCAAGTGTTCCGCCCAGAAGCGTTACCAGCGGCTGGATGTATTCTTTCACGGGGGTAAGCGCATAGGTTCCGGTATCGATTATGTAGAAATGCTCAAACCCCTGATAGATGGTTTTCAGTCGCTCCTCCGCACGGGATTGCCCGCAGGCATTGACCATGCTCTGATAGTCCAGTGAGGATTCCCTGAAAAACTCCATCCAGCTGTCCGTTAGGAAAATCCCATCTGCTGCCCGGTGAATATCGGGGACAGAGTCCTGAGACAGCAGGATATCCACGCAGTCCCTTGTTTTTGGGATGACCAGTTCTGCGGTGGTTGCTTTCAGCCTGGAGGTTCCACCACCGCAGCCGGAAACACAGATGAGAATCTGATCCACATCCTGCTGCTCGTCGATGAATGCTTGCAGATATTCGTGCAACTGACTGGGACTGCTGTGGAGCTTGGAGGGGAGGAAATACACAGGGTATTCCAGATGATGGTCACAGAGCAGCCGCATGAGTTCTTTTTTCAGCGTGGGGCAGGAGAGTATCATCCGTTTCATCCGTCAGCCTCCACATTTCAGCGCCGCTTACGGGTAGCATACACGCTGCTCGCTGGCTGCCACGAACCGTTTTCCAGAACCGTTATGCGGTTCCACTGAAAGGAATTTGCATGGATGCAGGAAAAGACCCACTTTTCATTCGGATTCTCCGCAGCCGTACCAATTCGTTTGCCGCCTTCCTTCACAAAGCGAAGGCGCTGCATACATGTCTCGCAGGTGTAAGTAACATCATAGCATTTCTCTTCGGCATTGAATATCCGAATTGCCATGCCATATTCCCCGCCGGCCTGAGACCTATCGGTCATGGTATCCCGCGTAGAGAGAAGAAACAGATCCCCGATTCCGGTACCGTTCAGGATCCGGCGAAAGAGCCATTCTCCCGGAATATCCCGGCGAATACCATTATGGTTGTCGTAATAGTGGAAATCCCAGTCGCCGATCAGCGGCGCGAACCAGTCGAATTCCGGAGGGATTTTTGTGGTGTACCTGCTGATGAGCGCAGATGTGAAGTGATCCATGATCCATTCCTCCTATTTTGTTTTTCGGGTTATCCGGCAGGCACTGTTGCCGGGTAAGTCAAATTTTCGGAACTGATCCGGGGAATCCTGAACACCGGAATCACGGGATGGGACATCCTCAGCCGGTATACTGCAAGCAAGACGAACCTTGGTTTCAACACGCGGTGTCATAGGACGGGCTTGCTCGAAGTAAAACAGCTTGCATTCTGGAAGCTCCAGGAGTTCCTCAAACTTCAGGGTGTGAATGCGTTCGGCGATTTCCGGTTTGGTGCAGATTCGGACAGAATTGCCGTTAGCCAGATCATAAACGGTAAAAATGAGTTTCCCTGTCTTATAGAACAGCAAGTGTTTTTTTCCGGTTGTACAGTGCAGTCCCACCTGAATGGCATCGACACAGCAGCCGTCATTTTCACAGACGCAAACCAGACGGTCTGCATCCGCTTCCTTCAGTGCAAGCTTTGTCAGGGCGGTATCACAGACCCACACACCCAGCGCCAGACTGGAGCAGGGCTTCCCGTGGAACCGGACGCAAGCTGCCCATATTTTATGTACACGACATGAGAGTAGGGATTCCGAAATGTCATAACAATATCCTCACAGCAAAGCACGGCGGTCTTTTCGGACTGCCGCGAACGTTTTTACGCAACATAAGCACGCAGGAAAATACCCTGCGGTTTTTATCCTTGCAGGTATTCTGACTTGTATCTCTGGCGATAGCTGCCGCTGCCTTCTCAGGTTGCCCCAATGACCGGCTTACGCCGACGCGAACAGAATCTCGATACTTACAGCACCGTTTCGTGCGGGGCTTTTCACCCCATTCTCTTTTCAGATGCAAAGCCGACATGCGAACTTTACAGCCACAAGGATATTTATCACGGATTCTGCATCCCTGACTTCTGCGGACAGAGGTCCCGGATGCTTGCCTTTATTTGGATCGTATTTCTGAAGAATACTGGAGCAGCATGGTTTCCAGCATCCCCGCCGCAACGCTCAGGGACAGGTCTTTCCGCTTTAACAGACAAATACTGCGTTCAGGCGGGTATTCCAGCAAAGGAAGGATTGCAGCGCTGCCCTCCGAAGCGGCTTTTCTGGCGGTATACTCCGGTACAAAGCCGATGCCCAAATTGGCCTGTATCATGGGAAGAATCTGGTCGGCGGTGGCGGCTTCGATGTCCGGGGAAAAAATCAGGCCGTGCTTCTGAAACCAGGCGGTATAGAGCTGATGTGTAGAAGTGCCCTTGCACAGACTGATCAGCGGGTAAGAAGCCAGCTGCGCCAGCGCCAAAGGCGTTTTCGGCCATTCCCCGTAGGCGCTGCCGCAGACGGGGAGCTCCTGAAAATGGGCTAGTTCTGTTAGTTGGCAGTGTTCGGGCAGTTCAATGGGCGGCGTAATAAGCGAGAAGTCCACCAGCCGCTCTTTCAGTGCGGAGACGGCCTGCTGGGTGTTGGAATTGTAGATGCGTAGCCGGATTCCCGGATATTTCTGCCGGTATGATTTGAGTACCGGAAGTAAAATATGGTGCAGGGCAATCTCACTGGCACCAATGCGGACAATGCCGCCGTGAAGTTTGCTGTGGAGCTGGATGGACTCTTCTCCAGAGCGAATTTGCTCCATAGCCGGGGCAATGTGCGACAGGAGTTCTTCTCCCTCCGGAGTTAACTGTACACTGCGGTTGGAGCGGATGAACAGAGGGCAGCCCAGAGCCGCCTCCAGATTTTTAATGGTTCTGGTCACATTTGGCTGGTTGCTGTAGAGTATGGCGGCGGCTTTTGTAAAGCTGCGCTGCTGTGCTACATGGTAAAAGACCCGATAAGCATCATAGCTGATATTTATTTGTGTCCCTCTTTTTATATCAATTTGATATTACGGATATTCCAACTATACATTTTACTTTTTTCGCTGTCAAGAAGTATAATGTTTCGGATGCAATTCGAGAGAAGAGGGATACCAAAATGAATAAGGATTTGACAGTGGGGAAGCCGGACGTTGTGCTGTGGAAGTTTTGCCTGCCTCTGTTTGGCAGCATTCTGTTCCAGCAGCTATATAACATTGCCGACAGCTGGGTAGCCGGGAAATTCATCGGACAAAACGCCTTGGCGGCAGTGGGCAACAGCTATGAGATTACCCTGATTTTTATTGCTTTTGCCTTTGGCTGCAACATCGGCTGTTCGGTGGTCGTGTCTCAGCTGTTTGGTGCAAAAGCATACGGGAAGATGAAAACCGCTGTCTATACCGCCATGATCGCCAGCGGCGGGGTGTGCCTGTGCCTGATGCTGCTTGGACTGCTTGGCTGCGACAGCCTGCTGCGGCTCATCCATACCCCGGAGGAGCTGTTCGCGGATTCCAAGCTGTATCTTGACATCTATGTCTGGGGATTGCCCTTTGTGTTCTTTTACAACATCGCAACGGGGATATTTTCCGCACTGGGGGACAGCAAAACACCCTTCATCTTTCTGGCAGTATCGTCCGTGTCCAATATTGTCGTGGATATTCTGTTCGTGACTGCTTTCCGGATGGGAGTTGCCGGCGTGGCCTGGGCTACCTTCCTGTGCCAGGGAATCAGCTGCCTGCTGGCTGTAACCGTGGTGCTGCGGCGGCTTCGGACCGTTCCGGCGGAGGGACCGGTGCAGATTTTCTCAGTGCCGCTCCTGAAACGGCTGGCAGTGATTGCAATTCCCAGCATACTGCAGCAGAGCTTTATTTCCATGGGCAATATTATCATTCAGAGCGTCATCAATCTGTTTGGCGCGGAAGTCATGGCGGGCTACTCCGCCGCGGTGAAGCTAAATAATCTGGTCGTTACCTCTTTTACCACATTGGGAAACGGCGTCTCCAACTTTTCCGCCCAGAACATTGGCGCAGGAAAGCTGGACCGGATCAAGGCAGGCTTCCGGGCAGGCCTGAAGCTGGTATGGCTGTTGTGTATCCCTCTGGTACTGCTGTATTTCATCGGGAGCAGGGAAGTGATGGGCTTTTTTCTGGACGCGCCAACAAAGCTGGCCATGGACAGCGGTGTCGCTTTCCTGCGGATCCTTTCCCCGTTCTATTTCGTGGTGTCGGCGAAGCTGGTAACGGATGGCATTCTGCGAGGAGCGGGCATGATGAAGCAGTTCATGGGTGCGACCTTTACAGACCTTGCCCTGCGGGTGGTGCTGGCGTTCGTCCTGTCCCACACGGCGTTGGGCTATGTTGGTATCTGGTGTGCATGGCCCATCGGATGGACCATTGCCACGGCACTATCCCTTCTGTTCTACCGCAAGGGTTCCTGGAACAGGAAAGAAAGTATTTCATAGAGGAAGTACAAACGCAATGCTTGACCCAGGATAAGAAGGGAAAAGCATTGCGTTCGTGTGTCGATATGGGGTAGGAGGCAAATCCATGACCCTTCGTGATTAGTATATCATAGTTTTTCTAAAATGCACAATGCGGATTCTCATATATCATATTGCAAATCAGGCATAGTCCGATATAGAAGTTGGCAGCAGATTCACGGGGAATCTGCTGCCAAACTGTTATTTCATGCGGAGAATGCGGACGGAGTTCAGCAGGCACAGCATGGATACGCCGGTATCGGCAAACACGGCAACCCACATATTTGCAAAACCGAACAGACCCATGATCATGACAATAAACTTGACCGCCAGCGCAAAGTAAACGTTCTGCCAGGAGATGCGGCTGGTGTTCCGGGCAATTTTCACTGCGTCGGGAATGGCGGACATTTCAGAATTCATGAACACCACGTCGGCAGCTTCGATGGCAGCATCCGCGCCGCTGCCCATGGCAGCGCCCACATCCGCTCCCGCCAGCACCGGCGCGTCGTTGATGCCGTCTCCCACGAACATGACGCTGCCCCGAGCTTCCCGAATCTTTTTCAGCTCAGACAGCTTGTTTTCTGGCAGGAGCTTGGCGTGAACCTCGTCAATACCGGTCTGTTTAGCCACATGCTCGGCGCTGTCCTGGGCGTCACCGGTCAGCATGGCGGTGACAATACCCATTCCCTTGATCCGGGAAATGGCATCCACAGCATCGTCCTTCAGCGTATCGGAGATCACGAGATGGCCGATAAACGTTCCGTTCTTGGCAACTAATACCTCGGTACCGAAAGCGGTTTTGGTATAACCGGACAGGTCAACATGGTTGGCATCCATCAGCTTGCGGTTTCCGCAGAGCAGGGTGCCGGCAGCGACGGTTGCCTGAATGCCATGACCGGCAATTTCCTTCAGGTCGGAAGGACGTTCCACAGTGAGTCCCTGTTCATCGGCAGCGTTTACGATGCTGACCGCGATGGGGTGGGTGGAGAACAGCTCACAGCTTGCGGCTAACGACAGCAGTTCCTCAGCGGAAACGGTATTTCCGGCGGGAATGGCTTCCTGCACCTGGAAATTGCCCTTGGTGATGGTGCCGGTCTTGTCCATGACCACAGCCTTGATGCCGGACAGGGCTTCGATGGCGCTGCCGCCCTTAAACAGGATGCCCTTCTTTGAGGCAGCGCCGATGCCGGAGAAGAAAGCCAGCGGCACGCTGAGAACCAGCGCGCAGGGGCAGGAAATGACCAGGAACGTCAATGCAGTCAGAATGGATGCCGTGCCGGAAGCACCGCGAATGACAGATTCCACGCCGGTATAATGATGATCCACAAAGAAATGCCAGTTGGGGATCAGGAAGGGCAGAACCAGCGCAACCACCAGCGCTGCGATGACCACGGCTGGGGTGTACACCCGGGCAAAGCGGGTGATGAATTTGTCGATGGCGGGCTTGTTTGCGGCTGCGTTTTCCACGGAATCCAGAATCCGGGTGACCATGGATTCTTCCAGCAGCTTCTCCACCCGGATTTTCAGCTGACCGGAGGTGTTGACACAGCCGGAAATCACGTTGTCGCCCACCTCTGCCTTTACAGGGACCGGCTCGCCGGTAACAGGGGAGGTATCGATGCGGCTCTCTCCTTCGATAATCACACCGTCCAGCGGAATCCGGTCGCCGGGGCGTACCAGCAGAATGTCGCCAACGTTGGCCGCTTCTGCACCAATGACCCGGATTTCCTCGCCCACAACCAGATTCACAACCTCGGGACGAAGATCAACAGCGGACATGATCTGCTCCCGGCTCTGGGCAACTGCCCGATCCTCAAAATATTCGCCGATGCGGTAGAACAGCATAACGCCCACGGCTTCGGGGTACTCGGCAATGGCGAAAGCGCCCAGCGTGGCAATGGACATCAGGAAGTTTTCATCAAAGACCTGACCTTTTTTGATGTTCTTTGCAGCCGTCATCAGAACCTTGCCGCCCAGAATCAGGTAAGCGATAATCAGCACGCCAAGCAGGGCAGGCAGGGGAGCGCCCATGTGCTCCATCACTTCGCCCACAACGAACAGCACCGCGCCGATGGCAATGCTGAGAAGGGACTTCTTCTGCTCGGACATTCCCTTCTTGGTTTTCGGCGACTCGCTTTGGGGAGCGTCCTTGGGAACAACCGTTACGCCGTCCTCCATGGCGTTGATTGCAGACTGAATTTGGGGAATCAAAGCGTCCGGATTTTTGGCGGACAGCTTCATCTGCTTTGTGGCGAAAGTAATGGAGATGTCGTCCACACCGTCCATTTCCTTCAATTTTGCCTCTATCTTGGCGGCGCAGTTTGCGCAGTCCAGACCTTCCAGAAGATAGGTTTTGGTGGCGGAAATGCCCATGGATTTCCGCTTCCGGGGTACCAGCGTGACACCATCCTCAATGGCATCAATGGCAGCCTGCATTTTTGGCAGCAGTTCCTCCTGATTGTTGGCGGAGACTCTGAGCTGCTTGGTGGCAAAGGAAACGGAGGCAAAGGCAACCTCCGGCATGGAGCGGATCTTTGCCTCAATTTTCGCGGCGCAGTTTGCGCAGTCGATGCCCTCCAGAATATAGACCCGCTTTTCTACGTCCTCATCCGGCATTTTGCAGGTGCATTTTGCCAGACTTTCGCCGCAGATATCACAGTACTCCGCATGGGGGTTGCACTGCGCACAGTCGCAGTCCTCCGGATGACCGGGGGTGTGGTGATGTTCCACTACGAAATGGGTATGGGAGCGGGTCGCCACATCCTCAGGACCATCATGGTGATGTCCACAGCCGCAGCCATCCCCGTGATCATGGTTGTGGTCATGATGATGCGCATGTTCATGGTCGTGTCCGCAGCAGCTGTCGTGGTCGTGAGGATGCTCATGCTTGTGATCATGGCCGCAGCAGCCGTCATGGTCATGATCGTGTTGGCGTTCTTGTTCATGCTCATGATCGTGGTCGTGCTCATGCTCATGGTCATGATGATGGTCATGGTCGTGCTCGTGATGGTGCTCGTGCTCGTGATGATGCTCGTGCTCGTGATGATGCTCGTGCTCATGATGGTGCTCGTGCTCATGCTCGTGATCATGCGCATGGTCATGACCGCAGCAGCAATCGTGTTCATGCTCGTGATCATGCGCATGGTCATGACCGCAGCAGCAATCGTGTTCATGCT
>JBJDYL010000151.1:0-8449 GCA_051867285.1 Faecousia sp. | reverse complement strand
CGTGCATAGTCGTGTTCTCCTTTGTTTGATATACAGTGTAATTCTTCTGGTCACGCAGACCGTCTTGCCAGACAGTCTTCATACCGGTAGCTTTCTACCAGACTTCGGAAGGAATCGAAGCTTGCCTCGGGGGTAATGCTTTGAACCACAGCGTACAGATCTTCGTAATTGTACGCATTGACGGCAGCGCCGGCGGCAAGGGCGTACATACTGTCATACGCCTCCATGCTTGCGGCTGTCCAGAAGCCCTGCTTCAGCCGGAACGCCCTGCCGTTTTCCCGGAAGGTATCCCCATGTCCGGTGATGGCGTTGTACAGCGCGGCAAAGCCCGGGCCGATCTCTGACTCGTATTTTCCGGCCACATAGGCAATTCTTCCGGATTGGAAGCCGAAATAGTTTTCTTCAGAAAAGCAGTCGATCACGCCGCATTCCATATTGGTGTCGTTCAAAGCGTCCGTCAACGGGGTGATGGGAACGGTGGACAAAACAGTTGTGTAGTCACCGGAGGCGATTACCTCTGTGGCGTTCGCGAGGGCGCTTTCCTGCGCCAGATAGCCGGGACAAACAACCGCCTTCAGTTCGCCGGCTTCAATCGTCACCGGCTCTTTTGTCAGGGCCAGGTCTTCGGTGCTTCGGGCGAACCGGACACCGTACACATCCTGAAGGGCATCCAGAATGCCCACGGTGCGCAGCCGGTGCATTTCGTTGCCCAGATATCCACCGCCGGAAAGAATCACATAGCGCTTTCCGGTTTGTGCCATGGCTTTTACCATATCAGCACCCGCCTGATACTCGCTATCCGCGCCGGGACCGATCTCGCCCACAAAGTAGGGGTTGGCGGCAACCGACTGGAAATCCGCCTCCGAGGAGGTGGCGGTGGGGCGGATGTAATACATGCCGTGAGCGGCGCAGAATTCCACTTCCTTCTGTAGATCATAGGAGCCGAACACCAGAACGCCTTCCACATCGTTTTCGCAGCACAGCTCCAGAAAATCCATCAGATCTTCGCTGCCGGAGATGCTGTTGGAGTACAGAAAGGTGACATCGGAAAAGCATTCTTTAATATAGTTGTCCAGATAGTTTTTGAACATTCGGATTTGTGCGTCTTTGATATCGTAGGTGGCGACGCCGATCTTATGAAGGGTCAAGCCGCTTAAACTTGCTGCCAGCTGATCCTGGTTGGCAATGTCCTCCGTGGTTTTTGATGTGCAGCCGAAAAACAGGGAAAGCAGCACTGCAGCCATCAGCACAAATGCGATATATTTTTTCATATCAGCATCCCTCCTTAAACAAATGGCAGGCCACTTCGTGCCCTTCGCCGATGGTTGTCAGCGGGGGACGCTCTTTGCGGCAGATTTCTCTGCAATGCTCACACCGGGTCTGGAAGGGGCATCCGGGCGGTACATCCAGAGGGCTTGGAATCTCGCTGTCAATACTCTCGATCTTTTTGCTGAAATCCATTTTTGTATCAAAAATGGCGCTCAGCAGAGCCTGCGTGTAGGGGTGCTGCGCCTTGTCCACATTTTCGCCGGGGATGATTTCTACAATGTTTCCCAGGTACATCACAGCAATCTGGTGGGCAAAGGACTGGATCAGACCAAGGTCATGGGCGATGAAGCCGATGGCGATATTCTTCTCCTTCTGGAGCTTGCACACCAACTCAATGATGGTTTTCTGCACGGACACGTCCAGTGCGCAGGTAGCTTCGTCCATGACGATCAGCTCCGGCTCCAGTGCGATGGCCCGGGCAATGGCGATTCTCTGCCGCTGACCGCCGGACATGTTGTGGGGAAACCGGTCGGCGAAATCACCGGGCAGGTCTACCGCCTCCAGATATTTTCTGGCTACTGCGTCCTTTTCGGAAGCCTTGATCCGGCCGAAGTTCAAAAGGGGCTCGCAGATAATGTCCCGGATCTTCATCTTGGGATTGAAGGAGCCGCCGGGATCCTGAAACACCATCTGGATATACTGGCGGGTCTGGCGCAATTCTTCCCCTTTCAATTTGGTTAGGTCTTTCCCCTTGAAGAAGATTTCCCCTTCGGTGGGGGTATCCAGCCGCACCAGAAAACGCATGAAAGTGGACTTGCCGCAGCCGGATTCCCCGATCAGTCCCAAGGTCTTGCCCCGGTAAAATTTCAGGTTCACATCATTGCAGGCTGTCAGCACCCTTCCGCCGGAAGCGGGGAACCGCCGGGTGACGTGTTTTGCTTCCAGAATCATGTCTTTCTCATCAAACATAACGCACACCTCCCAAAGAAGGAACCGCATCCAGAAGCTTCTGGGTGTAGTCGCTGTGGTCTCCGCTGAGAATATAATCCCGATTGCCGATGTCGGTGATTTCGCCGTTTTTCATCACAACGATCAGGTCGGACATATAGGCCGCGACGCCCAGGTTGTGGGTGACAACAATAATACTGGTACCATATTCCTCCCGCAGCTCCATCATCTGACGGACGATCTGCGCCTGGGTGGTCACATCCAGAGCGGAGGTGGGCTCGTCTGCCAGCAAGAGCTTTGGCTGGAAGGTCATTGCCATGGCGATGCCCACCCGCTGACGCATACCGCCGGACAGCTGGAAGGGATAGGAGTTCATGATATTGTCGCCGCTGGGCAGACGCATACGTTCCAGCATCCTGACGCCCTTTTCCCAGGCGTCTTTTTTGGAAAGGGCTTCGTGGGTGCGGATATACTCCACGAACCCATCCCCGATTTTTCGGATGGGGTTCAGCATAGCGCCGGAGTCCTGAAAAATCATGGAGATGTCGGTGCCCCGGAGCGCGCGCCACTGATCAGGGGTGTTACTCAGCAGAGACGTTCCTTCAAACAGAATGTCGCCTTCCGTAACCCTGCCGCCGCCGGCAAGCAAGCCCAGCACGGCGCGAATCACTGTGGTCTTGCCGGAACCGGATTCGCCTACCAGAGAAGCAATTTCTCCCCGCTTCAGAGTCATGCTGAAGTTTTTCACTGTTGGCCGATCCTTATAGCAGATCGTGATATTTTTAATTTCCAGCATAGGCGCCTCCTTATTCGTCCCTGGGATCCAGAACATCCCGGAGTGCGTCACCCAGCAGGTTAAAGACCACCACAACAAGGAAAATCGCGGCGCCGGGATAGATCATCATCCAGGGTGCATTCTGGATAAACTGTCTGCCCTCGTTGAGCATCAGGCCCCATTCGGGCGTGGGTGCCTTGGCGCCGAAGCCAAGGAAGGAAAGACCGGCCAGCTCCAGCATCATACCGCCAATGTCGGTAGCAGCTGTGATGACCAGTGTAGGGATCACATTGGGAAGCATGTACTTTGCCAGAATGTAAGGCGTTTTGGAACCGGTAACCACCGCGGCAGCCACATAATCCCGGTTACGGATTTTCAGAACCAGGCTCCGTGCCAGCCGGGCATATTTTGTCCAGCTTACCAAAGATACGGCAATGACAGCGTTTTTCACACTGGCACCCAGAATACCGGCGATTGCCATGGCAAAGACCATACCAGGGAAGGAGACCATCATATCGGCAAGGCGCATGATAATGGTATCGGTCCAGCCGCCGAAGTAACCTGCCAGAATACCCAGAACCGTGCCCAGAACAAAAATGATGATCACGACGGAGAACGTAGCCACCAGACTGGTGCGGGCGCCGTAGATCACGCGGGCAAAGATATCCCGGCCCAGCTTATCCGTGCCGAAGATATGCCTGGGGCTGGGCGCCTGCAAAGCGTCCTTCAGTACGGCATCCGTAGGACTGATGCCGCCGGTAACAACGGGGGCAAAAACGGCTGCCAGGATAATCAGAAGGGCAAGGACTGCGAAGAGGCAGAAGGATTTGTTTTTCTTAGCAAAATTCTTGAATTTCATATCCTGTTACCTCTTTTCTCTCATTCTGGGGTCAACATAGCTGTAGGAGATATCCACAGCCAGATTGACCAGCATGTAGATCAGGGAAATCCACAGAACATAACCCTGAATCAAAGGGTAGTCATAGGCAGTGATGGCAGAAACTGCCAGATTGCCGAGACCCGGATAGGTAAAGATGACTTCCACCACGGCAGTACCACCCAGCAAAGAGCCCAAAGACAGACCCAGCATGGTAATCAGTGGCAGCAGAGAGTTGGGGAACACATTCAGCCACAGAATCTTCCATTCCGCAACGCCCCGGGCTCGTGCGCCGGTGACATAATCCTGATTCAGCTCCTCCAAAATGGCAGTACGCACCTGACGGGTGTACTTGGCGGACATGGCGAAAGCCAGCGTGATGGATGGGAGGATCAGGCTCTTAAAATCGCCGCTGGAACAGACCACGGGCAGTAATTTCAGTTTTACGCAAAAGAACATCATCAGCAGCAGGCCAACCCAGAAATTGGGCATGGACACACCGAAGAAGGTGATTCCGCGCAGTGCATAGTCCAGAGGGCTATTCTTGTGGGTTGCCTGCGCCATACCAATGGGCACTGCCACAAGAAGCATCAGGATCATGGAAGAAATCGAGAGCTTCAATGTGGGCCAGAGCCGGTTCAGGAGTAATGTGGCGACAGGCTTATTGTAAGCATAGGAGGTACCAAAGTCGCCTTTTAAGCAGTGCCACAGCCAATCGAAATACTGGATCAGCATGGGGCGGTTTAAGCCCATGGCTTCCCGGGTCTGCTGAATGATCTCCTCGCTGGGCATGATACCGGCGGCAGCGTACATGGTGCGCACTGGATCGCCGGGGGCCAGATAGGTGATCAAAAACGTAAGAAAACTGATACCCAGCGCCACAATGACAATCTGGAGCAGTCGTTTTCCCAATTGCTTTGCAGTCAAGGATTCTCTCTCCTTTCTGTGCGGAGAATGCCGGCTGGCATTGCCGCAATGATGATCTTCTCCGGGAAAACGCAGCGTCCTCCCGGAGAAGAGTTCCCGTCAGGCGGCGGGGTAGATTTCGGTGGTGACCCAGTAATAATCGGCAGTGTGGATGGCAGCGCCGCCGATGGTGGCATTCCGGGAAATCATAGAGCTGTTGTAATAGCCGTGGACGATGGCGGCAGCGTCATCAATCAGAATCTGCTGCATCTGCTGGATGATTTCACGCCGCGCATCGTTATCAAAGGTGGTGCTGAGCTCCTCAAACAGAGCGTCGTATTCCGCATTTTTGTAGCCGCAGTAGTCAGCGCCGGAGGTGGAGCACCAGGCCGCCATATATTCAGTGGGGTCGCCGGTACCCACGGTGGTCCAGTTGGAGCCGTTGATATCAAAATCACCGGACTGGTAGCTGTCCCACTGACGCGCGGAGTCGCCGATCTCCAGGTCTACGCCGATGCCGATGGCAGTCAGCTGCTGCTGAATGGCTTCCGCGAAATCGTTCAGGCAGCGGTTGGGATAGGTGACATAGTGCAGCACAACTTCCTGACCGTTCAGTTCACGGATACCGTCGCCATTGGTATCCACGATGCCTGCGTCGTCCAGCAGTTTCACGGCAGCATCGGGGTCGAAGGGATAGGGATCGTTCAGGTTGTCGTAGCCGTAGTCCAGATTGGAGGGCAGAACAGAGAAGCCGGAGGTGTACAGGCCGCCCACCGTGGTGGAGCACATGGTTTCGTCATCCAGCGCCATCATGATTGCCTGACGCAGGGTCTTGTTGGAAAGCAGCTTGCCCTCAGACATGTTCAGGTGGGCAAGACCGGTACGGACACCGTTGGCAATGGTGACGGTGAAGTTAGGGTCAGCCTGCAGATTGCGCAGGTCGTTGATATTGGTCACATTTTCAGCCAGATCCAGCTGGCCGGACTGCAGCGCCATGGCTTTGGCGGAAGCGTCGCCCATGTACAGCAGCTCGATGGAAGCGTAGGGTACATCGCCGTCCCAGTAATAGGGGTTTGCGACCATGGTGTAGCCCACTTCTTCCCGGAAATTGGTTGCGATGTAGGGACCGGTGCCGATGGCGGCGTGGTCATAGTCAGTGGTGTGTTCCACGTCCAGAATCGCCATGACAGGATACGCCAGATTTTTGGTCAGATCTACGTAGGGTTTGGTGGTTTTCACGGTCACATTTCCGGTTGCATTGTCGGCAGTGATCTCAGCCTCGGCCTCCAGATACTTCTGGGGAGCAGAGGAACCGCTGGGACCGGCTTCATACAGACGGTCAAAGCTGGCCTTTACGGCCTCGGCGGTCAGGTCGCAGCCGTCGGAAAATTTCACGCCGTCGCGGATGTGGAACACCCACTCGGTGTGGTCATCGCTCACGGTATAGCTGTCACAGAGGGTGTTGACCACGTTCATGGCGTTATCGAACTTGAACAGGCATTCGCTGACACCGTAACGGGAAGCATTCCAGGCACAGTTGATCTCTCTGGCGGGGTCAATTCCACCACCGCCATAGTTCTGAATGCCGAAGGTCATAGTACGGTTGCCGGAGGTGTCGCGTTCCGCCTCATAGGCCTGCTGATTGACTTCACCCTCACGATTGCCTGCGGGTGCGTTTGCGTTGGAATTGCCGCTGCTCTGGCTGCCGCAGCCGGCCATGACACCGGCGATCAGCAGGACAGACAGCAGCAGAGCAGTGAGTTTCTGGAACTTTTTCATTTGCTTCATCTTCCTTTGTTTTTATTTGCCCTATTCCAACCATCTGAAATTGCCTGTATCCGGTCTGCCGTGAAACAAAAAACCGACTGCAACGCCTCGTTACAGTCGGTAAAAAAGAAACACAACAGAACACCAGCCGCCGGGCTGCACCCGGGCATACTGATGCTGTGAACCAAAGAGCTTTCCTATCGTCCGTAAGAATCTCAAAGATACAAAGAGTAAGCAGGTCTCCTGACTTAAGCTCATTGCTCCCCGCGCCTTCCCAAGGGTCATGCCTCAGTGACATTATGCGGATCGCTCGCAATTACAGTGACGGGATCGTCCCGGACTTGCACCGGGTTCCCTTTCAATCCATTGCTGGAACTTACTCTAGTGGCATATATGGCCAGAATATGAACTTGTCATTTGAATTATATAACGTATGAAAATAAATGTCAATAAAACGTTATGAAATTTGCGCTGGGTATCGTTCTTACCAACATTATAACCTGCCTGCTGTGCAGGAGACAATACGGATTTGAGCATATCGTATTCCAAAACAGGCATGGATGCCATCAGACATCGACATAATCCAAGCCGGTTTTAAGAATTGTGAGCACATGGTCATCTGCAAGGGAATAAAAGAGATTTTTCCCCTCCCGGCGAAATTTGACCAGGCGCATCCGCTTCAGAATCCGAAGCTGATGGGACGTGGCGCTTTGAGACAGCCCTGCCGCCTCGGCAATTTCATTGACACACATTTCCCGCCCTATCAGCGAAGAGAGAATTTGCACTCTGGTGGGGTCGTCAAATCCTTTGAACAGCTCTGCAATCCGTACGATTGTCCGTTTATCTGGAATTTGCATTTTTTCTCCTTCCTGCGGCCTGAAGGTGCATTCCCGGTTTTTCGGTAAGAAAGCGGAGAAAACCTTTCTCAATCATTGACATTGCACATTGGGGCTTATATGCGATCATGTCCTGATACAGGGTATTGTCATCGATACAGGGAAGCTGTACGAACCGGTTGCTGCTGAGCACGGACACCGGCAGTTTCTCTGACCAGAGATAAGTGTTTGGCATCCTCTGCAAAAGCTGGATTTGCGACATGCGATCTACGGTGTAGATCTGTTTGCGCAGGGCTTCCTTTTTGCTCTGCGGCGAGAAATTATCCCGGTGAACCAACTCAATGTAATCCGACAGATTGTCCTTAGTCAGTTGATCATAGTTCGCGAGGGGATGATCTGCGCAGAGCGTTACGAGAAATTTCAAAGTGTTGAGAGGCAGCAGGGAAAGCTCCTTTGCAGCGGCCTGTTCAGTAAAGTAGTCCTGATATTCTACGCAGTAGCGGATGATAGAAATTTCTGCATAACCGCCGTCCAGAAGCTCCAGCGCCTGCCGGGGATGGCATTCCCGGATCACGGCATCCAATCCTTTTTCCAGATGTGCTCCGGATAAATAGTCCTGAACCGCCGCGACGTAGTGGTAAGACCGGGGCAGACAGATGCGGAAGCGGTTTGACTGCGCATTGCCTGGCCCCATGCGATCCATAAAGTCCGCTTCCCGGAGGATATTCCGGGCATGCTGCAGAAAAACCGTGCCTTTTTCCGTTGGGCGGACACCTTTCCGGGTTCGCTCAAAAATTGCAAATCCGATACTGGCCTCGGTATCCCGAAGGATCCGGCTTAAATTGGGCTGCCCCATATAGAGGTTCGCGGCTGCCTGGGAAATGGAACGGGTGCGCTCAATTTCAATCAGATATTGAAGCTGCTGTGTGTTCATAATCATAGGTTGTACCGTTCAAGCGTTAATCCAGATCTTTGCCCAGATCCCGGTAGGGGCTCTCCAGCGGAGAGGCGGAGGTGGCTTCCTTACTGTACTTTTCCACGAATTTCGTCGCCTTGTCGATGGGCAGAATG
>JBJDYL010000150.1:0-3040 GCA_051867285.1 Faecousia sp. | reverse complement strand
CCACCGCTCTGGAGATGTACGGCGTGGAGAACTTCACCGACATGATCGCCGATGAAACCATCTGCACCGAGGATCCCGAGCAGCTGCTGAACTTCCTGTCCGAGGTTGGTCACCCCGTGCTGAGCATGGAGCCCTTCGAGATGTAATTCTCACCCCGGTTCCCGGAAATTCCATAAAAAGAGAGGAAGCGGTTCGCCGCTTCCTCTTTTCTTGTCTTCTGCGGATATCCGGCGATTGCACCGGTCTATAAAATGAACACATTTTTCTGTAAATTGCCCCTATCAAATCCCGGGGACATTTTATAGAATAGGGATGATGGCATGATAGGCTGTTTGCGACAAAGGAGGGATTCCATGGGTATGAACAAATCAAGCAATAATCCTGCCAGAGTGCTGATGACGTTGATGATTGTGGTTGTTGTGCTGCTGGCCGTCTTTCTCTGCGGACGCTATGGTTGGAAACTGGGCGGCTTCAACGCCTGCCAGGGCGCTGGCATCCAGGCCGTGGAAGTCAGGGAAGGCAGTGTTCACCTGACCGGCTTCTATCCCGGTTCCTTCCCGGAGGGTTTCTGCGGTTACTATGCAAAAGAACAGGATGAAAAGCTCTATGTAGGCTTCCGTTTCAGCGCTGTATTCGGATTCTTTGAGACTGGAGATTTCGACATAACGATTCCTGTAACAGGTGAAATAGAGGAAGTCATCATCAAAACCGGCGCAGCGGAATATCCCATCTGGAACGCGGACGCGGAATCGGTTCCAGATGACACCGAACCCATACCGACTCCTGAGGAAACGCCCACGGTGCTGGAGGCCTACGCCACGGTGATTGGCGAATACTGCACCGCCCTGCTAGATGGCTGGGACGCAGCTCAGATGATGGAAGCCGGGCTGAACTATATGGCAGCGGACAGCTTCTTTGATGCCCCCTTGGAGGATATTGGCTATGCGGTAACCGATCTGGATGGGGACGGGGTGAAAGAACTGGCCATCGGCTCCCGGAGGGAGGATGACTTTTTCGGAAAGATGATCTTCTCCCTGTATACCCTGGACGGCAGCGGCGCACCGATGCTGGTATTTGACGGCACAGAGCGCAATCGCTACTACTACGCAGGCGGCCGTAATTTCGCCAATCTCGGTTCCTCTGCCTGGAACGACAGCTTCGTCACCACCCTGAAGCTGGAGGATCGGGAAATGATCGATATGACCTATACCACCGACCCTGCGGCTTATGTGCAAATGGAACTGGCGCCCCTTTCCCAATGGGCACAGTCAGCGGGTGCGGTAGGGTGAAAAAAGATGGAACGTTCCTATGAAAATGTCCGGAGGAAAGGAATCAAGATGGGGACAGAATTTATTAATCTGACACCGGAAAATCTGGCAAACGAGCATTTATGCTGCATTATTCGCTCGAAAACAGCGCACCCCGGCGTCGAAGCCAAACGCGTCTGGCTTGCCCAGCGGCTGGAGGAGGGGCACGTTTTTCGCAAGCTGAACGTTAAGGGCTGCGTATTTATCGAATATGCGCCGCTGGAAACCGCCTGGGTACCCGTCATCGGCGACAATTTCTACTACATCTACTGTCTCTGGGTGCAGGGCGGGCCGAAAGGGCATGGTTACGGGCGGCAGCTCATGGAGTATTGCCTGAGTGACGCAAAGGCTCACGGGAAATCCGGCGTGTGTATGCTGGGCGCTGCCAAGCAGAAAGCATGGCTCTCTGACCAAAGCTTTGCGAAAAAATTCGGTTTTGAAACCGTGGATACCACGGCTGACGGCTACGAACTGCTGGCGGTTTCCTTTGACGGAACGGTTCCCCAGTTCGCGCCGAACACAAAGAAACAAGCCATAGAGAGCAAAGAACTGACGGTGTATTACGACGATCAGTGTCCTTTTATCCCACAGCGGGTTGAGAAGCTGCAGGCGTATTGCACGGAACACGATATCCCCGCGCGCTTTATCCGGGTAGATTCCCTGGAGCAGGCGAAGGACCTGCCCTGCGTATTCAATAATTGGGCAGTATTCTATGACGGAAAATTCGTGACCGTGAATCAAATCGACGGCGCGGCTCTGGAGCGCATTCTCAGGAGCCATTCCTGACCACCGGCTGATCTACAGAAATTCCCCGAACCGGTCCATATCCTGCTGCAGCTGCTCCAAAAACAGGTGCACATGCCAACCGTCTGTCGTGGCGTGGTGGCAGGTGAGCGACAGGGGCATCCGGAATTTTCCCTCGGATTCCCGGATTTTTCCCGCCTCAATGCTGGGGAAGAAATAGTCTTTTTTCTCGTAGCTGTGAACCGCAAAGTGGGTAAAATCCACCCAGGGCAGACAGGATACAGTATAGGCATTCTCCGGCGGCGTCCCGGGCTGGGACAGCACCCCATGATGCTCCCCGAACTGCTTCTGGTTTTCCAGATACCGCTGGTGAAATTCCGGGAAGGAATCACAGTATTCCGTCCACATCAAAGAAATGGTTCGGTCGTCCGGGTGCATGGTGGCGTAAAGCGGGGTTAGAGTGTCGAAATATCCCAGCTGTCCGTCCCGGATTGCGCATTTGAATTCCATCTGCTGATTCAGGCAGCGGGTGACCAGCCAGAGATAGGCAGGGAAGAATTTCATGCCCGCCTGCTTTACGACTTTCCGCAGCTGCGTTACGTCAAGGGATGTTGTCAGGGAATAGCCGGTTGGCGCCATTCTGGAAAAATAGTAGAACAGCTCCCTCCGGGGCCAGGTGTTGAAATCAATGGGCGTAAACATTTTGCACGCCTCCTTTCTGTCCTTACAATACCTGATTCCCCACGGAAGCGCAACCTGCGCATCGCAGACAAAAAAGCAGCGGAAAATTTCAAATTTGCTGCAAAAATTCCTTTACTTTTGGGAAAGCTTATGGTATGATCATAAGGCTGGCTGAAAGCCAGAGGATTTTTTATGCCCGCTGCTCAGTTGTGGGAGAAAGCCAGAACGGCATTCCACTGACCCCTACTTGGCTGCCGGGTAATGTATTGAAAGGTGGAAAACACAATGATTCAGAAGGAAAAGAAGAC
>JBJDYL010000149.1:0-3057 GCA_051867285.1 Faecousia sp. | reverse complement strand
GGATACGGCTGTGCTGGATCAGGCGGTGAGCGACAGCATGGATCTGGCGCAGCAGAGAATGGAGGGTTTGCGTTTTTTCTAGGAGGAATCAGTTTGTCGAAGCAAAAACGTCTGAAAAAGGAGTTGGGCACGGGCTACCGGTTTGAACAGCGGTTCTCCGCAAAGAATCTGGCTCGGCTGATGGAGCGGCTGGAGGGCAGCAACCACTTTCGTGTGGTGGCGATCCTGACAGTGGGCGCTGTGCGTCTGGAAGCGGTGGTGTACTGGGACAATGGCAAATACAGTCTGGGATATGATCTGATGGTGAAGGACACGCCTTTCAGCCCGGAGTGGATCTGCTATGAGAATCTGCCCGACCCGGTGCGCTACGATGCCTGGAATCTGGAACGGGAGATGTTCCAGGTGCTGAACCGGGCAGTAGAGAAATATGGTCTGAGCTATACGGAATGCCGTTTCCCCAAACTGGACGGCAGCAGCGCAAAGCGAAAATAGAGTATCCAAGTAAGGGATTGATTTTTTGAATTGGAGGTGAAAGCAGTGAAAAAGAAGCTGATGATTGCACTGGCTTCTCTGGCGGTGGTTGGCGCGGCTGTGGCTGGCATCCTGCACCGGAGCCGGTAAAACCAGAGGGTCGATTTTCAAGCAGGAGAAAGGAACGGTGCTGCGGCACCGTTCCAAGGTACAGCGGCGGGCAGTGCCCGCCGCCTTTTACGGGAAGTTACGGAAGAAAACCGAGAGTTCCCAAACAAAATGAAAGAATTTTCATAGGTGCCGTTTTTGGAGACCAGGTGCCGGGTTGCGGTGCCGGTAAAGGGGAAACTGCTACAGCCGCAACGGGTTTTCCCGTGATAAGGCCGGCGCCTATGGAGTTTTGGAGGACACATGATCGATCATTTGGAGCAACTGCCTGATAAGGAGGTAAAACGCCGTTTCCAGCTATGGCTGAAACCATCTGTGCTGGATATGGCAGATGATCTGTACGCAAAGGATAATTGTGGAAGCCGAAGTGAGTTTATTGAAAAGGCAATTCAGTTCTATGCAGGCTACCTTTACGCACAGCAGTCCCAGGACTATTTCCCCAGAGTAATCACGTCAACGCTGAAAGGGATCATGGCGGATAGCACGAACAAAATCAGCCGCATTCTGTTCAAGCTGGCGGTGGAGCAGGCGATTACCATGAATGTAGTGGCTGCTACCTGTAACATCAGCCGTGAGCAGCTGGAAAAGCTCCGGGGAACCTGTGTCGCTCAGGTGAAGCGAACCAACGGGGCCTACTCCTTTGAGGATGCCTTTGACTTCCAGAAACGGTAGCTGAATGCCGAGACTGGTAACGAAATTCAAGTACCTAAAACCGGGGCAGAACGGCAAATCCGTGGGCGGCTATGCCCGGTATATTGCTACCCGGGAGGGAGTGGAAAAGATCGATGATACCCACCGCCATGCCCCGGCAACAAAGAAACAGCAGGCGCTTATAGAGAAGATCCTGCGGGATTTCCCGGAAACAAAGAGGAGTCTGGAATATGAAGATTTCCTCCGGGAGCAGACGGTGGGAAACGCTACAGAATTTATCTCCATAGCAATTGAGGAGAATCTGGACGCTGTGGCGAATACAAAAACCTATGCCGACTACATTGCCACCCGTCCCCGCGCTGAGCGGTTCGGCAGTCATGGCTTGTTTACGGACGAGGGCGTGGAGGTGCAGCTCAGTAAGGTTTCTCAGGAGCTGAACGCCTACAAAGGCAATGTGTACACGGCAATCCTGTCTCTGAAACGGGAGGATGCCGCCCGGCTGGGCTTCGACAACGGCAGCCGCTGGCGGGATTTCCTCCGGGGGCAGACCCAGACGCTTTCCGAGAATCTCAAGATTCCCATGGAGCATCTGCGCTGGTATGCGGCTTTTCATAACGAGGGTCATCACCCCCATGTTCACCTCATTGCCTACTCCACCGTGCCGGGGGAGGGACATCTAAGCAAGCAGGGAATGGAAAACATGCGCTCTGCGTTTGCAAGGGATATTTTCTCGCAGGAACTGCTATTCACCTATCAGCAGCAGACAGAATATCGGGATCAGCTTCGCCAGCAAAGCAGGGGAATTATCTCGGATATCGTGGCGCAGATCAATGCCGGAACTTACCGAAATCCTCAAATTGAAGTGCTGCTGATCCGGCTTGCTGACCGGCTGTCCCGCACCACCGGGAAGAAGGTATACGGGTATCTCAAGCCGGATGTGAAGGCCATTGTTGACCAGATCGTAGCGGAGCTTGCAGGGGATGAGAATATCCAGAAGCTGTATGATCTATGGTATGAACAGCGTGAGGATGTGCTGCGCACTTACACCGACACCTTCCCGGAGCGAATTCCCTTGGAGCAAAATAAGGAATTCAAGTCCATCCGCAATGCGGTGATTCAGGAGGCGATGAAAATCACCCCGTATTTCCGACAGTGGGCAGATTCAAGGCAACGATCGAGGACCGAGGAGGAGCAACCGTTCTCCGAAAGTCAATCGCCCAGGGAAAATGGATTTGCCCCACCATACCCGCTACACCATCAGGAAGAAACGGATGACGGGGATGACGATTCTGCCATTTTGGAAGAACAGCGTCCTGCCACTACGGTGGAAGAATCCAAAAGAATCAATCCAGTGTACATCCCCACTGTTGCCCGATCTGTCAGCACCCTTATGGCCCAGCTCACACGGCTGTTTCAGGAGCAGGACCAGCAGCGGGAGCAGAACCAACGCCAGCAGATTGACCGCAAACAGCGCCGGGAAATCAGCGAAAAAAAGCAGGCTATGGGTATCCGGGATTGATTTTCAAACAGGCTGCCGCCAAGGGGGTAGTCTAACCTTGTGATGATACCAGCTCCCTGTCATGGTGACACCAGTTGGAACTCTTCACCTGAAGAATTTACAGCAGATAGGAAAAGTGAGATATCCTGTTAAATAATTAAAAAAATATATCCCTTACTTGATGAAACGATTGGAGGCAATATGGGAAGTTACATACCATTTTCGGAAGAACAACGGGAGCAGGCCAGACGGACGGATCTGGCGGCGTT
>JBJDYL010000148.1:0-3057 GCA_051867285.1 Faecousia sp. | reverse complement strand
ATTAGGAGGCAATCCTATGGGTGATTTTATCAAAGGGATGGATCTGTCCACCCTGCTGGAAGTGGAAGCGTGCGGCGGTAAGTTCTACGATTCCGGTAAGCAGGGTGACGCAGTGGAAATCCTGAAAAACTATGGGATGAATATGGTTCGCCTGCGGCTGTGGAACGACCCTTACAGTGAGGACGGAACCCCCTACGGCGCAGGCACCAATGATCTGCCCAGAACCATTTTGATGGCACAGCGTCTGCGCGATGTCGGAATGGACTGGATGCTGGACTTTCACTACAGCGATTTCTGGGCAGACCCCGGCAAGCAGACCATTCCGAAAGCGTGGCGTGAACTGCAGCCGGAGGCGCTGGCGCGGGCAATTTATGACTTTACTTACTGTGTGCTGGGCACACTGGCAGCGGAGGGACTGCTTCCCAAAATCGTGGCGGTGGGCAACGAGCTGTCCAAGGGGCTGCTGTGGCCCCATGGCAGGGTGCCCAATTTTGAAAACATTGTGCTTTTTCTGAATGCGGGTATCCGGGCGATCCGGGAGGCTGCCCCCGGTGCAAAAATCATGCTGCATCTGGACAACGGCGGGAATAACGAGCTGTACCGCACCTGGTTTGACAGCTACTTTGCCCAGGGTGGTATGGACTTTGATTATATCGGCCTGAGCTATTATCCCTTCTGGCACGGCACGGTGGACGACCTGAGAAGGAATCTGCACGACCTTGCGCTGCGCTATGGCAAGGACATGATCGTGGCGGAGGTTTCCACGGGCTTTACCATGGAAGACTATGCCGCCTGGGAAAAGCTGGAACCCCATATGCGTAAGGGGATGGCAACAAAGCCGTCACTGACGGAGAAGGTACCCTATGCCATGAGCCCGGAAGGGCAGAGCGCCTTTATGCAGGACATCATGGAAACCATTCGGAGCGTCCCGGACGGCAGGGGGAAGGGCTTTGTCTATTGGGAACCGGCATGGATTCCCGTGCCCGGCTGCGGCTGGGCCAACGACGCAGCACTGGCCTATATCGGCGAGCAGGGCCCCGGCGGCAACGAATGGGCAAATCAGGCGCTGTTCGATTACGACGGCAACGCTCTGCCTGCGCTGAAAACCATCCGGGATTTTTAGGGGGGACACTATGAGTGACCTGCGCGACAGAAAGAGACTTCCCCATGTGGAGGTTACCGCCGCCACGCTGAAATGGTACGGCTGCGCCACCATGTTCTTTTATTCCCTGAGTATGACCGTGGTTCAGAACGGACTGCTCCATGTGAACCAGTTTTCTAATGTACAGCTGCGGGAAATGTGGGCAGCAGACCCGAACCTGATGGTGCTGTCCTCCTGGGCGGCGGTGTTTCAGCTGCTGGGCGGTCTGGCCATCCCGGTATTCGCGTTTTTGCTGGTGGAGGGCTTCCTGCACACCAGAAATTACAGGGCCTACCTGATTCGGATGGTGGGATTTGCGGTTCTCAGCGAAATCCCCTTTGACTTTGCCATGTCCGGCAGGCTGTTCGACTGGACCAGCCAGAATATGCTCTTTACCCTTACCATCGGCCTTGTGATGCTCTATGGACTGAGGCTCTTTGCCGCCGGGAAGGGCGTAAAGCTGCTGATTGTTCTGGCGGCGGTGCTCTGGAGCGTGCTGATGAAGACCCAATTCGGTCTGTGCATGGTTCTGCTCATTGCGGTGTACTACCTGCTTCAGAGTCATAAGGCAAAGCTGTGGATCAGCGGCGCCATCAGTCTTATGTATGTCACCGGCCCGGTCTCCAATTTCGTTCTGAAGCGGTACAATCATCAGCGGGGCGATCAGCCCGGGAAGTTCCTGTTCTATTTCCTGTATCCGCTGCATCTGCTGATTCTCGGCATCATTACCCGCTGCATCACGGCATAGCGGAATACCTTTCCAGCAATCAGCACTGCTGATTTTCTTCCTATGAAGCGGCAGATCCGTCCAGCAGCCGGGTCTGCCGCGCAATCCTTCCATTGGGGGTCATTATGAAAACAAAGAAGCTCTATTTCGGCGCAGCTTATTACGATGAATATATGCCGGTATCCCGTGTGGACGAGGATATGCGCCTGATGAAAGAGGCGGGCATGAATGTGATCCGCATCGCGGAATCCACCTGGAGCACCTGGGAGCCAAAAGATGGGGAATTTGACTTTACCAGCCTGCACCGGATGCTTCAGGGGGCAAAGAAGCATGGCATCGATGTGATCGTGGGAACGCCTACCTACGCCATCCCGCCCTGGATGGCGAAAAAATACCCGGATATTCTGGCAGATACCCACGCCGGCCCCAGCCGCTACGGACACCGGCAGAATATGGACATCACCCATCCCGGCTATCGCTTCCACTGCGAGCGGATCATCCGCCGCCTGATGGAGCAGGTGCAGCAATACGATCATGTCATCGGCTTTCAGCTGGACAATGAGACCAAGCCCTATGACACCTGCGGTGAGCGTGCGCAGGCACTGTTCAAGCAGTGGCTGATAGACAAATTCCAAACTGTGGAAGCCCTAAATCAGGCCTTTGGTCTGGCCTATTGGAGCAATTCCCTGGGAAGCTGGGAGGATCTGCCGGATGTCCGGGGCACCATCAACAATTCTCTGGCTGCGGAATTTGAAGCCTTCCAAAGAAATCTGGTCACGGAATTTCTGCTCTGGCAGCGATCCATCGTGGACGAATACCGCCGCCCGGAGCAGTTCGTGACCCACAATTTTGACTATGAATGGCGGGATTATTCCCATGCCCTGCAGCCGGATGCAGACCAGTTCCGGGCAGCGGAAGCGGTTACGGTGGCAGGCTGCGATATTTATCACCCCACCGCGTCCTATTTGACGGGCGCGGAGATCAGCTTTGGCGGCGACCTTGCCCGGGGATTAAAGTGCGGGGAGAATTTCTTCGTGCTGGAAACCCAGGCCCAGGGGCCTGTGGGCAGACTGCCCTGGCCGGGACAGCTGCGGCTGCAGGCCTTTGCCCATCTGGCAAACGGCGCCAATATGGTGGAATACTGGCACTGGCACTCCATCCACAACGCCATCGAATGTCACTGGAAGGG
>JBJDYL010000147.1:0-42245 GCA_051867285.1 Faecousia sp. | reverse complement strand
TGCCCTCGTCATACAGGAAGCGGTTCCAGATCCGGGAATACATCAGGTGACCCACAGCGTGCTCCGGACCGCCAACGTACAGGTCAACGGGCAGCCAGTGCTTCAAAAGCTCCGGATCGCACAGCTCCTTGTCGTTGTTGGGGTCGATATAGCGCATATAGTACCAGGAAGAACCGGCGCTGCCGGGCATGGTAGAAGTCTCGCGAACGCCGTGGATACCGTTTTTGTCATACTGCTTCCACTCGGTGGCGTTCTCCAGAGGCGCTTGACCGTTGCGGCCCTTGTAGTCCTCCAGCTCCGGCAGAATCACCGGCAGCTCCTCGTCAGGCAGGAACACGGTTTTGCCGTCGTCGGTGTACACGCAGGGAACCGGCTCGCCCCAGTAGCGCTGGCGGGCGAAAATCCACTCCCGGAAGTGGTAGTTGTTCTTTCTTCTGGCAACGCCGGCCTTCTCCAGCTTGCAGGTGATGGCCTCCTTGGCCTCCTCCACCGTCAGGCCGGTGAATTCCTCGGAGTTCATCAACTTACAGCCCTTGCCCAGATAATCCTGCTTCTCAAAGGCGCACTCGGATACGTCACGACCCTCGATGACCTGAATCATGGGGATGTTGTGCACCTGGGCATACTCAAAGTCGCGCTGGTCGTGGCTGGGAACCGCCATAACCGCGCCGGTGCCGTAATTTGCCAGCACAAAATCACCGATGAACACAGGCACTTCCTTGCCGTTAACCGGGTTGATGGCATAAACGCCCTTCAGAGGACAGCCGGACTTACCCTTATTCAGCTCGGTGCGGTCCATGTCGCTCTTCTTCACGGTTTCGTCGATGTACGCCTGAACCTCAGCCTTATTCTGCACACGGTCCATCAGGCTCTGCACGATCTTGCCGTCAGGGGCCAGAACCATGAAGGTGATGCCGTAAATCGTCTCGATACAGGTGGTATAAATGGAGAATTCGCCGCCGCCCACCAGCTTAAAGTCCACTTCCACACCGGTAGACTTGCCGATCCAGTTGCGCTGAATCTCCTTGGTGGACTCCGGCCAGTCGATTTCGTTCAGGCCTTCCAGCAGCTTTTCTGCGAAAGCGGGCTGGTCGATGACCCACTGCATCATGTTCTTCTTGACCACGGGATAGCCGCCGCGCTCGGACTTGCCGTCGATGACCTCGTCGTTGGAAAGCACGGTGCCCAGCTCCTCGCACCAGTTCACGGGCATTTCAATCCGCTTGGCGTAGCCGGCCTCGTACAGTTTCTTGAAAATCCACTGGGTCCACTTGTAGAAGTCGGGATCGGAAGTGGCGATCATCTTGGACCAGTCATAGTCAAAGCCCAGTTCCTTCAGCTGGGCAGAGAAGGTCTTGATGTTCTCCTGGGTAAAGCCGTTGGGGTGGTTGCCGGTATTGACGGCGTACTGCTCCGCAGGCAGGCCGAAGGAGTCATAGCCCATGGGGTGCAGCACATTGTAGCCCTGCATCCGCTTCATGCGGGATACGATATCCGTCGCGGTGTAGCCCTCGGGATGACCGGCGTGCAGACCTACGCCGGAGGGATAGGGGAACATATCCAGCACATAGTACTTGGGCTTGGAGAAATCCCACACATCCGTGTGGAAGGTATCGTGCTCTTCCCAGTATTTGTGCCACTTTTTCTCAATGTTTGCAAAATCGTAGTTCATGGCGAACAATCCTCTCTTAAACCGCGTCACTTGCGCGATCATAATATCTGCTCTGCAAAAGGTAAGGCGTCCTTATGTGACAAATTTCAATCATCCCCGAAGGGGATACCATAATTATCAATTGACAATTTTCAACTGTCAATTGTCAACTATTTCAGCCCTGCAATTCGGGAATAATATCCTTCAAATCCACGACTTCCGCGTCTGCCCACAGCCGTTCCAAATCGTAGAACTTCCGGGCTTCCTCGGTGAAAACGTGGACGACAATGGTGCCGTAGTCCAGCAGCTCCCAGGCGCTGCCCCGGTGGCCTTCCCGGCCCAGCATAGGCTCGCCCAGCTGCTCCAGGGTGTACTCGGCATAATCGCACAGGGTCTTGACATGAGTGTTGGAGGTGCCGGTGCAGATCAGGAAATAGTCTGCCAGCGTGCTGACGGAATCGATCTTCAGCAGCTTGATGTCCATGCCCTTCTTGGCATCCAGCGCCCGGGTGACTTCAAAGGCGATCTCTTTTGGTGTTAACATAACATCGTTCCTTTCTGGATGTTTCGGATTTGGTTACCGGTTCAGCCACGCCAGCGCGTCCCGGGAGGCCGGGGAAACCTCATTCCCCTGCCGGTTCAGGTGCTCCAGGGTCATTTCCAGCCCCAGCTTCAGCGCCGCGTCAATGTCGGAAAACGCCAGTTCCCGGAGTTTTTCCACGCCGGAAAAATCCCGGTTGGGTTCCATATAATCCGCCACATAAATGATCTTTTCCAGCAGGCTCATGTTGGCCCTGCCGGTGGTATGGAACTCGATTGCCGAGACCACAGCTTCATTTTCCCCAAAAATCCGCTGGGCAACCATGGAACCGGTGAGCGCATGGAGGGTTCTGGGGTAGCGTTTGGAAAAATCGTCTAATAGTTTACCATAGGCATCACATAATGTCAATTGGAGGGGGCCATCAATGGCCTTTGTAATATCGTGAAGAATGCCTGCCCGCGCGGCATCGGTGACATCCGCGCCCCAGCGCTTAGCCAGCGCCACCGCCGTATCCCGGCAGCCCAGCACATGGGCCACCCGGTTGGGGTTCAACAGGCTGATGACCACCTGCTCCAGCTGTTCCATCGGCAAATTCTTCCAGTTGGTGCGGGTGTCGTACAGGTTATGCGCCCGGACATAGTCCAGCACGCCCTCCGGCAGGAACTCCCCGGCGCAGCGGAATGCCAGCAGCCGGCGCATTTGTGTGGAGGAAATGGGAATCACATTGTTCCGCACCAGATATACGTTGGCGCCGCGGGCTTCCATTTCCGCTTTTTTCTGCTGAACGTCGTCCCGCTCTCCCTTGTCTCCCCGGTAGAAAACACCCAGCGACGCATCTTTCAGAATTTCCTCCGGGTGCATCCAGCTTTCAAAGCTCAGGAACATATCTGTTCCCATCAGCAGCACCAGCTCTGCCTTGGGGTACCGCTGCCGAAGCAGCTCCACCGTCTCGCAGGTGTAGCTGACGCCTTCCCGCTCCAGCTCCAGGTCGGAAGCCTCCATTTCCGGACAGCCTGCCACAGCAATGCGCAGCATCTCCAGCCGCTGCTCCGCAGTGGGAGAATTGGAGGGCAGCACCGCCTTGTGGGGCGGCGCGTATGCCGGGATCAGCAAAAGCTTACACAGTCCCAGCGTGGTGACAGCCTGCTTTGCCGCCTGAATGTGTCCAATATGGGGTGGGTTGAAAGTCCCGCCGTAAATGCCGATTCGTTCCATAGTACCCTTCCTCTATTCATAATTGACAATTAACAGTTGACAATTGTCAATTATTTTCTATTAAGAACAAACCCGTTCGATGATCCATGACACAGTGCACAATGCACCCACGTTATGAAACATGCGGACATCCCACAGCCATTCAGCCAAAAATCATCACGTTCCGTTAAAAAGCACAACGTATCCGTCTTCGGCATCAACTGTCAATTGTCCATTGTCAACTGTAATTCAGTCTTCGCCCCGCAGATGCTTTTCCCGGCTGCGTTCGATGGCTTTCTCAATGGCCTGTTCCCGGAAATACTGGTTGCGCTGCTCGCGCACCTTTTTCGCTGCCGCCCGGCGGGCGCGGACACCCTTGCCCACGGGATCTGCCTTGGATTTGGGCGTTTCCTTCCGCTTTGCCCGTCCGGTCTGGTTCCGCTCTTCCTGGCACTTCTCCGAAAACCGCCAGATGACGAATTTGGAACCCACGCAGGCGATTCCTTCCGCGCCGGTGACCTCGCACAGGGCATCGGATACCTCCCGGGCACTCATGAGAGCGGTTTCCAGCACCTTGCCCTTCACAAGCTCCCGGGCGGTGAGCAGCCGGTCGGCTTCCGCGGCAACCGCCTCGGTGACGCCGTCCTTGCCCACCATCAGGGTGGTTTCCAGAGTATTGGCCTGAGCCCGGAGTTGGGCCCGTTCTTTACTTGTCAGCATAGCCTGCCTCCTTTAATTTTTCATAAAAGACTTTCAGGGCGTTTGCCCGATGGGACACCTGATTTTTCTCCTCAGGGGACATTTCTGCCGTGGTTTTTCCCATGGGAGGATAGTAGAAAATAGGGTCATAGCCAAAACCGTTCTCCCCTGCGGGCGCGCGCAGCAGTTCGCCGTGAATTTCGCCCCGGGCCTGAATGGTCTGCCCCTCAGGGGTCACCATGGTGATGACGCAGACGAACTTCGCCTGACGCTGCCCGTCGGGGACGGCTTCCGTGTTTTTCAGCAGCAGCTGGAGCCTCCCCCAGTCGTCCAGAGATTCATCAAACCCGTACCGGGCGGAATAGATGCCCGGCTCCCCGTTCAGAGCGTCCACCGCGATGCCGGAATCATCCGCCAACGCAGGCAGGCCGGTTGCTTTCATAACCGCATCCGCTTTGAGAAAGGAATTTTCCTCGAAGGTGGTGCCGGTTTCCTCCACGTCGATGTCCACGCCCAGTTCGGACTGCAATACCAGCTCCATGCCGAAGCGTTCGGTGATTTTGCTGATTTCTGTCAGTTTGTGCGGATTTTTGCTTGCCAATACAACCTTCATCAAATCAGCGCCTCCACAAAGTCCTTTGCTTCAAAGGGCATCAGGTCATCGGCCTGCTCGCCCACGCCTACAAATTTCACGGGAATTTGCAGGGCATCCGCCACGGCAATGACGATGCCGCCCTTGGCAGTGCCATCCAGCTTGGTCAGGGCAATGGCGGTAACGCCGGCAATCTCCTTAAACTGCTTTGCCTGAATCAGGCCATTCTGACCGGTGGTGCCGTCCAGCACCAGCAGCACTTCTCTGGCGGCGTCCGGCAGCTCCCGGGTGACAATCCGGCTGATTTTGTTCAGCTCGTTCATCAGGTTCGCCTTGTTGTGCAGCCGTCCGGCGGTGTCAATAATAATCACGTCCACGTTTCTGGCCCGGGCAGCCTGAATGCCGTCGTACACCACAGAAGCAGGGTCCGCGCCCTCGTTCTGCCGGACGATGGCGGCGCCGCTGCGCTCTGCCCAGATTTCCAGCTGGTCGGCAGCCGCTGCCCGGAAGGTATCCGCCGCCACCAGCAATACCTTTTTGCCCTGTGCGGTAAGCTGCTTGGCAATTTTGCCGATGGTGGTGGTCTTACCCACGCCGTTAACGCCGATGACCAGAATTACGCTGGGGGTAGTGGACAGGTTCAGCGCCGTGTCCCCCACGTTCAGCATATCCACCAGAATTTCCTTCAATGCAGTTCTGGCCTCCTCCGTGGATTTCAGATGCTGCTCCCGAACGCTTTTCCGCAGACGTTCCACCGCCTTGCAGGCGGTGTCCACGCCCAGATCCGCCAGAATCAGGCTCTCCTCCAGCTCGTCGTAAAAGTCGTCGTCGATTTCGGAAAAGCCCGTGAACACGCTGCCCAGAGAATCGCTGAGGGCGTCTCTGGTCTTTGCCAGACCTTCCTTAATTTTATCAAAAAATCCCATAGTATTCTCCTGTTTTCCTATTTTATTCCACAATTCCCAGATATTCTTCCATCTGATTTAAGTCCAGCCGCAGAAGCTTACTCACACCCTGCTCCTGCATGGTCACGCCGTAGAGCACATCGGAAGCTTCCATGGTGCCCCGGCGGTGGGTGATGACGATGAACTGGGTTTTCTTCGACAGATTGTGAAGATAACTGGCAAACCGCTCCACATTCCGGTCGTCCAGCGCCGCGTCAATCTCATCCAGCAGACAAAACGGCGTGGGGCGCACCTTCAGGATGGCAAAATACAATGCTGTCGCCACGAAGGCTTTTTCGCCGCCGGACAGCAGGGTAATGGTCTTGACCTGCTTTCCGGGGGGCTGCACCCGAATCTCAATGCCGCAGGTCAGGGGATTCTCCGGATCCTCCAGGATCAGCTGTCCCTTGCCGCCGCCAAACATTTCTTCAAAGGTCTGGCCGAAATAGTGGTCAATTTTCGTAAATTCCGTTACAAAAATCGTGGTCATCTCGGCGGTAATATTGCGGATAATGCTTTCCAGTTCCCGCTTGGAATTGAGCACGTCATCCCGCTGCTCCGCCAGGTAGGTGTAGCGCTCGTTGACCCGGGCGTACTCCTCAATGGCACCTAAGTTGGGCGTGCCCAGTGCAGCGATTTTTCGCTTGAGCTCCGCACTGCGCCGGTTGCCGGCGGCAACGTTCTCGATTTCTCCCCGGTGCTCTGGGGCAGTGCCAGGGGTCAGGCCGTAGGTATCCCACAGCTTGTCAATAATCTGCCGCTCCTCCATGGAGGACGTGACCTTCTTCTGCTCCAGCAGCGCACAGGCACGCTCCATGTTCAGAATGTCCTTGTTTTTCTCCTGGGCATCCCGTTCCGCCCGGGTTTTGGCGGCTTCCGCAGCGGCGCGGCTCTCCATCACCTGCTGCATGGCCTGCTTCATTTGCTCGCTTTCGGCATCGTTTTCCGCCTGACGCTGTTTAAGACTGGTAATTTCCCCTTCCAGACGGGTATTGTCCTCCGCAATGGCGTCCTTCAGCGCCAGCTTCTTCTCCCGGTCGCCCTCCATGGCACCCTGCAGCTGTTTCAGATCCCCGATGTGGGACAGGGCGGTTGCCCGCTCCGCTTCCATGGCCGCTTCCTCGGTTTTCAGGGCCGTCATGCGGTCGGAGATGGCGGCGTTGGCCTGTGCCGCTTCGGTCTGGCTGCCTTCCAGAAGGTTCAGCTTCTCCCGAACCTGCGCCAATTCCCGGTGGTAAACCTGAATTTTTGCCTGCTGCGCAGCGTAGCGCTCCCGGTCAGAGCCATCCCGCTGATTCAGGGATTCCTTCTCCCGCTGGGCGGAGGCTTCCGCCTCCACAATGGCGTTCAGCAGAATTTCATGCTGCTTTTCCTGCCCTTCCAGCCGGAGCACCTGATCCTCTGCTTCCCGAAGCTGATCCCGGGCGGCGGAAAGCTGGAACTCCACCTGGTCGCACTGGCGGCGGGCTTCCTGCAATTCCGCTTCCAGAACCTGCCGCTCCTGCTGCAATTTCTGTTCCTGCGCCGTCAGCTTTTCCAGTTCGTTGGCCCGGGACAGAATGCCTGCGTCCTTATTCACAGAGCCACCAGTCATGGAGCCGCCGGGGTTCATAACCTGGCCGTCCAGGGTGACGATCTTAAACCGGCTGCGGTACTTCTGGGACATGGCGATGGCCGCGTCCATATCCTGCACGATGACCGTGCGCCCCAGCAGATTCTCCACAATTCCCCGGTATTGGGGATCGCTGGTCACCAGCTGGGAAGCAACACCCACAAAGCCCCGGCAATCTTCCAGCCCGGTTTCCTGCAAGGCTCTTCCCTGAATGCTGCTCAGGGGCAGGAAGGTGGCTCGTCCGCCGCCGGTTCGTTTCAGGAAGGAAATTGCCGCCTTGCCGTCGGCCTCGCTGCCCACCACAATCTGCTGCATGGCGGCGCCCAGCGCGATTTCCACAGCCACGGTGAAGCTATCCTCCGTGCGGATCAAGCGGGAAACCGGGCCATGGATGTTCCGCAAAGCGCCCCGCTGGGCTTCCTGCATCACCATGCGGACAGCCTTGTTATAGCTTTCAAAATCCCGCTCCATGGCGCGGAATACCTTTGTCTTGGCGGTGACGGAGTCCAGTGTCCGAATCAGTTCCCGGCTCTTTTCTTCCAGCTCGTCCCGGCGTTTGGCACGGGTGTTCTGCCGGAGGGTGTAGCCGGAGATGGTATTATTGGCAGCGGTTACATTGTCCCGGGCGGTGCGCAGCTCCTTTTGGCAGACTTCCAGATTGGTTTGGGCCTCATGCCGGCGGGCCGCTCCCGCGGACAGGTCGCCGCCCAGCTGCTCCAAGCGCTGACGGGTCTGCACCATACTCTCTTCCAGACCCCGGACATCCGCTTCCGCGCCGGCAATGTCCGCCGCCAGGGTGGATTCCCTGCCCCGCAGCTCCAGATACTGCTTGGTGATACCCTGGGCGTTGGCAGTCAGCGCGGTCAGCTCCTGCTGGCACTGCGCAAGCTCCTGACGCTTCTCTTCCAGCGCGGCTTCAATTTCCGCTACCCGGGCATCTGTCTGCTGAATCTGCGCCGCAATGCCGCCGCTGCGGTCCTCCTGCCCTTTCAGTTCTTCCTCAATTCGGGCGATATTGGCCCGGTTGTTGTCCATATTGCCCTGAAGCACCGCCATCTGACCGTCCATCTGCTGGTGGGTAGCGCTGAGCATATTGGCCTTTAACCGGACAGTTTCCAGTTCCCCGTCCCTGTCCCGCAGGGTCTGGCTCAGGTCCTCCGCCTGGCGGTAAAGGGCATCCAGATCGTCATGTGCCTGCTGCAGCACGAAGGAAGCGGAAGCGTAGTCCTCCTCTGCCTTTTTCGCAGCGGCGGACAGCTTGTCCAGCGTATCCAGCCAGACGGCAACCTCCACGCCTTTCAGCTCGTCCTTCAGTTCCAGATATTTTTTTGCCTTTTCCGACTGGGCTTTCAGCGGCTCCAGCTGCAGTTCCAGCTCCGAAACCTTGTCGCCGATGCGCAGCAGATTGTCCTCGGTAGATGCCAGCTTCCGCTCGGTTTCCTCCTTGCGGTGCCGGTATTTGGAAATACCGGCAGCTTCCTCGAAGATTTCCCGGCGGTCGCCGCTTTTCAGGGAGAGAATTTCGTCAATCCTGCCCTGTCCGATATTGGAGTAGCCCTCCCGTCCCAGGCCGGTGTCCATGAACAGCTCGTGGATGTCCCGCAGCCGGGCGGACTGCTTATTGATATAGTATTCGCCATCGCCGCTGCGGTAATAGCGGCGGGTGACCATAACCTCGTCAGCGTCATAAGCCAGCGCCCTGTCTGTATTGTCCAGCGTCAGCGTGGCTTCTGCGAAGCCCACGGCGCCCCGCTTCTGGGTGCCGCCAAAGATTACGTCCTCCATCTTCGCGCCCCGGAGGGTTTTGGAGCTTTGCTCACCCATGACCCACAGAATGGCATCGGAGATATTCGACTTACCGGAGCCGTTGGGGCCCACAATGGCGGTGATATCGTCGCCAAAGCGGATCAGCGTCTTATCCGGGAAGGACTTGAATCCCTGTAGTTCCAATGATTTTAGATACACAGCGTAACCTCATACGAAAGATAATAATTCAATTTATTATAGTCGAACGGGGCTGCAATTGCAAGGGTTTCTTTCCAAAAAGGAAAGAAACCGGACTCCGCGTTCACGAAGTCCGGTTAAGGCACTATTTCCGGTGCTGGGAACTGCACCCGGCGCAGCCGCTGCAATTGCCGCAGCAGCCGCCCTTCTTTTTATCCTTGTGGAGTTTGCCAATTGCCATGCCCACAACCAGTCCCAGCACTGCCAGCACAATCAAATCACCCATAGGCTTCTTCCTTACACACCGATTTTCACCCGGGTGTCGGCATATTTGTTTTTCCGGAACACCAGGTAAATCAGTCCCGCCAGCGCCGCCAGCGCGACGATGGTAAAGAGGCCAAAGCTGGCTTCTCCTGTAACCAGTCCCACCAGCTGGAACACAATCAGGGAAATCACATAGGCGAAGGCACACATGTAGCCCACAGTGATCAGCGTCCACTTGCCGTTGTCCATTTCCCGGCGGATTGCGCCGATGGCGGCAAAGCAGGGGGCGCACAGCAGATTGAAAATCATGAAGCTGTAAGCCCGGACAGGGCCGAAGTCCGCTGCAACCAGCTTCCAGATCTCATCACCGGATTCACTCAGCTCCCCGCCGAAGCGGTACAGCGTTCCAAAGGTCATAACCACCTGCTCCTTGGCAATCAGGCCGGTAACCGTGGCGACGGTGGCTTTCCACGCCATATCTCCCGCCCAGCCCAGAGGGTAGAAAATCCAGGCAACCAGCTTGCCAACATCTGCAAGCAACGACAGATTGCTGTCCTCCACCGCACCGAAGCCGCCATCCACAAAGCCATAGCCCTTCAGGAACCACAGCACGATGGAGCTGAGCAGCACAATGGTGGTGGCGCGCTTGACAAAGTCCATGCCCCGGTCATAGGTGGCACGCAGCACGTTCCGGGCAGAGGGCAGGTGGTAAGCAGGCAGCTCCATGACGAAGGGGGCAGGCTTACCTGCGAAGGTCTTGAACTTCTTAAGAATCACGCCGGAAACCACCACCGCGCTCACACCGATGAAGAAGGCGGACACCGCCACCAAGGGAGAATTTCCAAACACCGCACCGGCAAACAGTCCGATAATGGGCATTTTCGCGCCGCAGGGAATGAAGCCCGTGGTCATGACGGTGATTTTCCGGTCGTTTTCCTGCTCAATGGTACGGGACGCCAGAATACCGGGCACGCCGCAGCCAGTGGCCACCAGCATGGGAATAATGGATTTGCCGGACAGGCCGAATTTCCGCAGAATCCGATCCATGATAAAGGCAACCCGGGACATATAACCCACATCCTCCAAAATGGACAGCAGGAACGACAGCACCAGAATCTGGGGTACGAAGCCCAGCACCGCGCCTACGCCCGCCAGTATACCGTCCATCACCAGTCCGTACAGCCAGCCGCTGACGCCCAGCGCCGTCAACAGAGAATCCAGCAGGTTGGGAATCCACACGCCGAACAGCACGTCGTTGGCCCAGTCCGTGCCGATGGTGCCGATGGAGAAGGAGTAGCCTCCCATGGCGATGGCGTACATCAGGTACATGACGCAGGCGAAAATCGGCAGTGCCAATACCCGGTTGGTCACAATCCGGTCAATCCGGTCAGACAGGGACAAGGCGTGCTTCGGCGCTTTCTTCTGCACCGCCTTGCGGATGACACTTTCAATATATGTATAACGCTGGTCGGCGATGATGGATTCGGCATCATCCTCCAGCTCCCGCTCACAGTCGACAATATGTTTCTCCACATGGTTCAGCAGATCCCGCGGCAGCGCCAGCTCCTTGCGCACCATTTCATCCCGCTCGAAAATCTTGATGGCGTACCAGCGCAGGTAATTGGGCTTGACCTTGCCCTCGATGGATTCTTCAATATGTGCCAGCGCGTGCTCCACGCTGCCGCCGAACACATGGGGCCTGTCTCCGTGGGTATGATTTCTGGCCAGCTCCACCGCCTTTTCGGCAGCTTCCAGACAGCCCTCACCCTTCAGTGCGCTGATCTCGATGCAAGGGCAGCCCAGCGCCTTGCCCAGCCGCTGAAGGTCGATGATGTCCCCGTTGCGGCGCACCAGATCAATCATGTTCACGGCGATAACCACCGGATGGCCCAGATCCATCAGCTGGGTGGTCAGGTACAGATTCCGCTCAATATTGGTGCCGTCCACAATGTTCAAAATCGCATCGGGATGGTCGTTGACCAGATAGGTTCGGGTCACCACTTCCTCCGGCGAATAGGGCGACAGGGAATAAATTCCCGGCAGATCCTGAATCACCACATCCTCGTGCCCCTTCAGGGTGCCCTCCTTTTTCTCCACCGTTACACCGGGCCAGTTGCCCACATACTGGTTGGAACCGGTGAGAATATTGAACAGCGTGGTTTTGCCGCAGTTGGGATTGCCTGCCAGGGCAATTTTCACTTGCATACTTCTTCCTTCCTTTCAAAATTAGCAAATGCTAACTCCCGCTCAAAAAAATTAGTAAATCTCAATCATCTCCGCATCGGCTTTGCGCAGGCTCAACTCATATCCCCGGACATTCACCTCAATGGGATCCCCCAGCGGGGCGACCTTCCGAATGAAGATTTCCACATTTTTCGTAATGCCCATGTCCATGATCCTGCGGCGCACCGCGCCTTCCCCGTGCAGCTTCAAGACAACCACGGATTCTCCGATTTTCGCATTGTTCAGCGTTCTCATGGATGATCCTCCTTCTGAATCAAAAGTTAGCTAAAGCTAACTTTTACGCACCTATAATAATACGTCCGGCATTACTTGTCAAGGGGGTTTCTCCAAAAAAATCCCGTGCCTGCCTGCGTCAGCTGCTCCTTCTGCGCCCGGGGCATTGCTTTGACCTCCAGTTCCCGTTTCAAGGCATCCGAGTGCGTGCCGCACGCCTCCTGATACACCAGCTCCAGCGGTCCCCTTCCCCGGGTGTATTTAGCGCCCTTCCCACGGCGGTGGGCATCCAGCCGCCGGGAAACGTCGGTGGTAATGCCAGTATACAGGCTGCCGTCCCCACATTGGAGGATATATAAATACCAGATCGTGTCCATTATCTCTCCTATAAAGTACGGCATTGCGGGTTTTCGCCCGCAATGCCGGTTCTCTTTATTTCCGCGAAAAGCGTTTACCAAGCAGCTGATCCAGCAGGAAAAAGGTCACATTCCCCAGAAGCAGCAGCACCGCCGTCATGAGCGCGCCCATTTCCGCAAATTCCTCCGTAAGGGCTTCCAGTCCCAGCAGATGAATCAGCAGCCAGTACATCACCAGCGTGGACCCATTGAACAGCAGCGCCTTCCACAGCCAGGGCGCTCTCATTTTGTCCAGCCGGGGCTTGACAATTGGGTAATAGCCCAGAAATACGAACACCGCCGCCGCTTCCTTATCCGGCGCCAGCAGCGCAGACAATAGCGCCACCGCGCCGTACCACGCCCAGGCAATCCGCGGCCCGCAGATTTTGAAAACCACCTGCAGCAGCACGGCGCAGATCATGGGGCAGACATACGTCGCCACAGGGATGATGGTACCCATGCTCATCACCACCACCGCCAGCGCCGCCAGAACCCCGCCCAGCGCCAGATGATACGCCGGGGTTCGCTTATCCCTGCTTGCCATTGCGTTTCAGCAGACCATATTTCACGTCCCACAGCTTCTGGGACAGATCCACATAGTAGGTCTGAGGATTGTCAAACCGCTTGATTTCATCCCACAGGGTGTCCACCTGCTCCTTGCAATAGGTGCGGATCTGCTCCAGCGTGGGCAGTTCGTACACCAGCTCGCCGCCCTTGAAAATGGGAACCTGCAGTTCCTTGGCAACGAAATTGTAGACATGCTTGGTTTTCCAGGTGGCTTCGGGGTCAAAAATCTCCATATCCTTGCTGTCGTCCACCACCTCATCATACACGGTCATATAGTCGGCAATGGCCTTGCCCGTGTCCTTGCCGAAGAACCGGTAGAGTTTCTTATAGTGGGGATTGGTGATCTTCACCACATTTTCGGAAATCTTGATCTTGGGCGTGATGGTGCCGTCCTTCTCCTCCACCGCCGCCAGCTTGTACACGCCGCCGAACACCGGTTCGCTGCGGGCGGTGATCAGCCGCTCGCCCACGCCGAACATGTCAATCTGGGCACCCTGACGCAAAATGTCCCGGATGATATACTCGTCCAGAGAGTTGGAAACGGAAATGGCACACTCCGTCCAGCCCGCCTCGTCCAGCATTTTTCTGGCCTGCTGGGTCAGGTAGGCCATGTCGCCGGAATCAAGGCGGATGCCGCACTTGGTAATGCCCATGGGCTTGAGCACTTCGTTGAACACCCGGATGGCGTTGGGAACGCCGGACTTCAAAGTGTTATAGGTGTCCACCAGCAGCGTTGCATTGTGAGGGTACATCTTCACATAGGCTTTGAATGCCTCGTACTCGCTGTCGAACATCTGCACCCAGGCATGAGCCATGGTACCGCCGGCCTTCACGCCGAAGAGCTGGTCAGAAATGGTACAGGCCGTGCCGTGGCAGCCGCCGATGTAGGCAGCCCGGGCACCCAGAATGGCGGCGTCCGCACCCTGCGCCCGGCGGGAACCGAATTCCAGCACCGTCCGCCCTTCCGCCGCCCGGACAATGCGGTTGGCCTTGGTGGCGATCAGGCTCTGGTGGTTGATACACAGCAGCAGATACGTTTCAATGAGCTGCGCCTGAATGGCAGGCGCCCGCACGGTAATGACCGGCTCATTGGGGAAAATGGGAGTGCCCTCCGGAACCGCCCAGATGTCACCGGTAAATTTGAAGTCCGCAAGATAGTTCAGGAATTCCTCGCTGAACATATTGCGGCCGCGCAGATATTCGATGTCCTCAGGGCCAAAGTGCAGATCCTGCACATACTGGATGATCTGCTCCAGACCCGCCGCAATGGCGAAGCCGCCGCCGTCGGGACATTTCCGGAAGAACAGGTCAAAGTAGGCAATGCGGTCACAGTAGCCTGTGGCAAAATAGCCCTGGCTCATCGTCAGCTCATAAAAGTCGCACAGCATGGTGAGGTTCAGCTTGTCGTTGATAACCATATTCGGTCACCTCTTTCTGATGAATGGCTCTATTATAATGATTTCCACTGGAAAAGGCAAGCTTTTTCATTGACAGTCACCGGGTTATGGGATATATTTTTAGTAGAAAGGTCGTGATAACCATGGAGATTACCGTTGGAATGAAGGGCGAAGTTTCCACGCTGGTGGAACGGGAGGATACCGCGGCGCAGGTCGGTTCCGGAGACCTGCTGGTCTACGCCACACCCTGCATGGCCGCTCTCATGGAGGGCGCCGCCTGCGAGGCCATTGCGCCGGCGCTGCCGGAAGGCCAGACCACCGTGGGCACGCTGCTCAGCATTGAGCATCTGTCCGCCACCCCGGTTGGACTGGAAGTGCGCGCCCAGGCGGAGGTAACCGCGGTGGAAGGAAAGGTCGTCACCTTCGCCCTCCGTGCCTTCGATGAGGCCGGTGAAATCGGCAAGGGAACCCACAAGCGGGTGATTGTCAACAGCCAGAAATTTCTGGACAAGGCATACCAAAAACTCTGAAGGAGGGGTATTCTATGCAAGACTATGGAGCCATGATTCGCAGTACCTTTGAAATGGGCAGCGTTCGGGATGCCGAGGTATTGTTTGAAGCCTGTATTAAAAATGCATTTCCCACCTTCCATTTCCGCCGGCTGGAGCTGATCCGCTTCGTCCGGGAGGAACAGTACATGGAGGGGCGGAGCTGGAACCATGTGTTTGAAATCAAAAAAGCGGAATTGGCAGGGCAGGCTGTCTGGGAGGTGCATTGCCACCGGGTTACCATGGGCAAGACGCCGGATAAGCACGTTGTGCTGGACTATATGACCTTGGGATTCCTCCAGTATCTGGAACAGTAACGTAAAACGGCACGCTTTAGGGCGTTGTTCATAAGACAGTAAAATAGGCAAAAGGCATGACGAAAGTGGTCATGCCTTTTGCCTAGCGCACATACAGGATCACCCCTGTATAGAAGTGCGCCCTTGTATCTGTTCGACAAACTGGAATTTGCTGAATTTATAAATCCTTTTCCTCATACGGCTTGTTCCAAGAACCAATCTCGATGATATTTCCTTCTGGGTCAGCAATAAAGCACGTCCTTTGTCCCCAAGGCTCGGTAGTTGGCTCCAACAAAGAAGTTGCGCCGTGGTCAATAGCATTTTTATATTGCAAGTCAACTTCCTCATATGTGTCAACATACAACGCCATCTCAGAATGTGCATTTACTCCCGTAAGATATTCATATCTTTTGTTTGTTAGTTTTTCAAAATCATTTCTCCCATAAAGCAAAAAGAGGGTGCCATCCTTTAATAAGTATACATTATCAGTGTTTTCATCTTCTTTAATCTCAAATTCTAATACATCCCGATAAAAACGAATCATTGTTGCCATGTCTTTAACAAACAGACCATATCCATCCAATCTCATTATAATGCGCTCCTTTATAATTTATTGCTCTCGCCAAATTTCGATTTGTAGGTTTGTTTGGTTCCATATTATCACATAACAGGATAAAATACAAGAACAGGAACAGCACGCAAACTGCTGTTCCTGTTAACTGTTTTATGAACACAGCACATTCGGCGTGCCGTCTTTTTACTTTTTTCCCTTGTCCGCCGCGATAATGCGCTTCATGGCCTCGATGCCAACCCGCACCGCACCGGAGGTATCCTCGGTCATGGGCATGGCAAGTCCCGCCTTTTCCCGCTCCTGATTCCACACCGCGTGGAAACAGCTTCCACAGCGAACGCCCAGGGCTGCCGCCACCACGAACAGGGCGGCAGATTCCATTTCGCTGGCCTTGACTCCCAGCTTTTTCCAGCTCTCCCACTTTTGCAGCAGATCATAGGAAACGGGAGACTTTTCCGGGCTGTGCTGACCGTAGAAGGAATCCTTGCACTGCACCACGCCCACATGGGTGCGGTAGCCCAGCGCCTCACTGGCGGCCTTCAAAGCAGCAGTCACCTCAAAATCCGGCACCGCAGGGAACTCGATGGGCGCATATTCCAGCGAGGTATGCTCATAGCGGATAGCACCGGTGGCTACCACCACATCCCCGGGCATCACGTCCATATCGATGCCGCCGCAGGTACCCACCCGAAGAAACGTGTCCGCACCGATGTTGTGCAGCTCCTCCATGGCGATGGAGGCGGAAGGGCCGCCTATGCCCGTGGAGCAAACGGAAACCTTCTCGCCCAGCAACGTACCGGTATAGACGTTATACTCCCGGTTCATGCCAATGTGCACCGGGTCATCAAAATAGCTGGCAATGGAGGCGCAGCGTCCCGGATCTCCAGGGAGAAACACATACCGCCCCACATCCCCTGCCTTACAGTGAATATGAAACTGCATTCCGATATCTTGCATGGCAACCATCCTTTCAACTCCATTTGGCGGTGTCTATCTGATATCTTCATACTAACACACCCCGGGTAATTTTTCAAGGGCGATACCTGCGCTTCCCGGGGCCCAATGGCTTCCCCACGCCGGAGTTCCAATCGCCTGCGCTTCCGTTACTTCCCGCAGTATTCCAGAATCAGCTCTGCTACTTTTGTCTTGTGGACAATGTAACTGGCGTGGCCTTCGCCCTGCAAAATATTCAGCGCAGCATTGGGAATACTCGCAGCGATGTAACGGGTATCCTCCTCCGCCACCAGATCCCTGCTGCCTGCCAGCACCAGCGTCGGCGTCTCAATGGCCTGCAGCTGCTCTTTCGTAATGTGCGGTTCGTTCAGCATTAACTCGAACAGCGGATTTTTGTGCAGGAAATTCAGGAACCGGAACACCCGCACCAGGGTTTTGGACACGGCATCCGGGCGGGTATTGGCCCCGCTGACGATCATTCTTTCCAGCAGCTCCGGGTGTTTGCTTGCCAGCAGCAGGCCGATAATTCCGCCGTCGCTGAAGCCATAGTAGGTAACGTGTTCCAGCCCCAGGGCCTGAATAAACTGATAGACATCCTCTGCCATATCGTCATAATGGAACTCTGTCACCTTCTGACTCTTCCCATGTCCCCGGCTGTCCAAAAGATAGCAGGTGAAGTGTCCGGACAGCAGCTCCACCGCCTTGTCAAAAATCTCGTGGGTTTCGCCATTGCCATGCACCATGACCAGCGGCACGCCGCTGCCGGTGACTTCGTAATAAAGATTGATGCCGTTTACGGTAATATTCACAGGATTCCCCCCTATCTGCTTTTCCAAAGATCTGTACTGGAAAAGCGCTGGTTTTATGATAGCACGTTCCCCGTCAGATGGCAAGCGTCCCCGGAATTTCGGAAAAAAGGGCCTCCAGTCTTGAGAACTGCAAAGCAGGAAACTATCATGGAGATGTTCCTGTTACCAGTACAGATCGGGGAATCGAAGTCACGCAGTAGCAGCACACAGCCCTGAAATCCGCTTCAGATTCTGCGGCTGATCGGTCAGCCGGCTTTTCTGTTCTTCCGCAGCCGACTTTCGGGGGTTCAATCCCCCGCCGGCTCCGGCAGGGCAGGAATGGTTTTGACGCCAAACAGGAAGTAGACGATATGAAAAATCCACACGCCGCCCAGCACGATGCGTCCGACAGGCACCTGGTGCATCATAAGAAACCCAATGCTCATCAGGACGGTCACTGTGACCATGATCCGCACCTTGGTTTTCCTGGTCATTCCCCTGCCCTGGACATAGCTTTCCAGATTCTCTTTGTAGAGTTTGGTGCCCACAAACCAGATGTGCAGCTTCTCAGAGCTTCTGCCAAAGCAGAAGGCTGCCAGCAGCAGAAACGGGAAAGCCGGAAGCAGGGGCAGCACCGCTCCCAGGGCGCCCAGCCCCACGCCAATACAGCCCAATGTGATGTACAGGATTTTTTTGATGTTCATGCGCGTTTCTCCAATCGTCTTGCTTCCTTTTTGGTTTCCATAACATGGCGAATTGCCGTAACCGGATGACGAAAAATCATGCGGCGGCCGGAAAAGCGCATAACTTCCCGGATCCTTTCCCGCATTTCCGGCTTATAACAATGTACTTTGCAGTTGGAGCAGAAGGTTTTTGTCTCCATAAAAGGGCAATGGTCGCTGCGCTGCCGGGCGTAAGCATCCAACGCAGCGCAGTCGGGACACAGCCCTTTACTGCCGTGGTTCTTTTTGCAGTACAGGGCGATCATCTGGGAGACAAGCTGTTTTTCCCTCTCCCGTTTGGTTTTGACATCCATCAGCTCAGCCTCCCGCACTCCACGGAATAAACCGTATCCGCAATGCGCATGGTCGATTTTCTGTGAGATACCAGCACCACGGTTTTGTCCTGCCGCTCTTGCCCCAGGGAGCGGAGGATCACCGCTTCATTCAGGCTGTCCAGATTGCTGGTGGGTTCGTCCAGCAGCAGAAAGGGCGCATCATGAAGGAATGCCCTTGCCAGCCCCAGCCGCTGCCGCTCTCCGCCGGACAGGGTGTCCCCCAGTTCCCCCACCGGAGTGTCGTAGCCTTTGGGCAGGGTCATGATAAAGTCATGGACAGATGCCTTCTTACAGGCGGAAACCAGTTCTTCATCGGTGGCGTCCAGCTTCGCGATGCGCAGATTGTTTCGGATGCTGTCGTGGAACAGATGGGTCTGCTGGGTGACGAAACTTTCCATCTCCCGGAGATTGGCTGTGTTGATTTTCCCCACCGGGCAGCCGGACAGCTTTACCCGCCCTTCCTGGGTCTCCCAGAAGCGCATAAACAGTTTCAAAAGGGTGGATTTTCCGCTGCCGCTTCGACCCACAATCCCTACGATTTGGTTTTCCGGGACCTCCACGGATACACCTTTCAGGACAGGCTCCTCCCCGTAAGAAAAGTGAACGTTTTCCGCAGCGGCTCCCGCAAAGGCCATATCCGGCTGTCCCGTGATTTCCTCAACCACAGGGGTTTCTTCCAAAATATCCAGCACCCGGTTTCCGGCGGCAAAGGTATTCTGGAGCGTACTGCCAAGATTCGCCAGCGCGACTACCGGGCCAAAGGAGCTCATCAGCGCCACCGTGGGAATCAGAACCCCGTCAAAGCCCACCGCCTGATGCTGGTACAGTACGGCAGACAAAAAAAGCATGGTCAGATCAAACAGGAGCAGGATGGTGTTGGTGCAGGCCATGTTTCGCCCGGCGATCCGCTTCATCCGGGCTTCTTCCCGGGAAAGCGCGTCGGTTCTCCGGCGCATTTCCTCCATGCGTTTTTCTCCCTGACCGTACTGCTGAATCTCCGGCAAGCCCCGGAGACTGTCCAGCACGAAGCTGCTCAGTTCTCCGGATTGGGTGCGGAATTGGATGCCGCTGTTTCCACTGAGCCGGGAGGTTATCAGCGGCACGGCAATCCCCACCGTGAGATAGGCCACCAACGCCAGTAACCCCAGCGTCCAATGGTACTGCCCGATGAACAGGCAGAGGATCAGGCAGAACAGCGCTGCAATGGCCGCGGGAGAAATGGTGTGGGCGTAGAACACCTCCAACAGCTCAATGTCCGAGGTAATCACGGAAATCAGATTTCCCTTGTCTTTTCCTTCCAGCTTGGCGGGACAAAGGCTGCGCAGCGCCTGAAAGACCTTGTCCCGGATCAGGGCAAGCAGTTTGAAAGCAATAAAATGATTGCAGGCCTGCTCCCCGTAACGCAGCCCTGCCCGCAGGATTGCCATGCAGGCAATGCACGCAAACATCAGTTTGAGTCTCACAGAAGTGTCAAAGCCCAGCACGTTCAGCACCGCATATCCGCCGAAGATCGTAATAAAGGCTGCACAAAGGTGACCAATCAAACCCATGATAATGGCAAGCATCATGTATCCGCTCAGGGGCCTTACAAGCCCAATGAGCTTTCTCATCACCTGAAATCCGCTTCTTTGCTTCATACCCGCACCTCCTTTGCGTAGTTTTCCAACGCCTGCTGGGCATTCCAAAGTTCTGCGTAATGCCCGTCCATGGACAATAGCTGTTCATGCGTGCCGCTTTCCACAACGTGTCCGTCATCCATGACATAAATGCTGTCCGCGTCTGCCACATTGGCCAGCCGGTGGGAAATCAGAATGACCGTTTTGGTTTTTGCAAGACGGTGAATTTCCGCCATGATGTCATTTTCGCTCTCCACGTCGATATTGGAGGTGGCTTCGTCAAAAATATACACCGGGCTGTCATGGAGCAAGGCTCTTGCCAGCGCCAGACGCTGGCACTGTCCCCCGGACAGATTCGACGCCTTTTCCAGCAGGCGCGTATCCAGCCCCTGCTCATTTTTCAGGAAATTCGCCAGTTTTACCTGCTCCAAAACCGCCCACAGCCGATCATCGTCTGCATTCGGGGAACCCATGTGCAGATTCTCCCGTACGGTACCCTTGAACAGATAGCTCTGGTGGCTGACATAGGTGAAGCTTTTCAAAAGGCTGTCCTCTGAAATCTCCGCCAACGGTATGCCTCCCACGGTGAGAGTGCCGGTATAGCCCCGGTTTCGTCCCATGAGGATGGAGGCAATGGTGGACTTGCCGCAGCCGGATTCTCCCACCACGGCTGTGAAGCTGCCCTTGGGAAAAGACAGGTCGATACCCTTCAAAATCTCCCGGCCAGCTTCATAGGAAAAACGGAGCTTCCCGCAGCGAATGGAACAGTCCTCCGGAATAACCTGTGTCTGAACCGCCGGTTCCGGCAGGTCCAGCAGCCGGAATATTTTATCAGACGCCGCCATGCCGTTCATGGCAATGTGGAAGAAGCTGCCCAGCTGCCGCATGGGAATAAAAAAATCGGCGGCCAGGAGCAGGATGGCAAGGCATCCGCCCAAGCCCACATGACCGGAACGGAATTGGGTCACCCCTACGATCATACCTGCCGCCGCGCCGCCATAGGCTACCAGATCCATAATGGTGATGGAATTCAGCTGCATGGAAAGCACCTTCATGGTAATGCGGCGGAACTGCTCCGACTGCTGGTTCATCTCCCGGTTTTTGAATTCGTCCGCCTGGTAGATTTTCAGGGTGGTAAGGCCCTGTAAGTTTTCCAGAAAGGTGTCCCCCAATGCGGTGTACTGATCCCAGTATTTACTCAGCAGCTTTTTCGCCCAGGTCTGCACCGCCGCAATGGCAATGGGAATCATGGGCACACATACCAGCAGCACCAGGGCGGCGGGTACATTGACAAAACACAATACCGCAAACAGGGTCAGCGGCGCCAGCATGGCATAGAAAAACTGGGGCAAATAGGCGCCAAAATAGGTTTCCAGCTGATCTATGCCCTCCACTGCCACCTGCACTACCTCGCTGGTCTGCGCCTGCTCCCGATAGGCGCTTCCCAGACGCAGGAGTTTGGCATAAATCTTTTCCCGCAGCGTTTTCTTCACCGCTTTGCTGGATAGAAAGCCCATCCTCGCCGAGCCAACATTGCATCCAAATCGTACTGCCAGGGCGGCAAGTGCAATGGCCGCCGTCAGCAGCAGGTCATTCGTGCCTGCCGTTCCCCGGTACAGCCCCTCCAGAAGCCGGCAAATTGTCCCAATCATGGCAATATTGGCTGCCAGAGCACACCATTGCAGCGCTACATTACAGGCAATATACGTTTTACTTTCGCTGACCATGCCGATCAGCCGTTTGTTGATCATCATGCTGTTTGCTCCGTCTCAAATCTTCCCAGACAACCGCCTGAACAGAGAAAACCCGGTTTTTTCCCACGGCTCTGTGCGGACAGACAACACGCGATAGCCGGTTGCTTCAATGGCGGCTTTCAGCTCATTTTCGTCCAGCGGCTGTTCGGCGAGGATTTCTGTTTTCCCCCTGGTGTGGGAGGATGTGACCTTCGTAACGGGCAGCTGCCGGCGCACCGCTTCGTTAATGTGAGACTCACACATCCCACAGGCCATACCGTCAATATCCAATGTAATCTTTACCATGATAAAACCTCCCTGTTTTTTGACACCATAAGTTAGCATTTGCTAACTTATCATAAATGTAAGAGCGGGGACTATTGTTAGCCCCCGCTAACCTCCAGAATTATAGCATTTCTCCCGCTTCCTGTCAACCGATTGAATGCTTCCAGTTTTTGCCTTTCCAGCTGGAGCCTAGTGCAAATACTTGGAAGCCGTTTCTTCAACCTGGTTCCATATGGCGCACGGTGCGCCCACTTCCGCATAATACCGCTTCAAATCCCGGTTCAGGGCGCTCATCTCATCCACGGCATTCATAGCATGATCGCTGGCGCAGATTTTTCCCAAGGGCGTGGCGCACATCAGCTGAAAAAAGGCAAAGCAGGTACGCCGGTAGGAAGCGCTTTCATAGGTTTCATCGGACTTTGGCAGAATCTGATGTCCGCCTTTTTCAATGGCCCGATAGCCCTCAATATTGGCGTCAATCAGCCGGTTGAGGTATTCTCTGTTCCTCCGCAGCTTCCTGAGATCCCCATCCGCATAGTAGCAGGCAAAGGCTGCCGGAATGACGAATGCAGCATGGCAAAGCAGGTAATCCTCCATATTCGGCTCGTAAACCACCTTGTATCCGGTTCCTTCAAAGATCTGATGAATCAGGTTTTCATGGGAGGGCGCGTCCCGCAGCTGTCCTATGGTGATCTTTTTCAGATCAATTCCCACAATTTTGTCTGCCTCCCGGTGGCCTGCGGAAAGGGCAAAGGCAAACAGAACAGTTTTCTCCGGCAGACGCCCGGCATAATATCGTGCCCGGACATTGTTTCCTACGAATACAATGTTTTTGGTAGCATTGGCTTGCAGTGTACCAAGGATACTTTCCAACTGGGTATAGCGCAAAACCACAAAAATTACATCATAAGTATCCTCCGGTTTCAGCTCCGTAATCACCGGTATCCGGCTGACTGTCGGTTTTGGCCGGAATTTGTTCTGGACCACCAGCCCGTTTTTACGGATTTCCTCCGCCCAGTTTCCCCTGGCCAGCAGGGTCACATCCTGTTTTGCCTGAAAAAGGTTACTGGCCAGATTTCCGCCCAGAACCCCCGCACCGTATACCAGAATTCTCATGGGTTTTCCTCCGTTTCCCTTACAATCTCAGTTCTTTCCGGATCGTTCGCGGTTGCGAATCATCCGATTCCAAGAAAGCTGCCCTGCAGCAGCTTCCGTTTTCCCCGGTACTATTGCCCGCTTTCGATTCTGCCTTTTAGTTAGCGGCAGCTTACTGCATACAGTATAGCATACTTTTCCCAGAAAGCAAGGATTTTTCCTGCATCCGGACTGGCAGCCGGGATACACTCCGCGCCAAACGGCGGTTCCTCTCCCTGGAAAAATGCGTAAAGTGCCGGGTGACAAAACAGAGTCTTTATGATAAAATACTCTGGAAAATACAATCCGTCCCAAAAGGAAGATCCCTATGAACATAACCTATATCCACCACAGCTGTTTTCTGGTAGAAACCGGGAACTGCTATTATCTGTTCGACTATTTTCAGGGTTCTCTGCCGGTTTTGAATCCCCACAAGCCCATTGTGGTGCTGGCCAGCCACAGCCATCACGATCATTATCAGCCGGCTGTATTTTCCGTCCTGAAGGAACTGGGAATGCAGAACGTTTATGCGGTTCTGTCCCGGGATACTCCCTCCGGAACAGTGCCGCCGGAGATTCCCTGCACGGTGGTCTCCGCCTGCAACCGCTATGCACTGCCCCAGGGGCAGCAGCTGACCACCTACCGCTCCACGGATCAGGGCGTGGCGTTTCTGATTCAGGATGGGGAGGAACTTTTCTACCATGCGGGAGATTTGAACGATTGGGTCTGGGAGGGCGAGCCGGAATCCGATAACCGCCAGATGACAGGAAGCTACCGCAAGCAGATTGCGCTGCTGTCGGAGGATCTGCATGGCCGTTCCCTCACGGCGGCATTTGTGGTTCTGGATCCCCGGCAGGAGCAGGATTACGACCGGGGCCTGCTCTATTTTCTCCAGCATATTTCCTGCGACTGCGTCTATCCCATGCATTACTGGGAACAGCCGCAGGTCATCGACCGGTTTTTGCAGGAACATCCCCAATACCAAAACCGGATTATGCCGACGGAACGGGCACATTCTGATACGATTTCTTGATTAAAATTTTTCATTTTAATCAAGAAGACACCGCCTTGCGGCGTTGTCGTGTTCGTGATTTTCAAGATAGAGAATCACGAACCCCCGTCTCATTATGATCTTCCTATTGAAAACTTCAATTCTTGCGATTTAAAGTATTTAATTGAATATCAGTATGAGTAACATAATTTCGGATAAGGAGCGATATCTTTATGAAATTCCAAATGTACCACGAAAACTACAATGTATCTGATCTGGAAAAATCCCTGGCGTTTTATGAGAAAGCCCTGGGGCTGTACGAAAAACGCCGCATCCATGGGGACGGCTTTATCATCGTCTATGTGGGCAATGCGGAAAGCGACTTTGAACTGGAGCTGACCTGGCTGGAGGAGCACCCCCAGACCTATGATCTGGGCGAGTGCGAGTTCCACCTCGCCTTCCGTACAGACGACTATGAAGCTGCCCACCAGCTGCACGAGCAGATGGGTTGTATCTGCTTTGAGAATCCGGCCATGGGGATTTATTTTATCACCGATCCCGATGGTTACTGGCTGGAAATCGTTCCGGCGAAACGATAAGTGCCTGCTATGGATCTTCGCAGTCTGAATTACTTCTCGGTAGTCGCCGAGGAACTGAATTTCACCCGGGCCGCTCAGCGGCTCAGCATGAGCCAGCCGCCGCTGAGCAATCAGATTCGGGGACTGGAGGAGGAACTGGGCACGCCGCTGTTCATCCGGGGCAACAGGAGTCTGCAATTAACGGAAGCCGGGAAACTCCTCTACCGCAGAGCCGCCCAGCTGCTGGATCTGGCGGAGCGTACCCGGGAAGAGGTAAGCTCTCTGGCAATGGGACTGTCCGGTACCATCTGCCTTGGCAGCGTAGCGGGTCTGGCGCCCTTCCTGGCCGCCCGGTGGCTGGCCGGCTTCCGGGAGGAATATCCTCTGGTGCGCTTTGAGATTGTCAACGGCAGCAGCGACGATATTATCGATCAAATCTTACGCGGCTTCATTGAACTGGGCATTATCGCCGCCCCCTATGACAGCGAGCATCTGGAGGGCATCCCCGTAGGTGATGAGCCATGGTGCGCAATCATGTCCGAGCAGCATCCCCTGGTGGCGCAGCCGGAAGCCCCTCTGCCGCTGAAAGCGCTGGCTGGCCAGCCCCTGATCGTTCCCCACCGCCGCTCCCGCATCGATGAGATCCGCAGCTGGTTCCGTCTGGCCGGGGCGGAACCCACCATCATCGGCGAGCACTCCAATTTTGTGGATGTTTTGGCCATGGCACGGGCCAATGTGGGCATCAGCATTTTCCCTCAGACCACACCGGAGCCTATGCCCGGCATCGTATGCCGCCGGATTGTGGAGCCTTCCCACCGTGCCCGGTATCTGCTGGTACACAAGCGAAACACCTCCATGTCTGAGCTTTCCCAGACCTTTCTGGATTTTGTCATCGACTATCTGGAGGAACACCCGGCGGATCTTCTGGACGCAGAGCAGGAAGCATAACCGGCGAATTCCCCATACATAACAAAACCCCGTCATTTGCATCGGCAAGTGACGGGGTTTATGCGTTATCTTTTGTTGTCATCGTATCCCTCTCTGTAGTGGATTTTTAGGAGTCGGAAAATCAATGCTTGAACGTCTCATAGTATTCCGCCAGAAGGGCTTCGATCTTCTTAACAGCTTTCATGGGAATTCTCCTTTCCTGCTTCGTTGTGGTTTCTTCGGGCTCAGTGCTTAAACGTCTCATAGTACGCATCCAGCAGCGCTTCAATCTTCTTGACGATCTTCATAACAGGCTCTCCTTTCTGTCCCGGGCTTTTCGCTCCGGTTGTTTTTCTTTCTGGCATTATAATAATACACATATAGCAAAAAGTAAAATACCAAAAACTGCTTAGCTATTATATCTTTTTAATATAGTTTGCCGGGCAATCAGAAATGGTTCTGCCTTACCTCCCAGTGGTCAGCCGGCAATCTTGGGATAGACTTTTCCACCCCGATCTGCTATACTGCCGGTAAGAGAGGAGGCACGTCTGTGAAACAGGAAGAAAAAAGCCGAAAAAGCAAGGCGCACATTCTCGAATACGCCTTCGCAGAATTTGCCGCAAAGGGCTACCTGGGGGCGTCGGTGAACACCATCTGCGCTGCCGGAAAGATTTCAAAGGGCCTGCTGTATCATTACTACGCGGATAAAGACGCGCTGTATCTGGCCTGTGTGGAAACATGCTTTCGGGAACTGACTGCCGCCCTTTCCGCCGAACTAAAGGCGGAAACCGTCACACCGGATCAGTATTTTGACACCCGGCTGGCCTTCTTCGCCCAGCACCCCTGTCACCAGCGGCTGTTCTGCGATACCGTGGTCAATCCGCCCCGTCACCTGCTCCGGGAGCTTGCCGCATGCCGGGTATCCTTCGACGCGCTGAACGAAACCATGCTCACCGCCATTCTGGAAAAAGAAAAATTGGCAAAAGGGATCAGCATAAAAGATGCCATTGCCCAGCTCCGGGTCTTTGAGGACTGCGTCAGCACCTACCTGAAGAACGCCGGACTGGAACAGCAGCAGGTGGACAAGCACAACCAGCTGTGCCGCCAGACGTTTCAGACCATGCTTTATGGTCTGATTGCCCGTTAATAGCCGCCCAATCCCATATTCCGACAGCAATCCCGTCCCGTCATGGTGTGTCCATGTACGGAACGGGATTCTGCTTGGGGAAAACAGGTGAAAAGGGGCAACATATATATTGACCACTTAGTCTGTTTGTGCTATACTTCCTTAAAACAGACTATTCAGTCTATTGTTGAGTAAGAAGGAAGGAACCAAAACATGTCTGCAAAGAACCCGCAAAACCAGTCCATTCTCTCCGATATGCCGCCGGCAAAAGCCATCGTCAAGCTGGCAATTCCGGCAACGCTGGCACTGCTTGCCAAGGCAGTCTACAACCTGGTGGATACTGCCTATATCGGAATGCTGAACTCCGACATTGCCCTGACAGCAGTGGGTGTAACCGTACCCCTGCTGCTGATTATGGTATCCATCGAAAACATCTTCGCAGCCGGCGCCGCCGTGCTGGCAGGACGCCAGCTGGGCGCCAAAAACAGTGATGCCGCCAGCCGAACCGTTACCACTGTCATCGGTCTTTCCGTGATCATGGGCATCGTACTGTGCGTAGGCGGCATCGTGTTCATCGATCCGCTGATGCGCGCCTTCGGTGCTTCGGAAGCATCCCTGCCTCTGGCAAAGGATTATGCCTTCTGGATGTTCATTGCCGCGCTGGCAAATCTGCCCGCCCAGAGCATGAACTGCGCCGCCCGGGCGGAATCCTCGGTAAAAATCTCCTCGATTGCCGTTATCACCGGCGCAGCGCTGAATATCCTGCTGGATCCCGTATTTATGTTTGACTGGGGATTGAATCTGGGCGTGGAGGGCGCGTCTCTGGCCACCACCGTATCCCAGTTCGTCACCTTCTTTATCCTGACCTGGTTCTATGCCAGCGGCCGCTCGGTGATCAAACTCCGTCTGGGTGCCTTCCGCCCCAGCTGGGCGTTTATCAAGTCCGTCGCCATGATCGGCATTCCCACGGCGGTAATTCAGATCTGTCTGTCTGTGGCCGCCTCCCTGACCAACATTGCCGCCGCATCGCTGCCCCAGTCCGATGAGATCATTGCGGCTTACGGCGTTGTCCAGCGGCTGGTGCTCATCGGCTGCTATGTGGTCATGGGCTTCATGCAGGGGTATCAGCCGGTGGCATCCTACACCTTTGGCGCCAAAAACGAGGATCGGTTCCATCAGTCGGTACGCTTCGCCCTGAAAGGCGCCCTGCTGCTGACCGTCCTGGTGGAAGCGGTATATATTCTGCTGGCAAAGCCGCTGATTCTGCTGTTTAACGGCAATCCCGTGATTGTGGACTACGGCAGATGGCTGCTGACCTCCCAGATGGCGCTGTATCCCGCGTTTGGACTGTGCTATATGATGACGATTACCTATCAGACCATCGGCGCATCCCGGTATGGACTGTTCCTGTCCGCAATCCGGCAGGGGCTATTCTATATCCCCTTCATTTTGTGCCTGCCAAAGCTGTTGGGCGTTGCCGGTATTTATGCGTCCCAGCCTGCTGCAGATGTGTTAACCATCTTGGTTTGTGTGCTTTCCATTCCTGCCATGAAACGAATCGCATCGAAAAATATGCAGCTGGGAGGTTAATGGAAACATCCATGATCCCTGTCCGCCGCCGGACCGGTGCGTCAAACGCTTTGCCCCTACCAAATAAGAGCCGAAAGGGCTGCCCGCAAACAGAGCGGGCAGCCCTTATTTTTTCGTATGGCGGTATACAGAAAGCCCCACGGCGACGCCATCAGGCCGCAGATCACCGGCCCGATCTCAGGTATCACCCATTCCCTTCCCGGATTTTATGCAAGGCAGGTTTCCAGATAGACTTTCCAGACTTCCTCCGGTACCAGCCTGCCGCCGGTTGCCCACGCGATCTGCACGGAGTTTTCCAGCTTCTCCCGGGTCAGGCCATGGGTTTCACAGTACTCTCTGGAGTCTGCGTAGTGCAGCAGACCGCAGGGACCGGAAAACGCGGCGCAGCTGGAAGGCTCAATCTGAATCGCCTCGGAGGCATACAGGAGCCTCAGATAATCATAAAGCTTGCCGTCGGCTACTGTAAAATCGCCGGACAGGAGGTTGGTCATAATTCTGGTCACAAAGCCGGAGGGGCTGGCACACGCCAGACCATCCGCCTCGGTCACACCGGAAATACCAAAATCATGGACATTGGCCTTCTCAAATTCCTGGGTAGCAATGCCCAGCAGAACAGACGGGCACAGGGTTGGCTCCGTAAAGAAGCAATGCACGTTGTCCTGATAAAGCCGCTTCAGGCCGTATGCCACACCGCCGGGAGCGCCGCCCACACCGCCAGGGAGATACACGATCAGAGGATGGTTCTCATCCACCGTAATTCCGGCCTCCGTCAGTTGTTTATCCAGTCTCTTTGCCGCCACAGCATAGCCCAGAAACAGATTTACAGATTTTTCGTCGTCCACAAAATAGCTCATGGGATCCATGTCGGACAGCTTGCGGCCTTCCGCCACGGCTCTGGAATAATCATCGCTGTATTCCATGACTTCCACGCCCTTGCTTCTCAGCAGGTCCTTCTTCCACTGCTTGGCATCGGCGGACATATGCACCTTGACCTTGAAGCCCAGCGCCGCGCTCATGATGCCGATGGACAGTCCCAAGTTGCCGGTGGAGCCAACCTGCACGGTGTACTGTCCGAAAAAGGCCTTCATATCCTCCTCAGCCAGCCGGGCGTAGTCCTCGTCCATGGAGAATTTTCCGCTTTCCAGTGCCAGATCCTCCGCATGCTTCAGCACTTCATAAATGCCGCCTCTTGCCTTGACGGAACCGGCAATGGCCAGATGGCTGTCCATCTTCAGCAGCAGCTTGCCGGGAATCCGGCAGCCAAAGGTTTGCTCCAGTTGCTTCTGCATGGCGGGAATGGCTCTCAGCGGAGATTCGATCAGGCCGCCCGTCTCTTCCGTTTCGGGAAAACATCGGCGGAGGAAGGGAGCAAATCTGCTCAGACGCGCTTGCGCATCTGCAATATCCCCATCGGAAACAACCAACTGGCAAAGGGCGTCCGTGGCCGCAAAGGGCAAATAATATGGATTGATCCAGACGGTCTCTTCTTTATCCGCAAGCTTCCGGATCACCGGATTACCTTCAATATACTTTTGTGGGTTCATTGGCTGTCGCCCTTTCTTTTGTATTGTTGTTCTTCCTGCCATGTTACTGTATATCAATTTTTATAAAAATGCAATGCGCTTGTTCTGTATTTTCATTTTGCAAAATGGCTAAGCAAAGAACAGTCATGGCAAAGACAGGCTTTTCCCTGCCATCCCTGCCGTTGTTACGGTGACATCTGCGACTGACCCGCGCCTTACTGCATACAATATCCACAAGATAATTGACCGCTGGGAGTTGATGTGATATAGTTATCTCAAAGCTACCAGTATCCGGCTGGGGATCGGCGATACTTCCGGTGCACCGCCGCAGAAAAATAAAAAAGCTGATCGTCCGCATGGTTGATATTTCACATTTCATCGTGTATAATGAAAAAAACGAACGACTGGTGATTAATCTAACATGAAACACAACCCAATTTCCATAAAAGAAATCGCGCAATTAGCCGGAACCTCTGTGGCCACTGTCTCCCGGGTCATCAATCAAAATGGCCGTTTCTCCAAAGAAACGGAAGAGCGGGTACAAAAGATCATTGAGGAATACGACTATCGCCCCAACGCCCTGGCCAAGGGACTGCGGCAGGACAAGACAACGCTGGTGGGGGTCATTATCCCGGATATTACACACAGCTTTTTCTCCCGGGTTTACCGGGCCATTGAGCTGGAGCTGTATAAAAACGGTTACCTTTCCATTCTCTGCGACACCAACGAAAGCGAAGAACTGGAAATGTCCTATATGGAAAAACTGAAGGATATGCGTTTTTCCGGCCTGATCTATATGAACGGCAATCAGTTCAACGCCGATATCGACTGTCCAGCTACCATCTATCTGGACCGGTATCCCGCATTTGCCCAGTCGGATGACAGCTACTATTTCATTGGCAGTGACAACTTCCACAGCGGCTTTCTGGCGGCGGAAGCGCTGGTGAAAGCAGGCAGAACCAATCTGACCCTGATTAACATTGAGCATCAGCTGGCAACCCAGCGGCTGCGGCACGACGGCTTCTGTTCCTATCTGATGGAGTGCAGCCCCCGCCCAGTGAATCTGCACGTCCTGAATGTTGACCGAAGCGACTATTTTCTGGGCTATGAAATTACCAATACGCTGCTCGCCATGCACCCCGACTGTGACGGAATCTACTACACCTCCGACATGCTGGCCTACGGCGGCATGCAATGCCTGCGGGAGCATGAAATCCGCGTTCCTCAGGATGTTTCCATTGTGGGCATGGACGATCTTCCCCTGAGCCGCACCTTCAACCTGACAACCGTGCGCCAGGACACGGATGCGCTGGGGCGGCTGGCTGCCCGCTCCGTTATCGACCTGATTGAAAATAAACCGGTGGAAAAAAGCCAAATCATTCCGGTGTCCCTCGTGGAACGGGGGACGGTATAAAACCCGCTTACCCTCAATTTCCTTTGTGGGAAATTGAGGGATTTTTCTTTTAATGCGTTTTGCAGGCCATTTGTATCGGCAATGTGCTACAAACGAAGCAGCGAGAATTATGCAAGTTACATCAATATTTTTTTAGCGATTAAAAATGCTTGACTTTATATGAGTAATCGTTTACTCTTGTAACTGTAAATATGAGTAATCGATTACTCAACTTCATGGATTTCAAGCAGAAGGCAGGGATCGTAAATGAACATAATCGGTCTGGACATCGGAACCACCAGCATCAGCGCGGCAAGGCTGGACCCGCTTACCGGTGAGGTTCAGCAAACCTACACCGTCGCCAACCGGAGCTTCCTGCAAACCGGGAACCCCTGGGAGCGGATACAGAATCCCGATCTCATCATCACCACCGTCCGGCAGCTTTTGGATGAAATACTGGACAGCTGTCCGGAGGTGGCCGTCATTGGACTGACGGGACAGATGCACGGCATTGTCTATGTGGACGCGGCGGGCAAAAGCATCAGCCCCCTGTACACCTGGCAGGATGGTCGGGGCAATCAGCCGGAAGCAGATGGGAAAAGCCTGTGCCAGCGTCTGACGGAGACTTACGGCAGCAGCTTCTATTCCGGCTACGGTCTGGTGACCCATTTGTATAACCTGCGACATCATCTGGTCCCTGCGGGAGCTGCCGGGCTGTGCACCATCATGGACTATCTGGGCATGGTTCTGACCGGGCGGAAAACGCCTCTGGTTCACGCCAGCAACGCGGCAAGCTTTGGATTCTATGACATTGCTTCCGGTACCTTCCGCCGGGAGCTGCTGGAAGCGGAAGGCGCAGACTCCACGATTCTGCCGGAGGTCACTGCATCCATTGCGGTGCTGGGAACTTATCGGAACATTCCCGTGACCATTGCCATCGGCGACAATCAGGCAAGCTTTCTCGGCTCCGTCCGCCACGCAAAGGAAGAAATCCTCATCAATATGGGAACCGGCGGACAGGTTTCCCTGCTGTCGGACAAGATCCTTGCTGGCGAGGACATCGAAACCCGACCCTTTATCGAGAACAGCTACCTGGCAGTGGGCGCCTCTCTCTGCGGCGGCCGTGCCTACGCCAGTCTCGCCAGTTTCTTCACCCAGTGCGCCAACGCCTTCGGCGTGACCGACCCGGATCCCTACGCCATGATGGACGGACTGCTGAGAACCTACGACAATCCCGAAAAGCTTCTGGTGGACACCGCCTTTGACGGTACCCGGGATCATCCGGAACGCAGAGGCTCGATCCGGAACCTGACTACCCACAACTTTGACCCCGCTTCCCTGACCTACGGCGTACTGGACGGCATCGCCGGTGAGCTTTACCAGCGGTATCAGACCATGCTCGCCGGAGCGGAACCAACCCACTGCCGTATGATCGGTTCCGGCAACGGCATTCGCAGAAATCCCCACCTGCAAAAAATTGCGGCGCAGAAGTTCTCCATGGGACTGGAGCTTTCCCGCTGCACGGAGGAAGCCGCCTGCGGCGCTGCAATCGCCGGCTTCACCACCACCGGTCAGATCACCTGGCAGCAGGCTGTGGGCGTATAACAATCGTACATCCTAAGTCAAAATACAACAATACGGGAGGAAAAAACAATGCTTTACGGTATCTACAACGCCTATTGGACCCACGAATGGTCCGCCAACTACGAGCACTACATCCCCAAGGTCAAGGATCTGGGCTTCGACGTGCTGGAGATCTCCTGCGCCGCTCTGACCAGAGACTACGCCACCGATGCCAAGATCCGGGATCTGAAGCAGTGCGCCGATGACAACGGCATCGTACTCACCGCCGGCTATGGCCCCACCAAGGAGCAGAACATCAGCTCCGAGGATCCTGCGGTGGTCAGCAGAGCCATGGACTTCTTCTCCATGATTATGCCCAAGCTGAAGATGATGGACATTCACATTCTGGGCGGCGGCCTGTACTCCTACTGGCCTCTGGATCCCACCCTGCCCATGGATAAGGAAAAGGATCTGGACAGAGCCGTGAAGAACATGAAGGTTCTGGCCAAGATCGCCGAGGACAACGGCGTGGTGCTGGGCATGGAGGTTCTCAACCGTTACGAAGGCTACATGATGAACACCTGCCAGGAGGGTCTGGACTTCATCCACCGTGTGGACAGCCCCAGCTGCAAGGTCATGCTGGACACCTTCCATATGAACATCGAAGAGGATAACATGGCAGCCGCCATCCGTCTAGCAGGTAAGGATCTGTGCCACCTGCACCTGGGCGAGCAGAACCGTCAGGTTCCCGGCAAGGGCAGCATGCCCTGGCAGCAGATCGGTCAGGCGCTGCGGGATATCAACTACCAGGGCGCAGCCGTGATGGAGCCCTTCGCCATGACCGGCGGTACCATCGGCTCCGAGATCAAGGTGTGGCGTGATCTGGTTCCCGATACCTCCGAGGCTGCGCTGGATAAGGACGCCCGGGGCGCAGTGGCCTTCGTCCGCCATGTGTTCGGCATCTAAGGAGGCAGAAATGGAAAAGATCATTACCGGTGTGGCCCATGTGGGCCTGTACATTAAAGATGTGGAGCGCTCCATCCGCTTCTATGAGGAAGTTCTAGGCTTTACCATGATCCGCCGCTTCACCTCTCTGGAAGGCAATTTGATGGCCTTCATGAAAAGCGGCAACCTGATTATCGAGCTGATCCAGCATGTGCAGTGGATGGATCGGAAGGATGGTCTGTTCGATCACATCGCCATGGAGGTCGCGGATATTGAAGCCGTCAGCGCGCAGCTGGAGGCCAAGGGAATTGTCTTTGAGGCGCCCATCTACTTTGACAGCCTGGTGACCGATGCCGGGGTGAAATACCAGGCCTTCCGGGGTCCCGACGGTGAGCATCTGGAAATCTACCAGTACATGTAATCTTCGCAAAGAAAACGGATTCAACACTGTTTCTTTCTGGGAAACAGTCGATAAAATGCTACAGAAAGAGGTGTATTCATGGAACCCTTAATTCAAATGGTGGGGATTACCAAGGAGTTTCCGGGTGTGAAAGCATTGGACAACATCAGCTTTGACATTGTACCGGGAGAGGTTCATGTCCTGATTGGTGAAAACGGTGCCGGCAAGTCAACCTTGATGAAAATCCTGTCCGGCGTGTATCAGCCTACCAGCGGCAAGATCATCTGCAACGGCCGGGAATACAGCAAGCTTTCCACTGCCGACTCCTACAATGAGGGCATTGCCATTGTCTATCAGGAGCTGTCCGTGATCAACGAGCTGTCCATCATGGAGAACCTGTTCGTCGGCAAGCTGCCCACGAAAAAGGTCGGCCCCATCAGCGTGGTGGATTACAAGCTGATGCAGGAAAAGGCCGAGGAGGTTCTGCACCGTGTCGGCCTGCATCACGATCCCAAGACGATGGTGGGCGATCTGGCCATGCCGGACAAGCAGCTGTGCGAAATCGCCAAGGCACTGGTATCCGGCGCCAAAGTCATCGTTCTGGACGAGCCCACCACCTCTCTGACCACCTCCGAGGTGGAAAATCTGCACAATCTGATTCGGAATCTGAAAGCAGAGGGCTGCGGCATTGTTTACATCTCCCATAAGATGAGCGAGCTGCACCGCATCGGTGACCGGATTACCGTTCTGAAGGACGGCACCTATGTGGGCACCTTCCCCATTCAGGATCTCTCCATTGACCAGCTTGTCACCCTGATGGTGGGACGAGAGGTTAAGGGTACTTACTTGGCGGATCCCGGCGTAGATGTGCGGGAGCAGCCGGTGGTATTCGAGGTCAAGAACCTCTCCCGGAAGGACGGCAAATGCCGCAACATCTCCTTCCAGCTCCATAAAGGTGAGATTCTGGGCTTTGCCGGTCTGGTGGGCGCCGGACGTACCGAAACTATGGAGGCGATTTTCGGCGCTGTTCCCAAGAGCGCAGGTGAGATCTACCTCAACGGAAAGAAGCTGAATATCACCAGCCCCTACAGCGCCATTCAGCAGGGTCTGGGTATGCTGACTGAAAGCCGCCGGGAAACGGGTTTTGCCAGGAACTTCAGCTGTAAACAGAACATTTCCCTGATTCCCTTCATCAAAACCTCCACATGCGGCGGTATTGGCGGCATGCTGGATACGAAATCCGAGCAGCGCTGGGCGGATGAGCAGACCAAGGCACTGAACGTCAAGTGTACCAGCCCGGAGCAAATGACCGTCACCCTGTCCGGCGGCAACCAGCAGAAGGTGATTCTGGGCAAGTGGCTGGCGGCTGACTCTGAAGTGCTGATCTTCGATGAGCCTACCAAGGGCATTGATGTGGGCAGCAAGAGCGAAATCTACATTCTCATGCGCAAGCTTGCCAACGAGGGCAAATGCGTCCTGATGATCTCCTCCGAGCAGACCGAACTGCTCAGCACCTGTGACCGCATTGCCGTGTTCCGGGGCGGCGAGCTTCAGGAAATCCTGATGAACGCCGATGCAACAGAAGAAAAAATTGTAAAAATTTCCACCAACGAATAAGAGAAGGGGCAAACTAAGATGGAGAAAAAAGCCAACGCCAAACTGTCATTTAATGTCATTTGGAAAAAATACGGTACAATCGGTATTCTGTTCCTGCTGGTAGCCGTCCTGGCCATTGCAAAGCCCAGCGCAATCTTTACAAAAACCGCAGTTCCTCAGATTTTGAAGCAGTCCTCGGTGAACATTCTGCTGGCTCTCGGTGAGTTCTTCGCCATTCTGCTGGGTTACATCGACCTGAGTGTGTCCGCTGCCTGTGGCCTCAGCGGTATGGTGGCCGCACTGTGCATGGCGAAGCTGGGCCTGCCCTGGGTCGCGGCTGTGCTGCTGGGCGTTCTGGCCGGCACGCTGATCGGTTTCCTGAACGGCCTGATGATCAACAAAACCGGACTGCACCCCTTCATCATCACCCTGGGCACCCAGACCGTTTACTTTGGCCTGATGCTGGTGATTTCCGGTTCCTCCAACGTGTTCGGTTTCCCCGCAGGCTTCTCCGGCTTCATGCAGAAGACCCTGTTCGGTTTCCTACCCATCACGGCTATCTTCGCGCTGGTTACCGCCGCTATACTCTGGTTCGTTACTACCAAAACCAAGCTGGGCAGAAATCTGTATGCCCTGGGCGGCAACCGGGAAGCTGCCTGGTACTCCGGCATTGACATCAAGCGCCATCAGATGATCGCTTACATGATTTCCGGCACCTGCGCGGGTCTTGCCGGCATCGTGCTGCTGGGCCGTCTGAACGCCGCCGCCCCCACCGCCGGCACCGGTTACGAAACCTACGCCATTGCAGCTACCATCATTGGCGGCACCAGCTTCTTCGGCGGTGTTGGCAAGATTGGCGGCGTGGTCATCGGTGGTCTGATTATCGGTATCATCAACTACGGTATGACCGTGCTGATGATCGACTCCTCCATGCAGAAGATCGTCATGGGCGCGCTGATCATCATTGCCGTCACCATCGACCACATGGTTTCCGACAACGCCAAGTAATCCAAATTATTTCAGTAATAGCCGCAACGCCGCGGTTGTTATATACAAAAATTAAAAAGGAGAAAACAAGATGAAAAAGCTCATTTCCCTGGCCCTTGCCCTGTGCATGGTTCTGGCGCTGTGCGCCTGCGGCAACACCGCCGCTCCCGCTGCCACCGCTGCCCCCGCCGCCGAGGCTCCCGCTGCTGAGGCTCCCGCCGCCGCTCCCGCTGGAGACGGCCCCAAGTACGCCATCATCCTGAAGACCACCAGCACCGCTTTCTGGAAGTCCATGTATGACGGCATTGCCGAGTACATCGCCGCCGAAGGCCTGAACGCCGACCTGTACACCGCTGCCAACGACAGCGACGACGCCGGCCAGCTGGCTGTCGTGGAGAACTGCATCAACACCGGAGAGTACGCCGGTATCGCCATCGCCCCCTGCAACAGCACCACCCTGGTTTCCGCCGTTAAGCTGGCCAATGACGCTGGCATCCCCGTGGTCAACATCGACGAGCGGTTCAACGTGGACGAGATGAAGTCTCAGGGCGCTACCTGTGTTGGCTTCGTTTCTTCCGATAACCAGTCCATCGGCTACATGGGCGCAAGCTATGTCGCCTCCCTGATCGAGGAAGGCTCTCAGGTTGCCGTTGTGGAAGGCATCGCCGGCAACACTTCCTCCGAGGAGCGCAAGACCGGTGCTACCAACGCCTTCAATGACGCCGGCATGGAGATCATCGCTTCCGTCGCCTGCAACTGGGATATGCAGACTGCCATGGATACCGTTGCTACCTGGTGCCTGCAGTACCCCGACCTGAAGGCCATCTACTGCTGCAACGACGGCATGGCTGCCGGTGCCCGTCAGGCTGTTGCCGCTTCCGGTCTGGACATCAAGGTCTGCGGCACTGACGGCGATACCGATGCCATCCAGGCTGTTGCCGGTGTGGCTACCGACGGTGTCTCCATGACCGCTACCGTGGCACAGGATCCCGCCACCATCGGCGTGACCTGCGTAAAGACCCTGATCGCAGCCGTTGCGGATCCCGCCTCCTACCCCGCTTCTGCAGAGCCTGAAAAGACTCCTGTTGACGCCATTCTGGTCACCGCTGAGAACGCAAAGGACTTCCTGTAAGAATCCATTTGCCTCACCGGAATCGGAGGAACACGCACCCTGCGTGCGCGGTCAGACTTTCCGATGGCTTTCCGCAGAATCTGCCTGACAACCCTTTGATTGACATCATTTCAATCATACCCACAGCGTTCTAGCGTGGGCATCCGGTTCGATTTCCTCCCTGCTCGCACAGCCTGAGGATACTGCTGTATCCTCGCTGTGCGAGCTTTTTTCGTTCTCTTGGCATATATACCTTGGGAAAAACATCCCCGAATGCTACGATCAGCCATTGTGCAAACGCAGCTTGGCAGTTTTCCAGACTGTCTGCCTTTCCGTCGGTATCCCCCTGTGAAAACCCACTTGAATTCCTCAGAGACTGTGCTATTATCTTATTGGTACAGCTTATTTTGCAGGAAACACGACGGGCTGACGCAGATACGGTATTACGTTTCCGGAAGGTAGCCCGGGATCCGTCAGAGGGCATTTCTGCGTTTTGAAAGGAAAAAGCACCAGATAAGGAAGTGAGCGGATGTTTGATTTTTTAGAAGAGGAAAACATCGACCCTGCGCTGCTAAAGGAGCTTGGAGCGTTTCGGGCGGCGAATCCCCTGAGCGGGGAACTGCAGCCGCGGATTCCGGCTCCCCGGTTCCACTATTACGGCAAGGAAATCTGGGAGCAGGCTGCCGCCGCACTGTTATGCGGCAAAAACCTGCTCCTCACCGGAGGAAAGGCCACCGGCAAAAACGTCCTGGCGGAAAATCTGGCAATGGTGTTCGGCCGCCCCGCCTGGAACGTATCGTTCCATGTGAATGTGGATGCCGCCGGACTGATTGGAATGGACACCTTTGAGGATGGACAGGTGCGTTTCCGCCCCGGCCCCATCTACCAGTGTGCGAAATTCGGCGGCTTCGGCATTTTGGATGAGATCAACATGGCAAAGAATGAGGCTCTGGCTGTGCTGCACTCAGCGCTGGATTTTCGCCGGGCCATCGATGTGCCGGGCTATGACCGCATTCCCATGGAAGTGCCAACCCGGTTTATCGCCACCATGAACTACGGCTATGCCGGAACCCGGGAGCTGAACGAGGCCCTGACCTCCCGGTTTGTGGTCATCCAAATGCCCACCATCAGCCAGGAGAATCTGGAGAAGCTGCTGTCGGCGCACTCCCCCACCTTGAAAAGGAAATACCGCAGCCAGTTCGTCCAGCTTTTCTTTGAGCTGCAAAAAAAGTGCGACAGCGCGGAGATCTCCACGAAAGCCCTGGATCTGCGGGGGCTGCTGGATGCTCTGGATCTGATCCGGGCAGGGGTCCCCGCCGGTGCGGCGCTGGATATGGGCATTACCAACAAGGCTTTCGACAGCTACGAGCAAAGCCTGATCCGGGATGTGGCCGCTATGCGCGTCTCCCCCAAGCTCACCCGGCGCGAGCTGTTTGAGGACTGAAGGATGCTGACACAGCATTACACCGCCCAGCAGCGGCGGGCGCTGAATCAGATTTGGACCGCCGCCGGGGAGTACGGCTTTGATCCCATGTTCCTGGCCATGGGCAGCGACGGCACACCGGACAGTTACATGAACTGCATTGTGGGCTGCGTCCGCAAATGGTACGGCGAAGAAATGCCCAGAAAGCTGTTCGCCGCCTGGGAATCGGACCGGCGTCAGGCCATGCTGGACGATCTGGCCTGGCTGGCTCTGGAGAACGCCGCCTTTCAGCGGGAACTTCCCCACCGCCCTGTTCTGGCAGACGCCCGGCGGGCCCATGCAGCGGACTTTTTCGGTCAGGAATACAAGCTTTCCCGGCAGGAATGGTGGGCAAAAAACCAGTTGGTCTACACCATGCACTCTGCCCGGTGGAAAAGCGTTTTGGGAAAACAGGGGCCGGTGATGACGCTCTATGAACGCAGGCTGTCCGAGGCCCTTCTGTGCAGCGGGGAACTGAATGCGGAAGAACTGGCCGCCGCCATTCTGCGCACCTTTGCCCAAGCAGGTCTGTTCGACGGAACCGCCCGGTCCAGGGCGCCGCTGCGGCTGCATTTTGATGGAAAATGGGCGCTGGCCATGACCAGGTTTCTGCCCACGGAACTTGTCCACACCGATATGCTGACGCTGGGACAGGCGGGGACCTCCGGCGGTGGTGGACCGAAGCTGGATTCCCGCCGGGGAAAGCTTCGGCTGAACGAACATGCCGAGGCAGACCGGCAGTATATTGAAAGCTGCTTTGGCCGCTCCCTCTACCCGCCAGAGCAGCTGGCGGCAGCCGAGCAGGCGCTCTGCACCGGAAACCACCTGGGCTGCCATTTGTGGTTTACGGCCGGAATACCAGATCCCGAGCACGCTCCCAGCGGCGAATCCCGCCGTCTGGCGGCGGAGGCTGCCCTGCAATGCAAGCGAAACCGGGATGCCTACGCCCGGGACAGCGGCCTCTATCAAAATGCCATTTTGCGGCTGACGGAGCAAATCCGAAGCTGCATCCAGGTTCACAGCCAAACCGAAACGGAACGTTCCCGCAGCGGTCGCCTGGACAGCCCCCGCGTCTGGCGGGCAGCCGTATTGGAGGACAGCAATGTGTTTCTCCGGGATGTCGCTACCTGCAAGCCGGGGTTTTCCGTAGACCTTCTGCTGGACGGCTCCGCCTCCCGGATGCACTGCCAGGAAGCCATCGCAGCGCAGGGATACATTCTGGCGGAAAGTCTGCGCCGGTGCGATGTTCCGGTACGGGTAACCAGCTTCTGCAGCCTCCGGGGTTATACAGTGCTGCGGATCTTGAAGGACTTTGCTGACAAAAATGGGAACCAGAAGATTTTCAATTACTTTGCCTCCGGCTGGAACCGGGACGGTCTTGCTCTGCGGGCAGCAGGGGATCTGATCAAAAGCGCCCCGGAAAGCCGCCACCTGCTTCTGCTGCTGACCGATGCCAGCCCCAACGACAGCCACCGCATTCCGCCGGGAGCGGGAAATCCCCTGGGCCGGGAATACGCGGAGCAGGCCGCCGTGGAGGACACCACCCGGGAGGTCCGGGCATTGCAGCGCCGGGGAATCCGGGTCGCTGCGGTGTTCATGGGCAACAACTACAGCGCCCCGGACGCGGCGGCTATCTATGAGAAAAGCATGGTTCGAATTCAGGGAATCGACCAGTTGGCCGGGGCGGCAGGAACGCTGATCCGGCAGGAGATTCAGGAGCTTACGGATTGATATTTCAGAACAAAACCACCCAGCATCCGTTGGTGCTGGGTGGTTTTATTGCGAGAAATCTATGTTCTGTGAATTTGCTTTCCAATGGTTTTGGAAAGCACACAGGTTACGTCTTGGAAAGCCCGCGTAAATCTACGGATAGAATAGCAGCGCCCCAAGGCGGAAGCATCAGCGTTTCGCCAGTCGTGTAACGCTTTTGGGACAGCAGCTCTGTGCTGTCTCTTTCCATGGGGAAAGTCTGGCATTCGGAGCTATAATTCAGCAGATACACAATGGTGTTCCCGGCATCATTTTGGCCTTGTTTCACAATCAGCGGCCAGCGATATGGCACCAGCCCAATCCCCATTTGGGGCAGCAGCTGTTCCAGCAGGGCGTCCAAGGCTGCACTGTCCAGCATGGTGCCGATATAGGCGGCCTTCCCCTTCCCATAGGCATGGCAGGTTGCGGCAGCATAAGCGGCATAGGCGGCATGGTCATACCCCAAAAGCACCTGCGTGTCTTTGTCCGGCCGCAGCATTTCCATCCACTCCCCTGCTTTGGGCACATCCACCGGAATGGTAAAATTGTCATAGGTCATGCCGAACACATCCGTCAAGCCGCCGGGCTGGCAGGCCGTCCGGATCTTTGCATTTTCGTCGCAAAAGAAGCTGCGGAAGGAAGAAAGCAGGTGCCCGCCGCCGCGGACATATTCCCGCAGAGCTTGGATCAGGGAATCCGACCCGCAGTACAGCCCCGGCGTCACCACCAGTTTATACCCGGAAAAATCCCGGGTGCTGTCGTCCAGGATGTCCACGGAAACATTCAGCCGGAAAAAGCTGTCGTAAAGCCAGCGGAGGATGTCGCCGTAGTTGGAGCCGGCGAAGGCATAGCTGTGCTTTAGGCCAGTGAGGCTGCGATTGGAGACAAGGAAGGCCACGTCGCTGCTTCGTTTCAGATTCACCAGCTGGGAACCGATGCGGGCAAAGTCCGCGCCGATGGTCTTTGCCTCCTGATAGACGGCTCCGGGGGTGAAGTCGTGGCTGAGTACCCCCTTCCAGTGACATTCGATGGCGTTGTGGATGGAGTGCCAGTGCCAGTATTCCA
>JBJDYL010000146.1:0-3080 GCA_051867285.1 Faecousia sp. | reverse complement strand
GGCACGGTATCCTTCTATGTTGGCGTCGATCAGCTGATTCAGATAAGCCTTATCTCGTTTCAGCCTGCGCAGGTCTCCGTCGGCATGGTAGCAGGCCAGGGCGGCCGGGATCACAAAAGCCGCATGACAGAGCAGATAATCTTCCATATTCGGCTCATAGACTACCTTGTAGCCGGTTCCGTCAAAAATCTCATGAATCAGCCCACCGTTGGAAGGAGCATCTTTCAGCTGGCCTATGGTGATTTTTTTCAAATCGATCCCCACAATTTTGTCCGCCTCCCGGTGACCCGCCGAAAGGGCAAAGGCAAACAGCACATTTTTCTCCGGCAAAAGTCCGGCATAATATTGCGTCCGGACATTGTTGCCTACAAATACAATATTTTTCGTGCTATTGGAACGAAGTGTATCGAGAATGCTATCCAGCTGCGTGTAGCGCATAACCACAAAGATTACATCATAGGTATCTTCGGGCTTCAGTTCGGTAATCACCGGCAGCCGACTGACTGTGGTTTTAGGGCTGAATTTGTTCTGCACGATCAGCCCGTTTTGTTGAATCGTTTCCGCCCATTTGCCCCTGGCCAGCAGGGTCACATCTTGCTTTGCGCGAAAGAGATTGTTGGCCAGATTTCCGCCCAGCACTCCCGCACCATACACTAAAATCCTCATGCTTCTTTTCCTCCTCAGACAGAATGTCCCCAAAGCATCCCCAGCCCGGCCTGCACAAGCGAAACCAGCGGAGCCATTACCAGCGGCCAAGCCAGAAAATGCTCCGGAAGTGCCAGCTTTTTCAGCCAGTTGCCCAGCTGATAGTCCGGATGCCCCTCGGTGCCGGGTACCTGAATACGGCGCCCCAGCTTTTGCAGCAGATAAATGTCCAGCAGGACAAAATCCGCAAAACTGACCACCAGCCACTGGATATAGCCCATCCAGAACAGGGGCCAAAAGCCGGAAACGCCGCCGCTCACAGCACTGACAGAGCCATAAACCGCCAGGGGAATCAGCATTCCAAAGTACATCCACAGGTGGTAGCGCTTCCGCTCGCGCCGGGTCTGGGGCACGGGAGCCGCCTTCTGAATGGATTTTGGGTAGCTGCACATCATGATGCGCGGATTTATAACGACAATGACAATGGCGAATAGATTAAAATACGCCGCCATAGCGATTGCGTCCAATAGGGTTCTGCTCCAATTCAAGTCTCTACCTCCCAGAATATTCTACAGTTGTGTCCCGATCTCCTACATACCAATAATCGCAGGTCTCATAGGAAGATAAATCATGGTCATGACGATGCGCTCTTTCAGAATAAAGCTCCATGCCCAAGGCCGTCAGTAGCACTCGCGTTTCAGCTGGCAGCATTCCTTTTTTCTCCCGCTGTATCTGCTGTATCTGCAAAATCAATGCGCACGATCCGCATTTTCATCAAGCCATCCCCCAGCCGGGAAAGCAGCCGGAAGAAGCCGCTGACTGCCGGGTCTTTCAGATCATGATAGCCCAGCATATAACCCCGGGCGGAAATGGCTGTGTTTGGCATCCATGCTTTCAGATCCCGGTCCAAATCCTCTACGTAAAAATAGGCATTTACATCGGTGATCCCGGCGGATTTTACCCATGTTTTCAGCATAAGCCGCACCGCTTTGTTTCCGGCAGTATCAAACACCAGCCGCCCACCAGTAAAATGCTTTGCCATTTGGGAAAATAATGATTTTACCTGTTCGGTTTGGAAATAGTAGAATACCCCGGCGGCGAAGAACACCGCCCCGCCCCTGGCGTCGATTTCGTCAAACCAGCTTGTATCGTTCAAATCCACAGCCAGATTCCGAATACGCGCACTGCCGGGCAAAAGCCTCTCCCGAAGGGCGATCACGTCAGGAAAATCCAGATTATAGATTTTGCACCGGCCGTTGTCACAGTTTTCTCCGGTCAAATCCAGACCGCAGCCAAGGTTGACCACGGCGGCCTCCGGGTGGGTCTTCAGGTAGTCCCGCACCTCCCAAGCCATATCAAACTGTCGCATGGCAGTTTCCAATGCGCCAAAGCGGTACATCATCCCGTTGGATTTTTGTTCCAGCACTCCGAAATCATAGTCCAGCCGCGCCATCAGCTCCTCCGCTTTTTCATCCCGGAACAGGTTGGGGTATGCCCTTGTGCAGAGCACCCGAGCGTAAAGGGGGATGACCAGCGTCTCCTGCACGGTATTGCATTCAATATGTACCTTTTCCATGTTTACCCTCCTTGCCTCTGGATAACGCATCTAAAAGATGCCCATCCCAATTTCTTCTGCAATGACCAGAAACAGCATTCTTTTTCCTTTTATTGCAGCAGCAGACCAACACCCGCACAGAGCAGCGCAATCACAGCACAGGTAATCGGCCCTTTGACCCAATGATCCCAAATGCCAAACTTCTTCATCCACTGTTTGGTTTTCCAGAGTTCGTTATCCTCAGTCCCTTTCACCATCAGCCGCTTTGTGTAGGTTGCCCGCAGCCACCAATCCAGAAAGAAAAAGTCACCGAAATTCCAAAATAGATTCACAATCCAGGCATTCAGAAATAGATTTCCAAAGCCCCTTATCCCGGCATTCCATGCACTGAAAATGATATAGGCCAGCAAAATGGGATACAGGATAAACTCCATCAGCCGAATAGGTTTTAATTCTTTCTTGCTCAGTTCTTTCTGCGGCGTGTTGAGGCCCTTGGGCAGCATGACCGAAAAGCCCTTGGGTTCCAGCAGCCAGACAAAGGCCACCACACCGTTGAAGGCAATGCAAACAATCATCCCATCCAAAATCGTCCGAAGCCAGTTCATGCTATTCCTCCCTGTCTATCTTCCTACGCCATGCAGCCGTTGCGTTTTCGCCTGTTCCTCCGTGTCATCGGATTCGTCGTAAGCGTCGTAAGGCGCAGCGGGGTCGGGGACACGCTTTTTGAGCAGGGAGCAGAGCTTGTCTTTGTGGGCAAAGGCAAACTCGAAATCCTCCGTCCAGCCGGAGTGCCCGGTCAGAATCATAGGGTGCAAATCACGTTCTTGCAGTTTTCGCTCCAACCCGGCGAGAGATTGCACCGCCAGTTTATTGTCCTCCG
>JBJDYL010000145.1:1732-3092 GCA_051867285.1 Faecousia sp. | reverse complement strand
GGATAAGCGGATGCGGTTCTCCCGGCTTTGCACCGACCTGGATGGCCGGCAGTATGTAGATATTTTTATGTACGAGGATGAAGCCGTGGAAATGATCTGGCAGCTTCTGTTTGCCGCAGCCGACGCAGATATGGTTGTGAGCGATTACCACAGCAGGCTGCAAAAAGGCGGCGTTCGATGAGCCGCTCATCAAACACAATCTTGCCATGACAGGAGGTGTATCGGATGGCGAGAAGATACGAAATCATTACGGAGCTGTACCGCAAAACAGTCGCGGATCTGGCAGCTCCCCAGACTTGGCAGAGCTTTCTGACCACGGCCTGCCACAACTTCCGTCTGCCCTTTGATGAGCAGGTGCTTTTATATGCTCAGCGCCCGGACGCCACCGCCGTCCTGCCGATTGAGGGTAAAAACGGCTGGAATAAGCGTTTCGGGCGTTGGGTCAATCGTGGGGCAACCGGCATTGCCGTCTTTGACGGAGATGCAGTCGGACGATCCCGGCTCAAATACTACTTTGACATTTCTGATACCCATGAAAGCCGGTTCGCACGGCCAGTGCCGATCTGGACAATGCGCCCGGAATATGAGCCTGCCGTTATTGAGGCTCTGGAAAACAGCTTCGGAGAACTGGAAGATAAGACTGACCTTGCGGCGGCTCTGCTGTCTGCGGCAAAAAACGCTGTTGAGGACAATATGCCCGACTACCTCACGGAGCTGAAATACTACAAGGAAAACAGCTTTTTGGAGGAACTGGACGACCTGAACATTGAGGTCGAATACCGCAGGACGCTGGAAAACAGCATTGGCTATATGCTGCTGGCCCGCTGTGGGATTGACCCCGCAGGGTATTTTACCGACGATGATTTCCGGGATATTGTGGATTTCAGTACCCCGGAAACCTTAAATGCCCTCGGCACAGCCACCGGGGACATTGGGCAGATGTGCCTTTCTGTGATTTCCCGCACGGCGCTTACAATGCAAAGGCAGAATCGCACATTTGCAGAAAAATCGACAATCCAGTATCCTGATGCTGAGAAGAAAACGACAACGCCTGAAAGGAGCGAAACCTATGAGCGAACTGACATATACGATGCAGGGCGGCTACCGGCTGCCGAATCTGCTTCCGCCCCAGGAGCCGGAAATGCACCTTGGGAAATACGCATTGCTGCGGAGGACATACCTGAAACAGCACCGCAGAGTGACCTTCACGAACCTGCTGACATCGGGCAGGCTGAACCAGCACCTGATGGAGATCGAGCAGGCGGCTCTCTCCCGGATGGAACTGCTGACCAGCCAGATGGCGAAAGCCGAGGGCGTGACGGAGGAATTGAAAGCCAGCGACCCGATGAAGTGGACGGGG
>JBJDYL010000145.1:0-1632 GCA_051867285.1 Faecousia sp. | reverse complement strand
AAGCTGATTATGGCCATCATCTCCAACAAGGACGATGACCTCAAATACAAGAAACAGCAGATTGAACTGTATTTCTCCATTCACCCGGAGGAAGCTGACCGGGCCGAGTACCTGAAATCGGCCTATCAGGACAGATACACGGAAATCCTGGTGGATGGAGTGCGTGTTGGCTATAAACCCCAGGCGGACGGACTTCTGATGTGGGAGGGCGCATACCTCTCCCGCACCAGCGAGTCCGTTTTTTCATGGGGCGTTGTTGCCGGATGGACGGCCCAGCTCATTGACAAAAAGGAATACTTCATCAACACCAAAATCACGCCGCCGAAGAACTACGACAGCCAGCAGCTTTCTTTGTTTGATTTTGCGGACTTCAATGCATCGGCACGGGAAGAAAGCGGACAGCTTTCTTTTATGCCGCACTCCCAGCTTCCCCAGCAGGTCATTGACGAAGCGCTTTGTATCGGCGCAAACGACAAAAACAGCCGTCTGATTATTTGCGCTTACTTTATGAAAGACCATACGCCGGAGGAAAATGCCGCTTTTCTTGCGAAGCACTACGGAACCAATGGTGCAGGTTTTTATATCAACGAGCGCAAGTATTCCATTTGGTATGGGGATGAAGGTATCCGCATTTCTGACGGTGAATCTGCCCAACGCCGTTATGCCACCCTGCTGACATGGGAACAGGCTGCAAGGCGTATCCGGGAGCTTCTGGATTTGGGGCGCTATATGCCGCAGAGTGAGCTTGACCGTGTAGTGGAGTATGAGCGAAAGACACTTGCGGAAAGCCTTGCTTTGACTGCCAGAGATTTTTCGGAGGAAGCCAGGGACGCGGGCTATGCACCTACCATCCGCCTTGCCCTGTCTGCTAAAGGTGGATTCCCGGAGATTGAACAGCAGATTTCGGAATTACTGAAAGACCCGGATATGCTGCAAAGGATCACTGAGGAATGGGGCGAGTTTGTCGCAGCCCATGAGCAGAACCGGAACCTGATGCGCTTCGGTTACAACCGTCCGAAGGAACTGCTGCAGAAACTTACCGATCTCCAGCGAGAGCCTGTCACCTTTACCGCCGCCGAGGATTACAACCCCCAGCGGCGTTTCTTTATCTCCATGGATGAGATCGACAAGGTGCTTCGCGGAGGCGGTGAGGATTACCGGCTTGCCGTATATTCCTTTTTTGTTAATCATCCCGATCAGAAAGACCGGGAAAAGTACCTGAAAAGTTATCATGGCGAATACAGCGGTTATCACGGTGGAAATGACAACCGCACCTATACGAGCAAAGGTCTGTCATTCAGCCACGGCGACCTGACACAGCCCTATGCAAAAGTAGAGCTGAAATGGAGCGTTATTGTAAAACGCATTGATGTTCTGATGTCTCAGGACAGATTTCTTTCTGATAAAGACCGTGAAGCAATGGCAGGCTATGAAATCAGGCAGCTTGCCAGAAGTATCCACAGTTTCTTTATAGATGCTCCGGAACTGTATCCACGGCCTTATCAGGCCAATGCTATTGCGGACTATTGGGAGGGTGTTGAGGAGGTTGCCGAGCAGCTTACCGATCCAGCCCGTGTAGAGGAAATCTATCAAATGATGCTGCCGCTGTGGGAAGGAACCCCGCAGGACGAC
>JBJDYL010000144.1:0-42480 GCA_051867285.1 Faecousia sp. | reverse complement strand
TTGCGTACCTTCTTCCATCCAGACTATACTGTCGGTATCGGAGTTTCACCGATTCGGCACGTTTTACGCGCTCGCGGACTTTACCGCCGGTGGGGAATTGCGCCCCGCCCTGAAGATACTGTTCAGTTCCAGTACACAATAGCACGCCTGCGCGCTCTTGTCAAGTAGGAGAAGCTGTGATACAATGCAGGCAATTACCGGGCAGTCATGGAAGAGGATGTCTCTGTGGGGAGACTGGCTGTAGTGGGCGCGGTGGTCGCGGCGGTGGTTTCCGGCATTTTGAAGCCCCGGATCTGCCCCTTTGCGGCGGAATCCGTCACATCCCCGCCGATAATTTCATTTTTATAGATCAAAAGCGTTGCGTATACCGGATCCGTCGCGCCGGGGAAATTATTGATTTTGTAGACGTAGCGCATGACCTTTTTTCCGGCGAATTTGCTTAAGTCGTAGCCCTGACTTTTTTGCAGGGCGTTGTAACGGTCGAACACCTGACTGCCCTGCGCCGGAATCTTCACCTGACTGGATTCCACCGGGGAAGTGGTGACTTCCCAGCCAAGATCGGTGAGAAACTTTACCCGTGCGTCGTTGTTGGACAGCACAGGTGCGGAGGTTTGGCGGCTTTCTCCGCCGCCCAGCAGCGCAATCAGCGCCAGAATCAGCGCGGCTACGGCAGCCAGCGCCAGCAACACTTTTTTCAGATTGACCTTTGCGGTCATAACCATCATAGACAATCCCTCCCGGTTTGCTTTGTGCTACAGCCTATGCTGGACAGCGGGTGGGTAGAACGGAGGAAGCATGGAACGTTTGGACAAATTCCTGTGCGACAGCGGCGCAGGCAGCCGCAGCCAGGTCAAGGCGATTCTGAAATCCGGACGGGTTGCAGTGGACGGTATCCCGGAGCGGGACGGCAGCCGGAAAATCGACCCGGCGGCCCAGACGGTGACGCTGGATGGGCAGGTTCTGGGAGGAAAACGCTGGGTGGTGGCGATGATGAACAAGCCTGCGGGCTTTGTAACCGCCACGGAGGATGCGCAGCAGCGGACGGTGATGGAGCTGCTGCCGCCGGAATGGAAGCACCTGGACCTAAAACCCGTGGGGCGGCTGGACAAGGATACGGAAGGACTGCTGCTGTTTACCAACGACGGCGAGCTGCTCCACCGGCTGATTTCCCCGAAGCAGGAGGTGCCCAAGGTCTACTATGCCCGACATGAAGGGCAGGCATCCGGGGAAGATGTGCAGGCCTTTGCCCAGGGGCTTACCCTGCGGGATGGAACCAGGTGCCGCAGCGCGGTGCTGGAGCCGCTGGGCTTTGGGGAAAGCCGGATTACAGTCTGTGAAGGAAAGTACCATCAGGTACGCCGGATGATGGCGTCCCGGGGTATGACGGTGACCTATCTGGAGCGCCGGCAGGAGGGTGCGCTTTCCCTGGGCGACTTGCCGAGAGGACAGGTGCGGGAGCTGACGCCGGAGGAAGTTCTGTCATTGGAGGAATAAGCAGCGGAAGGCATTTCCGGCAGAGGGACAAGGGCCCGATTTTGCGGCACAGACGCCGGATACGCAGTCAATTTGCTGGTAGTTTTCAGAGACGCAGCTGGCAGGATATGGAATTAGTTGGAATATTACCTAAAAAACAGAATAGTTTTTGCTGTAAAATGTCAAAAGGTACTTGCAAAGTGCGCAAAAGACGTGTATAATAACAATGCAATTTTGTGAAATGCGCATTTGTGCAAGATACTAAGGAGTGACAGAAAGATGTCCAATAGTGTTTTTCAGAGTGTGATCGTCCAGTTACGGGATATTTCTGACCGGGTTTTTGGCGTGATTGATACTGAGGGCTGCGTGATTTCCTGCACGGATATGTCCGTGTTGGGGGAGCGGTGGTCTGACGCAGCGCTGAAGGTGGGAAATGCTTCCGAGAGCATTGTTACCTTTGCCCAGAAAAGCTTCAAGGCCATTATGGGCAACTCCAATTATTTCGAGTACGCAGTGTTCTGCTCCGGCGACGATGAGACGGCGCGGAGCTTCTGCCAGATGGCGTTTATTGCCCTGAACGACGCCAAGACCTTCTATGAGGAGAAGCATGACCGGGGCACCTTTGTCAAGAATATTATCATGGATAATATTCTGCCCGGCGACATTTACATCCGGGCCAAGGAGCTGCATTTTGCCACGGACGCCCCCCGGGCGGTATTCCTGATCCGCCAGGTTGGGCACAGCGATATGGCCACCGTGGATGTGCTGACCGGCATGTTCCCGGATAAGATGCAGGATTTTGTCCTGTCCATCAACGAGACGGATGTGGCGATTATCAAGCAGATCAGCGGTACGGTCACGGCTGAGGATCTGGAGAAAATCGCGGAGAACATCGAGGAAACCCTGAAGAATGAGCTGCGGATTAAGACCATCATCGGCATTGGTACCGTGGCAGAGCACCTGCGGGAGCTGGCGGATTCCTACAAGGAAGCCCAGACTGCCATCGATGTGGGCAAGGTGTTCGATACCGAGAAGAGCGTCATGCACTATGAAAATCTGGGCATCGGCCGTCTGATCTACCAGCTGCCCACCACTCTGTGCGAGATCTTCCTGCGGGAGGTTTTCAAGAAAAACTCCCTGGATTCTCTGGATCAGGAGACGCTGTTTACCATTAACAAGTTCTTTGAGAACAGTCTGAACGTGTCGGAAACTTCCCGGAAGCTGTTTGTCCACCGCAATACGCTGGTGTACCGGCTGGAGAAGATCCGCAAGCTCACCGGACTGGATCTGCGGCAGTTCGACCATGCCATTGTGTTCCGTGTGGCACTGATGGTGCGGCAGTATCTGGCCTCCCGGGAGAACCGGCAAACTCCATAACACAGAAGGAGCCGCCACTGGCGGCTCCTTTTTTGCATATTTTCTCCGGACATCCACGCAGAGACCGGGCTGACCCTGAGCCAAATGCTGGAAATGGTGCCATAATCAGGGGATTGGTTTCCATAACTATCTGGATTTTTCCAATTTTCCCGTGAAGAAATGTGGATTATTTGTTAAATCTTCCGTAGTGTACGGCAAATTTACGGAATACGATTGACAATGGTTTTGCAATGTGTTACAATTCGGTTACATGCGAGCGGACTCGGGTGCGCCCGGGGCTGCCTGAATACAGGAGATTATACATATGATTCAATTTAATGATGTTGTAAAATCCTACGAACAGGGAAATAAAGCGCTGAACGGCGTTTCCATGCAGATTGAGGACGGCGAGTTTTGTTTCCTCATCGGACCTTCCGGTTCCGGCAAGTCCACCATTATCAAGCTGATTACCGGCGAGCTGAAGCCCACCTCCGGTACCGTTCATGTCAACGGCTACTCTCTGGAGCGGATCCGGAAGCGGGAGATTCCCTACCTGCGCCGTACTGTCGGCGTCGTGTTCCAGGATTACCGCCTGATCGACAAGATGACGGTTTATGAAAACGTGGCTTTCGCCATGCGTGTGGTTGGTGCAAGGGAAAAGGAGATCAAGGAGCGCGTGCCCTATGTGCTGGAGCTGGTGGGACTGGAAAGCAAAATGAACCGCCATCCCAACGAGATGTCCGGCGGCGAGCAGCAGAGACTGGCTATCGCCCGGGCGCTGGTGAACAACCCCTCCACCATCATTGCCGACGAGCCTACCGGTAACCTGGACCCCGAGCGCTCCTTTGAAATCATGGCGCTGCTGCAGGAGATCAACAATCTTGGTACCACCATGCTGGTGGTTACCCATGACCAGAATCTGGTGGAGCTGTTTAACAAGCGGGTCATCTCCATCAATGAGGGTCTGGTTGTCAGCGACGGAACAGAGGAGGAAGAGACAGATGAAGCTGAATAATCTTGGATACCTGCTGAAGGAGGGCTTCCGCGGCATCTTCCTTCATGGCTTTATGTCCTTTGCCGCCGTGTGTGTTACGGTAGCGTGCCTGGTCATCGTGGGCAGCTTCTCCATTCTTGCCTATAATCTGGACGTCATGGTGGAGGAACTGAACCAGACCAGCGAAATCCTTGTGTATGTCGACGCGGATTTGTCCGACGCGGAGGCAAGAAGCATCGGAACGAAAATCAATCTTCTGGACAATGTGCTGCAGGCTACCTTCGTTTCCCGGGAGGAAGCGCTGGAGGACTTTATCGCGGATCATGACGGCGACAGCGCGTTCAGCGGTGTGCAGGCCAGCGACCTTCGCCACCGGTATGTGGTGACGCTGGAGGATAACACCAAAATGGAGGAAACCGACCAGCAGCTTAAGCAGCTGCCCGGCGTGGCGAAAACCAACGCGGCCTACGAGCTGGCCGAGGGCTTCTCTACCATTCAGGATGTGCTGCATATGGTGTCTGTGGCAATCATTGCGGTGCTGCTGGTGGTGTCGCTGCTGATTATTTCCAACACCGTTAAATTGGCCATGTACGATCGTAAGGACGAGATTGCCATCATGAAAATGGTGGGCGCCACCAACGGCTTTATCCGGCTGCCCTTCGTGGTGGAGGGCTTTACGCTGGGCATGATGGGCGCCATTCTGGCCTTTGGCCTGGAATGGGTGGGCTACGATGCGCTGATCCAGAAGATCGCCGGTGTAGATTCCCTGCAGCTGTTTACCTTTGTTTCCTTCCAGGAACTGCTGATTCCTATGGTGGTTGTCTTTGCCGCGGCCGGTATGTTTGTCGGTATCGTGGGCAGCTGGACCTCTATCCGCAAGTTTATGAATGTGTGACCGGCACATTTGTTCCGGAGTGGAATGGGAACGGCTATGACAGAAATCTTGTTTAAGGAACACAGTTATGCGTATACACAGATTAGCAACCACCGCGTTGTCTCTGCTGCTGATGGCGGCACTGGTTATCAGTGTGCTGCCGGTGGCGGCGCTGGCGGCCTCTTCTGCTGAGATTCAGAAGGAAATTGACGCACTGAAGGACAAAAATGCGGAAATCCAGGCGCAGATTGATGGCATTCAGCGTCAGTACAATGCCAATTTCAGCGATATGAAGGACATTGTGGAGCAGAAGAGCGCTATCGATCAGGAGATCACCCTTCTGAACAGCAAGGTGGACACGACCAACGAGCAGATTGCCGCCTACAGCCAGCTCATTGCTGACACCCAGGAGGAGCTGGACACGGCAAAGGAAAATCTGCGGGCACTGAGTGAAGCCCACCGGGAACGGGTCCGGGTAATGGAGGAACAGGGAAAGCTGTCCTACTGGCAGGTCATCTTTGAGGCCAACAGCTTTACGGATCTGCTGGACCGGATCAATATGGTGGAGGAAATCAACGCCTCTGACCGCCGCCGCATTGAGGAAATGCGGATTGCGGCGGACATTGTCACCGCAACGCAGATGAATCTGGAGACAGAGAAAACTGCGCTGGAGGAGGTGCGGGTGCAGCTGGCGGCAGATGAAGCTGCGCTGGAGGAAAAACGTTCGGAATCCGACGAGGTTCTCCGGGAACTGGAGAAAAAGTCAGAGGAATACGAAGTTCTGATGGCGGAGTCCGAGATCCTGCAGGAAGACCTGATGCAGGAGATTGCCGCCAAGGAAAAAGAGCTGAAAGAAGCCAAGTATGACGAGTACCTGGCGAAGCTGGCGTTGCAGGGAGAAAATCCGCCCTCGGATGCCACTTGGGTCACGCCAGTGTCCGGCTGGACGCTGACCAGTCCCTTCGGGATGCGCGTTCACCCAGTTTTGGGCGTCAACCGTATGCACAACGGCATTGACATGGCCTGCGCCCAGGGCACGCCCATCTACGCAACCCGGGCAGGCAAGGTTACCACAGCTTCCTATCAGGCAGGAGGAGCCGGCAACTATGTCAGCATTAACCATTTGGATGGTTTCGCCTCCATCTACATGCACATGACCCATTATGTTGTTTCTGCGGGACAGACCGTATCCCAGGGACAGCTGATTGGATATGTGGGCAGCACCGGTATTTCCACCGGTCCGCACCTGCATTTTGGCGTTTCTTACGCCGGTACCTATGTAAACCCCTTGGCCTATATCCGCTGACCGGGATGTATGCCGCCCCTTGAAAAGGAGTAAGCCATGAAAAATCGTAAACGTTTGGTATCTGTACTGTCCGGCATTATGGCCGCTGTGATGCTGCTGACGCTGCTGATGAGCGTTCTGCCCACCCGGGCCAATGCGGCATCCTCTTCTGAAATCCGCAAGCAGATCAATCAGTTGAAAAAAGAGAAGCAGGAACTTCAGGACAAAATTGCGGACGTCCAGGAGCAGTATGAGGAAAACGAAAACGAAATCGCGGACATTATTGCCAAGAAAAATGTCATTGACCAGGAGATTCAGATCCTGAGCGAGCAGATCACCAACATGAATGATCAGCTTTCGGCCTACAATCTGCTGATTGCGGACAAGCAGGACGAACTGGACAATGCGGAAGATCTGTATGCCCAGCTCAATGAAGAGAATAAGGTGCGCGTGCGCACCATGGAGGAAGAAGGCCAGCTTTCCTACTGGGAGGTGCTGTTCAAAGCCAACAGCTTCTCCGACCTGCTGGACCGCCTGAACATGGTGGAGGAAATCAGCGCCGCTGATAACCGCCGGCTGCAGCAGCTCAGCGACGCTGCCGATGCTGTGGAAGTAGCGCAGGAGGATCTGCAGTCGGAAAAGGCAGAGATGGAAGTCACCAAGAAGGAACTGGACGATGCTCAGGAGGAAATGAACGTTAAGCGTCAGGAAGCGGACGATCTGCTTCAGGAACTGCTGAGCAAGGCCGATGATCTGGAGGCGCTGGAAGCAGAGTTCCAGGCCATGGATGAGGAATTCCTCAAAGAGATTGCCAGCAAGGAACAGGAGTACAACGCCGCCAAGCAGGCGGAGTGGCTGGCCTATATGGCGACCTATGTTCCTCCCACGACAGCGGGAGCCGGCACGCCCGCCGATCAGAATAATGGCGGTGGCGGCAGCAGCAGTAGCGGCTGGGTACGGCCGTGCAGCTATACCTCCATTACTTCTCCCTTTGGTTACCGCCAGTCGCCTACCACCGGCGCCTCTACTTACCATCAGGGCGTTGACCTGGATACCGGCACCGGCTGGCCTGTGGTTGCGGCCAAGGCAGGCGTTGTTACGATTGCCGGTTACGGCAGCGCTGCGGGCAACTATGTGAAAATTGATCACGGAGACGGGATTTCCTCCATTTATATGCACCTGAGCAGTTACTGCGTCCGTGCGGGACAGATTGTCAGCGCCGGCCAGCAGATTGGTGCCACTGGTGCCACCGGCGTGGCTACCGGCGACCACCTGCATTTTGGTATTTCTGTTAACGGCGTATATGTCAATCCCTGTAACTATGTAGCCCTGTAATTTTCTCCCACAGCCCGGCATCGGGCTGTGGGAACCTTTCTATGTGAGGTGTTGGTGAATGAAACAAAAGCTGCTCCGATTTGCTTCCTATGTGCTGGTTGCGGCGCTGGCCACTGTGGTGACACTGGCGACGGTGGGCATCCAGACGCCGTCGAAACTGGACCGGCTGGAAACGCTGATACAGGAACAGTTTGTTGGGGAAGCGGATGCGCAGGCTGTGGAAGATGCCGCTGCGGCTGCCATGGTCAAAGCCACCGGTGACCGCTGGAGCTATTATATCTCCGCAAAGGACTATGCTGCCCATCAGGAGCAGGAGGAGAATGCCTATGTAGGCGTGGGTATTACCATCCAGCAGGAGGAGGACGACTCGGGATTCCTGATCGTTATGATCACCCAAGGGGGCCCGGCGCAGGAAGCCGGCCTGGAGGTCAATGATCTGCTGATCGCTGTGGAGGATCAGGATGTCCGTGGAATGACCTCCGATGAGGTGCGGGAGCTGGTACGGGGTGAGGAAGGAACCAGCGTCGCTCTGACGGTTATGCGCAAGGGCGAGCACATGACGCTTTCCGTGGAGCGCCGCCGGATTGAGGAAACCGTTGCTGAAGGGGAGATGCTGGAAAACGGCATTGGACTGGTCAGAATCTACAATTTCGATGACCGGTGCGCCCAGGAAAGCATTGCGGCCATTGAGGCGCTGATGGCGGAGGGTGCGCAGAAGCTGATTCTGGATGTTCGGAACAATCCCGGCGGATTTGCCAGCGAGCTGGTAGAACTGCTGGACTATCTGCTGCCGGAGGGAGACCTGTTCCGTTCGGTCAGTTATGACGGCAAGGAAACGGTGGATACTTCCGACGCAGACTGCCTGGAGATTCCCATGGCTGTGCTGGTCAATGGCAACAGCTATTCCGCGGCGGAGTTCTTTGCCGCAGCGCTGCAGGAATACGAGGCGGCAGTGGTCGTGGGCGAGCCTACGGTAGGGAAGGGGTATTACCAGAATACCATTCCGCTGGGCGACGGTTCGGCGGTGGCGCTGTCCACAGGCAAGTATTATACGCCCAAGGGAAATTCGTTGGCGGAGACAGGCGTTACCCCGGATGTTCGGGTGGATGTTGACGAGGATACCGCCGCAGAAATTTATTATGGTACGCGCAGCGCCGCCGAGGATCCCCAGATTCAGGCGGCGGTGAAAGCGCTGAAGTAAACGAGCAGGAGGAATTGCTATGTATGAAGAATTGTTGACCAGACGTTCCGTGCGCAGATACCAGCCCCGGCAGGTGGAAGATGCCGATCTGGACAAGGTGCTTCAGGCAGGATTGTATGCGCCCACGGCAAAGAACAATCAGAAGCCGGTGATGGTGGCAGTCCGGGATCAACAGACCCGGGATCAGATGTCCCGGATGAACGCCGCAGTGATGGGCGTGGAATCCGATCCGTTCTACGGCGCACCCTGCGTGATTGTGGTGCTGGCAGACCCGGAGATTCCCACCTGGATTGATGACGGCAGTCTGGTGCTGGGAAACCTGATGAACGCCGCCCATGCGCTGGGTCTGGGCAGCTGCTGGATCAACCGTGCCCGGGAGTGCTTTGACACGCCGGAGGGAAAGGCGCTGCTGAAACAGTGGGGACTGCCGGAACACTACCGCGGTGTAGGCAACTGCATTCTGGGCTACGCCGCCGAAGAGCCCGCCCCGAAGCCTCGTCTGGAAGGAAGAATCATAAAAGTATAAGGAAACGCCCCCGATTCTGCGGAATTCTGCGGAATCGGGGGCGTTTTTATAGTATCAGTGTTTACAGGGGGGAAGCTGTTCCAGAACCGCTTGCAGGGAAACACCCTGCTCCCGGGCGATTCGGGACAGATCGTCATATTCGTATTTTTCCCGGCGGACACCATATCCGGCGCTGATCTTTTTCCGAACCGTGCCATAAGGGGTGCTGACAGATTCCACGGTGCGGCTCAGAGTGCAGCGGCTGCAGGGGAATTCCCGGATGCCCAGAGTGGTGGTGTGGCGGAAAAGCAGGCTGATCATGGCATCCTTCTGGGCTTCCCGGCACAGAACCGTAATCAGCACCCCTGGGCGGGACTTCTTCATGCCGATGGGGACGGTGAAGGCATCCAGGGCACCCTGACTCAGGAGTTGTTCCAACGCGAACCCAATGGCTTCCCCGGTCATATCATCTATGTTGCACCGCAGTTCCACGATGCCGTCACCGGGATCCCCGGTTTCTCCCAGCAGCGCCCGGACGCAGTTTGCCCGAGGGAAGTCCTTTTTGCCCATGCCATAGCCGATGGAATGTACCTTCATGACGGGCATTTCCCCGAAGGAAGCGGCAAAATGTTTCAGCAGTGCCGCACCGGTGGGCGTACACAGCTCGCCGGGAATTTCGCCGCCGTAAATGGGAATGTCCCGCAGAAGGTACGCCGTGGCGGGGGCGGGCACCGGCAGAATCCCGTGGGCACAGCGCACCTGACCGCTGCCCACATGGACAGGCGAGGCAACAATCCGGTCTACGTCCAGCCGGTGCAGCAGCAGGCACACGGCGGTCACGTCCGCCACTGCATCCATGGTTCCCACCTCATGAAAGTGAATCTGGCTGACGGGGACGCCGTGGACATGGCTCTCCGCCTGGGCAATCTCCTCATAGACCGCCAGAATGTCCAGCTTTACCATGGTGGGAATGGGAAGGGCATTGACGATGGCACGGATATCCGCCATGGCGCCGTGGGAATGGTGGTGAGAATGGTCGGATTCCTCCTCACCGTTTACGGTTACCTGCATATGCGTGCCGGTGATGCCGCATTTGATGCTCTTCTCCGCAGAGAATCGGACGCCGGGAATCCCCAGGGCGTTCAGTTCCTCCACGAAAGCGTCTTTCTCCGGCAGCAGCTCCAGCAGCGCGGCGGTGAGCATATCTCCAGCCGCGCCCATGCCGCAGTCCAAATACAGTGTTCTCATTTTTTTGCCTCCATGTGGTTAATCCGGTTGGCAAGGAAGCCTGCGCCGAAGCCGTTATCGATGTTCACCACGCTGACACCGCTGGCGCAGGAATTGAGCATACTGAGCAATGCGGAGATACCACCGAAGGAGGCGCCGTAGCCCACGCTGGTGGGGACGGCGATCACCGGGCAGTCGGCCAGGCCACCTACTACGCTGGCAAGTGCCCCTTCCATACCGGCGATGGCGATGATCACGCTGGCATCCATAATCAGATCCATGTGCGCCAGCAGCCGGTGCACGCCGGACACGCCCACGTCGTACAGCCGCACCACCTCGCTGCCCAGAATTTCGGCGGTGAGGGCGGCTTCCTCTGCTACGGGAATATCGCTGGTGCCGCCGGTGGCGATGACCACCTTGCCAATGCCGTCCGGCTCCGGAAAGCCGCCCACGATGCCCACCTTTGCCAGCTCCCGGTAATCCAGAGGAATCCGCTGGGAGACAAAATCCGCCGCCTCACGGGACATCCGGGTAATCAGCACCCGAGGCTGTCCGTTGCGGCGCATGGTATCCACAATCCCGGCGATTTGCTCCGGGGTTTTCCCGGCGCCGTAGATCACCTCCGCCGCACCCTGCCGGTATTTCCGGTGCAGGTCAACCTTGGCGTAACCGATGTCCTCAAAGGGGGACATTTTGATTTTCAGCAGGGCGTCCTCTACGTTTACATTTCCGGACTGAACGTCCTCCAGCAGCTTGCGGATATCAGAATTCATGGGCGTACCTCCAAGTCCAGCACGACGCCGGAATACTCCTGTTTCAGACGGGTGAGAATGGCCTCCCGGTTTTGCAGCACGGTTGGAAGATCTGCAGGGGTGACCTGAATCCGGGCGGTGTCGCCCAGGGAACGCACCCGGAAATCCCGCAGGCCCAAGGTGTGCAGGAAGGCTTCCGCCGCTTCGGTTCTGCGCAGCTTCTCCGGGGTGATGGTGTCGCCTGTGGGAATCCGTGTGGCAAGGCAGGCGTAGGCGGGCTTATCGTGGGTAAAGAGTCCTGCCTCTTTGGAAAGCCGGCGAATCTCTGCCTTGGTCAGGCCGCACTCCCGCAGGGGAGAACGGACAGAAAGCTCCTTCAGCGCCTGCATACCGGGACGGTCGCTGACCTGATCCGAGGCGTTGGTTCCATCCAGCAGCAAGGGGAAGCCGTCGGCGCCGGCGGCGGCAGTGATCGCAGAAAACAGGGCTTTTTTGCAGTAATAGCAGCGGTTGGCAGGGTTTTCCTTTACATGGGGAACGCTGAGAACGTCCAGAGACAGAATTTCCATTTCCGCGCCCAGCTGGGCTGCCAGCTTTTCTGCGTCCTCCAGCTCAAACTGGGGCTGAAAGGCGGTTTTTGCATAATAGGCCTTGACTGCTGCGCCGGAATGCACGGCGCTGTACAGCAGGTACGCAGAGTCCACGCCGCCGGAAAACGCAATGGCGGCTTTGGGATTGTCTTTCCAGAATTGTTCCAGGTCCATAGGTTCCTCCAAACGTGACAGGAAGGTCAAATTACTTGCGTCATTATACCATCTTTACACACGGTTATCAAGTGCGGCGCGGCGGACAGAGACATTTAACAATTTGGTTAATTATTTTTCCGGAAGCCATTGACAAACCCTGTTTCCTATGCTATACTTCATTTAACAGTTAAGTTAAATGTTAAATAAGGAAGGAGGAAAGCACATGAGTTTGCAGCAGACGCTGAAAGCGCTGGCGGATCCCACCCGGCGGGAGATCCTGAATCTGCTGAAAAATGGAAAGCGTTCTGCCGGGGAGATTGCCGATCAGTTTGATATCACCGCCGCCGCCGTATCCCGGCATCTGTCCGTGCTGAAGGAGGCAGACCTCATTGAGGACACCCGGGATGGAAAGTACATTTTCTACGAGCTGAATGCCTCGGTGCTGGAGGAAATCCTGCTGTGGATTTCGGATTTGAAAGGAGAGGAAACCCATGATTAGCAGTATGACGATTGTTTTCGTTGTCATTACGTTGGTGGTCAGTCTGATTCTGCCGCCGGTATTTCTGGTGGCGTATGCCCTGCGTTACAAAAAGCAGGGCATCTGGAGCGCCTGGCTGCTGGGCGCTGCTGGGTTCTTTGTGCCCCAGATGTTGATTCGCTTGCCCATTTTGAACACACTGGGGGGAAACGCCGGTTTCCTTGCATTTTCCCAGGCACATCCGGTGGTGTACGCACTGGGTTTGGCGTTTACCGCCGGACTGTTTGAACTGATCGGACGGTACGCCGTTGCCATGCTTCTGCGGAAGAAGCTGACCTACCGGCGGGCGCTGGCAGCGGGCTTGGGTCACGGCGGTATCGAAGCCATGCTGATCGTGGGCATGGCGTACATCAACAACCTGTTCTTCCTGTACCTGATTCAATCCGGCGGATTTGATGCCTTTGTTGCCCAGACTGCTGCGGCAGGAGTGGACGTTTCTTATTTAGAAACCATGCCACAGATTTTAACCGCAACACCCCCTGCGGCCTTTCTGCTGGCAGCCTTTGAGCGGCTGCTCACCATGACCTGCCATGCGGCCTTGAGCATGATCGTCTGCTACGCGGTGCACCGGGGGCGGGTGCTTCCCGGGCTGCTGGTGTGCCTTGGCATCCACACCTTTATCGATTCTGTGGCGGGTATCAGCCTGATGATCGGCAAGGGCCTGACCCAGGCGGAGGCGTATACTATCATTTATGTCCTTTTGACGGCAGTTACCGTCCTATCCATTCTGATTTTGAAGAATATTCGCAGCCGCTGGGCGGCGGAAAGCGCACAGGAGGTGTCCTATGATTCGCAAGCATAAAACAGAGCTGATTGTATCGTCTCTGGTGATTCTGTTTCCCGTTCTGGTGGGGCTGATTCTATGGAACTGGTTACCCGAAACCCTGACAACCCACTGGGGCATTGACGGCCAGCCCGATGGCTACGGCAGCATTCCCTTTGCGGTATTTGTGCCCTATCTGTGCCTGCTGGCGGGTCACTGGCTGTGCTTCTTTGTGACGGCGAAGGATCCCAAAAATCAGGACCGGAACTGGAAGCCCATCCGGCTGGTGCTGTGGATTATGCCGGTGCTGTCCAATGTTTGCGCCGCTATCATGTATTCCCTTGCGCTGGGTGTCCATGTATCCGTCAGTGGAATCATGGTTGCCGCGATAGGACTGATGTTCCTTGCCATCGGCAACTATCTTCCCAAGTGCCGCCAGAACTACACCATCGGCATCAAGGTGCCCTGGACCTACAGCAGCGAGGAAAACTGGAATGCCACCCACCGCTTTGGCGGCCGGGTGTGGATGGTAGGCGGCGCGGTGATTATGCTGTCTGCACTGCTGCCTGTGAAATGGGGTGTTGGCGTGATGATTGCCGGCATTCTGGTGCTGGCGGTAGTCCCCATTCTCTACTCCTATCTCTACTACCGGAAGCAGGTACAGCGGGGGGATGCCCTGAAGCCTGTCCCCAGTGTTCATACCCGTGCCGGAAAGATCGGAACCGCCGTCGGTCTGCTGATTCTGGTGTTTGCCCTGGTTATGCTGTTCTCTGGGTCGGTGGAGACGACCTTTGCAGAGGACTATTTCACCATCAAGGCCAGCTACTATGATGATCTGACCGTATTTTATGACCGCATTGATTCTGTGGAATACCGGGATGGCAATGTAGACGGCAGCCGGGTGTTCGGTTTGGGCAGCTTCCGGCTGCTGCTGGGCAATTTTGAGAATGATGAGTTCGGCAATTACACCCGCTACACCTATTACAAACCGGAGGCCTGCGTGGTGATGCAGGTAAACGGGAAAACCCTGGTGCTCAGCGGCAAAGACGCGGCGGAAACGCAGGCGATCTATCAGCAGCTGCTGGATAAGACCCAATAAAACAGCAAACAATCCGGGGTGGGATTCCGCCCCGGAATTTCTTTCACAAATCCCCGGTTTTGCGAAAAATTCCTTGACTGTACAGGAATAATCCACTATAATGTTTGGGACTATGAGAATTATTTCTGAGAAAGGATTTTGAATATGGCTAAGGAATACAAAATTACCAGCCTGCGCCTGGCAGATCTGGAAAAGGAACTGAATTATCTGAAGACCACCCGGGAGCGCGAAATCGCCGCCATGATCGCGGAAGCCCGTTCCTACGGTGACTTGTCCGAAAACTCCGAGTACGATGCCGCCAAGAATGAGCAGGCAAAGCTCTATGGCCGCATTGCCGAAATTGAAGATATCCTGTCCCACGCCGTGATCATCGAGGATGAGAACGAGGCCACCGGCCGTGTGGGTCTGGGCTGCACCGTGGTGGTGGAGGATGAGAAAGGTAAGCAGACCACTTACCGCATCACCGGTTCTCAGGAAGCCAACCCCATGGAGGGCAAGCTGTCTGACGACTCTCCCTTTGGCCGCAGCATTGTGGGCAAGGCTGCCGGTGAAACCTTCACCGTCAATGCTCCCGTTGGTTCCTTCACCATGAAGGTGATCAGCGTCTCCCGAGAGGGCTAAGCCATGGCGAAGTTTGTACCCCAGGCAGAAATGCCCCTGTCCGACCAGGTGCGGGTTCGTCGGGAAAAGTTGGAGAATCTTCGGGCAGAGGGCTTCGACCCCTTTGTGCAGACCCGGTTTGAGGTGACCTCGGATTCCACCGCCATCAAAAGCAACTACGATGCCATGGAAGGGCAGTCCGTCCGGCTGGCGGGCCGGCTCATGAGCAAGCGCGGCATGGGCAAGGTGTCCTTCTGCGACCTGCAGGACAGCACCGGCCGCATTCAGCTCTATGTCAAGTTTGACGAGATGGAGGAAGCTTCCTTCAAGCGCTTCAAGAAGAACGATATTGGCGACATCGTGGGTGTCGTGGGCGACGTGTTCAAGACCGAGCGGGGCGAAATCTCCGTCCGTGTCCACGAGGCAACGCTGCTAAGTAAGTCCCTGCTGCCCCTGCCTGAGAAGTTCCATGGCCTGACCGACAAGGAGACCCGGTTCCGTCAGCGTTATGTAGACCTGATGGTGAATCCCGAGGTCAAGCGGAATTTTGTCATCCGCTCCAAGTTCGTTAAGTTCATGCGTTCCTATCTGGATGATAGGAACTATATCGAGGTGGAGACTCCGGTACTGAATACCATCGCCGGCGGCGCCGCTGCCCGGCCCTTCGTCACCCACCACAATACCCTGGACATCGATATGTATATGCGTATCGCCACCGAACTGCCCCTGAAGCGGCTGATTGTGGGCGGCATGGATCGGGTTTACGAAATTGGCCGTATTTTCCGGAACGAGGGCATGGATCCCAAGCACAATCCTGAGTTCACCACTGTGGAGTTGTATCAGGCCTACGCCGACTTCCACGACATGATGGACATTGCCGAGGGCATTATCTCCGGCGCGGCGCAGGAGATCTTAGGCACCTACGATGTGCAGTGGATGGGCGAGAACATCAATCTGGCTCCCGGCTGGCGCCGCCTGACCATGGTGGAGGCTGTCAAGGAGTATGTGGGCATTGACTTCGATGCCATTACCGACGACGCAGAGGCCGTGGCGGCGGCCAAGGCCAAGGGTGTGGAACTGGCGGACGCTGCGGAAAAGACCTGGGGCAACGCCCTGTATGCCTGCTTCGACCAGAAGGTGGAGGAACATCTGATTCAGCCCACCTTCATTACCATGTACCCCGTGGAGGTTTCTCCCCTGACCAAGCGTTCCCCCAAGGATCCCCGGCTCACCGAGCGGTTCGAGCTGTTCATCTGCCACAGCGAGCTGGCGAATGCCTATTCCGAGCTGAACGACCCCATCGATCAGCGGGAGCGTTTCCAGAAGCAGGTGGAGCAGCGGGAGCGGGGCGATGACGAGACGGAGATGCTGGACGAGGATTTCCTCAACGCTCTGGAGTACGGTATGCCCCCCACGGGCGGCATGGGCATGGGCATCGACCGCTGCGTCATGCTCCTCACCGGCGCGGACACCATCCGTGAGGTTATTTTGTTCCCCACGATGAAGCCCCTCGACTAAAGAAAACGCAAGATATAGTGCTTATTTGAAAAATGATCCACTATATAATGTGGTTTTCTGTAGTATCATCCTCCCTTTGACAGCAATTTGACAGCAAATTCTTGAAGAATAACGCATGAACACGAAGCGTTGTGAATTTCAGGCAATACGGTATCAGGTTTGAACAGACCAAATAGCACTTCTTAGAGTAACTCTGAGAAGTGCTATTTTTTCGTTTTGCGGTCAACTTCTGTCCACATCCAAATCATTTTTAGGAGGATACCACAATGAAAGACAACTATGAACCGATCAAAAGCATGAAGGAAGTTCCGGTACAGCTGCGGAAGCTGCGCAGAGAGTATGTCCGCTATCAACAGGCAGAGCTGATTTACAGTCTGTCGCACAAAAAACTGCTGGAGCTTGCCAGCGATGCAGGCGCGATTTACCGCTTTGACAGCACCGTTTTGATCAACAGAGATATTTTTGATGCTTACTTGGAGCAGTTCCATGAGCCTGCTACCAGCAAGTACAGAAATGGAGGCGATGAGGAATGAGTGGAAATGTATGGATGTTTTCCGACCAGATTGATGATGAAGATGTGGAGTTTTTGACTCACGACTTTGTAACATACAGCATGGCGTGTGATTATTACCGCCTGGGACTCAAGCCTGTTACTCGTATGGCACACGAAGCCGGAGCGGTTTATAAGATCGGCAAAAAGGTACTGATTCGCAGAAGCATTTTTGAAGCATATCTGCGAGAACAGCGTAGCGTGGAAAGGAGCGTGCAGGAATGAAAGAAGGTCTTGAATATAGCCTCGAATATATCCGCTCAGGTGATTACTTTATCCCGAATTTGACACTACCAGAGGAAACCCGCCCCATCGGCAAGTGGGGGCGAATGCACTGGGAGTATCTGAGAGAGCACAAGCCGATTCAATACAGCTGTCTGCTCCTGTCCGGCAAACTCTGGACATACCTTGCTGATCTGAACCAGCAGGCGCAGGACAGGCTGGAGCGGATGATTGATCAGATGAAGGTTACCGAGGGAGTGACAGAGAATCTGAAAGCGTCCGACCAGTTGACTTGGGTAGGGACTATGAACAACATTCGGAACCGAGCGGAGGAAATCATCCTCCGGGAGTTGATCTATGGGGAGGATATGGTATGAGAATCCTAGAAGAATTATGGTATGGCAATATCGAGCCATCGGAATATGACACTTCTCCCTGTAAGGAATACAAGGAAATGCTTCGGTTGATTGGCCGAAATGAAGAAATCCTCTTAGCGACAATGACAGATGCTCAAAAGGAATTGTTTTCCAACTATGCGGATTGCGTTCGCGAGTTCCAAGCAATGGCAGAGTGCCTGCTTTTTCAGAATAGCTTCCGATTGGGAGCGAGGATAATACTGGAGGTTATGAAAGAATAATCATCGTTTGGGTACTGTACCGCCCGATGTATGGGATGACTCTATATGAAATGGAAAGGATTATCAACCTTGTTGACAATCTTGCTCCTTTCATAGCGTTGTGGTGGGCATTCGATTAGCACAGAAAATACAGGTACAGAATAATACAAATATGCGCTGCCCCGGCTCTGGATTAGAGCCGGGCTTTATTGTTGCTGGAAGTTTGTTAAGGAATCCGTCCTGATGAGTCGCTGAAAATTGGGACGAAACTGTAAAATATCGGAAGTTAACCACCAGTGCGATTAACCAGAGCGTTATGTACAAGCCCAGGCCGTTTGAAGTATGATAATGACACATCCAATCGAGGAGGAAAAAAGATGGATAAGATTCTTCAGCCCCATTCTGACAAGGACCGCATTTGTTATGTCAACATCCCCGACAAGCAGGTTTTCTACTACCAGGCAGTTGGCAGCCGGGACCGCAAGTATCTCTTTATGGACGATTATTCCCCTTCTGTCTTTAAGTACTTCGAATCGAAGGGGCGTCGTCTTCCTGACAGCGGCTTCTACCTGACCATTGGCGATCTTTATCGATTCCACAAATACCATAACAAGAAGCTAACCCATACTTTGGAGCGGATCCCCTTGTGGGTCGACTTCATTCTGAGAGAAGATCGCGCACGTGAGCAGACCATACCGGTATCTGTCCATACCACTACAAAAGAGTGTTTCGACGAACGCGTCGCCTAAAGAAAGGAGAGATGATAATGGGCAAGACAAAAACTGTCCTTCCGATGAAGGGACTTCGCACCCCCCGCATTTTTCTTTGGATTCTCGGATTAATCCATGGCAAAATACTTCACACCGGCGGTCTGGATCCTGAAACCGGTACGATTACCTCGGGGTATATCACCGGTCAGATTAAACGTTTCCGCAATGCTTGCGTTTCCCGCCGTGAACGAACCGAGGAGAAACTGGCGAAGGAGTGGGCTGATGCTGATTGCCTTCTGATCGACTTGAGCACCATTACTGTTTCGCTCGAGCACATCAGCAACTGTCAGTCCGCCAATGAAACCACCAGCGCGCAGGCCCGTGCTCGAGAGAAGACAGCCAGCGTACGCGCATCCCGTGAGGCGGAACGCCTGGCGATTTTGAAGCGTCTGGCCGACATTTCCAACACCATCCGTTCCGAGCTTGACCAGGCCCACGACCAAATGGAGGCCACTGCAGAGATGCTGCTCAGCACCTTCTCCTGCTATAGCCACGGACTTCTGATGAAGCCCGTGTTTGCACACAACCTTCCCACCGTTATCTACGAGGACTGCGTGGAGCAGATCCCGAAGAGTCATGAAGCAACCTGGAACGCAATCGTTACTATTCTAAAGGAGGCTATGTAAATTATGGGTATATTCAAGAAGAAGCCAGCCCCAAGTCAGTACAATGTTCTATCGGATGAGACAACCAGGGCATACCTGCCCTCCTATGGTCAGGCGCTGGACAACTTCCAAACTCCTATCTACACCTTTCAAAAGGCCACGGTTCTTAAGGAACGGTACGACGAAGCAATCTCCCGGTTGAAGGAGTTGATGAGCACCTGCGACCGCCACAGTTCCGGATCCGAAGGGAACCATTTCATCGATGCACAGGTTGAACATTGCTATGCGTTTCATGAGACGGAAATCAGTACGCATGAGCTTCAGGGCAGTCAGATTACTGCTTCGCGTCAGACTCGTGCTGAGGCTCTCAAGATGGAGATTCCTGATCTGGAGGAGAAGGAGACCCAGCTCAAAGCAGAAATCGGACCCTTACAGGGACTGCATCGCCGGTCCGTGCTTCACATCGGCCACTTTACCATCTCCCTCGGCCTCCCTGCAACCTTTCTGGCCATGCTAATCGACGCGGCAACGGTGTTCTCTGCCGTCCAGGCGATCCTCTTTGGCAACATGTACATGCTTGCCATCACCGTACTAGGCTTTGCGCTGATGTCTGACGGAAGTGCCTGGAAGCTGGCTGACTACATCAACCATAAAGATGACAAATTCACATACAAGTGGATGTTCTACCTCATCTGCGGACTTTTGGTTACGCTTTACATTGCGGCCTGTGCGGGATCTTTTATGCTCCAGTTTGGATCTATGGAAGTCTACGGGAGCATGAACGTCGGCGGTGGTTTTGATGCCAAGGATACCTACTCCATGGGCGAGTATGCGGTAACGTTCCTCAAGGCCTGTGTTCCGATTGCAACCGGAGTGTTATGTTTTTCGGCTTCTCTCGACCTCAACGGTGAGAAGGTAAAAGATCGTGAAGAGAAGGAACTGGAACTGGCTGTGGTTAGTGCTCAGCTCGCACAGAAGAAAGCCGAACTGTCTGACCTGGAGAAGGCCCCCGATCCCATGGTAAGAGATCTCAGGAACCGGGCCGCTGCCGAGCGAAACATTGAGGCCATGCGTACCGGACTCAAACTTCAGCTCGGTGAGTTGCTCATGGTCCAGATAAACGACCCTGATTTTACCGAAAGAGTTTCCGCATCCGGGGCCAAACTCGTTGCGGACGCTTTCTCGGCCAGTTCTTCCAATCCGCCCGCTCCCACAATCAGCTTGGACAAGGTTTCCTAATACTTGAAAGGAGATTCATCATGAAAAATATGAAAAACATAATCATCGTTGCTCTCGTTTTGGTCATGCTTCTGTCCTGCACCGGATGTACTTCGTCTGAGACAGGGGAACCTGTCAACATTGTGTTTGTTGTTACCATTGCTGACGACGAAACCAAGGTCAACAGCGGCATCGACGAGCTTTCATCGCTTCCTGCACAGCCTGGAAGCGACTATGCCTTTATCTCTGCGCAAGGCGTTCCGGCCTGTATCGGAGAGCCGGGTACCATTGTAGACCTTAGTGACAGGGGCTACACCGATGACATGATGGACCGCGCAAGAGCAAGTATTAAGGCTGACCTAGCGGCCAGACTGGACTCCTATCACCCTACCTCTGCGGAAATTGACATGGCCCGGGCCATCGAACTCAGCGTTCACCAGCTCAAGGCCAACGCCGTCGATGGTCGTAAGAATATTCTGGTGGTATATGGCTCCGGCAGGAGCTCGACAGGCTTGATCAATCTGGTTGAAACGCCCATTTACAAGGTTGACATCGAAACCTCCGTTACCACAATCGCCCAGAATATGGGCGTTGATATGTCAAAGGTAGACGAGGTGATCTGGTATTGTATCGGTGAATGCAGTGGGGACCAGCCAGCACTCTCTTCCGCCGAGAAGGGTATGCTTCAGGACTTCTACGAACAACTCTTCATTGCCCTCGGCATGGATCCGGATCACATCCTCTTTAAGAGTAATCTCCCGAGTAATGAGTGCTACCAGTTCGAAGATACGCCCGTCTCCTGCATGGCTGTCGAAGGTACCGTCTCCGGTTTGAGGGAATTGGTAGTGCTTGAACCTGAGATCTTTGAAGATGTCAATGCGTCTACCCTTGAATCTCCTATTGTAATTCCTGAAAGCAAGGTCCAATACCTACCGGATTCTGCTAAGTTTTTGAACCCTGAAGCTGCCGCAGAGGCCATCCAGCCTGTCGCTGACTTCCTCCTCGATCACCCTGATTGTAGCCTTCTACTCTACGGCACCTGCGCTGGCGATTCCGATTCAGAGTACACTCTTTGGCTTGGAAAAGCCAGAGCTCTAAGCGTCCGAGACATGCTTGTTGCAGCTGGTGTGGACGAGAGCTGCATCACTGTGGTGTCTGTCAAGGCGGCAGATGACCCATACTATCAATTTGGCCTTGGCACCGGAGCAGAGGCCAGCGTGAACCGCAAGACTGTCATGATCGACATGTCTTCAGAGCTTGCGAAGCAGATTCTTGCAAAAACACAGTAACCAAAAGGATTTCCTCATTCTATCTTTCCCCAAAGAGGTGATCAGGCTATGTACCGCACTATACTAGCTGTCCTATATTTGCTTGTGCTGATCCCGACTCTTGCAAATCTGATACGTCATCGTGACATCCCAGGGTCTAGACGTTGGATTGTCGGGCTTGGTGTCGCGGGTGTCCTTCTGGCACCCACCGCCGCTACATTTCTGTGTGAGCTTCTCACATCTGTTTTAAGCATCGGCCTCTACCTGCTCATTTTCTTCAGTGGTATCGGCTTGATTCTGAAATCTATATTTCGATAGGAGGGAATGCAATGGATATATTATGTGTGCTGCAGTATGGCGGCATCGCGACACTAATTCTGCTCCTTGGGGCCTTCGAATTCATGGACAAGCAAAGCGGAAAATACGTAAATACCGAAGGGTATAAATACTACACCGACAACAACATCAGCGTCAGAATCAGGCAAGTGCTTGCATCGCATTATAGGGTGTATGTCCATGACGCTTGTCCAGTTCCAACAAAAACGGATCGATACGGTGCTTATTTCGCCTTAAAGGCAAGGTCAGCTTCAGATGCAGAGCATCAAATTGATGAGCTGTACCGTAGCTGTTAGGGGGTGAAGTTCTGTGGGCAAAGACCATACACCGAGCGGATTCAACCGCCCAAGCGGATATCAGTCGGACCTGGAGGTGGCTGAGACCGGCCCGATGGTGAAATCGGTGAACACCTCATTTGGTAGCAAGAATCACAATGCGTATATAATGCGCACCGACAAAACTCACGAACACTTTTTTTATGACCCCCAAACGCAAAGAAGCGGTTGGCATGGAAGCAACTACGAAACCCGTAACAACCACCCCCAGCTCGTAGCGAACACTAATTTGCAAACTAAAGGAGGGAAGAATATGGAGCGGTCAAATTCTTTTATTGAAAGTCTAAAGGTTGATCAAGCTACGATCAACCGTTGCAACGATGTATCCAGAAACGCTGCCAAAAATGCCAATATGCAGAGCGGGAAAACCTCTGGTGATGATGGAGGCAGGGATCGAGGTGACAGCGGCCCCGGCAGCCTTGGTCGAGAGCCCGGGAACAAAAGCGGTGAAGGGATAAGAGGACACGAAGGCATAAACGGTGGGCACGGAGGCCCTAGTCAGGGAGCGGGGGGCCACGGCTCCTGCGGCGGTCAAGGGGAGGGGGGGCATGGTTCCGGTGGGTATGGAGGCCACTCAAAATGATTAAAACGGTGCTTGAAGGACTGCAGATTCTGCCTGCCCCTCCGCATTTTAACGGCGTGCCACTGGAGCCAATTGTCCAGTTAAGGAATGGACTTGTACTAGATGACGGGGTGTTTGAGTCTCCTACTCTTCTCCTTGGATCTGTTGGATCCGGCAAGAGTTCTCTTCTGGACGAAATTATGGATCCTATACTTCGGTATGCGGAAGCTAAAAGTGAAAATGCGATTATTTTTTGTGCCAAAGAGGATTTTCTGATGAAATACAGGCGACCTGGCGACCCGGTCATTGCTGTGGATGCTATAGATCCTAGCTCGTGTTGGAACGTATTCCAGGAGCTGGCAGCCTCCACAAACCCGGAATTGACGGCAAGAGATATCGCCAAGTCACTTACACGCGATCAGCGTTCAGAAATCCAGCCCTTCTTTGAGAATGCTGCCAATGATATACTCTTCAACACCATTATGTGTATGTATGAAGACGGTTTGGAAAAACACATCACCTACAGCAATTGGGATCTCGTCGATCTTCTAAATAAAACCAGTATCGAAAGCGGTGGCGAGTTAACATGGAATGAGCTTGCACGGCTTCGCCCAAAGCGATTCGCACATATCAAAGATTATTTGGGAGACAACCTGGGGCAAGGTTACGGTGTTATTTCCGAGATCCGAACGCTGATCCATGATTGCTTCTGGGGTTCTTTCTGCTCCGACCGCGGTGAATTCTCAGCGATTGAAACCCTGAGAATAGGCGGAAAACGGGTCTTTTTGTACTATGATTTAGCCAATGCTTCGGAAGCGAGCATCAAGATATTCCGAACTATCTTGAATTTGCTGCTCAAGCATTCTGTTGACCAGAAAAACGACCGCCGCACTTGGTTTTTCCTGGATGAAGCTAGCCTGCTACCAAAGACTTGCATTGCGGATGCAATGTCGCTTGGGAGGGCTGCGGGATTCAGATTGTTTATGTGCCTGCAATCGGCACAGCTATTAACTCGGCACTACAAAGAAGATGAGGCCAAAACCCTGCTGAGTTTGTTTCCCAATGTTATTTGCATGAAAGTACAGGATCCGCTTTCGCGTTCCATTCTTGCCGAACGGTATGGGGAATGTCTGTGCTCCTTTAGTTTTGCTGCGCCCATGCAGAAAGTAGTGCAGCATGTCGAATACCGCCCTGTAGTTGCGGATTATGACTTTTCCCTGATTCAGAAAAAGGGAGACGCAATCTGTAGCATTCCCATCCTCAGCACGTCACCCTTCTTCTACCATGGACATCAATATCGAAAGGAGCTGGAAACAGTATGAACAGCCGCTATCGTCCAACAGAGATTGCAGCAATCAGCTCTCCTGTCACTGCGAGAAACAGTCGTAATGTAAAGAATCGTCCGGTCATTGAGCTTTATAAATGCACACCGTCTCAGATTTTCGATCACATAGGGCTTGATCACACTGGAACCATCTGCATTCTTGGGAACCCCGCCAGAGGCATTGAAATTGCCAAGGCAATAATTCGCCGAAGCCGCAAGCCGTTTCTGTTGATTGGCCCAGCTGCTGACAAGCAATCTGCCTTTAGCGTATTAGGACCAGAGTGGACGATGGGTTCTGCGCAGGCAGTTCTGCCAGGTGGAAATGGCGCTATCCTATTTGAAGACCCATATTCATCACATTTGGAACTGTGTGAGTTTTTTGTGAGGTGGAGCAGGGATTACTTCCTGATTTTGCATCTGTGCGGAGGGGTCCAGGCAAGCCCTGAAATTCTTGATCTGCTTAGTTCCACAGAACAGTGCTTGGTTTTTTGCGACTCTGTTCCCCAAGGTCTTCGTAGCAATGAATCCAGAACACCGACAACCAAGGAATTCCTCTGCCGGATGAGTTATCTCTTCGTGTTTTCTTCTGCTGGAGCGGCCAGGGATCTGACTGAGGTATTGCCCACTTATCAATATGAAAGGGTTACCGACACCATGAGCGTTAATAGCTTCAGCAGTCATCCGATCTTTCACCCCTTTCATTTGCACAAAGGGCAGGGAATTTCGTGGGGGCAGACCAGAACAATGGAGTATAAGAAAAGCTTATTTGAAGTTGATGAGCTTGAATATCTCTTTGACAGAGGGGTATTGCTGTCATATGTGGCAAGAATAAACAAAGTTTTTCTTGCCAACCTAATTTGAACATGAATATGAGATTATTTCATGATAAAGACAAAGGATACAATAATAATGCAGCGAGTTCTTGACTACCTCAATATCAAATATCGCAAAATTGACTTCAAGGATGGTGGGCTATATTTCTGTACGCTTCCAAGTCAGCTGACTTTTGACTTGTTCGAAGGAATGGACGGAACCATAAAGCTCTGGAGTTTTGTAGGTTCAGTCCCTGTATCAAAAGCTGGAATGCGATGTGAATACCGCAGCCCGGATCATCCGAATACGGCAATCGGTTTTGAGGTAACCGGTGAAGGCGACCTTTGCCTGTATGCTGAACAGATGGTTGATGCGGACAGCCCTCTGCGGGAGCGTCGGATTTTTAGGATGATCGCTGGTTATTCCGAAATGATTACCACTGGTTAACTTAAAATGTCGGATAGTAAACCAGCAGTGTATCGCGTTTGAAATCCCAGGATATATAATTGGATCATTCAGAAAAGGAGTGATACATATGCAGATTATCAAGAAGAGCAGTTCCGGTATCCAGAGTCTTCCGCTGGATGCCATGCTTCTGGCACAGAGAAAGGTATTCCTTTCCGAAGCGATTACCACCAAGTCCGCCAATGCTGTGCTTCAGCAGCTGCTGTTCCTTGAGGGCGAAGACAGCAATGCTCCGATCAAGCTGATTATTGACTCTCCCGGGGGTGAGGTTAATGCAGGCCTTATGCTGTATGACCAGATTAAAGGCATGGATGTGCCCATCGAGATGTACTGCACCGAGCTGGCGGCATCCATGGCGGCAGTTATCCTTGCCGGCGGCAGGCCTGGTCACCGCTTTATTCTTAAGCACAGCAAGGTGATGATCCATGAGCCACTGATTTCTTCGTCTTCCGGCGGAATATGTGGAAGCGCTTCCAGCATTGCCAAGACAGCGGAGTCTATCCTGGAAACCAAACGCGTTATGACAGAACTGCTGGCGCAGGATACTGGCCGCACCATTGAGGAAATCGAGAAAGCGGTATCCTTTGATAACTTCATGAATGCGGAAGAAGCTGTGACGTTTGGTATCTGTGATTCCATCGTTGACCGTGTGTGAAGGAGGAACATCCATGAAGAGAGATCCCATTGTCCTTGGTGAAAGCTATATTCTTTCTGGGGATGATGTCGGGAGGACCCGTCCCAATGCCAACGCGCTGATTGTCGGCACCACCGGCTGCGGCAAAAGTACCAGCGTGATTTTGCCTACCGCCGGCCGCATGAATTATAGTAACCCCATTATGAACTACGCAAAAGAAAGCGATGCCTATGCTATGGCACGTTATCTGCAGTCCAAGGGATATGCAGTTCACATTCTCAATGTCAACCACCCTGACAAGAGTACCATCAGTTTTGATCCTACAATGTCTCTTGAGAGCTATGAAGACGTGGATGCTCTGTCCGCAGCCATCGTTGACGCAGCAATCAAGCAGACTGTGGATGATTACTGGCAGGCTAAGGCAAAGCCGCTTATGTCAGGCCTAATTACGGCGACATATATGACCGCCAAAGACAATGCGGTTCCCGGAATGGTTGATGTTTTAGCGCTTTTCGATCGGCTTCTCCCCCATGAGAACGGATACTCTGTTGACACTCCTCTGGATGACATGTTCCGTCAGCTCGATAAGGCTGCTCCCGGCTGCTATGCGGTAAGGGAGTTCAATAGCTGGCACAGTTTACCCTTCCGGACTGCGTCCTGTGTCAGAGATACCTTGGCAGCAGCCCTGAGTGTCGTTTTCCCGGAGTCTATCCGGAAGATGATGCAGGCAAAGCCCCAGTTTGATGTTGAAAAATTCGCCAATAACAAAGAGGCGTTGATTATCATCACCAGTGCAGTAGAGACCTCTCAGCAGTACTACACAAACCTGTGTTACCGCGATACAGAACGTCAACTGCTCCGATATGCTGTGACATGTCCTAACGGTGAGCTTCCCCGCGAAATTCGGTTCATTTTTGATGATTTTGCCTGCACAGCCCCTATCCAAGGCTTTGCAAACGATATTAGTCTTTTCCGTTCTGCCGGTCTTTCTGCCATTATGCTGCTTCAGAGTGAACAACAGCTGGAGGCCATCTATAAGGATGACGCTCCTATCATCAGGCAGAATTGTGCGATATATGCATATTTCCCCGGCGGCTTTGATGATAAGTCTTGTGAAATCGTGTCCAAACGGATGGGACTCCCTTATGAGGACATTCTCTATGCCCCTTTAGGAAAGGTATTCATCATGCAAAGCGGAACTAAGCCTGTCCACATTCCCCGGTACAACACGCTCGGCAGCGAGGAGTATCAGGAATATGTGAATACCAACAGGCCCAGAAAACAACCTGCCAGCACCAGATAATCAGGAGGAAATGCCATGGAAATGTCTTCCCATCAGAAATTTATAAATGAGCTTCGCTCCCCGGTCAAAAGATATACCCAAATGATGAAGAATCGGCAACGTAGAAAATCAAACGCACCGCAGTCGGATGCTTCTGCACCAGAGGAAGAGGCTGAACTCATTCACGGGCTTGAGGCAAAATTTGAGGAACTCTTTGGCCCACTTAATAACGATGACTGAGAACAAGATAATTGCGTAGAGATCAACCAAAGGGAACGTAGCTTTGCACATTCCTCGGGTTTCAGGTCGCGGCTACTTCAAAGGGGCATATTAATCCAATGCTGCTACCGAAATATGGAAATTGTTTCTCAATAAATTGACTGGTTACTGGGCGTTACAGTCACACTTATCACAAAAAGGGGCAGATTCTTTGATGGAAACGAATATTAATGATAGGGTGCCAGAGGCAGAAGAAGAAACGCAGCGAATTGACCAGCTTTGCCGTAATGTGATTGATGGGTCGATAAATATCAATCACTTGATGATTCGCGATCGGGTTGATGTTATGCTCCGGATGCAGGAAGTAGCAAAAGAGCGTACCCAAAATTTACAGTGTCTGGAACAGAAAATATTGGCGCTGAACAAGAAAGAGCGAAACTTCGAAGCAGAGCGCAATGCGTTGCTGAAAGACATAGTCGAGTTTTTCTGGACGTATATTTTATAGTAAAAAAATGGCAACGGTTCCATTTTTGTAGGAAATGAGTCAAGATATTCGGTGTTTCATAATCGAGATTCTATATATACGAGTTGGATTGACATTAGAATATTCCGCGCTATAATAAAAATGTTAACTCTATTTTCAAGGAGGATTTAGCTATGGAAAATGTTCTTTATTCCTGCTTTGGAACGACTGATCCTGTACGTGGAATGCGGGATGGCGGGATGATGCACATCATGCGTTTCTATCGCCCGGAAGCTGTTTACTTGTTCCTCTCTAAGGAAATCGTGGAGCTAGACAGGGCAGACCAGCGGATCGCTAAGACATTTGCCTACATCCGTGAAAATTGGGGCGGCTATAATCCCAGCGTCACACGCGTGGAAACTGACATTGAAGATCCATCGGACATAGATGCTCTGATGGAACCCATGGACAAGTTGCTTCAGCAAGTTGTGAGCGAGCATCCCAAAACGGAAGTGCTTCTGAATCTCAGTTCCGGAACCCCGCAGATGCAAATAATCTTAGCCCAAATGGCTTTGGATCCGCGCTATCCTACGAAGGGCATCCAAATCAAGAGCCCAGAACGTGCATCCGGCAGAGCTGAGCGGACAAATATGAAACGATATCCGGTAGATGAAGCTCTGGGACTGAACGAGGACGAAGAGCCTGATGCGCCAAACCGTTGCTGCGAGCCGAAGATGATCGCGGTTCGCCGAGAGGCCGTCCGCAACCAGTTAAGAAGCCTGCTATCCCAGCGCAATTACGCTGCTATTGCCCAGATGAGCGCGGATCTTCCTGCGCCAGTCCCGAAGCTTGCACGGCATTTGGACTACCGCAGCCGATTCCAGCTGAAGGAAGCTGAAGCGGAGGCTTCCGGCCTGGCTGGCTACGGCTTGCTGACCGATCGTGGGGTGTACCCCTATCCGGTATATGAGCTGATCGAGTATTTCGCTATGCTGAAAAACCTGGTATATCTGCAGCGATACACCGATTTTATGCTACGTCTGAATCCCTTCGTGGTTCGGCTTCAGACGGTACTTCTGGAAAAATCTCTGAAGCCCCTCGGCCTCACCGAACAGGATTTCATTGCGGTGGTAAATGGAAGAAAGAAAATCAGGCCGAGAATGATTAAAAGCAAGCTACCGGAATTGCTGACCTTTATGGAATCAGCGTTCAACCGCCCTGTGGAGGAGCGGGACATCAGTATTCGGGCAATGAATGTCATGTTGGCCTACTTCCAAGTGGACGAAACAACGCTTCAGCTTCTGGAATCCTGCGAGAGGGGAAACCAGGAACTGCGAAACTCTGTAGCACACGATCTGTTTGCTGTCACCAACAGTGACATTCAGAACGTATGCGGCATGACTTCAGAAGAGCTAATCCAGGGATTAGAAAAAGTTCTGACCAGTACGTTGGAGCCTTACGGAGACAAGGGGCTGAAGAAGCGGATCAATATCTACGACTACTGCGACCGGATCATCCGGGAATGCCTATAGGTGCGAACTTTCCAAAAACCAGTGTCGAACCGGGTAGAAGCAGCCCGGTTCGCACCGGATTTGGCGTAAATCATCCGCCGTTTTCTTGCGCCGAGAGCAGACTTGTACTATACTTGTTGGGAGAGTTGCACAAGTCTGCACCCTTACAGAAATGTGTTATCTGTATTGCTTTGCTGAAACAACTTATCCCCGCGAGGGGACGGTAAATAAAACACATTGCTTCCCTCCTTTCTTTTATGGGAAACAACTTATCCCCGCGAGGGGACGATTACTCCGATATCTCAGTTAAAATCCGCTTCTTACCGAAACAATTTACCCCCGCTAGGGGACGGTAACTTGAAGACATCCTGCAAGTGACCACACACATGTAGGATCATTTTATCCCCGCAAGGGGACGGTAACTTCTCACTCTGACCGTTCACCCAGTAGGCACTGGAAACAACTCATCCCCGTCAGGGGACGGAAACATAGCCCGGATGCGGTCGGCGTTGGTCATAGGATGAAACAACTTATCCCCGCGAGGGGACGGCAACTCAGTCCTCCTTTCTCCGTCGGAACAGAAATCGAAACATTTTATCCTCGAGATGGAGTACAAAAGCAAATTAAAGTATAGTGAAAGTGAGGGCGGGTGAACATCTACGGCTACTGTGACCGGATCATCCAGGAATGCCTGTAAGTGCGAGCCTGTCAGAAAAACGGTGTCGAACCGGGTAGAAGCAGCCCGGTTCGCACCGGATTTGGCGTAAATCATCCGCCGTTTTCTTGCGCTGAGAGCAGACTTGTGCTATACTTGTTGGGAGAGCTGCACAAGTCTGCACCCTTACAGAAATGTGTTATCTGTATTGATTTGCTGAAACAACTTATCCCCGCGAGGGGACGATAACATCAACTTCCGGAAACTTATAGCATTCTCTAAGTGAAACAACTTATCCCCGCGAGGGGACGATAACCCTTTAAAAAGTGACCACCCATACCAGAAACCGCACGAAATATCTTATCCCCGCGAGGGGACGGTAACATGGTCTCAATATCTACCCTGCCAGAGCTTACAGGAAACAACTTATCCCCAGAAGGGGACGGTAACTGATCATTCCGGAAAAAGAAAAACTGGTTCTCTTGCACCAACTTATCCCCGCGAGGGGACGGTAAATCCTCATCTCTTGCCAGGTTTGCCAGAATTTCAAGACACGATTTATCCCCGTAAGGGGATGGCAACACCCCAATGAATTCCAGAACATCACTTTCAAAGAGAACCAACTTATCCCCGCGAGGGGACAGCAAACAGAAAGAAGGGATGCACCCTGCGTAATTTGACATTGGAAGCAACGATTGGCGCGCTTCTGTACGACATTGAGAAGCCCACGCCCTCAGGTGGCGAGGATGCTTGTCTGGCGATGCGTTTTGCCCGGCGGCTGGTTTCCGGGGATTTGTGGGACAGCGAAGGAATGCCATCCAAGCCCCTGGAATCCATCTTCACCCACCTGAACGGGGAGCATCCCAACCAGTACCTGCCCATGACCGTGCAGGACGGCAGGATGCATCTGCCTGAAAAGCAGGGCACCCCGATAACTGCAGGGGAATATGAAGAAATTCTGGAGACCCTGCGCTCCGGCCTTTTGAACATCGAGCGGGATGAATCCGGGGTTCCCGGTCTGCTTCGCCTGCTGGAGGATTGCCTGAGCTTTGTTCCCATCGGTGGCAGCGATTCGGATATCTCCCTGTATGACCGCAGTAAGATTTTAGCCGCCATCGCTGCCTGTACTGCCGAGTATATGACCCAGCGTGGCGAGACCAATTTCTATTCCCGGCTCGTAGATCAGGAAGTGCAATTCCGCGCGGAGCAGACATTTTTGCTGTATTCCGCTGATTTTTCCGGCATCCAGAAATTCATCTTCACCGTAGCCACCAAGGGGGCACTGCCATCCCTGCGAAGCCGCTCCTTCTTCCTGGAGCTGCTGATGGAGCATTACATTGACGAGCTGCTTTCTGCCTGCGGCATGAGCCGGGCCAACCTGCTGTACAGCGGCGGCGGTCACTGCTATCTGCTGCTGCCTAACACGCCCGTGGTGAAAGATGCACTGAAGCAGTGGAATACCCGGTTCAACGACTGGCTGCTGGCTCAGTTTGGCGTTCAGCTCTTTGTCGCCCATGGGTGGACAGCCTGCAGCGGCAATGATCTAACCAATACCCCCGCGGCGCAGGCACCCTACGCCGCCATGTTCCGCCGAGTCAGTGCCGCCATTGCTTTCCACAAACTTCATCGTTATTCCGCAAACCAGCTCCTCAAGCTAAACTCCGGGGCGGCGAATTCAGAGGGCAGGGAATGTGTTGTTTGCGGCAGATCTGACCAGCTGGGAGAGAATGGCAGATGCACCTGGTGCAATCTGTTTGTGGATCTTTCCGGAAAGGTGTTGGATTGCCCTGTTTATCTGGTCAGCAGGAAGGAATCCGGGTTCGACTTTGTACTTCCCGGCTGGGACGGCACCCGGTATGTGACCCTGACCAATGAAAAAACAGCCTGCACCCGTTTGCAAAACGGGGAGGCTGTTGTACGAATCTGTTCCAAAAATCAGGCATTCCAGGGGCTTCCCAATGCCACACGGCTTTATGTGGGCGACTATGCCGCGTCCCGGCAAATGGCGGAGCTTGCCGCAAACTCTAAGGGCATCACCCGGCTGGCGGTTTGCAGAATGGATGTGGACAACTTGGGCCATGCCTTTGTTGCTGGTTACCGCAAACCGGGCGAGACAGATCCTCAAAAACGGGATGAATACTTGAACATTTCCAGAACATCCGCCTTTTCCCGGCAGATGTCAATGTTCTTCAAGTGCTATATCAATCCCATTCTGGAGCAGCCCGAGCCGGACGGGCATAACCTTTCTGTGGCCATCGTCTATTCCGGCGGCGATGACGTGTTCCTTGTGGGTGCCTGGAATGACGTGATCACGGCTGCCCAGCGGATTCAATCGAGCTTTGATGCCTTCTGCGGCGGCGCACTTACTATCAGTGCGGGTATTTCTCTCCACGATGACCATTTCCCCATCCGCCAGGCTGCTGCTCACAGCGCGGAACTGGAGGATCGAGCTAAGCAGACCCCAGGCAAAAACGCCATTTCTCTTTTTGACCCGGAGGAGAACCACACCTATTCCTGGCAGGAATTCCGGGAAAAGGTGATGGGTGAAAAACTGAAGGTTCTGAACGACTTTTTTAACAGTGAGGATCAGGAGCGTGGCAACGCTTTCTTGTACCAGCTTCTGGAATTGCTGCGGCAGGCTCAGGAGGACAGGATCAATATCGCTCGTTATGCCTATTTGCTGGCGAGGATGGAGCCCAAAGAAAAATATAAACAGGAAAGCTACCGGTTCTTCTCCAGTGCCATGTATCGCTGGGCGCTGTCTGTACAGGATCGCAGACAACTCATTACCGCCATTTATCTCTACGTATATTCAGAAAGGAAGGCGAAATAAACAATGGCCTATCCAAACGGGAACCGATATGACAATCACTATCAAAGCGGAAATAACCGTAATTTCCAGCAACGGGAAACTCCTGCATCGACGCCGGATTTTCCGGACGAGTATGTGGACTTCGCGGAGAAGCTGATGAAGGAACAATACCGCAAGATCACTACCAGCAAGCTCCGGAATATTCTGAGCCTTCTGATGGACGTGTATAATGAAGAAATGCTCCGCACTGAGGAAAGCATCTCTGAGGACAGTATGGTCAAGCTCCAGATGGCTCGGATCCGGATTGCCTATGAATGTGGAAGAGACCGCAACACCAAAGAATTTGTCGATGCTGCCCATCTGCTGCCCTGGCTGAAGGCCGTCGGTAATTCCCGCGCACAAGCCATTCGCTACGTCCATTATCTGGAGGCTATCGTGGCCTATCATCGTTTCTTTGGCGGAAGGGAGAACTAAACTATGTACACAAAAGTACTGATTCAATTTGATCTGGAAGTCAGAACCGGTATGCACATCGGCGGTTCCAGTGCCTTTTCTGCCATTGGTGCGGTGGATAGTCCTGTGATCCGCGATCCGCTGAGCGGCCGCCCCATCGTTCCCGGCAGCAGCCTGAAGGGCAAGCTGCGAACTCTGCTGGCTCGGAGTTTCGCTGGGGATATCCATAATATGCCTGATCTCAAAAACGACGATCCCGTAGTGCTGCGGATGTTCGGCAGCACCTCTGCCCGGTCGCGGCTTCAGTTTGCAGATGCCTTCGTCAGCAATGCCGAGTCCATGAAGGCTGTTGGGCTGACGGAAGTGAAATCCGAAAATGTGATCAAGCGACTCAGCTCCGAAGCCATGCCGCGTCAAATCGAACGGGTGAACGCCGGAACAGTGTTTGCTGAGACGATTGTTTACGACGCATCTGATGAGGACGAGATGCGTGAGGATCTGCAGTTACTGGCAAAAGCCATGAAGCTGCTCCAGATGGACTATTTGGGTGGTCACGGTTCCCGTGGCAGCGGTCGAGTCAGCCTGAAAAACTTCCGGATCAGCAGCTACGGCGGTGAAGTGGATTGCAAAGGGTTAAATGAGCTGTTCGATGAGGTGGCTGAATATGAACTGTTTTCTGTATCAGCTCCGGTTTAACACACCTGTCCACTTTGGCAGTTCGGATTCAGCTCTGTCCCTCTACGCATCGGAGGATCACTTTCGGGCGGATACTCTGTTCTCTGCCCTGTGCCATACTGCTCTTCAGCTCCACGGCAATGACGGATTAAACAAGCTTCTGGACATGGCCAAAACCGGGAAGCTGTTGCTTTCAGACTCTATGCCCTGGGCAGGGGGAGCGTATTATCTGCCGAAGCCCTGCTATTCCACTCAGACCGAACGGGAACTACCTGCCGACAAACGCAAGGTGATGAAAAAGCTAGCATGGATCCCCATCGATCGGATGGATGAATACTGCGATGCAATGAAAACCGGCGTTCTGTTTGCGTGCGAGGAGGTCTCCTTTGGCAAATCATCCGAAAGCACCAAGGCTATGGTGCCAGAGCAGGGCGATGCAAGGCCTTACCCCGTCGGCCTGTTCCATTTCCGGGAGAACTGTGGTCTATATTTCCTTGCTGCACTGGAAGCTCCTCAGGATCATGCTTGGTTAACATGCCTCATTGGGGCTCTGGGTGTTTCCGGTATTGGCGGTAAGGTCACCGCCGGATACGGCAAATTCTCTATTTTGAACGACCTAGATCTGAATAAACCCGAACAATCCCGGTGGAAACGGCTGTCTGCTCTATCTCATCGGGAAAGCCCAGGCAACTCTATGTTGTTGACTACCAGTCTCCCCAGGAGTGAGGAGCTGGAAAGTGCTTTGGAAGGTGCCAACTTTCAGCTTGTCCGAAGAGCCGGCTTTGTAACTTCGGATTGCCATATTCAGACACCCTGCAAAAAGCAGACGCAATATTATCTGAGCGCAGGCTCTGTAGTGAAGAATTCTTTTTCCGGTGATCTGTATGAGATCGGTGACGGAGCGGTACATCCAGTCTATCGCTATTCCAAACCGCTGTTCTTGGGGGTACAGCTATGAAACAGGAAGGGCATTTGCAGGTATTCGACCTGATTTTGGAAACCAGAAGTCCTGTCTTTATTGGATGCGGCAAGAGCTATACGAAAAAAGAATATCTGTTTGATCCCAAGTGTAATATGGTTTCTTTCTTGGATGAGCGGGCCATGTTCACTTATCTGGCGGAGCACAATCTGGCAGATTCCTATGAGAATTATATTCTGGGCCACATGGGTAGAGATCTTCGAGACTTCCTGCAGAACATCTGTCAAATTCCGGAATATCAGATCAAGGAATGGACGCGATGCCGGGTTTATGCCGGAGAATCCTTGGATGATAACCATACCCTCAAGGAAATCCAGCGCTTCGTCCGTAACGGTCAAGGGCAGGTCTATGTTCCTGGCAGCAGCATTAAGGGGGCGCTTCGGACAGTACTTTTGAAGGCGATACTTCTGAAAGATCCGCCCAGGAATCCGGATACCAGGCTTCCCTTTGACCGTTTTGCTTCTTTTGAGGGTGCCTATTTCCATACGCTTTCCTTGAAGAAGGACAAAAACCAGGTGGTTCAAACCGGAAACCCTCTGAATAGCCTTTTGCGGGGCATCAAGGTGTCGGACAGCTTGCCCATCGGGGATGATAAAATGTGCTTGACCCGGAAGATTGATGAATTCAGGGATAATACCTATAATGCCATCAACATCTGCCGGGAGTGCATTAAGCCGGGAACTACAGTCTACTGTACGGTTACATTGGACCAGTCCATTCTTCAAGGAAAAATCACAAAGGACACCATTGAGCAGGCCATAAGAGATGTTTCTGAGTACTATCAGAAAAAGGTGACCCTTCTTTACCCCCAGGCTGTCAATAATATGAATTCCAGAACCATTCTGCTTGGCGGTGGAGTTGGCTTTCAATCCAAAACTGTGACGGATCCCTACTATGGTAACATGGCAATGGATGTGACAATGGATGTTCTAAAAATAGCTTTCCCAAAGCATCACCACGAGCGTGATATTCAGGAAGGAATTTCTCCAAGAGCCCTGAAGCAGACGGATTTCAATAACGCTTCCTACTCCTATGGGGTTTGTGAGGTAGCCATTCGATGATTACCCGGTATGTCATAACCCTCCATGCCGTTTCGGAGCATCCCCTTTACCCGGATTCTGCCTATCGGCTATATGCTTATCTGCTGGAACAACTTCCGCCGGAGGAAGCTCAATGGCTCCACGAAGTTGGAAATAGAGGAATCAGTCAGTATTTACAATATCAAAAAAATGCAGGAGTATATCTGTGGACTGTGAACATCCTCATAGATGAAATCGAAAAGATTCTATGCCCTGTTCTGGATGCACTGGATCAGGTGTTTATCGAGCAGCAGGCGTTTTCTATCTTCCGCAAAGAATTCCGACGGATTCCCATGGAAGCGTTGCTTGCCCACGGCATCACCGCAAACCGTACCACGATCTGTTTTTGCGCCCCTACTGCTTTCAAACAAAGTGGCAGGTATTCGATTTTTCCCCAGGAGCGATTGATCCTGCAAAGCCTGATACTCCGCTGGAATGAGACATTCCCCACATGTCCGCTGGAGGATCAGGATGCCTTCGACGCTTTGCTTGCAGGCATCCACATTGTTGACTATCAGCTCCGCACAACACGTTTTCTTCTCAAAGGAGTTCGAATTCCTGGCTTTACCGGCTCTTGTGTCATAGAAGCAAAGCTCGCACCCCCACTGCTTGAACTTTGGAATGCCCTGCTGTCTTTCGCGGGTTATGCCGGGATTGGAATTAAGACAGGAATCGGTATGGGAGGTATACAAACAACATTTCACCACAAAGAATGAACGATCAACCATCTAATAAAGTGCAACGCAATGTAGAAAAACTTCGATCTTCCTGTTGACATTTTCCTGTTTTGCCAATATAGTATTAAATAGGAAGCAACAAGTGATATCTACTCTGAAACTGTATATATAAGCGGTAATCGTGACTGCAACAGGTGCTGTTCAGATTGCCGTAAGTTGAGGAGGATGATATTATGAGTAATTCTGCTAACTATCGTTTTATTCCTTGGGAGGCTGGAGTTGACCTTGTTGCTACCGGAAGGCAGCTGCGCAAGTTCAGACTGCGCAATAATCTCTCTCAGGAGCGCCTGTCGGAGATTATCTGTAAAGGATGCGATTACAGCGCATCCAAGAACGCCATCAGTATGTGGGAGAACGGCAAGAAGTTGCTTTCTCTCCATCATGTGGTGTTCTTGTCCGAGTTGTGGGGCTGCCGGATTGACGAGCTGGTCATCAGTTATCGGCGTTCTCGCGAAGCCGCTGACCGGGACCAGCCCGTCCCTTTCAAACTACATATTTTTTATAAGGTGAGCATATGCGTCTACATATGTTCACCTTTTTGCATTAACAGAGGGGACAAAGTAAGTGCTCGATAATTGCCCAGTGGTGACAAAACGGTAGGCCTTGTGTTTGAGGCTTGCCGCTAGTCGAGATGGAATTTTTAAGCATTGGAATATGGTATCTTGTATTCACACTGGATATCGGACGCTCAAGGCATGAGGGCTTTCAGTTCTTCATGAGATGGAAACGTACCAAGGTACGGAAGTTGTACCAACACATGCTGGAGATAGGAGAATGGCTCGATTCAATTTGCCGTTGAACTCTCTACCATGGAGTATACAACCGCGCTGGCCTCGGCACCTTTCGGCGTATCGCAAAACAGCCAGTTCTTTCGCCCAAGGGTAAAGGGCAAAATCGCATTATCGGAAAGGTTATTGGAGATTGGAACTTCGTTTCCGTTATCCAGAAAAGAGCGGAGCTACTGCTTTTGGTTTATACTGGAGCGCATGGTATTCTCCAGTTTACTCCCTTTTGGGGGTTCTCCCTTCCGGGTGAAACTCTGGGGATTTTTGCGTTTTGAAAGGAATGCCCACAAACCATTTTTCATTTGTGGGTACTCGTTTCAAAACGAGCTGGGATTTCAAAGGGACAGCAGTTCCTTTGGCTCAGGGTCATCCAATAGGGGCGAGAGCACCCTGTTGGCAGGGGAATCCAAAGGGGACAGAGTACCCTTGGCGGTGGTTTCCAAAGGCGGCGGCGCTGCCTTGGCGGGTGGAATCCAATGGAGGGCAGGGCCCTTCGTGGCAGGAAGAATCCAATGAAACCGGCGGTTTCGTGGCACACGATCTTGCTCGCAAGGTCTAGTGTGTTATACCTTTGGCGACCGTGGGTGGCTGAAAGGGGTTGTTCGGGGCAGGAACAAGCACTTTCCGCTACCCACAGAACAGGCGGATTTTGCGTCCCTCTGGGGCGCGGAAGCTGGGATTTGCTCAAGCAAAATCCGCCTGTTCGGGTGTAGGTGGTGTGGTGTAATGGAAAGGCGCAGCAGAGCGGAGCCTTGAAATGGAGCTGCACCACCGGGGGAGCCAAAGGGATATCAAGCCCGCCGCAGCGACGCTACTCTCGCGCTACTCCTCAAATGAAATCACCGTTTCTTTCGGCAGCTTCTCATTCTGACAATTCAAAAGATAGGAGATTGCGTATTTGGCAAAGGGCTGAGAAATCATTTTGTCCCAGTCTGCCAGCTGAATAATCTGCGCTGTTTTGTTTTCAAAGTCAAACTGAATCTCGCCCCATTCGCCGTCGCTGTCTGCCTGATACAGGTAGGTTGCGGCGGCGATTTTTTCTTTTCGCTTTTTCTGAGATCTGCGTTTCAAAACGATTGTGTGAAAGAGACCATCCTCAATCAGCTGCTGCGTCAGCTTCCGCACGGCTTTCTTGTAAGCACGCTCCGCACCGCTGGCTGTGGAGCCTTCAAACATCGCCGCCAGATCCTCCCATGTGGGACGGCGACGCATGGGCAGCACACAGCGGCAGTCCATGCAGACTGCCATGTGCCGCTCTATGAGAATCTGAGAACGGTAATCCAGTTTGCTATGTGCACGATGGACAGCACCACCCCAGGAGCTGTCCCAGAGCATTGCACTGTACACGCCACCGGCATCCCGGCTCAAATCCTCACCAGTGTCCTCGGTGATATACTCATCGAAATCCTCGATGAATTCCTTGTCACTCTCACGGAGAATGGTATCATAGATAGAAACATTGCCCCGATTTTTACGCGCCGCGGTGAGATAATCCTCCGCCGTCTTTTTGGTACAGCCAGTTTTCTCCATGAATGCCGCTATGGTTTTCCTTCGGGAATCGCGTGCTTTGTTATAGAGCCATGCGATACCCCGGACGGTTTTGTACTCGTCCAGATTTTTGAAGGAGCCGGATTCCTCATAGCGGCGGCAGTTGAGGATGGCATTACCGATGTCATAGTAAGCGTAGGTCAGAAAGTCTGCACCCTTGTCGGGATCGTATCCCGGACAGCAATCCACAATCGCAGATACACAGTTCAGTTTGTAATCCAACAGACGAACCGGGTCATATGCGAAAAGCCCCTCCCGGTGGAAGAAGCGGTAGATGCGACCATTCAGGATTTTCTCAATGTGGTGGAGATAAAAGCAGAGATACAGAAGATTGTGCTCCCGGTTTGCCATGACGATGTATTGATTGATATCCTCCACAACCAGCGGCTCCGGCGATATCTGAAAGGCATGCTCCGCCTCAAACCGGGTCATGCTCTTTTCCAGACACTGGAAACCATATTTGGTGGTGTACCTTTCCGCCAACTTAGGCATGGGGCACCTCCTTCCTCTATTTCAAAATCACAGAAGTGCCCTGGCTTCCGCTTCCAAGGCATCCAGTTCCATCTCCTGAATGTATTTCCCATTGGCGTAACTGACACTATGTTTTGCACGCTGCATTTTATCCTTCGCCAGCTTCTTCATCATCTTTCCCAGCGGGATATTTGCGTTCTTTCTCTTCAAACGGTGGTCGATGGAATTCATCCGTGTATCATACAGCGCAACATACGGATGATCCTCTGCAAGCTCCCGTTCCTTTCTGCCTTTCAGATTTCCAACCTGCCTGCAGCTTCTGTGCCGCTTATCTCCGGGAGCATAGCCGTTGCAGTATTTTGTTGGTCTGGCATTGATGGTCAGAAACCAGCGTCCGCAGGTTCGGCACTTCTTGGGAGCGTGTCCTACACACAGTCCTTCATACAGATCAGATCGAAACATTCCCACGAAAGAAACATAGATCATGTGCTTTGCGATTACCGGCGTATTGATGTCAGGCCGCAGCAGCGTCGTGTACTGGGTGGTAGCGTTGGTCATTGCCATCCAGGCGACATTGTTCTCGAATTTCTCAATCTTTGGGAAGCATTCCCCAAAGAGAGTGGCAATGTTCTGGGGTGTTCGCTTGAATCCGGGATCGTTCAGCTTCTCCGCAAAGGAAAGCATGGTTTGTTGATATTGCTCCAAAGAGTATCCCAATTGCGCCAGCACCGGCAGTGTCCGAAGCAGGGTTTTGCCCTGTTCGTATTTCGGATCCGATAGAATGTCCAGGGTGCTGCCGCCAAAGACAGTGCTGTATTCGATTGCATTGTTCAGGTATGCTTCCGAGAAAATCCGCTCAATCCGATCTTCCACATCGGGTACATCCAAATAGGAAAAGGGCTTCACATTTTTCAGGAGCTTCGCAATCTGCTGGGCGCTTTCTCGCGCCGCCGAAAGCAGTGCAGGATTCCCAGGGCCGAAGGTAAGAGCGTTTATCAGCGCATACTGCACCGTACATAGTTCTTTCAATTTCTCAACCACTTCAGCTGGGATATTCAGGGCGTCACAGCCAATGGTGCCGCAGGGGAAGCTTTTCCCGGAGTAGAAAGCCAATCCGTTCCAGAAGTCCAGAGATACCGCATCGTTCGTATTCATCATCACACAACCCACCAAATTGTTTTTACCAATTATAACACATATGTTCTATAATTGAAAGAGGGTTTGTCCGGTTTTTTGAAATAGGCTTGTCCGGTGATTAGCCTGTTTTTTGAAAAATTCCCCATAACCATAGTGAGGAGGTAAGATGCTCGCGAACCCCGGCGGGCATTTTTCTTCCCAATATTTTTATGGAGGCTTGATAATGAGCGTATTTGAAACCATCAAGGCAGCTGTCACACTGAGGCAAGCTGCCGAACACTATGGGCTGCGGGTACTGCCAAACGGCATGACCTGCTGCCCATTCCACAAGGACAGGCACCCCAGCATGAAGCTGAACGAGGATTACTTCTACTGCTTCGGCTGCGGGGCCACCGGGGATGTCATCGACTTCACCGCCCGCCTCTTTGGGCTTTCGCCCTACGCCGCCGCAAAGAAACTGGAAATCGATTTTGGAATTGAAGCGGAAACAAAACCGCTTCCGTTCCCCAACCATGCAGAGCCACCCCGGGATAGGGGGCGGCTCTGCATTTGTGTTTTGCGGGACTATCTGCGGCATCTTCGTATCTGGCAGCTGCGGTATCATCCCGAGAAACCCGGTGACCCCATTCATCCCCGCTTTGCCGAGGCGATGAAGGCGCTGCCCACAGTCAATCATCTTCTGGACTGCCTGCTGGGAAATGATCTGCTTCTGGCAGAAAAGACGGCGGAAATGCTCTGCAAGGACGGTTATATCCAACAGTTGTCTGACTATGTGTCTGCAATCCATGGATCGGAAAGGAGAGAGTGTGCATGAGTGGTACGCCAGAGTGGCTGGATGACAAGGGGAAGATCATCGAGCACAAATACTGCCGCTGTTTTCTGGAAAAGCAGCCTATGCTCAGCAAGGGAGAGGACTTCTTCACCACGGAGGGCATCGTCACCGACAAAGACCGACTCCTGCGGGATGTGTTCGACGACATCAAGGAACACCTTACCGGCGGGCTGGTCACGAAAGCCAAAAACCTGCTGGAAGCCATTCGCATGGAGTGCTATGACCGGGGAGAACTGGAAAAGCATCAGGATCGTATCTTCCTCGCCAACGGCACCCTGTTTCTGGATGGCAGATTTGTGGAGGAAAGGGGCTTCTGCCTGAACCGCCTGCCCATTTCTTACAATCCCAACGCTCCCCAGCCGGAAGTCTGGCTGCGGTTTTTGTCTGAGCTTCTGGAACCGGAGGACATTCTAACCTTGCAGGAGTTCATGGGCTACTGCCTGATTCCCTGCACCCGGGGACAGGTCATGCTGCTCATCAAGGGCAACGGCGGCGAGGGAAAGTCCCGGATCGGTGTGGTGATGCACACCCTGTTCGGTGCCAATGCCAAAAACGGCAGCATCGACAAAGTGGAAAACAGCGCCTTCGCCCGGGCGGACTTGCAGCATGTGCTGGTGATGGTGGACGACGACACCAAAATGGAGGCCCTCTCCTCCACCCACTATGTAAAGTCCATCATCACCGCGGAAACTCCCATGGATTTGGAGCGGAAGAAGGAACAGAGCTTTCAGGGAGATATGTATGTCCGCTTCATGGCCTTTTCCAACGGCGATCTGGAAGCGTTGTACGATAAGTCGGAAGGTTTCTTCCGGCGGCAGCTGATTTTGCAGACCAAGAGAAAACCGCCGGGCAGAGTGG
>JBJDYL010000143.1:0-3206 GCA_051867285.1 Faecousia sp. | reverse complement strand
CTGTCAACGCAGGAACAGGAGCTGCTGGTGGAAACCATGAGCAGCGAACAGGCAACCCCATCACTGTCCCAGGCGCAGCGCATGAGAAAACTGAGCCAGAGCGGAGAACTGAATGAGGACACCATGCTTTCCATTATGATGGAACAGAAAAAGCCCGTGAAGAATGATATTACCCTCTCCGGCGAAAAGCTGCGCAAATATTTTCCCCGTTCCTATTCTCCTATGCAGATGGAGGCTGTGATCTTCAAGCTGCTGGAATCCTGGCAGCGCAAGCGCCAGCACGACAAAAGTCGGTAAAACTGAATATCCCCCCAACCGGACAGGCTCCCGCTTGCCCGGTTATTTTTATGTCAACCACAGGAGGTTTTATGCACATCGGAAGATTTACCTATAAGCGGGAAGATGTGGACTGCAAACTCTGTACCGAATACCGGGGCGGGAAAAAGTGTCCTCATCCCGTCTGCCCGTACATCACAGAACGCATTGAAGCCGGAGCCGTGACCTACCAGGACGCGGTATACGCCATGATCCATCCGGGATGCTTACTTGTCCGCCGTCTGCCCAAGCTGATTCTGACCTATCAGGATTCCTTTTGGTTGGATGATCGGCACAAGTCCCGTATGGAGTTTTTCAACACCTGTTTGGGCTATGTTCCCAGCAGAAACACCCCGGCTTATTATGCCGCCATGTATCTGCTGACCGCCAATGAGACGATCTACTGGCGCATGGCAAACTGCTTCTGCCATTCCGGGGTGGATTTCAGCTTCGCCATTCTGAGAGGCATCAGCCCCCACAACTACGCTCTGTATCGTGCCGCCGTTGGTCTGTGCACGGACCGCAGGGGTGTTACCCTGTCGGAAATGGCTGACCGGGAATTGGTGGACGACGAGGCTTTCCGGCTGATTATCAACGCCATGCTCATCGCCCGGTATGGAATTGCCGCAATGAAACTGAAGAAGGAGGAACCCACCAATGACAAGTGATTTCGGCGTTACTGCCGGTCATGTTGAATATTCCAATCGCCGCTTCGATTTCGACACCCGTCACATGGTGATGATCGAGGTCTACCGGCATACGGCGGCGCTGGACCAATTCGATTACGAACGCCCCGTCTATGATCGGAACGAGCCTTACCGCGCCCGACTGTATTTGTCGGAAGAGGAGTTCAAAACCATTCGCAGGATGGAACTGAGCGGAGTTCTGCACATCCTGCACCATGCCAATGTCGTGGACGGGTATCTCGTTGACGATAGAAAACCGAAAAGAAAAAACGCCAGAAAAAACAAGGAGGAAATGTAATTATGACTACCATTGATAAGCTGATCGATTCCATCGCCAATATCTGCATCGACCTGGGACTTCGGGGTGAGTACAGCCCGGAGGAAATCGCGGACCTTGTCTGCGACATTGAGTTCGTCCATCTCTATGATGCCCTTCGGGACCTGGCAGAGCCGGTGTATGCGTTCTCCACGGACGGCGAACGCTCCATGACCCTGAAGTATCGCAGCAGAAAGCTGTTTGATCGGAATGCAACGCTGCTTTGGCGTGAGCCTGTTCTGTGTGCGGATGACACAGAGCTGGCATCCAGCCGGTATCTGGAGCTGTGGCTGCTGGAGGATATGAGCGTCGCTGTGGTATCCTGCGTCCAGACTGTTTACGGTGATGAGTGCGATTACATCACCGAGTACCGGGAGTACAAGGGGGAGGAGATTCCCTTTGCCGAGCCGGTGCCTGATCTGCTGGACTTTGTGGACCGGCTGGAAAGTCTGTGCCCTGATGAGTTCCACCCCGATGAGGTTATCATCTACGAAACCTGAGTTTGGGATTATAACGGGCATGGGCTGATACCGCCTCTGCCCAAATGTCCCTATGAAAAGAGGTGATGAATTATCGCAGTTTTTCGTGTTGAAAAAACCAGAGATTATACCGTAATGGCAAACTACCATCTTCGGGATAAATCTTTGTCCTTGAAAGCAAAAGGGCTGCTTTCGCTCATGCTGTCCCTGCCAGAGAATTGGGACTACAGCGAGAAAGGGCTGTCCTTTATCTGCAAGGATGGTCTGCGCAGTATCAGTACCGCCGTCAAAGAGCTGGAAAGCTCCGGCTATATCCAGCGCCGCCGTGTCCGGGATGCTCATGGCAGGCTCTCCGATGTGGAGTACATTATCATGGAAAAGCCAGTTTCCGCAGCCTCAGATCCGGCAGCACCTAAATGCCAAAATCCAATCTTGGATAATCCAATCGTGGAGAATCCAGATATGGAGAATCCACGACTGGAAAAAGGCAACCAATTAAGTAAAGAAGAAGTCAATAAAGATCATAAAAATAAAGATCAATTCAATACTCATTCATTCTTTCCCGCTGGCGCTCCGGCTGAAGGACAGAAGGACGCATTGGATGAGAGAGAAAAGATCAAGCATCAGATTGAGTATGATTGGCTGCGGGAACAGTTTCGGGCGGAGCCAATAGACGAGCTGGTGGAAATCATGCTGGAGGTTGCCATGAACCGCAGTCCCACCATCCGCATTGGCAGGGACGCGGAATATCCGACCTCCTATGTGCAGGAACGGTTTTCCAAGATCAACGCCATGCACATTGAGCGTGTCATGGAGGGGATCGCGGACAACCGCACCCAGGTTCGCAATACCAGAGCCTATCTGCTGGCATCCCTGTTCAATTCCGTTTCCACTCTGGACAATCACTGTACAATGCAATACAACTACGATTTCGGCGGCTCTCTGTGAGCCGCTTTTTTTATGCCCGGATACCGGGAGAAAGGAAGGAAAATTGAAAAGACCTCTCGCGTATATTACCGCCCACTGGGGCGAAAGCACAGATGAAAATATGAAGCAGGCAGCGAAGTATTGTAGAGCTGTTTACGACGCCGGGTATCAGCCCATCTGCCCTCTGATACTGCACTCCCTCTTTCTGCGGGACGCAATCCCCCAGGAGCATAAGGACAATCTGGATATGTCGAAGGATTACCTCTATCGAGCCACGCTGCTGGTGGTTTGCGGCAGCACCGTGGACGAAACCGTGAAGAACGACATCGCCATCGCTTCCCGGCTCCACAAGACTGCTACCACGCTGGACGGCATCCTCACGGTCAAGGGGCAGGGTCGAAACAGGTGCCCCCGTGAGTAACGGTAAGACCATTGCCCAGCGGATGGAGGAAGCCCGGATTCAGGCTGGTGCCCAGAATTACA
>JBJDYL010000142.1:0-43379 GCA_051867285.1 Faecousia sp. | reverse complement strand
GGTCCTTGACCTGATAGTTGCCGCCTTCCTTGGTCTGGTACAGGGTGTGGCAGATTTCACGGCCATGGTCGGAGTGCGTGGCAGCGCCGCCGGCGGTGAAACGCAGGTAGTTACGACCGACAATGCCATGAACATCACAGCCACAGATGCCACGGGGAGCCTTCTTGGTGATGCGGCAGGGACCCATGGAGCAGATACGGCAGCAGGTGCCGCTCTCGCCGAAGCCGCAGTGAGGAGTCTGGTTCTTAACACGCTGCTGCCAGGTATCAGCGCCAACTTTCTGTGCGGTTTCCAGCAGAGAGTTGGTGGCAGCTTCCATCTCCTCGATGGTGATTAAAGATGCCCAATCCTTCAAAGTGATTTCCTCCTAATCATTGATTCTGATGACGAACGAATGACGCTTATGCAGAACATAAGGTATCGATATTATTTTACTAATTATATGCAAGATTGTCAATCGTAGAAATTAACACAAATCCGCTTTTTTTCTCATCCCCCACGGGGGGATTTTTGGTTAATTTTCATGATAATTCCATGGGCTGGGGGGCGTGGAGGGGTTTTTCACAGGGAAATCCCGCTGCCGGAAAAACGCCGGCAGCGGGAGAAAAATGGGGCGGATTACGCGGTGGATTCGGCTTTTCGGAAGTGGGAATATGCCTGTCCCGGTGTAAGACGGACATTGCGCAGCCGGGCGAGCTGGGACACTGTAACGATTTCATAGTCCTTCTCCAGCAGCACATCCACGATGTCCAGCGCCGCCTGCACAGAACTGGAGGACATATCGTGGAGCAGCACGATGTCCCCGTCTTTGACGTTTTTCAGCACGGCGCGCTCGATTGCGGCAGTGTCATGGGTCGCCCAGTCCCGGGGGTCAACCGACCAGTTCAGGATCGCCAGATTCCGCACCTGCGCCACCTGCCGCACGGCATCGCCGCAGCAGCCTCCGGGAGGCCGGAGAAAGACCGGATGACAGCCTTCCGGCAGCAGTGCCTGAGAGTCCTCCAGCTCTTTGGCGATGTCCCGGCGGCTCATCTGCTTCATGTTTTTGTGGCTGAAGCCGTGATAACCGATTTCGTGACCTTCGTCAAAGATCCGCTGGGTCAGGTCGGGATAGTCTTTCATCCGGTAGCCGCACAGCAGAAAGGTGGCGTGTACACCCCGGTCATATAGCCCGTCCAGAAGCTGCCGGGTGTATTTCCCGGAGGGTCCGTCGTCAAAGGTCAGCGCCACATATTTGGTTTCCTGGGCCTGAACGGGCAAAATCAAAAGGGAAATACTCAGGGCAATTGCCAAAAGTCTGCGCATGATACCACCTTCTTTTATTTATAATATTTATGCTTATCGACTTAACGCAGCAAATGGTATCCCCTTCGGGGATCATTGAAAATAGTTTTGGTACAAAACCACTCAGAATTTTGTATTTCAAATTATCCCGCAGGGACTCCTGAACTTTCAACTTTCAACGACTCAGCTGAGTGAACCCGATAAGCATTTTTATATTTAGAGGATACTTTATTGCAATGCATGAAGCGATGCGGCAATCCTCTGTTTCAATGGGGGATGCGCCGCTGTGTTTGAACAGAATGGTCCAGGGACTGTCACGTCGCCTACCAGGTTCCCTGCAATGACATTTTATCTGTCAGCGTCCGTTGACGGCAGATAAAAAATAGGGTATACTATATCATTGGAGGGTTATGATATGAACTTGATCTGCCCAGTTTGCGAAGGCTTGTTGTCCCGGCAGGCAGGACGCTATACCTGCCCGGAGCATCACAGCTTTGATATCGCCCGGCAGGGCTATGTGAATTTGCTTACCGTCCAGCGCAGGCATTCTGCCCATCCGGGGGACACCCGGGAGCAGGTGCTTTCCCGCCGGGAGTTCCTGGAGGGCGGGTTTTACGCGCCCATTGCCGACGCTCTGATCGCCGCCGCGGAAAAATACGGCGCTTCCGGCCCCATTTTGGATGTTGGCTGCGGAGAAGGGTACTACTGCACCCGGCTGGCGGATGCCATGGGCGCAGAGCTGACGGGACTGGATATTTCCAAGGATGCGGTGCGCTACGCTGCCGGAAAGTATAAGAATGCCCAGTGGCTGTGCGCCACTGCCGCCCAGATTCCTGTGGCGGATGGCAGCGCGGGACTAGTCACCAGCCTGTTTGCCGTAACGCTGCCGGAGGAATTCCACCGGGTGCTGAAAGAAAACGGCTTTCTTTTTCAGGTGCTGGCGGCGCAGGATCATCTGCTGGAGCTGAAAAAGGTGATCTACGACCAGCTGATTTTCCGGGACAAGGACACAGTTCCGGAGCTGCCCGGGTTTTCTCTGGCGGAGTCCATCCCCATCCGTTTTTCCTTTACGGTGGAGGGGCAGCAGGTGCAGAACCTGTTTGCCATGACACCCCATCTGTTCCGGGTGGGCAAAGCCGGAGCGGAACGCCTGCGGCACACCGAACGTCTGACGGACACTGCCAGCTGCGTTCTCAATGTGTTCCGGCGTACATAATATCCCCGTGGAATTGGGGTTGTATGTCTGGAAAAAAGTCGAAGTTACGGAGAAAAGTGAATGCTGAATCAATTACAGGCAATCTGCAATAAATATGAAGAGCTGTGCGCCCGCTCAGAGCAGCCGGATTTTTATGCCGATCCGAAAAAAGCGGCAAAGCAGCTGCGGGAAAAAAGCGATCTGGAGCCGATTGTGGAGTGCTATCAGGCCTACCGGCAGGCGGAAACCGACATGGCGGACGCCCAGGAACTGATGGCGGATCCGGAAATGAAGGAGCTGTGCCAGGAAACCTACGCGCAGGCCAAGGCTGCCAAAGAAGAACTCTATGAAAAGCTGCAAATTTTGCTGCTGCCAAAAGACCCCAACGATGAAAAAAGCGTCATTGTGGAAATTCGCGGCGGCGTGGGCGGAGAGGAAAGCGCCCTGTTTGCCCACAGCTTGTTTCGGATGTACTCCATGTACGCCGCTAAAATGGGTTGGAGCGTGGAGCTGCTCAATTATAATGAAACGGAACTGGGCGGCGTGAAAGAGGCGGACTTTATTCTCAACGGCAGGGGCGCTTACTCCCGGATGAAATACGAGTCCGGGGTGCACCGGGTGCAGCGGGTGCCGGAAACCGAGTCCGGCGGCCGGGTGCATACCTCCACCGCTACTGTGGCGGTGCTGCCGGAAATGGAAGAAGTGGACGTGCAGATTAACCCGGCAGATATCGAAATGCAGGTCTACCGCGCCAGTGGCGCCGGCGGACAGCACGTCAATAAAACCAGTTCCGCCGTCCGGCTGATTCACAAGCCTACGGGCATTGTGGTGGCCTGCCAGGAAGAGCGCAGCCAGGTGCAGAACCGGGAAAAGTGTATGCGGATGCTGGCATCCAAGCTCTATGAAATTGAGCAGGAAAAGCAGGATAGCGAGGTTACCGGTCTGCGCCGCTCCCAGGTGGGCACCGGAATGCGCAACGAGCGCATCCGCACCTATAATTTCCCTCAGGGCCGGGTTACCGACCATCGGGTGAACCTGACGCTGTACCGCATCGATTCCATCATGGACGGGGACTTGGACGAGATTATCAACGCCCTCGCCACTGCCGATCAGGCGGAAAAGCTGAAAAACGCGAAATAGAGAAGGATCATTCTATGGAATATATTACCAATTCCCCGGAAGAGACAGAAAAACTGGGGATAGCTTTGGCGAAAAAGCTGACGCCGGGTACCGTCATTGCCTACCGGGGAGATCTGGGGGCAGGGAAAACTGCCTTTACCCGGGGCCTGGCCCGGGGCCTGGGCTGCACCGAGCTGGTCACCAGCCCCACTTATACCATTGTGAATGAATACTTAGGCGGGCGGCTGCCCCTGTTCCACTTTGACATGTACCGCCTGCGTTCTTCCGATGACCTGTGGGATATCGGCTGGGAGGATTATCTGGAGCGGGGCGGCGTCTGTGCCGTGGAGTGGAGCGAAAACGTGGCGGATGCCATGGAAGATCCCATTTCCGTCACCATAGAAAAGCTGGGGGAGGATACCCGGCGGATCACCATTGAGGGAGGAAACGCACTTGCTGATTTTAGCCTTTGAAACCAGCGCCAAGGCCGCGTCCGTGGCGCTGCTGGAGGATGGGAAGCTGCTGGGGGAAGCCTACCAGAATACGGGACTGACCCACAGTCAGACGCTGCTGGTAATGGCGGAAGACCTGCTGAGCCAGTGCGGAAAAACCGCCCGCGATGTAACCGCCGCCGCCGTGGCGGCAGGCCCCGGTTCCTTTACCGGCGTGCGCATTGGCGTTGCCGCCGCCAAGGGTTTTGCCTGGGGCGGGGAAATTCCCTGCTACGGCGTGTCTACCCTGGAGGCCATGGCGGAAGGGCTGGGCGTTTATCAGGGTTACATCTGCCCCTGTATGGACGCCAGGAGAAGCCAGGTCTATAACGCACTGTTTTATGTAAACCAAGGAACCCTGACCCGGCTGCGGGAAGACCGGGCGATTTCTCTTGCTGAGCTGGGGGAGGAATTAAAAAAACTGGAAGAACCGATATTTCTGGTTGGCGATGGCAGCATTCTGTGTTATAATACACTGCTGGAGAGCGTCCCCAATCTGGTGCTGCCCGGGGAACACCGGATGCACCAGCGGGCCTCCGGCGTTGCTCTGGCAGCGGCGAAGCTGGCAGCTGCGGGAGACAGCGGCGATGCCAACGCCCTGACTCCCAACTATCTGCGGCTTTCCCAGGCAGAGCGAGAGCGGGCGGAACGAATGAAAGCGAACTGAAAATTATGGGGAACCTCTGAATCAATCGCCTGCGGCTGAGCGGTGGATCTTTTGCTTCCCCAGTGCGGTTTGACAAACGGGAAATACATACAGTATTTCTGTGTTTTCCAAACCTTCTGGTGGACCAAAATCTCGGCTGTCAGCTCTTGCCGATTGAAATCAGAGCTTCCCTAGATAAAGGAGAAAGATACCATGGCAAATGTTTATGTCCTCGATCATCCTCTGATCCAGCACAAGCTGGCAATCCTGCGCAACAAGGAGACCCCCGTTAAGGAATTCCGGGAGCTGGTAGGCGAGATCGCCGGCCTGATGTGCTACGAGGCCACCCGGAATCTGCCCACCAAAGAGGTGAGTGTGGAAACCCCCATTACCACCGCCAGCTGCCGGATGCTGGCAGGTAAGAAGATGGCGATTGTGCCCATCCTGCGCGCGGGCCTCGGCATGGTGGACAGCATGGTTGCCCTGATTCCCTCTGCAAAGATCGGCCATATCGGTCTGTACCGTGACCCGGAGACGCACAAGCCCGTGGAATACTACTGCAAGCTGCCCGACGATATCGGCAACCGTCAGGTGTTCGTGGTGGATCCCATGCTGGCCACCGGCGGCAGCGCCATTGCCGCCATCGATTTCCTGAAGCAGCACGGCTGTAAGCAGATCATCATGATGAATATTATCGGCTGCCCCGAGGGCGTGAAGGCTGTCACTGCGGCGCATCCTGATGTGGACATTTATCTCGCCGCGCTGGACGAAAAGCTCAATGACCGCGCTTACATCGTTCCCGGTCTGGGCGACGCCGGCGACCGGATCTTCGGCACCAAGTAATTAGAAGGAAACTCCGACTCAACTGTCTGCGGCTGAACGACGGATCTTTTGCTCTCCCGGTGCAGTTTGAAAAACAGGAAATACACAAAGTGTTCCTCTGTTTTCCAAACTTTCCGGGAAACCAAAATCTCTCGCTGTCAGCGCTTGCCAGTTGAGCCGGAGTATCCTTATTTTTGATCTTAGGAACCTCTGAATAAATCGTCTGCGGCGGGGCGGTGAATCTTTTCCCGCCAGCTCTTGCCGATTTAATCAGAGATTCCCTTATGACAAACATAGAATGACAACAAGGGGCCAGGCATCTGCCTGACCCCTCTGCTTTTCCAGTTTACGCCATTTCCAGATTCAGCTGCTTGCCGCCGAGAATGTGGAAGTGCAGGTGCGGGACGGTCTGACCGGCATCCGCGCCGCAGTTGCTGACCACCCGGTAGCCATTCGTCAGCCCTTCTGCCTGGGCAATCTGCGGAATTACCTCAAAGATGTGGGCGACCACTGCACTGTTTTCGGCAGAAACGCCGTTGCAGCTGGCGATGTGGATTTTGGGAACCACCAGAATGTGGGTGGGCGCCTGGGGAGCGATATCCCGGAAAGCAAAGACGGTTTCGTCCTCGTAGACCTTCGTGGAAGGAATCTCTCCGGCGATGATTTTGCAGAACAGACAATCAGACATAATGTTTACCTCCTGATTAAAGTCCAAAAACGTGAATACCGGTCAGACTGACGATGCCCATGATAATTCCGGCGAGGACAACGCCCAGAGACACGGCGATGGAAGTGGTTTTGATGCCCATATCCAGGAAGCTGGCGGCCAGAGTTCCCGTCCAGGCGCCGGTGCCGGGCAGCGGAATCCCCACAAACAGCAGCAGGGCAATGAACAGTCCGCTCCGTCCGGCGCGCTGGGTCAGCTTATGACCGCCGGACTCGCCTTTTTTCAGGCACCAGGTAAAGAACCCCCCGATATATTTCTTATCCTGCCCCCATTCCAGAACTTTTCTGGCAAAAAAATAAATGATGGGCACCGGCAGCAAATTGCCTACAACACACACCACCAGCGAAGGCCAGTAATCCAGACCCAGCGTGACGGTGGCGATGGGAATGGCGCCCCGAAGCTCAATCAGCGGAACCATGGATATGAGGAAGCAGGACAGGTATTTCAGCAGCATATCATTCTCCTCAGTCAAGTTTCGCTTATTGTAGCATAGCCAAATCCTGATTGCAATGGATTCTCAAGAAGATATCCATTAAATTTTCGTTAAGAATGAGAGCATTCCCAGGAAAAATACGGACTTTATGCCTGCTCCCGCACCAGCATGGGCGTCATGAGAGGCTTCTGGAAAAGGTTCACAAACCGCTGGCATTTTACCAGAAACGCATAATAAATATTGTATCCGCAGCCATACATGGTTTCCACGTTGGCCATACCTTTTGCCAGAATGATGTCCGCAGTTTCCACGGCGCAGCGGGCTTCCGGGCTGAGCAGATCCAGCTGGGTGCCGGGAACCAGATTTCCGTTGTCAATCACGGGGAAGGGGATGCCCACCGCGGCTGCGTCCTCCCGGGTGGCGTCGTTCAGCGTGGGGCCGCCCCGGACACAGAAGGTAATCTCCAGATCGGGATATGCCCGGGCGATTTCCTCGGCAAAAATCCGGTCGAAGCCGATTTCCCCGGCATTGTCTGTCAGATAAAGCAGCCGTTTTCCGGCTTTCAAATCCTGACAGAACTGGCGATAGACCTCCCTGTCAAACTGCATGTCCCCGGCGGAGTCCAGCATTTCGGTAAATTTCTCAAAGCTGACCTGCCCCTGCAGGGCGGAAAAATCCAGATAATTGCCCAGAATGGCAAATTGCAGCCCGGCAAGCACCGGGTCTGCGGCAGCGCGAACCCGCTCCCGGATCCCGGGCATATGGGTCAGCACCAGCCGGTTGGAGTCCAGCTTTTCCTGGCGGAACCGGTCGATTTCCAGACCGTAGCGCCGGTGCAGAAGCTCGGCGATCTTCGGGGTAAACCAGGTGGAGGGAACGTCCCTGGGTGCATCCAGATACAGCTGCATCAGTTCCCGGGCAAACGCCATGGTGTCCGCATCCGAGCCCAGGGGCTGAACAGTCTCCAGATTCCGCCGCAGACTGCACTGCAGGCAGGCGGCGTCCATTGCGATACTCATGTATGATAAACTCCTTCATATTGTCTGGACTTGCGGGGCTATACGCCGGGCAAATCCGCAAGCTGGGAAAAGCAGTCAATTTTCTGGTCAAAACCATCCGGCGTGCCAAAGCCGTAGGCCGCCCAGATAAAGGGCACGCCCGCTTCCAGCGTGGCTTCGTAATCGCCCTGGGTGTCGCCGACATAGGCGCAGCTTTCAATGCCGTACTTGTCCATCAGGGCGCGGATGGTTTTACCCTTGCTGGTGCCGGTGTCGCCGAAGCACAGGTGCCCCTGAAAAAATGGGGTAAGCCCCAGCTTCTCTATGCACAGCTCCGGATACCCCTGCTGGCTGTTGCTGACGATGAACAGGCGGTGTTTTTTCGACAGCTTCTCCAGCGTCTCCCGGACCCCGGGATAGCCGATCCGGCATTCGTTTTCCTGCAGGTATCTGTTTTCCGTATCCATGCACCGCATCATCAGTGCGTAACGGTCGGATTTGGGTATGGAATCGAAGAGCACGTCTGCAATCTCCGTCATAATCTTTCCAAACAGAGGAAGAAACGTGTCGGCGGTTACGGCCAGATGGGAAAGACCCTCCTGCTCCAGCTGAATATTATATCCTTCGGCTACCAGCGCCCGGGAATCCCACAGGGTGCCGTCAATGTCAAAAATCAGGCTTTCGTATTGCATACATCCTCCAGATGCCGTTGAATGCGCCCGGTGATCATGTCCAGCGCCACCAGGTTTTTGCCGCCCTCGGGGACGACGATATGGGCGTATTTTTTGCTTGGCTCCACATACTTTTCGTGCATGGGCTTTACGGTCTGCTGATACTGGGTCAGCACGCTTTCCAGCGTCCGCCCCCGCTTGTTCACGTCCCGGGTAATCCGGCGGCACAGGCGGGTGTCCGCGTCGGTGTCCACAAAAATGCGGATGTCCATGAGATTCCGCAGCGCCTCGTTTTCAAAGATCAGGATGCCCTCCACGATGATCACCTTTTTCGGCACAATCCGAATGGTGCGGTCGGAGCGGTTGTGCAGGGTAAAGTCGTAGACCGGGCAGTCGATGGCCTGTCCGTGGCGCAGCTGATCCAGATGGACGGCCATCAGCTCCGTTTCCAGGGAGGCCGGCTCGTCATAGTTCAGCCGGCAGCGCTGCTCGTAGGTCAGCTCATCGTGGCGGCGGTAGTAGTTGTCGTGACTGAGGACGGTGACCACATCCTGAAATTTCCCGATGAGGTTGTTCATCAGTGTGGTTTTTCCGCTGCCGGTGCCTCCGGCAATGCCAATGACCAGAATATTGTTATCCATAGCCGTTATCCCTCCTGTTCCAGCCGTTCCCGGGACAGGCGAATCATGTCCGGATCGGGAGAGCTGTTGAGAATGATGATCTGACCTTCGCCGTTTTCCAGCAGCCCGGCCTGTTCCAGCCGCCGCCGGGTTTCCCGGGCGGTGCCTTCGCCGCCGTCCAGCAGCACCACGTCCGGCCCCAGTACCCGGGAGATAGCGGCGCTGACGAAAGGATAGTGGGTGCAGCCCAGCACCAGTGCGTCCAGATTTCCCATGTAGGGACGCAGGACGTGCCGAAGAAGGGCTTCCGTCTCCGGGGCGTCCACCTTCCCGGCCTCTACCAGTTCTACCAACCCCGGCGCAGGGATTTTGGAAATGGTCACATTTTCATCAAACCGGTGCAGCAGCATGTCGAATTTTTCTTCCCGCAGGGTCACCTCAGTAGCCAGCACGCCAACGCGCCCGCCGGGGAAGTGATCTGCCGCAACCTTCAGCGCCGGCTCAATGCCCACCACGATCAGTTCCGGGAAGGCGGCGCGGACATCGTTTATGGCGGCGGCGGTGGCGGTGTTGCAGGCGACAACCAGCGCCTTCAGGGGGTATTCCGCCAGCAGACGCTCCACAGCCGCCAGGGTCAGCGCCCGAACCTCTGCCGTGGGCCGGCTGCCGTAAGGCGCGTTGGCGGAATCGCCGAAGTAGACGAACCGTTCCCCCGGCAGCTGCCGCAGCAGCTGCCGCAGCACGCTGATGCCGCCGACACCGGAATCAAAAACGGCGATATAATCTCTGTTTGTGTTCATTGTATCACCTGAATGAAAAGGAAAGCTGCGCAGGGCAGCTGCTATCCTGAACTCACGGAGATATTTTATCAAATTTTGTCCGGCTTTGCAATGCTTCATTGACTTTTTCCCGCAACTTTGGTATGGTGGAGACAATTACGGTAAGGAGGGACGTTTATGGAACGCTACCTGTTTGTCATTGACTATCAGAAGGATTTTGTGGACGGTGCGCTGGGATTTCCGGGAGCGGAAAAACTGGACGGGCGGATTGCGGAAAAAATCCGCGCCTACGGCCAGGGCCATGTGCTGTTTACCCGGGATACGCATTTTGAGGAGTATCTGACCACCCGGGAGGGGCGGAACCTGCCGGTTAAGCACTGCATTCGGGGAAGCGACGGTTGGCAAGTCTACGGCGAAACCGGGAAAGCCCTGGAAGAGGTTAACGCCGCCGCCATCGACAAACGCAGCTTTGGCATGGATGTCACAGACCCGGCGACCGCGGCGGTGCTGCCGGAAATCGCCGACGAAATCGAGCTGGTGGGACTGGTGAGCAACATCTGCGTCATCAGCAACGCTGTGGTGCTGCAAAGCCGGTATCCCGAGGCGACGATTGTGGTGGACGCCCAGTGTACCGATTCCTTCGACAAAGGGCTGCACGAAAAGACGCTGGATGTGCTTGCCGGATTTCAGGTGAAGGTCATCAACCGGTAAAACGCGCCGGATTTCCCTTGAAAAGCGCCCGGAGCGGGCAGTATGATATGTGGGCAATTTGGAAAAAAGGAGAACAATATGAGACAGTTTTTTAAGCATTACGGTTTCCTTCTGTGTATGCTCATCGGCATGGCCGGCGGCTGTGTGACGGGACTCCTCTGGCCGGAGGCGGCACCTGCGCTGGAGCCGCTGGGCTCCATCTTTACCAATCTGATGTTCTGCGCGGTGGTGCCCATGGTGTTCTGCTCCATCGCTTCCGCCATTGCCAATATGCCCGGGGCAAAACGGGCGGGCAAGGTCATGGGTGTGACCCTGGCAAGCTTCTTTGTCACCGCGGGCATCGCCGCCATCATCATGTATGTGGTGATGCGGGTTTTCCCCGTGGTTACCGGTACCTATGAGGTCCCCGAGGCGGACGCCAGTTCCGTCATCGGCATTGGAGAGATGCTGGTGAACTTCTTCACCAAGCCGGACTTTGTGGAGCTGCTGAGCCGCCGGGCGGTGCTGCCGCTGATTGTGTTTGCGGTAATCATCGGCTTCGGCGTGCAGATGCAGGGCGGCCCCGAAACCATGACCGCCAAGCTGCTGGAAGATGTCACCGGCTGCATTCTCAAGGCGGTGCAGATCATCACTTATTACGCACCCATCGGCTTTTTTGGCTTCTTTGCCAATCTGGTCGCCACCTACGGCCCGGAGCTGATCGGCGACTACGGCCGGACGCTGCTGGTGTATTATGGGCTGTGCTTTGCCTATATGTTTGTATTCTTCCCCATTTACGCCCGGTTTGGCGGCGGTAAGGGGGCGGCAAAGGTGATGTGGAAGCACCTGTTTAAGCCTGCCGCCGTATCCTTCGGCACCTGTTCCTCCGTGGCGACCATTCCCACCAATATGGAAGCGGCAGAGGAAACCGGCATCAGCCGGGACATCAGCAACATCGTCCTGCCTCTGGGCGCCACCATGCACATGGACGGCAGCGCCATGGGTGCGATTTTGAAGGTGGCGTTCCTGTTTGGAATGTTCGGCCAGGATTTCTCCACGGGACGGGCAATTCTGGCGATCCTGGTGGCGGTGTTCTCTTCCGTTGCCATGTCCGGCATCCCTGGCGGCGGCGGTACCGGCGAGCTGGCGCTGTGTACCGTGTTCTTCCCGGAGCAGATGGCCATTGCCTATCCCATGGCGCTGGCGCTGGGCAACCTCATCGATCCTCCCGCCACTATGGTCAACGCGGCGGGCGACTATGTGGTCAGCTACATCGTTGCGCGGTTTGTGGACGGCAAGGACTGGCTGCAAAAGCATCTGTCCGCTGCAAAGAAATAAAGGATGGGGCGCTCCCGAAGGAGCGCCCCTTTTGTGTTTTAGCAGCAGCCGCAGTTATTGTTGTCGCAGCCGCAGCCGTTCCAGTTCCAGTTGTTGCCGCAGTTGCAGAACAGCAGAATCAGGATGATGATCCACCACCAGTTGTTGTTGAAGCAGCCGCAGATACCGTTGTTGTTACACATAGAAATACCTCCGTAACAGGATTTTTCTGAGCTTCACCGCTCATTCCATGTTATTCGGTAGCGTATTTTTTGTGCGGAAACAGGGATGCTTCTTTGCTTACAGCGCCCGCAACGCGTCCACCAGAGCAGTCTTTCCGGCTGTCTTTTCGTCTTTCTGCTTGATGACCCGGGCGGGGCAGCCGGCGACCACGGTGTTGGGAGCCACGTCGCCCACCACGATTGCCCCTGCGGCAACCACTGCGTCGTGACCGATGCGGCAGCCCTCGATGACCACGGCGTTGGCGCCGATGAGCACGTTGTCCTCCACAATGACGGGGGTGGCGGAGGCGGGCTCCACCACGCCGGCCAGCACCGCGCCGGCGCCCACATGGCAGTTCTTGCCCACAGTAGCCCGGCCGCCCAGCACCGCGCCCATGTCGATCATGGTGCCCTCACCGATGACCGCGCCGATGTTGATCACCGCGCCCATCATAATGACGGCGTTTTTGCCGATTTCCACCTGCTCCCGGATGATGGCGCCCGGCTCGATGCGGGCGGGGATATCCTTCATGTCCAGCATGGGGATGGCGGAGTTGCGGCAGTTATTTTCGATTTCCACATGGTCAAATTCGTTGCTTTCCAGAACAGGCTTTACGTCCTTCCAGTCGCCAAAGACGATTTTGCAGCCATCCCCCGCAGGGAACTCCCGGCAGTTGGGGAAGGAGACAGGGGCTTTTTCCCAGACGTAGACCTTCACCGGGGTCTTTTTTTCGGAGGTGCGGATGTATTCAATGATTTCCTGTGCGTTCATACGATATACTCCTTTTGTGATATATGGTGGTATCTTACCATCCTTTTGGAAAAATGACAAGAAGGAAAATTGACAGCGGCGGGGGTTTGTCGTATAATCGGAACCATTCAAAGGAGGCGCAGACTATGATGATTCGCGACGACCGGCGTGCGCTGCACCGGATCCCGGAGCTGGACCGGAATTTGCCGGAGACTTTTGCTTATTTGCGCAATGCTCTGTCCCAACTGCCCTGCCGGGTGTTTGCGCCCAGGGAAGGGAGCCTGTGCGCCTGGTTCGATTTTGGACAGCCGGAGGCAATCGCCTTCCGGGCGGATGCGGATGCCCTGCCGATTGTGGAGCGTACCGGGGCGGAATATGCCTCCCGGCATGAAGGCTGTATGCACGCCTGCGGCCACGACGGGCATATGGCAATCCTTCTGGAGCTTGCCCGCCGCCTAAGCGGAAAGGAAACCCTTCCCCACAATGTGCTGCTGGTGTTCCAGAGCGCGGAGGAAACCACCGGCGGGGCAAAGGATATCTGCGAAACCGGCGTGTTTTCTGAGTTTGGGGTCAAGGCGATTTTTGGCCTGCACCTGTGGCCGGGGCTGGAGGCCGGTGTCATTGCCAGTAGGTGTCAGGAGCTGATGGCCCGTTCCAGCGAGGTGACTGTGGATATTTATGGAAAATCTGCCCACATTGCCAAGGCCGCAGAGGGCGTGGACGCCCTGATGGCAGGCACGGTTTTCTACCGGAAAGCCATGGAAATGGAAGCGAACCTGCCGAAAACCGTATTCCGGCTGCTGAAATTCGGAAAATTCCAGAGCGGCACTGTGCGCAACGCCCTGTCCGCCCACACCCATATGGAAGGCTCCCTGCGGGCATTTCAGGACGAGATTTTCGACGCCCTGGCTCAGGGACTTGCCCACATTGGTAATGTAGTGGAGAAAGAGTTTGGCTGCACGGTAAAACTGCACCTCAGCGACGGCTACCCTGCGGTGATGAATCCTCCGGAACTGTATGAACAGGTGCGGAAGATCATGCCTTTCCGGGAGCTGGAAAGCCCCAGCATGACCGCCGAGGACTTTTCCTGGTACCAGAAATTTTTGCCGGGAATGTTCTTTTTCCTGGGAGTCGGGGAGACTCCCGCGCTCCACGCGGATACCTTTGATTTTGATGAAACCATTCTGCTGAAAGGCGCTGATTTCTTCGAGAAATTGGCGGAAAACCTGCTATGATACCACTGAACCAGAACTTATCCTCCCTTAAACGCAGCGCCATCCGGGTGTACACGAACATGGCGAAGGAAGTGGACGACTGCGTTATGTTAACAATCGGCGAGCCGGACTTTGATACCCCCGAGGCAATCAAAGCGGCTGCCACTGCATCCTTAAACGCCAATCAGACCCACTATGCCCCCAATCAGGGAACGCAGCCCCTTCGCCAGGCGGTGGCGGAGTACGAAACCGCCCGGGGGAATTCAGTGACGGCGGAGCAGGTGCTGATTACCGTGGGTGCAACCCATGCCCTGTTTACCGCGCTGCTTGGTATTCTGAATCCCGGGGAGGAGGTCATTGTCCCGACCCCAGGTTTTGGCCTGTACGAAACCATCGCCACCATCGCCGGGGCGAAAACCGTTCCTCTGGATGTGACGGGAACCGGCTTTCAGATTACGAAAGAAGCGTTGGCATCCGTCATAACTTCCAAAACCAAGGCAATTATTCTCAATTCCCCCTGCAATCCCACCGGCGTGGTGCTCAACGCGGAAAGTATGGCGAACGTGAAGGCGGCGGTGCTGGGTAAGCCCATTTTCGTCATCAGCGACAATGTGTACAGTCAGTTGAGCGACGGCAATTGCCCCGACTTAAGCCTGGACCGGTCGCTGAAAGAGCAGCTGATTCTGTGCCAGAGCTTTAGTAAGCCCTACGCCATGACCGGCTGGCGCATTGGCTATCTGACCTGCCCGGCGTACGTTATGGACCGGCTGCTGCTGCTCAGCGCGGCGGAAATCGCTGCCGTGCCTACCTTTGTGCAGGATGCCGCTTTGACGGCCCTGCAAACGAATCCCGGCCCCATGCGGGACACCTACGCCCGGCGGCGCGCCTACGTCACTGCCCGCCTGCGGGAAATGGGGTTATCCTTCCCGGAGCCGGAGGGTGCGTTCTATGTGTTCGTGGATATCCGTAAATTCGGCATGGACAGCGGGGAATTCTGCACCCGAATGATCCGGGAGGCCGCTGTCGCTGCCGTGCCCGGAAGCTGCTTCGGCAGCGAGGGCTATATCCGCCTATCCTACTGCTGCTCGGATGACGACCTGAAAAAGGGACTGGACCGGATGGCGATGTTTGTGGAAAAGCTGAAAACGGCGGAATTTCACCAGGAGTGACGCCAGAAACGAAGAAAAACGCTCCCGGACATTGGAAAAGTCCGGGAGCGTTGGCGTATTTTGAGTTACTTATGCAGCGCCTTGCGCAGCACGGGGACGATGAGCAGGGCGATGCCGCCGCCGATGAGGGCGGTGAACAGCTGGGGCCATGCAAACATGGTGGGCAGAGCCTTCAGCATGGGCTCCTTCAGGGTGCCGTTGGCCAGCAGGGGAGCGGCAGCCAGACCGCAGATGATCTTTACCACCAGAATGTACAGCGTGGCAAACTTGGCGACAGCTGCGATCAGCCACGCGGCAATCCGCTGACCCACGCCGGTGCTCTTGCCGGCGATGAAGTGCAGAAGCACCACGAATACGGTATTGCCCACCATAATGGCGGGAACAGTGACCAGCTGGGGGGCAATGCCCAGCAGGTAAGCCAGCACGGGAGAAATTACTGCCACGGTGATGCCGCTGCTAAGACCGGCCAGCAGTACGCTCACTGCCAGCACGGCATTGACGCAGGAGCCGGTGACCAGCTGGCCGAAGGGCTTGGTCAGTGCCTGAAGCGCCACCAGCAGCGCCAGCATAACGGCGGTTTCCGTGATCCAACGAACTTTCTTGCTCATAAACAGTACCTCAATTCTTTCAATTTGTGCCAATCACGCCGGAATAGGCGGTCTTGACGCTGATGCCGGGCAGGCCGCCCAGCTTGCCGGAGAGGGTGGAGATGGTATTCTGAGGTGCGTCCAGCGCCACGGCAATGATGCTCACGCCCCGCTTGCGGTAGGGGATGCCCATTCTGCCGATGATATATTCGCTGTATTCGTGGAGCAGGGCGTTCAGGGTTTCCACCATCTCCCCGTTTTCCACGATAATACTGATAACTGCCACCCGGGTTTCCATTTGACCTTCCCTCCCCAAAAAATAATTGCCGCGACCCTGACGGTGCGGCAACAGCCAATGCAGCCCCGGACGTTCCGCGGCTGAAAAACCATATGCAACACCTTTCACGCAGGGACTTCCCTTAGTGTCAGGATCATGGGGAAAGCATACCATATCCCGGGGTCCTTGTCTATATGCGAATTGCCCGAAAATTACCGGTAAATTTTGGCAGAAAAATTCCCCGGCGTAAGCCGGGGAATCCAAAATTATTTGTTCTTCAGGGCTTTCCGCTCATGCTTGGTTCTGCTGAAGTGCTCCAGACTGGGTACCAGAATGATGCAGATCAGCGCCGCGGTGAAGCCGCCGTTGTACAGGCAGAAGCCGCCGTGGAGGGCAGGCACGGAGGTCACCAGCAAATAGTGCATGATTGCCGCCAGCATACCGTAGCGCCAGCCATACTTGTCCGCGATGGGGCTCAGGCCGTTGGCGTAGCACAGGCCCACACAGATGGCCTGGGCGTTGATGGCGAAGGTGAAGGTACCGCCCACCAGCGGGGATACCAGAGAGCACACGGTGGAAATCAGAACGTAGCCCAGCATGATCGGCCAGACGTTGCCGGGATGAGAGCCGGAGTTACAGGTGGAAAGCATGCAGAAGATAATGCCGAAGGTTACGCCGTTGAAGGATGCGCCGATGAGGTTGTAGTAGCCCAGAATGAACAGGCCGAACACACCCACGTTCATCAGGAACACGGCGTTGCCGTAGGTGGAGGAGAAATTGGTCACCAGCTCCGGATCAATCAACAATTTCCAGTAATCCCTGGGACGGCAGCCCAGCACGAAAGCGAATACCACACACAGCCCAAACAGAATCAGGCAGAAGGTATTCACCGTCAGGCGGGAGGCTACCTGCAGCTGGGCGGCGTCGGCGCCGGCAGGCAGGGTAACGCCCAGTGTCTTATACAGGGTCGCGTTCAGGAAGAAGGCAGTCATACCCACCGGCAGGGCGGCGGAGTACAGGTCGAAGCCCTTGTGTACCTTGGGAGAATTGACAAGTCCCGCAGGCAGGAAGAAGCCGATGACGAAGCCAACCACCAGTGCGATCAAAATGCCCTCCAGATTGAAGCCCACTACCTCTGCATTGGGATAGCGGATCATCAGATCGGTAATCAGCGGGGCAATGCCGGTGGAGAACAGCATGGCGTTGACGTTCGCGCCAAATTTCTGCTTTTTTACCAGGCAGTAGATCATCACGCCAAAGATGGTGGGCCAGATGTTCAGAATGTTGATGCCCCAGGAGCCGAAGCCCGTGGTCAGAATGAAGGCCAGGGTGGATACGTTGGTGGGGGTTCCCTTAAACACGAGAAACAGCAGCAGGCTGATCAGCGCTACCAGTCCCATGTTCAGGAAGGTTGCCGCATAGCCGCCGATGGCGAAATAGTTGGTGGACAGTTTGCTGGGCTGGCTGAGGATCTGCCACAGACCGGAGAACATGGAGGATCTGTCTGGCATGAGAAAAGCGGCGATCAGGAACGCAGCAGTGAAAAACGCGAAGAACAGTTTCAGGAACGCGCCTTCTGACAGAGAACGGATCTTTTTCATAGTGCACCTCTCATTTTTTATTTTTGGGGCTGAATAAACAAAAAAGCAATTCAGCCTCAAACTGAATTGCCCAGACGGTCGGCACTCTACTCCCACACTCCCCCGCGGTTGCCCGCGAAACCCGTCAGTCATGTAAGAGGACAGCTTTATTGTACGAAAGGTTTCCTGGTTTGTCAACCAAAAGTTACGCCGTGCAATGTTTTCTTTCCTTTTGTCAATTTCCACATGGGAGTACCGCAAATCCCGTCAGAAATTGTCTTTCTGCCGCCTTGACGCTTTTTTTGCCCCGTGGTATAATTTTTGCGTAACAATTCAGCAACCCTTATGACTGACGGATTCGTGGAGCACCACATGGAGTAAGGGCATATGTATTCTGCCGACCGTCTGGGCTCACTTATCCTGCAAAGGGATGAAGTGCGCCCATTTTTTGTTGCTATTTTGGAGGTAACGCATGAAAAAAGTTGGTATTGTCATGGGCAGCGACAGCGACCTGCCGATCCTGCGCAAAGCCATGGACACATTGTCCTCTTTGCAGATTCCTTATGAGTGTCATATCTATTCCGCCCACCGCACCCCGGAGGAAGCCCGGCAGTTTGCGGTGAACGCCCGCGCCAACGGCTTCGGCGCCATTATTGCCGCCGCCGGTATGGCTGCCCATCTGGCCGGCGCCATTGCCGCCAACACCACCCTGCCGGTTATCGGCATCCCCTGCAAATCCACCTGCCTCGACGGCATTGACGCACTTCTTTCCACTGTTATGATGCCCTCCGGAATTCCGGTGGCCACCGTAGCCATTAACGGAGGCGTGAATGCCGCTTTGTTATGCGCTCAGATCCTCGCGGTGGAGGATGCGGAGCTGGCGGCCCGGCTGGACGCCAAACGCGCCGCCGATTCCGCCAAAGTGCTGGAAAAGGACGCCGCACTTTCGGCAGAGTTAAATAATTGACAATTGACAATGGATCATTGACAATTATGGAGTCCCTTTGGGACGACGCTTGGATTGAAATGATCGTCTCTAATTGTCAATTTTCAACTGTTAATTGTTAATTGAAAAAGCACAGGGATTGGTCCCCCTGTGACTTAAAATAGATCGTGCGTTTTCAACGCACAGTCCGCTTTATTTGGCAACTATATATGAAAGAGGTATGTAATTTATGGAAAACCTGAAGCTGCTGTACACCGGTAAGACGAAGAATGTTTACGCCCTGCCCAACGGCAACTGCCTGCTGAAGTTCAAGGACGACTGCACCGGCAAGGACGGCGTGTTTGATCCCGGTGAGAATTCCGTCGGCCTGACCATCGAGGGCGTGGGCGACGTGAACCTGCGTATGTCCATCTACTTCTTCGAGAAGATCAACGCCGCCGGCATCCGCACCCACTACGTTTCCGCCAACCTGGACGACACCACCATGGAGGTTCTGCCCGCCAAGGTCTTCGGCAAGGGTCTGGAGGTCATCTGCCGCTACAAGGCTGTGGGTTCCTTCTACCGCCGCTACAACCAGTACTGCACCGAGGGTCAGGATCTGCCCGCCTATGTGGAGACGACTTTCAAGAACGACGCCCTGGGCGATCCTCTGGTCACCAAGGACGGTCTGGTTACCCTGGGCGTTATGACCGCGGAGCAGTATGATTCTCTGAAGGCCCAGACCCAGGCCATCACCAAGATCGTCGCCGACGACCTGAAGGAAAAGGGCCTGGATCTGTACGACATCAAGTTTGAGTTCGGCTACGACGCCGACGGCAAGGTCATGCTCATCGACGAGATTGCTTCCGGCAATATGCGCGTCTACAAGGACGGCAAGTACATTGATCCCATGACCCTGAACAAGCTGTTCTTCGCGTGATTTCATAGTTTCAGCGGCGTAGGAGAGGGAGAAAAACTCCCTCCCCTGCGTTGCTGTTTTCCAAAGTATTTCATTTCAAGGAGGACTCCAAAATGGGTGGTTTCTTCGGGGCTGCATCCCGTAAAAGCTGCAAGTATGACGTATTTTTTGGCACAGACTATCATTCTCATCTGGGCACTAAGCGGGGCGGCCTTGTTTTCTACGACGGGGAAAAGGGCTTTCAGCGTCAGATTCACAACATCGAAAATACGCCCTTCCGTACCAAATTCGAGGGGGATCTGAATAAATTTGAAGGCTGTCTTGGCCTGGGCTGTATCTCCGACACCGACCCCCAGCCTCTGCTGGTGCGCAGCCATTTGGGACTGTTCGCCATCTCCACCGTGGGTATCATCACCAACGCCGAGGAGCTGGTGGAAAAGACCTTCTCCGGCCCGGGGCACCAGTTTATGGCCATGTCCTCCGGAGCTGTCAATTCCACAGAGCTGACGGCTGCCCTGATCAACCGCTGCGACAATCTGGTGGACGGCATCCGTTATGCCCAGTCTGCCATCAAAGGCTCCTGCACCATCCTGATTCTGAAAGCCGACGGCCTGATCGCTGCCCGGGATCAGATGGGACGGCTGCCCATCGTCATCGGAAGAAGCGAGAGTGGTTACTGCGCCGCTATGGAGTCTTTCGCCTGCCAGAAGCTGGGCTACCAGCCCTGTTATAACTTAGGACCCGGCGAAATCGTGCAGGTCACTCCCGATGGCTACCAGCAGCTGTCCGCTCCCGGCGAGAAGATGAAGATCTGCGCCTTCCTGTGGAGCTATTATGGCTACCCCAACTCCAACTACGAGGGTGTGAACGTGGAGGTCATGCGCAACCGCAACGGCGAGATTATGGCCCGGGATGAGGAAAAGAACGGCACCATGCCGGATGTGGACTATGTGGCGGGCGTTCCGGATTCCGGCCTGCCCCACGGCATCGGCTACTCCAACTATTCCCACAAGCCCTTTGCTCGTCCCTTTGTGAAGTATACCCCCACCTGGGCAAGATCCTTTATGCCCTCCAATCAGGAGGTGCGCAATCTGGTGGCGGAAATGAAGCAGATTCCCGTGCCGGAGCTGATCGAAGGCAAGAAGCTGCTGCTGGTGGACGATTCCATCGTCCGCGGCACCCAGCTGCGGGAGACTGTGGATTTCCTGTACAAGTCCGGCGCCAAGGAAGTGCATATGCGCTCCGCCTGCCCGCCCATTATGTACGGCTGCAAATACCTGAACTTCTCCAGCAGCAAGTCCGAAATGGAGCTGCTGACCCGCAAGACCATTCAGGAGCTGGAGGGCGCGGTGGGCCAGCATCACCTGGCCGAGTACGCCGATCCCACCACCGAGCGCGGCAAGACCATGTTGGAGTCCATCTGCAAGGAAATGGGCTTTGACTCTCTGGGCTATCAGTCGCTGGACGGCCTGCTGGAGGCCATCGGCCTGGACCGGGACAAAGTCTGTACCTACTGCTGGACGGGCGAAGAATAAAATGCAGAATGCTGAATGCTAAATGCAGAATTACTCTTTTCTCTCATTACTTCCGACTTCATTTGATTCATTGCCGCAGGCAATACCACAATTTTGCATTTTGCACTTTGCATTTTGCATTACGTAAAGGAGTATTACTATGGATCACAAAAATTCCTTCTCCGCCAGCTACGCCGCTGCAGGCGTGGACATCACCGCCGGCTACAAGGCAGTGGAGCTGATGAAAAAGCATGTTGCCCGCACCCGCAATGAAGGGTGCCTGGACGATGTGGGCGGCTTCGGCGGCTGCTTCGGCCTGCCTCTGGCGGGCATGGAGGAGCCGGTGCTGGTGTCCGGCACCGACGGCTGCGGCACCAAGGTCAAGCTGGCCATCCTCATGGACAAGCACGACACCATCGGCATCGACTGCGTTGCCATGTGCGTCAACGACATTATCTGCGTGGGCGCAAAACCCCTGTTCTTCCTGGACTACATCGCCTGCGGCAAGAACGTGCCCGAAAAGATTGCCGAAATCGTGGGCGGCGTGGCGGAAGGCTGTGTCCAGTCCGGCGCGGCGCTTATCGGCGGCGAGACTGCCGAGCATCCCGGCATGATGCCTGTGGACGAGTACGATCTGGCAGGCTTCGCTGTGGGCATCGTGGATAAGAAGAGGATCATCGACAACACCCGCATGGCAGCAGGCGACGTGGTCATCGCGCTGCCCTCCACCGGCATCCATTCCAACGGCTTCTCTCTGTGCCGGAAGGTATTCGATATCGATAACAATAACCCCGAGCTGTATGTACCCCGGGAGGAGCTGGGCGGCAAGACCATCGCCGAGGCGCTGCTGGTTCCCACCAAGATCTACGTCAAGCCTGTGCTGGCGCTGCTGGAGCAGGTGGACGTGAAGGGTATCAGCCACATCACCGGCGGTGGCTTCTACGAGAACATCCCCCGCTCTATCCCCGACGACCTGTGCGCGAAAATTGACAAGTCCAAGGTTAAGGTGCTGCCCATCTTCAATGTCATTGCCCAGTGGGGCAACATCCCCGAACGGGATATGTACAACACCTACAACATGGGCGTGGGCATGAGCATTGTGGTGCCCGCTGCCCAGGAAGCAAAGGCCATTGAAATCCTGAAGGCAAACGGTGTGGACGCCTACACCATCGGCTCCATCATTGAGAATGAAGAAAAGGTGATTCTGGAGTGAAAACCAAAATCGCAGTTCTGGTTTCCGGCGGCGGTACCAATTTGCAGGCGCTGATCGACGCCCAGGGAACCACCCTTGTCAGCGGTGAAATCGCGCTGGTGGTATCCAACAACCGGGATGCTTACGCCCTGGAGCGGGCGAAAAAAGCCGGAATTCCCACCGCCGTGGTGCTGAAAAAGGAATGCGGCTCGCAGGAAGCCTTTGAAGAAAAGCTGAAAGAGATTCTGACGGAGCACGGCATTGAGGTCATCATTCTGGCGGGCTTTATGACCATCCTGACGGAACAGTTCACCGCCTGCTACCCCAAGCGGATTCTGAATGTCCACCCCTCTCTGATTCCCTCCTTCTGCGGCGCGGGCTTCTACGGCCTGCGGGTGCATCAGGCGGCGCTCTCCTACGGCGTGAAGGTCACCGGCGCTACGGTGCACTTCGTCAACGAAATTCCCGACGGCGGCGAGATCATCGCCCAGAAGGCCGTCTACATCCAGCCGGGCGACACCCCGGAGATTTTACAGCGGCGGGTTATGGAGCAGGCAGAATGGATTCTGCTGCCCCAGGCGGCGGAAACTGTCTGTGCCGGTCTGGCAAACAAATAAGAAACAAATCATTTGTCATTGCGAACCAGTGACCGATGTCACTGGTGTGGCAATCCCCCACTTATAAGGGTGTCCGTTGAAATCAGGGGATTGCCACGTCGCTTCGTTCCACGCAATGACAGTTAGAACGGAGGATTCTATCCATGAACGTCTATGAAACCAAAACCATGGCGGAGCGTCTCGCCGGCAACACCTACCCCGGCCGGGGCATTGTGCTGGGCGTGACCCCCGACGGAAAAAAGGCCGTCGCCGCCTATTTCATTATGGGCCGCAGCGTCAACTCCCGGAACCGGGTGTTTGTGCAGGAGCCGGACGGCATCCGCACCGAAGCCCATGACCCCAGTCTGATGAAGGATCCCCACCTGATCATCTACCATCCGGTGCGGGAGGCAGGCACCGGCCTGATTGTCACCAACGGCGACCAGACCGACACCATCTGGGAATTCCTGGCAAAGGGCGAGAGCTGGGAAGCCGCCCTGCGTACCCGTCAGTTTGAGGATGACGGTCCCAACTGGACGCCCCGGATTTCCGGCATTCAGGCGAGAGACGGCAGCTACAAGATGTCCATCCTGAAAGCCGCCGACCCCGAGGGAGCGAACTGTGCCCGGTTCTTCTACGAGTATCCCGCTACCGCCGGTCTGGGTCACTTCCTGCACACCTATGTCTGCGACGGCAACCCCGTGATCCCCACCTTCCAGGGCGAGCCGGAGCGGGTGGAAATCCCCGCTGACATCGACGCCTTCACCAGCGAGCTGTGGGAAAACCTGAACGAGGCGAACAAGATTTCCCTGTTCGTCCGCTACACGGATCTGGAAACCCGGAAATACGACCAGAGAATCATCAACAAGCACCAGTAAGAAATGTCATTGCGAACCAGTGACCGGAGTCACTGGTGTGGCAATCCCCATCGTTACGGGGTTGCCGAATATAGAGAGGAATCACATATGATGAACGAATTTGCACTGAAATACGGCTGCAACCCCAACCAGAAGCCTTCCCGCATCTACATGGCGGACGGCTCTGAACTGCCCATTACCATTCTCAACGGCCGCCCCGGCTACATCAACTTTCTGGATGCCCTGAATTCCTGGCAGCTGGTCAAGGAACTGAAAGAGGCTACCGGTATGGTTGCCGTTACCTCCTTCAAGCACGTTTCTCCCACCTCTGCCGCTGTGGGCAAGCCCCTGAGCGACACCCTGAAGAAGGCCTGCTTTGTGGACGACGTGCCCGAGCTTGAGAGCAGCCCCCTGGCTTGCGCCTACGCCCGCGCCCGCGGCACCGACCGGATGTGCTCCTTCGGCGACTGGGTGGCCTTAAGCGATGTGTGCGACGCCACCACCGCCAAGCTGATTGCCCGTGAGGTTTCCGACGGCGTGATTGCCCCCGGCTACTCCGAGGAAGCCCTGGAAATCCTGAAAACCAAGCGCAAGGGCAGCTACAACGTGGTTGCCATCGATCCTGACTACGTTCCCGCTGAGCAGGAGACCAAGCAGGTGTTTGGCATCACCTTCCAGCAGGGCCGGAACAATTTCAAGATCGGTGCCGAGCTGCTGGAGAATATCGTTACCAAGAACAAAGACCTGCCGGAATCTGCCAAAATTGACCTGATCGTGGCGCTGATCACCCTGAAATACACCCAGTCTAACTCCGTCTGCTTTGCCTATGACGGACAGGCCGTGGGCGTGGGGGCAGGCCAGCAGTCCCGAATTCACTGCACCCGTCTGGCTGGCTCCAAGGCCGACACCTTCTTCCTGCGCCAGCATCCCAAGACGCTGAATCTGCCCTTCCGTGCCGATCTGGGCCGTCCCAACCGGGACAACGTCATTGACGGCTACATCAACGGCAACGAAGAGGATGTGTGTGCCGACGGTATCTGGCAGAATTATTTCACAGAAAAGCCCGAGCGGCTGACCGAGGAAGATAAGAAGGCGTTCCTGGCAAGCTTTGACGGTGTGGCGCTGGGCTCCGACGCTTTCTTCCCCTTCGCCGACAACATCAAGCGCGCCAAGGCTTCCGGTGTCAAGTATATTGCCGAGCCCGGCGGCTCCATCCGGGACGATCTGGTCATTGAGGAATGCGACAAGAATAACATGGTCATGGCCTTCACCGGTATGCGCCTGTTCCACCACTAATTTTAGATACGGCAGATACAAGATACCAGATACTAGATATTTCTTGCTGGGGACCCTCTATGTCTAACGATAGTATTATCAAAAAGAAGAGCATGGAGTTTGCAAAACGAATTGTTCGTCTTTATCAATATCTATGCCGGGAACAGCACGAATTTGTGATGTCAAAGCAGATTCTTCGCAGCGGAACAAGCATTGGAGCGAACATTGCGGAGGCGATTTATGGCAGTAGCCGCAGGGATTTTGTGGCAAAGCTGCAAATTGCCAGAAAGAAATCCGCTGAGACATTGTATCGGTTGGAATTACTGCACGAATGTGCCTATCTCCCAGAGAAACCATTTCAGTCGTTGTATACTGACGGTAAAGAGTTAATGGCGCTGTTGACTGCAACGATCAAAGCCTGTGAGGAATAAAACATCTTGTATCTTCTATCTTGCATCTTGTATCTATTTTCATTTTCAAAAGGGGTACTATTATGAAACTTATGGTTGTCGGCGGCGGTGGACGGGAACACGCCATTATCCGCTGCCTGAAAAAGAATCCCGAGGTTACAGAAATTTATGCCTTGCCCGGCAACGGCGGCATTGCGGCAGACGCGACCTGCGTTGCCATTGGCGCAACCGACATTGACGGCATTGTGAAGTTCGCCGTGGAGAACGCCATCGACTATGCAGTGGTGGCGCCCGATGATCCGCTGGTTTTGGGCTGCGTGGATGCGCTGGAAGCCAAGGGAATTCCCTGCTTCGGCCCCCGGGCGAACGCTGCCATCATCGAGGGCAGCAAGGTGTTCTCCAAGAACCTGATGAAGAAGTACGGCATTCCCACGGCGGAATATGCGGTTTTTGAGGACATGGACGCGGCACTTGCGTATCTCGACACCGCCGCTGTGCCCACGGTGGTCAAGGCCGACGGCTTAGCGCTGGGCAAGGGCGTCATCATCGCCCAGACCCGGGACGAGGCCAAAAAGGCCGTCCGGGACATGATGGAGGGCGGTATGTTCGGCGCCTCCGGCAGCCGGGTAGTCATTGAGGAATTCCTCACCGGCCCTGAAGTCAGCGTGCTGGCCTTTACCGACGGCAACGTCGTCAAGCCTATGGTATCTTCCATGGATCACAAGCGCATCGGCGACCATGACACCGGCCTGAACACCGGCGGTATGGGCACCGTGGCTCCCAATCCCTACTACACTGCGGATGTTGCCGAAATCTGCATGAAGGAAATTTTCCTGCCCACCATCGCCGCCATGAACGCCGAGGGCCGCACCTTCAAGGGCTGTCTGTACTTTGGACTGATGCTGACCCCCAAGGGCCCCAAGGTCATCGAGTACAACTGCCGCTTCGGCGATCCCGAAACCCAGGTGGTGCTGCCATTGCTTGAAAGCGACCTGCTTACAATCATGCGCGCCTGCACCAACGGCACCCTGGCGGACACGGAAGTGAAATTCTCTGATAAAAATGCCTGCTGCGTGATTCTGGCGTCCAACGGCTACCCCGTGAGCTACAAAAAGGGCTTCGAGATCACCATGACCCCCGACGCCGCTGCCCACACCTTCGTAGCAGGCGCAAAGCTGGAAAACGGGAAGCTGCTCACCTCCGGCGGTCGTGTCACCGGAACCACCGCCATTGCGGATTCTCTGGAAGAAGCCATTCGGGAGGCCTACCGTCTGTCCGATGGCGTGAAGTTCGAGGGCGCGTACCGCAGAAGCGATATCGGTCAGCGGGCTTTGCAGGCGCTGAAATAAAACAAGGAGGAATTGCCCATGGTTTATCGCGTATTTGTAGAGAAAAAAGAAGGGCTTGCCAACGAGGCCAAGGGTCTGCTGGGGGAAGCGAAGCATCTGCTGGGCATTGATACGCTGGAAAACGTCCGGCTGTTCAACCGCTACGATGCCGAGAATATCACCAAAGAGCTGTTTGACTACGCTGTCAAGACGGTGTTCTCCGAGCCGCAGCTGGATACCGCTTCCGCGGATATCGACCTGCCCGGCGCCTATGTGTTCGCCGTGGAAGCCCTGCCCGGTCAGTTTGACCAGCGGGCGGATTCCGCCGCTCAGTGCATCCAGATCATCTCTCAGGGCGAGCGTCCCCTGATCCGCACTGCCAAGGTCTACGCCCTGTATGGCAATCTCACCGAGGCGCAGATCGCAGAGTTTAAGAAGTACGTCATCAACCCTGTGGAGTGCCGGGAAGCGTCTCTGGAAATCCCTGCCACCCTGGCGATTCCCTACGAGATTCCCACCGAGGTTGCTACCCTCACCGGCTTTACCAAGCTGGATCAGGACGGCCTTGCCGACTTTATCCGCAGCTATGGCCTTGCCATGGATTTGGATGATATCACCTTCTGCCAGTCCTATTTTGTGTCCGAAGACCGGGATCCTACCATCACCGAGATCCGCATGATCGACACCTATTGGTCCGATCACTGCCGTCACACCACCTTCGGCACCGTCATTGACAGCGTCACCTTCGAGGATGCCCTGCTGGAAAAGACCTATCAGGAGTATCTGGAAACCCGGAACGCCCTGGGCAGAAGCGAAAAGCCCATCTGCCTGATGGATCTGGCCACCGTTGCCGTCAAGCACCTGCGCGCCAACGGAATGCTGAACAAGCTGGATGAATCCGAAGAAATCAACGCCTGTACCGTGAAGATCGACGTGACCGTGGACGGCGTTACTGAGCCCTGGCTGCTGCTGTTTAAGAACGAAACCCACAACCATCCCACCGAAATCGAGCCCTTCGGCGGCGCGGCCACCTGCATCGGCGGTGCGATTCGTGACCCGCTGTCCGGACGGAGCTATGTCTACGGCGCCATGCGCGTCACCGGCGCGGCAGACCCCCTGAAGCCCGTTTCCGAAACCATCCCCGGCAAGCTGCCCCAGAGAAAGATCGTCACCACCGCTGCCGCAGGTTATTCCTCCTACGGCAACCAGATCGGTTTGGCGACCGGCATTGTGGATGAGATTTACCATCCCGGCTACGCTGCCAAGCGTATGGAAATCGGCGCGGTGATCGCCGCTGCCCCTGCGGAAAATGTCCGCAGGGAGCGTCCCGATGCCGGCGACGTGGTGATTCTGCTGGGCGGCAACACCGGCCGCGACGGCATTGGCGGCGCCACCGGTTCCTCCAAGGCTCACAACGTGCAGTCTGTGGAAACCTGCGGATCCGAGGTGCAGAAGGGCAACGCCCCCGAGGAGCGGAAGCTCCAGCGGCTGTTCCGGAATGCCGAGGCTTCCCGCCTGATCAAGCGCTGCAATGACTTCGGCGCAGGCGGCGTGTCTGTTGCCATCGGCGAGCTGGCAGACGGTCTGGAAATTGACCTGAACGCCGTGCCCAAGAAGTACGAGGGCCTGGACGGCACCGAGCTGGCCATCTCCGAGTCTCAGGAGCGTATGGCTGTGGTGGTAGAGGCCAAGGACGTTGCCCGGTTCCTGGAGCTGGCCTCCACTGAGAACCTGAACGCCGTTCCCGTGGCGGTGGTCACCAAAAGCCCCCGTCTGGTGATGAACTGGAACGGCAAGAAGATCTGTGACATCAGCCGGGACTTCCTGAACTCCAACGGTGCTGCCAAGCACATTGCCGTTTCCGCCGCCAAGCCCGGCGACTATACCAAGACCGTTTCCGGTTCCTTTAAGGATAACTTCCTGGCCGTTGCCTCCGATCTGAACACCTGCTCCAAGCGGGGACTGTCTGAGCGGTTCGACTCCACCATCGGCGCAGGCACCGTGCTCATGCCCTTCGGCGGTAAGAATCAGCTGACTCCCATTCAGGCCATGGTGCAGAAGATCAGCGTGGAGAAAAAGCATACGGATTGCTGCTCTTTCATGTCCTTCGGCTACAACCCCTTCATTACGGAGGCCTCTCCCTACCACGGCGCATACCTTGCGGTTGTGGAGTCCGTGGCAAAGCTCATTGCCACCGGCGCTTCCTTTGAAGATACTTACCTGACCTTCCAGGAGTATTTTGAGCGTGTAGGCAAGGAGCCTGCTCGCTGGGGCAAGCCCCTGTCCGCGCTGCTGGGCGCTTTCAAGGCGCAGATGAATCTGGGCATCGGCGCCATCGGCGGCAAGGACTCCATGTCCGGCTCCTTTGAGAAGCTGGATGTGCCTCCCACGCTGGTTTCCTTCGCCGTCACCACCGGCAAGACTTCTGAGGTTGTTTCTCCCGAGTTCAAGGCGGCAGGGCACACCGTATGTCTGCTGAAGCCCGCCTATGACGAAAACGGTCTGCCGGAAACCGGCTCTCTGGTCGACACCTTCAACACCGTCACCGAACTGCTGCGCAGTGGCAAGGCGGTTGCAGCGTATACCCCCGGCATGGGCGGTATTGCGGAAGCCGTTATGAAGATGGGCTTCGGCAATGGCTTCGGCTTTGCCTTTGATGCCAGACTGACGCTGGACGAAATCTTCGGCTACAACTATGGCGGGTTCCTGCTGGAAATGGCCGACGGTAGTCTCGTGGGTCAGGCGTTGGGCGTCACCACCGCCGATGGCAGCTTCTCCTATGGCAAGGATACCCTGTCTCAGAACGATGTGCTGTCTGCTTACGAGGACAAGCTGGAGTCCGTCTATTCCTGCAACATCCCCACCGTGAAGCAGCCCATGGAGACCTTCTCCTATGAGGCAGCAGAGCGCAAGGCGCCCGCTGTCAAGGTGGCAAAGCCCAAGGTGCTGATTCCTGCCTTCCCCGGCACCAACTGCGAGTACGATTCTGCCAAGGCTGTCCGGGACGCAGGCGCAGAGCCGGAAATCATCGTCATCAACAACCTGTCCGCTGACGGCATTGCCAGATCCGTAGAGCGGTTCGCCAATGAGCTGAAGACGGCGCAGATGGTGTTCATCCCCGGCGGCTTCTCCGGCGGCGACGAGCCCGACGGCTCCGGTAAGTTCATTACCGCCTTCTTCCGCAACGCTGCCGTCAAGGAAGGCGTCACCGATCTGCTGAAAAACCGGGACGGCCTGATGTGCGGTATCTGCAACGGCTTCCAGGCGCTGATCAAGCTGGGTCTGGTGCCCTACGGCAAGATCATCGACACCGACGAAACCTGCCCCACTTTGACCTTCAACAACATCTCCCGGCACCAGAGCCGCATTGTCCGCACCCGGGTGGCTTCCAACAAGTCTCCCTGGCTGGCGCTGACCAACGTAGGCGATGTGTACAACGTGCCTATTTCCCACGGCGAGGGCAAGTTCCTGGCCTCTGAGGAGCTGATCCGTCAGCTGGCTGCCAACGGTCAGATTGCCACTCAGTATGTGGATCTGGAGGGCAACGCCACTGCCGATATCCACTTCAACCCCAACGGCTCCTTGTACGCCATCGAGGGCATCACCTCTCCCGACGGCCGTGTATTCGGCAAAATGGGTCACAGTGAGCGTATCGGCGCAGGCCTGTACAAGAACGTTCCCGGCGAGTACGACATTCAGATGTTCAAGGCCGCAGTTAAGTATTTCAAATAATCCAAGCAGAAAAAATCACCCCGGTGCTTTTCACCGGGGTGATTTTTGTGAACTTGGAGTTATTCTACAGCCAGATATCCGCACAGCACCTTCAGGGTGTTGTAAACCCCGTCGATGTGGCTGCGTTCGTAGCCGTGGCTGGCGTAGACGCCGGGGCCGATCAGACCGTGGCGCAGGTCATATCCGGCGTTCAAGGTGGCTTCCACATCGGAGCCGTAGTGGGGATATACATCCACGGCGTAGTCGGCACCGGTTTGCTTGGCGGCGGCGATTAGCTTGCCCACAACTTCATAGCTGTACGGGCCGCCGGAATCCTTGGCGCAGATACTTACCTGCCGCTCCGTGCAGCTTAATCCCTCGCCCACGCAGCCCATGTCCACGGAAATGGCTTCCGTAACGCCTGCCGGGACAGAGGCAGCACCGCCGTGCCCCACTTCCTCATACACCGTCACATGGACGTAGGTTCTCCGGGGCAGGGTGATCTTGTTGTCGGAAAGATATTTGGCAAAGCCCAGCAGAATGCCCACGCTGAGCTTGTCGTCCAGAAACCGGCTTTTCAGATAGCCGCTTCCCGTTTTTCTGGTGCGGGGGTCAAAGCAGACGAAGTCGCCCACCTCAATGCCAAGCTTTCGCACATCCTCGGCAGACTTCACATCCTCGTCCAGCACCACCTCGGTGGTATCAAAATCCCGCTTGGCATCGCTGTAGCCGCCGTTGACGTGGACGGAAGCGTTGCACAGCTGCAAAGTGCCCTCGTAGATTTTTTCCTCCCGGGTGTAGACCCGGAGGTTTTCAGTTTCCCCGTTTTCCGCCCGCATTCCGCCGATTTTCGTCAGCTGCAGCCGCCCGTCGCCCTTGATCCGGCATACCATGCCGCCCAGGGTGTCGGTGTGGGCTTCCAGCAGCAGACCGTCACCGGTGTCCGCGCCGCCAAGGTCGGCAAGCACGCCGCCCTTCGTGGTGATTTCCGCCGGAAAACCCAGAGCTTCAAAGGCGTTTTTCACCCAATGAGCAGCTTTCTCCGTAAAGCCAGAAGGGGAGTCGATGGCCAGCAGCGCGGCTGCCTGCTCCCAGGCGTAATTCGCGTAATCAAATGGTATCATATTGTCCTCCCAACAGCCAGTAGTGCCAGACCCCGGCGACCTCCCGCATAAAGTGGTTGATCATCTGGGAAATCCGGCTGGTGCGCGCGGGCACGCCCACGAATTCCACGTCGCAGGCTTTTGCAAACAGGCTTGCCCGGTACAGGTGATATTCGCTGGAAAGCACACCGATTTTTTCGGGGCGCTTTCCGGTTTTTTCTTCAATCAGGTCAAGAGAAAAATGGAGGTTTTCCCAGGTGGAGGTGGCCTTGTCCTCTATCCAGATCCGCTTCGGGTCAATGCCCAGCGCCACCAGCTCGTCCCGCATGGAATAGGCCTCCGCCGTAGGCTCATCCACGCCCTGACCGCCGGAAACCACGGCGATGACATCCGGGTGGGCTTCCAGATAGCTGTAAGCGCCGTAAATCCGGTCCCAAAGGGAAGCAGAGGGGCCAGTGACACGCACCTTGGCGCCCAGCACCACCAGATAGTCCACCGGTTCCGTGGGATTGCCGAAGCTGGCTTTAATGATGATGCACTCCGTGACGCTCACCACGGCGATTCCGATGACCAGACAGACGGTAAATATCCGCCGGAGGATGGGGATGACCACTGGGAACTGGGTCAGCAGCATCCCGGTGACCTCATAAAACGCGATAATTCCTGCAAGGCAGCAGCACACCAGCGCGGAAAAGCTGTAGCCCCACAGGACGAAGCGCAGGATAAACGCCGCCGCGCCCAGCGCTCCGACGATGAGCCACGGCAGAAGATGGAAATTTTTCATTTTGGGTTCTCCTAAAGAATTGCAGCCCGGGAAGTAGCCCGGGCAAGGGTCAGATTGGGGTAAAAACGAATTTCTGAATCAGCCCGTCCACCACCGCATGAATGGTCACAGCGCCGTTGAGTCCCGGCTCAACGGTCATTTCTACCGCTTTTCCATGCAGCTTTTCCCAAAGATAGGCTTCCGGGTCGTCGCACTCCACTTCTTCAAAGAAAATGTCCCGCATTTGGTTGTTGCGGCAGAGATTTTTGATTTCATGTACCAGTTCGTATTCCATAGTACAGCTCCTTTGTTATTTGATACACTGGATTACCTGCCTGCCGGACTGGGCAGGGTAGGTGCGCGCGACCCAGTCCTGCAAAATGGGATTGTCGGTATCCAGCAGGAAGATGAAGTCGTAATCCTTTTCAATTTCCATCTGGGCTTCCTCCGTGACGGCAATCTGCTGTATCCGGGAGGTATTCATGCAGTATCGCAGGGCAAACATGGCGTACCCGCCGGCGATGCGGTCGCAGATCAGGTAGGAATAGCCGCGTTCTACACCATATTCCGCGACCAGCTCCTCGATCTGGCTGCGCACCGTCAGGTCACCTTCCTGCACCCCGGGGAAACAGGAAAAACCATTGCAGCCAGCTGCCCAGGTAACGGTCATCAGGGCGGCCAGCACCAGCCCGAAAATCCGGCGCGCAGCCCCGGTTCCAGCGTCGTCCATCAGACTGAGGGCGTATGCCGTATCCAGGAACAGCAGGAAAATATCAATGGAGCGGGCATACCGTTCAATGCTGGTCAGCTCCAGAGCCTCCTGCACGCTCATGGAGAACAGGTACATTCCCAGAAGGGAAATGCTCCAGGCGGCGTAGACGCCAAGATTCAGCAAAGCCAGGCGAAGCCAAGACTTTTGCCCTTGTGCTGGATTCAAAAGCCAGACACCGGCAGCCAGCACCGCCAGCCACAGCACCAGCAGCACCAGAGCTTTCCGGCTGCATACGTATGCCGTCACGCCGTGGGCGATCTGCACCAGCTCCTCCGGTGTCCGCTCTGCCAGCCGCATCCGGAAATACGCAGCAGAGACGGCGTGCTGGCTCATCTGGGAATTGTCAAATACATAGTCGCAGTGACGATTCCACAGGGAATATCCCACCAGCAGCACCAGTACGGTCAGCGCCAGAGCCTTCCAGTTTTCGCGCCGCTTTCCCTTTCACAGCAGGACGGGCAGCAGGCCGACGGCGACAAAAAAAGGACCGGAATTTTTGATATTCATGGTCAGTAACAGCAGCGGAAGGGCATACAGAACCGACGTGGGTTTTTCCCCGCTGGAGCAGGCGTCGGCTACAAACAGGAATGCCGCCGCAGCTGTCAGAGGCAGCAGCGTGTCTACCAGCAGTTCCGTGACCGGAATGTTGTAGCACAGGAAGAAGTTGGCCATTACGGCGATGAGTACGGCGCCGACAGCGCGGTGCTTTTTCAGACCGGCGAACATGGGCAGCATCATACACAGCATCAGATACGTCTGCGCCAGCATGAACATCCATTCGGTATCACCGACTCTGCGGCTGAAATAGTACACGAGGGCCGCACTGCCCACCGGATAGCTGGTGAAGGTCACGGCTTCCTGGGCAAAGGTGGGGAAACGATCGGAATACAGCATATTCTGGATCACCACCGCCCAGTGGGTGAAATTGTCAATCGCGGACAGGCGCTTTCCGTGCACCGCAAGGACGGCAGCTGCCAAACCGATCAGAGCCAGAACGTATTCCGCCTGGAGGTAAGGTCTGCACAACTTCCGCAGGTTCCCTTTTTCCTGCCACAGCTCCGCCAGCAGCAGTACCAGCCCGCCGAAATACATCAGATCGGCAGCCTCCCCCAGATAGTTCAGCAGTCCCGCGATAAACAGCACACAGAACTGGACGGCAGTGGTAAACGCAGGCAGAAAGCAGGTTCGGAGGTTCAGCCTGCGGCGAAAGAATTCCCAGTAACCGAAGCTGGACGCCAGGAAAACGCACAGTTTCAGCAGGGTGATCCAGGATTTCATCAAAGACGAACCTCCATTCCCTCCAGCAGTGTTTCCAGCTGATCCAGCCCTTCAATCTGATAGTCCGGGCGGATTTCACCACAATCCTTATGCTTGGGATTGACCCACACGGTTTTGATACCGGCGTTGATGCCGCCTTTGATATCCGAGGTCAGGCTGTCGCCCACCATCAGTGCCTTTCCTGGGTCAAACCCGGGAATCCGGGCAAAACAGCGGTCAAAATAGGCCTTATCCGGCTTGTTGAAGCCGATTTCCTGGGAAATAAATACCTGTTCAAAGTAGGGGTACAGTCCGGCGCTGGTCAGGCGGCTGTGCTGGACGCAGGCGGTGCCATTGCTCACCAGAAACAGCCGGTATTTTTCGTGCAGCCGCTTCACCGCCTCCTCCGCGCCGGGCAGAAAATAGTGCCCGATGGACAGATTGGTTTCATAGCTTTTTGCGCAGGCGGCCGCGTCAACAGACATCCCCAGCTCCTGAAACAGCATCCCGAACCGGTTCACAATCACCTGATCCCGGGTCAGTTTTCCCAGCTCCAGCTGCTCCCAGTGCCATTTGTTGATGGCGTGGTAGCGGTTCAGAAGGGTTTCCGTAGGTTCGGCCCCGAAGGTGCGGATGGTTTTGCTCAGGGCGATGCGCTCAGCTTTGTGAAAGTCCAGAATGGTGTCGTCCAAATCCAAAAGCAGAAATTCGATCATTTTTCTCTCCGTTCTGTGACATTCCCGAAATCGATGGGAATTGCCACACCAGTCTGAGGACTGGCTCGCAATGACATATTTACACTTCTCTGCGTTTTACAATTTCGTTGGCAATTCGGGCAAACTCCGGGATGCCCAGGGTTTCGCCCCGGATGTTGGCGTCAAAGCCTGCTTTCTCAATGATTTCCGCTGCGCCGGTCTTTCCTAGCTCCGGGAAGCCGGAGGCCAGGCCGTTAGAAAGCTTCTTGCGCCGCATGGCGAAGCTGGCGCGCACGGTGCGGAAGAAAATATCCTCGTCAAGAATATCCCAGCAGCGCTCCTTTCGCACCTTCAGCTGAATCACCGCCGAGGTGACCTTGGGCTGGGGCAGGAAGCAGTGGGCGGGCACGTCGAACAGCAGCGTAGGCTCTGCGTAATACTGGCAGAACACGGTGAAAGCGCTGTAGTCCGGGCTGCCGGGCGCGGCGGCGATGCGCTGGGCAACCTCTTTTTGCACCATGACGGTGACGGACTCAAAGCAGTCCGCCTCCAGCAGAGCCGTCAAAATGGGGGAGGTGATGTAGTAGGGGAGATTGGCGCAGGCCATGGGGCGCAGGCCGGAAAATTCCCCTTCCACCAGCGCGGGAAGATCCAGCCGCAGCACGTCGTTCCAGAGAATTTCCAGATTGTCAAATTCTCCCACAGTGATATCCAGGATGGGCTTTAACCGCTCGTCCAGCTCCACGGCGCAGACCTTTTTTGCCCGCAGGCACAGCTGCTGGGTCAGCGGGCCGATGCCGGGTCCGATTTCCAGAACCCCCGCCGTCTCATCCACGCCTGCCTGCTCTGCGATGGACTGGGGCACCCAGGGGGCGATGAGGAAATTCTGCCCCTTAGCCTTGGAAAAGTGAAACCCATGCTCCGCAAGCAGGGGTTTCATCACCTGAATATCGCAAACATTCACCATAGAATAAACCGCCTTTCTTCCGGCTATCATACCAGAAAAAAGACGGTTTGGCAATGGGCAAATGCCTTCCGCTTTGGGGAAGCCGTTTACGCCGGTTGCGCAGCTTTCGCATTCAAAACCACAATTGCCGCCAGCACCAGAAAAATGCCTGCCAGCGCTGCCGGCGTCAGAGATTCGTGAAAAACCAACGCGCCGGCGGCAGTGGCTACAACCGGTTCAATGGATGCCATAATCGCCGCCGAGCTGGCGCGCATGTGGGATAGTCCCACGGTGTAGAGCAGATAGGGAAGCACGGCGGTCACGAAGGCGGTGACAACCAGAAATCCCACCACCATTCCCGGATGCTCCGCTTCGCCGATTACCCGGAGGGCATCTGCGGGACTGCACAGAAACACCGCTCCCACCGCACCGTACAAAAAGGCATAGGTGGTGACGGTAAGCGGGGGATATTTCCGCAGGGCAAAGGTGCCGAAAATGCTGTACAGTCCATAGCCAACCGCCGACAGAAGCCCTGTGGCAATGACGAGCGGCGAAAGCTGCGCGCCGGATCCAATCCCGGACACCAGTACACAGCCTCCGAATGCCAGGACTGCCGCCAGCGCCTTGCGGCGGGTGATTGATTCCCGGAAGCAGATCAGGGACAGAAGCATGACCCAAATGGGTGAGGTATACAGAAGGATCGCAGCCACGGACAAAGACGCCCTATTGATGGTGGTAAAATAGCACACCGTAAACAGCAGCAGGCTGAAAATACCCATGCCCAAAAACAGCCCCACATCCCGCCAGTGGATTTTCAGCTGGGCAGGTCTGACTGCGGCGGTGATGGTCAGGAAAAGCAGCGCGCCAAATACAATCCGGGCAGAGGCAATTTGCAGGGAGGTAAACCCCCAGGCGGTCAGCGTCCGCACAAAGATGCCCATGATCCCCCAAAGCGTACCGGCGGCCAGCACAAGAAGCGGTGCGGTTTTTCTCATGGAAACGACTTCCCTTCGGCTAGATGATTTTTTACATTCTAAGCATCTGCCGCAGGATTGTCAATAAGAAAAAGAAGCTGTCGGTTTATCCGAGGAAATACAGCGTGCAGCGTCGTCTGCCGAACTCCATGCATTGCGCGTAGGTGGGCATATACAGATCCATCCGGTCGCCTTTGATGTCGCCGCCGCAGTCCTCCGCCGTGGCGATGCCATAGACGTAGGAGCCGTCGCTGGCCATGATGAACATGCGTGTTCCATAGGGTATGTACCGGGGATCCACGGCCACGGTGCCCCAGTGGACGGTGGTGCCGGTGGAAGTTACCGTGTCGCAGCCTTTGTCCGTATGGGTATAGGCGGTAGCCCGGACGGTATCCGTGCGTGTATAGGTCAGAACCTCGCCGGTGGGCAGGGTGATATACCCGTCTCCAATGATGGGCTGGTCGGATTTTTCGACAGCCGCGCCCGTTCCCACGCCGATCACTTCGGTAATGGGCATTTTCGTTACGGTTTCCGTAAGCACCCGGCGTGTGGATTCCGTGCCGTTGATATAGGTGACCTCCGCAGTGCACAGAAGCTCGCCGTCCTCGCCCTGGGTCAGAATTTCCTCCGTACCCTGGGGCAGTGTGCTGTCATTGCAGCGGCTGACTTCATGGGGGACAGTAGTGGTGTAGGTCTGGCACAGGGTCTCCACCCGGTCCACCCGCAGCACCATGCCGTCATAGGTTTCTTCTTCCAAACCATGGGAGACCACGTCCTCTCCCGACACATCCAAATTCAGCCGGTGCAGCAGCTCCCCTGCCGTTTCGCCGAAGGTGGTGGCCGTCGTGGTCTGCCCATGGTAATGGACGGTAATATTCTGGGCGCGGCGGACGGTGATGGATGCCGCGCCCTCCACCGCATTGGTGGTGAAGGTATCGTGTTCGCTGAGGGTGACCCCAGCCTGATCCAGGACCTCTTCCGGATCCGTGGCAAAGGAGGTGTAGGTTACCACCCGCTCGCCGTCGGTAATGACGTAGGTTCGGGCGAAGGCGGTCTGGGACAGCAGCGCCGTCATGGCCAGTACCAGAATCAGGGTCAGCACAAATACGTACAGACGGATCAGGAAGATCTTCTTTCTCAATACCTTGGATCTGGTTTTCGCCATGCGGGCACCTCCTGCTAAAAAAGTTACAAAAGTGCGCGGACAAAATGACGTTATGCGAAATGATTACATTTTGTTTCCGACTGCGTTTTGTATGGTGCTATTATAGCAAATAATCTTAAAATGTCAAGTATTTCAATGTTTTTAACATAATTCGCCATATTTTTACAATAAAAAATTCGATAAATTATGTTAACTCAAGACAAGATATTGGTCGCAACACGTCAGAACACCACGATATCTGGTGTCAAAAGATTACATTTGTTTACATAAACTGTCGAGTTATGTTACTACTTGACATAATTAGTTGCCTTCCAGTTATGGACAACCGCCTCCCGGAATGCGACGGATTTTTTGCTGTTTCGACGGCTGGTTTTCCCCTGCGGGGATTGACTTTTTCAAAAAAGTGTGCTAAATTTTCTGTTGTTCAAAGGCTTTGACGAAGACACGCGCCCCGGTAAGATTCCCAGAGAGGATGCCGTTTGGTGAAAGGCATCTGTACCCCTGCCCCGGGCGATACCACTTCCGAGCCGCAGGGCGGAAATGTCCTGCCGGGCACGCCCGTTACCGCGTCAATGAGTGGCTCTGCAGAAAGCAGGGCAACCAGGGTGGAACCGTGGAATACTGCTTTTTTACTGTATCCCACCCCTGATTCTTTCAGGGGATGGGCTATTTTTTTACCCTCCCCAGAAAAGATACAAGATATGAGATGCAGGATACGAGATAGTCTTGCGTTTCGCTCAGACGTTATCTTGTATCTTCTATCCTGTATCTCGCATCATGAACTGGAGGTATTGTTATGGAAAACGAAAATGTATTCACCTTTGAAAACCCCGAATACCGCAAGACCTATTGGCACACCTGCTCCCACATCATGGCCCAGGCTGTGAAGCGCCTGTGGCCGGAGGTTCAGCTGGCCATCGGCCCCGCCATTGACGAGGGCTGGTACTACGACTTTGACGCCCCCTTCTCCTTCACCCCGGAGCATCTGACCAAGATCGAGGCGGAAATGAAGAAGATCTGCAAGGAGCGCATTCGCCTGGAGCGCAGCGAGAAGCCCCGTGCCGAGGCCATTGCTTATATGGAAAGCAAAAACGAGCCTTACAAGGTGGAGCTGATCAACGACTTGCCTGAGGATGCCGTGATCTCCTTCTACACCCAGGGCGAGTTCACCGACCTGTGCGCTGGCCCCCATCTGGATCACACCGGACGGGTCAAGCACAACGGTTTTAAGCTTACCAAGTCCTGCGGCGCCTACTGGCGGGGCGACAGCAACCGCAAGATGCTGCAGCGCATCTACGGCATTGCCTTCCCCAGCAAGGACGAGCTGGATGAGTATGTGAAGCGCCAGGAGGAAGCTCTGAAGCGGGATCACAACAAGCTGGGCCGGGAGCTGGAATACTTCACCACCGTGGATGTAATCGGTCAGGGCCTGCCCATCCTGCTGCCCAAGGGTGCCCGGGTCATCCAGACCCTGCAGCGCTGGGTGGAGGACGAGGAGCAGAAGCGGGGTTACCTGCTGACCAAGACCCCTCTGATGGCCAAGTCCGACCTGTACAAGATTTCCGGCCACTGGGATCACTATCTGGACGGCATGTTCGTACTGGGCGACCCCAACGACGAGAGCAAGGAATGCTTCGCCCTGCGGCCCATGACCTGCCCGTTCCAGTATCAGGTATTCCTGAACCGGGCCCGCTCCTACCGTGACCTGCCCATGCGCCTGGGCGAAACCTCTACCCTGTTCCGTAACGAGGACTCCGGCGAGATGCACGGCCTGATCCGGGTGCGCCAGTTCACCATTTCCGAAGGTCACCTGATTCTCCGTCCCGACCAGCTGGAGGAGGAGTTCCGGGGCTGCCTGGAGCTGGCAAAATACTGCCTGGACACTGTCGGCATGCTGGAGAACTGCACCTTCCGGTTCAGCCAGTGGGATCCCGCCAAGGCCGGTACCAAGTATATCGGCACCCCCGAGCAGTGGGATGAAGCGCAGGGCATTATGGGCAAGATTCTGGACGATCTGGGTGTGGATTACAGCATCGGAATCGACGAGGCCGCCTTCTACGGCCCCAAGCTGGACATCCAGTATAAGAACGTGTTCGGCAAGGAGGACACCATCGTCACCATTCAGGTGGATCAGCTTCTGGCAGAGCAGTTTGGCATGGAGTATACCGACGCCGACGGTCAGAAGAAGCGTCCTTATATTATCCACCGTACCTCTCTGGGCTGCTATGAGCGGACGCTGGCTTACCTGATTGAGAAGTATGCCGGCGCACTGCCCCTGTGGATGATGCCCACCCAGGTGAAGGTGCTGCCCATCACCGACCGGGCCCACGAATATGCCAAGGGTCTGGTGGAAAAGCTGAACGCTGTGAACATCCACGCGGAAGGCGACTACCGCAGCGAGAAGCTGGGCTACAAGATCCGGGAAGCCCAGATGCAGAAGATTCCCTATATGCTGGTTGTGGGCGACCGGGATATGGAAAACGGCACCGTGTCCGTGCGTACCCGCAAGGGCGACGACCTGGGTGCCATGACCCTCGACGAATTCATGGCAAAATGCCTGATGGAGATTGCCTCCAAGAGCAAGGAAGTGTAAGCAAAAACGCCTGCTGCAAATGCGCAGCAGGCGTTTTTTCAATATCCTGCAGGTCTGGCGGCTTGTGAAACGTCTCGTGTCGCGAACTGAATGACATTCTCCCATTGTCAGCGCATTTTTTTGTAAAATATATCAAATTGTGGGTTGAATTTATGCAGAAGGTGTGATACGATATCATTGTACCGATATGGGCGGAGTTTGCCTGTGTGGCGATGGAAACCCTGGCTCTGAAGCGCAAAAGTATCAGGAGGAAAAGAGCATGTCTGTTGTGGATATCCTGAACAACCGCACAGCATTCTCTTTCGAGGTATTCCCGCCAAAGACCGATGTCGGTATGGAGGAACTGTGCGGTGAAGGCGGCGTGCTCGACCAGCTGTACACCCTGAACCCCGATTATATCTCCTGCACCTACGGCGCAGGCGGTACGGACGTGGGCAAGAACCTGGAGATTCTGGACAAGATTCAGAGAGACGGCAGGTGTATTCCTGTCACCCATTTTACCTGCATCGGCAATACCAAAGAAGGAATTCAGGAGCAGCTGCAGAATTACCTGGATCATGGCGTCAATCATGTACTGGCGCTGCGGGGCGATTTGCCCTTCGGCTGGACCGGAACCGGCGGTGATCTGCACTACGCTTCCGAGCTGGTGGAGTTTGTCCGCCAGAAATTTGGCGACAGGTTCACCATCGCAGTGGCCGGCTCTCCCGAGGGCCACATTGCCTGCCGCAGCCTGGAAGCGGACATTGATTTTCTGAAGCAGAAGCAGGACAACGGCGCCAACTATATTATGACGCAGCTGTGCTGGGACATGGATCAGTTCCGCTACTGGCTGGACGCCATCCGTGCCGCTGGCATCTGGCTGCCTGTGGATGTGGGTGTCATGCCCATTTTGGATCAGGCTGTTACCATCAATATGGCGCTTTCCCGCAATGGCTGTGTTATGCCCCGCGCTCTGTGTGAGATTATCTCCAAGAACTGGATTTTCCCCAACCCCTTCGTCAAAGATCCCTTCGATGCCGATGTAGAGGGTAAGAAGGCATCCTTCAAGGCTGCCGGCATCGAGTACACTATCAACCAGATCGGCGAGTACCGCGCCTGCGGCGTGAACGGCATCCACCTGTACGCACGGAACCAGTATGAAGATGTTGCCGTGATCGCCAGAGGGGCCGGTCTGCTGAACCTGGCCTGAATTCCCCGGATTCTCTCGTCCCTTCGGAGACAGGAGGATCCGTAATGTACATGCAAAATGCGGATGATTCCAAATTCTGCGTTGCGCAATTCCATGAATAAGGAGAACCATGATTATGCCTCATACCATTGCCGTTGCCGGTAAAGGCGGCGTGGGTAAAACCACCACCTGCGGCATGCTGATCGATTACCTGTGCAAGAAGAAAAACGGCCCTGTGCTTGTGGTGGACGCAGACGCCAATTCCAACCTGAATGAGGTTCTGGGCGTGGAGGTGGAAACCTCTCTGGGACAGATCCGGGAGGAAATGGCCCAGGCAGAGCTGAAGGGCACCATTCCCACGGGCATGACCAAAGCGGATTATGCGGAAATGAAGTTCGGCTCTGCGCTGATCGAGGATGATGACTTTGACATGCTGGTCATGGGTCGTACCCAGGGCAAGGGCTGCTACTGTTATGTCAACGGTGTGCTCCAGTCTCAGGTGGCCAAGTATGTGCCCAACTATTCCTATGTCGTTATGGACAATGAGGCGGGACTTGAGCATATTGCCCGGGGCACGCTGCCCCATGTGGATACCATGCTTCTGATTTCCGACTGCTCCCGCCGGGGCGTTCAGGCGGTGGCGCGGGTTGCGGAAATGGTCAGAGAGATGAATCTGAACCCCGGCCAGATGGGCTTGATCGTCAACCGTGCGCCGGGCGGCGTGCTGGACGCGGGAGTTCAGGCGGAGATTGAAAAGCACGGCCTCAAACTCTTTGGCGTGCTGCCCCAGGACGAGGCGGTGTACCGCTGCGACTGTGACGGAGAACCCTCCGCCAAATTGCCCGAAAGCGACCCCATGAAGGTGGCGCTGAAGGGCATCATGCAGTCCATCGGACTGTAACTTACTTTGTGAAAGATGTAGGATGTGGAAGGTAAGACGGCGGGAGCGATTCCGTCCGTCTTGCCGCCCATGTCTTATATCCCATAATTACACACTTATAAATCAATCAAGGGGGAAAACACTATGGCTTTTACACCCAAGACGGCTCCCTTCAGCGGCAAGATCAATGCCGTGACGCTGGGCACCGGTGACAAGGCAATCGTCATCGGCGGTCAGAATGTGATGCCGTTCTACACCTTCGATGCACCCATCGAGAACGCTCCCAAGATCGGCGTTGAGATCTCCGATCTGGCAGGCTCCTGGGATGCTCCTGCGCTGAAGGAATTCTACGCCGGCTGCACCACTATGGCGGACTACGCCAAGAAGGCGGAAACCATGCCTGGCGCCGACTTCCTGTGCCTGCATTTCGAGTCTGCCGATCCCAACGGCGAGAACCGCTCCGTTGCTGACTGCGTTGCGGATGCCAAGGCTGTTGCTGATGCTGTCACCATGCCGATCGTTGTCATGGGCTGCAAGAACATTGAGAAGGATGGCGAGCTGTTCAGCAAGATCGCTGAGGCGCTGCAGGGCAAGAACATTCTGGTTCTGTCCGCCCGTAACGAGGACTACAAGACCGTCGGCGCTTCCGTCGCTCTGGCTTACGGCCAGAAGGTCGGCGCAGAAACTGCGGACGATATCAACCTGGCCAAGCAGCTGAACATCATGCTGAAGGGCCTGTCCATCA
>JBJDYL010000141.1:0-3218 GCA_051867285.1 Faecousia sp. | reverse complement strand
CGGTGGACATTGCCGAGGGCAACGTTGTCACCGTTAAGGGCCCCAAGGGCACCCTTTCCTACACCTTCCATCCCGACATGATCCTGAAGGTCGAGGGCAATGTCCTGACTGTTGACCGCCCCGACGAAGAGCATCTGCACAAGTCCCTGCACGGCCTGACCCGTACTCTGCTGCACAACATGGTAGAGGGTGTGGAGAAGGGCTATGCCAAGGAGCTGGAAGTCAACGGCGTTGGCTACCGTGCAGAGAAGAAGGGCAACCAGCTGGTCATGCGTCTGGGCTTCTCCCACGAGGTCATCGTGGACGAGATCCCCGGCATCACCATTGAGGTTCCCGCTCCCAACAAGATCATCATCCGCGGCATTGACAAGCAGGTCGTCGGCCAGTTCGCTGCCGAAGTCCGCGGCAAGCGTCCCCCCGAGCCTTACAAGGGCAAGGGCATCAAGTATACCACTGAGGTCATCCGCCGCAAGGTTGGTAAGACCGGTGGCAAGAAGTAATGGAGGTGTGCCGAAATGGTTAGCAAGATCAATAAGAAGGCTATGCGCCTGAAGCGGCATATCCGCGTTCGCGGCAAGGTTTCCGGCACCGCCGAGCGTCCCCGCCTGAACGTGTTCCGCTCCAATGCAAACATCTACGCCCAGATCATCGATGATGTCAGCGGCGTGACCCTGGTTTCCGCAAACACCCTGGAGAAGGGCTTTGAAGGCGCTACCGGCAATGCAGAGGCTGCAAAGAAGGTCGGCGCTGTCCTGGCTGAGCGTGCCAAGGCAAAGGGCATTGAGGAAGTCGTGTTTGACCGCGGCGGCTATGTTTACCACGGCCGTGTCGCTGCCCTGGCTGAAGGCGCCCGCGAAGGCGGCCTGAAGTTCTAAGAGTGAGGAGGAAAGAAAATGGCTTATAATAAGACGAACAATGACGCCCCCGAGCTCATTGAGAAGGTCGTTTACCTGAACCGTGTTTCCAAGACCGTTAAGGGCGGCCGTGTCATGAAATTCTCCGCTCTGGTTGTTGTTGGCGACGGCAAGGGCACCGTGGGCTACGGCCTGGGTAAGGCGGCCGAAGTTTCCGAGGCCATTCTGAAGGGCATCGCCGATGCCAAGAAGAACATGGTCAAGGTTTCCCTGGCTGGCGATACCATCCCCCACGATGTTATCGGCATCTTCGGCGCCGGCACCGTTCTGCTGAAGCCCGCCCCCGAAGGTACCGGCGTTATCGCCGGCGGCGCTGTCCGTGCCGTTATGGAGGCTGTTGGCATCAAGAACATCTGCGCAAAGTGCCTGCGCTCCAACAATCCCCAGAACGTTGTCAAGGCCACCATGGCTGGCCTGACTTCCCTGCGTTCCCCCGAGCAGGTCGCTGCTGTTCGCGGTAAGAGCGTGGAAGAAATCGTTGGTTAAGGAGGGCAATTAACATGGCAAACCTGAAGATTACGCTTGTTAAGAGCCTGAACGGTCGTCTGGAAAAGCACATCGCTACTGCTGCAAGTCTGGGTCTGCGTAAGATCGGCCAGACTAGCATCCAGCCCGACAATACCCAGACCCGCGGCAAGATCGCCAAGATCGGTTACCTGCTGCAGGTCACCGAAGTTGAATAAGGAGGAGAAGAATAATGAAGCTTCATGAACTTTCTCCCGTTGCCGGCTCTACTCAGGTCGGCAAGCGTAAGGGCCGCGGCCACGGCAGCGGCAATGGCAAGACCGGCGGCCGGGGCCACAAGGGTCAGAAGGCCCGTTCCGGCGGCAAGGTGCGCGTTGGCTTTGAAGGCGGCCAGATGCCTCTGGTGCGCCGTATCCCCAAGCGCGGCTTCATCAATGTGTTCGCTAAGCCTCTGACTGCTGTCAACGTGATCGCGCTGAACAAGTTTGAGGACGGCGCCACTGTGGATGCTGCTGCTCTGATCGAGGCCGGCATTATCTCCGAGTGCCCCAACGGTCTGAAGGTGCTGGGCAACGGTACTCTGACCAAAAAAGTGACTGTAAAGGCTGCGGCTTTCTCTGAGTCTGCTAAGGAAAAGATTGAGCAGGCAGGCGGAAAGGCCGAGGTGGTCTAAGTGTTACAGACACTTCAGAACGCATGGAAGATCCCGGAACTGAGAAAGAAGATCATCTTCACTCTGTTCATCCTGCTGATTTACCGTGTGGGCAATGTCATTCCTGTTCCTTTCATTGACGTTGCAACCCTGTCGAATTACTTTGACAGCGTCCTGTCTACCACGATCCTGGGCCTGTACAACGCAATGTCCGGCAGCGCCTTCTCTCAGGCCACCGTCTTTGCGCTGGGCATTCAGCCCTACATTAACGCCAGCATTATTATCCAGCTGCTGACCATCGCCATTCCCGCTCTGGAGCGGCTGGCGAAGGACGGCGGCGAGGAAGGCAAGAAGAAGATCGCCCGCATCAGCCGCTACACCACGGTTGGTCTGGGTCTGCTGATGGGCTGGGCTTACTACACCATGCTCCACAACTACTCTTCTCAGGGCTTCTCCATCATCACCCAGCAGGGCTTCCTGCCCGCTCTGGTGATTGTCCTGGCGTTCACCGCCGGCTCCGCCGTGGTGATGTGGCTGGGTGAGCAGATTACCGAGTTCGGTATCGGCAACGGCATTTCCATGATCCTGTTTGCCAATATCATCTCCGGCCTGCCCAGAATGGTCAGCAACCTGGCCGCCATGCTCTGGTGGCAGATCCTGATCGTGGTGATCGGCATGGCTGCTCTGATCCTGTTCATCATCTTTATCAACGACGCGGAGCGTCGGATTCCCATCCAGTACGCCAAGCGCGTTGTGGGCCGCAAGGTCTACGGCGGTCAGAACACCAACCTGCCCATCAAGGTGAGCATGTCCGGTGTTATGCCCATCATTTTCGCTCAGTCCATCTGCTCTCTGCCCGCTACCATCTGTGCCTTCACCGGCAAGACCTCTGGCTGGTGGTATGAGCATGTCTGGAGCTCCTCCAGCTGGACTTATGCGGTTATCTACTTCCTGATGATCTTCTTCTTCAGCTGGTTCTACTCCACCATTCAGTATGATCCCGTGGAGATTTCCAACAACCTGAAGAAGAACGGCGGCTTTATTCCCGGCTTCCGTCCCGGCAAGCCCACCGCTGACTTCATCCAGAAGGTCATCAATAAGATCGTTGTCTTTGGTGCTGTATATCTCGGCATCGTCGCCCTGCTGCCCATCGTCGCCGGCAACCTGATGAACGGTGTCCGGAACCT
>JBJDYL010000140.1:0-43785 GCA_051867285.1 Faecousia sp. | reverse complement strand
GCCACTTTGCCCGGAGCTTGAAGCTGCCCCGGCCGGTGGTATAGATTTCCCGGGTAGCCGCTTCGTCAAACAGCAGCTCGCCGCCGGTGGAAAAGTCCGGCCCCGGCAGAGTTTCCAGAATATCGTGGTCGGGATTTTTCATCAGGGCAATGGCGGTATCGCAGACCTCTTTCAGGTTGAAAGAGCAAATGTTGGAGGCCATGCCCACGGCGATGCCCTGATTGGCAGAAACCAGCACGTTGGGGAAGGTAGTGGGAAGCAGGGCAGGCTCCTTCATGGTGGCATCGTAGTTGTCCACCATGTCCACGGTATCGCTGTCAATGTCCTTGAACACCTCGGCGCAGATGGGATCCAGCTTTGCCTCGGTATAACGGGAGGCCGCATAGGCCATGTCCCGGGAATACACCTTGCCGAAGTTGCCCTTGGAATCCACAAAGGGATGCAGCAGCGTCTCATTGCCCCGGGCAAGCCGCACCATGGTTTCATAGATTGCAGCATCGCCGTGGGGATTCAGGCGCATGGTCTGACCCACGATGTTGGCGGACTTGGTTCTGCCGCCGGTGAGCAAGCCCATCTTGTACATGGTGTACAGGAGCTTGCGGTGGGAGGGCTTGAAGCCGTCAATTTCCGGAATCGCCCGGGATACAATCACCGACATGGCGTAGGGCATGTAGTTGATTTCCAGGGTTTCGGAAATCGCCTGCTCCGTCGTGGAGCCGTGAAGCCCCATCACGCCGTCGGTGTTAATTTTTTTCTTCTTTTCAGGTTCCTTATTTTTCCGTGCCATATTGCACTCCTTACGTTTCAATTGACAACTGTCAACTGTCAATTTTAAGAAATGTCCGCCAATTCCAGATATTTGGCGCCGTTTTCGGCGATGAAGTTCTTCCGCTCCTGCAGGGCATCCCCCAGCAGAACGTCAAAATAGTGGGCGGTGCGCTCGGCATCCTCGGGCATGACCTTGATGAGCCGCCGGGTCTCCGGGTTCATGGTGGTCATCCACATCATCTCCGGGTCGTTTTCGCCAAGACCCTTGGAACGCTGGATGGTGACCTTTTTGCCCTCCAGTTCTTTCAGGATTTTTACCTTTTCCTGCTCGTTGTAGGCAAACCAGGTCTTATCCTTGCAGGTAATCTCAAACAGGGGAGATTCCGCAATATACACATAGCCGTCCCGAATCAGAGTTGGGCACAGCCGATAGAGCATGGTGAGAATCAGGGTGCGGATCTGGAAGCCATCCACGTCCGCATCGGTGCAGATAACCACCTTGTTCCAGCGAAGCTGGGACAGGTCGAAGGAGGACAGCTCCTTGGCTTTCTTGCCCTGTACCTCCACGCCGCAGCCCAATACCTTCATCAGGTCGGTGATGATGGGAGAGGCAAAGATTTTGCTGTAATCCGCCTTCAGGCAGTTGAGAATCTTGCCGCGGACGGGCATAATGCCCTGGAACTCCGCATCCCGGCTCATTTTTACGCTGCCCAATGCGGAGTCGCCCTCCACGATATACAGTTCCCGGAGGTTGGCATCCTTGCTGCGGCAGTCCACAAACTTCTGCACCCGGTTGGCAATGTCGATGGAACCGGACAGCTTTTTCTTGACACTGGACTTGGTCTTTTCCGCAGATTCCCGGGCGCGCTTGTTAACGAGAATCTGCTCTGCTGCCTTGGCAGCCTCCTGAGCATTCTCGATGAACCAGACCTGCAGCTGCTCCTTAAAGAAGGCCGTCATGGCCTCCTGAGTAAACTTGGAATTGACGCTCTTTTTCGTCTGGTTTTCAAAACAGCCGATGGTAGAGAAGCAGTTGGTCACCAGCACCAGAGAGTCCTGAATGTCCTGGAAAATGATCTTATTCTCGTTCTTGGTGTATTTATTGTTGTCTTTCAGATATTTGTCAAAGGCAGCGGTAAAGCCCAGGCGCACCGCCCGATCCGGGCTGCCGCCGTACTCCAGCCAGGAAGAGTTGTGGTAATACTCGATGTGGCTGACCTGCTTGGAAAAACAGAAGGATGCTGTGATTTTCAGCTTCATCTCCGGGCGGTTGTCTGCGTCCCGTCCCCGGCGTTCGGCTTCCCAGTAGGTGGGCATGGTGAAGGCGTTGTCCCCCACCAGCTCCTCGATATATTCCCGGATGCCGTCCGAATAGCAGTATTCCTCTTCCTCAAAGGATTTTCCCACCTGATTGCGGAATTTGAAACGAACGCCCTTGTTTACCACCGCCTGACGGCGCAGCACGTCCCGGTAGTATTCCACGGGGATGTTGATGTCCGTAAAGACTTCCCGATCCGGCTTCCAGCGAAAGCACGAGCCGGTTTTCTTCCTATCTGCGGGTTCCTTTTTCAGGCCGCCGATGTTGCGTCCCTTCTCAAAATGCAGATCGTACCGGAAGCCGTCCCGGCGGATGGTGGCGTCAAAATATTCCGAAGCGTACTGGGTGGCGCAGGAGCCAAGGCCGTTTAAGCCCAGAGAATACTCATAGTTTTCTCCATTTTCCCCGTACTTGCCGCCGGCGTACATTTCGCAGAACACCAGCTCCCAGTTATACCGCTTTTCTTTTTCGTTGTAATCCACGGGGCAGCCCCGTCCAAAGTCCTCCACTTCCACGCTCAGGTCTTCATAGCGGGTGACGATGATGGTGTCGCCGTGGCCTTCTCTGGCTTCGTCGATGGCGTTGGAGAGAATCTCAAACACCGCGTGCTTACAGCCCTCCAGATCGTCAGAGCCGAAAATGACCGCCGGACGCTTGCGCACCCGGTCCTCGCCCTTAAGCATGGAGATGCTGGAATTTCCGTATTGTTCCTGTTGTTTTTTCGCCATAATATTCAAACCTACCTAATACTATTCTTTGATGAAAAGTACACTTTTCATCAAAGAAACATTGCCTGACGGCACTGCGCTTTTGTGATTTATCATGTAAGAAATCACAAAAGCCCGTCTTATAAGAACGCTTTGCCCTTCGGGCAATTTAAATGCTTTTTGGCATTTAAATGAGCGTTCCGTATAAGTTCGCCATAGTAAATCGATTGTATTATACGCAAAATGGGAAGGAAAGTCAAGGAAGGGGGATTTCGGAAAATAAAGCGACCGAAATCTGCCCATAATACCCAAAAAGGAGTTGATTCCATGAAATCCATCTGGAACAGCGTTCCGCTTCCCCAGTTTCCCCCGCTGCAGGGCACGGTATCCACGGATGTACTTGTCATCGGCGGCGGCATGGCGGGACTTCTATGCGCTTACCAATTACAAAAAGCGGGCGTGAGCTGTGTCGTGGCAGAGAGAACTCGTATCGCCTCCGGTGTCACTGGGAACACCACCGCCAAGCTGACCAGCCAGCACGGTTTGATCTACAGCAAAATCAACCGGCAATTTGGTCTGGACACCGCCCGGCGGTACCTGCAGGCCAACGAAAACGCGCTGGCCGCTTTCCGGGAGCTATGCGCAGGCATTCCCTGCGATTTTACTCCTCAGGAGCACATTGTCTACTCCCGCCAGGGCGCGCAGGCGCTGGAAGAAGAACTGACCGTTCTGTCCCAGCTTGACTTTCCGGCGGAATTGGCAGAAAATCTCCCCCTGTCCTTCCCCACCGCCGGCGGCGTCCGCTTCCCCAATCAGGCCCAGTTTCATCCCCTGAAATTCGTAAGCGCCATTGCCCGGGAGCTGACCATTTACGAGAATACGCCTGTTCTCTCGCTGACAAAGACGGGGGCAGAAACGGAACACGGAACCATTCACGCAAACGCCGTCGTTGTCGCCACCCATTTTCCCTTTCTGAACAAGCACGGCAGTTATTTTCTCAAGCTTTATCAGCAGCGTTCCTATGTTCTGGCGTTGGAAAACGCCCCCATTCCCGCCGGGATGTACCTGGACGCCCAGGAAAACGGGCTGTCCTTCCGCAGCCAGGGCACTCAGCTGCTGCTGGGCGGCGGCGGACATCGCACGGGAAAGCAAGGCGGCGGCTGGCCGGAACTGGAGCAGTTCGTCCAGACCCACTACCCGGATGCCCGCATCACCCACCGCTGGGCAACCCAGGACTGCATGAGTCTGGACGGGATGCCCTATATCGGCCGCTACAGCGCAGCAACACCCAACCTGTACGTTGCCGCCGGTTTCAACAAATGGGGTATGACCACCTCCATGGCGGCGGCACAGATTCTCACCGACCAGATTACCGGCAGAGAAAACCCGTATGCCGATATTTTCTCCCCCTCCCGGAGCATCCTGCACCGGCAGCTGGGTATCAACACGCTGGAAGCTGTTGGGAATCTGCTCACCCCTTCCCTGAAGCGATGCCCCCACCTGGGCTGCGCCCTGAAATGGAATGCCCAGGAACACAGCTGGGACTGCCCCTGCCACGGCTCCCGGTTTTCGGAGGAAGGCAAACTTCTGGACAATCCCGCCACCGGGGATTTGCCGGGCAAATGACCGGAAAGAATCGGATATTTCCTCTTGTTTTTTTCACACAGTGCGGTTATAATAACGCCAGAAACAAATAGGAGGTCATTTCCATGGCTGTTAAAATTGAAAAGAATACCATCATCGGCGACATTCTGGATATCGCGCCCCAGGCTGCCCCCCTGTTCTTCGCCATTGGCATGCACTGCCTCGGCTGCCCCTCTTCCCGGGGCGAAACCGTTGAGGAAGCCTGCATGGTGCACGGTGTGGACTGCGAGCCCTTCCTGGCACAGCTGAACCACTTTCTGGAGGCCTACGAGGCTTCCGAGGCGGAGAAGAACGCCTGATTTTCCAAAACCTTGCAGGAGCGGCCTTGCTGTCCGCTCCTGCTTTTTTCGGAGGATTTGCCATGAAGCTTCCCCTATCTGACCGGCTGCTGGCCTGCTGCAGATTTGTCCACTCGGGTGACCGGGTGGCGGATATCGGCTGTGACCACGGTTATCTGGGAATTCATCTGCTGCAAAGCGGCGTTGCCGCCCATGTCTATGCCGCCGATGTCCGGAAAGGCCCCTTAAGCAGCGCCAGACGCAATGCAGCGCTTTACGGAGTCACTGGGAAAATGGACTTTTTTCTGTCCGACGGCGTGCAAGGCATCCCAAAGGACTTTGACACACTGGTCTGCGCCGGAATGGGCGCGGATACGATTGTGTCCATTCTCTCCGCTGCCCCCTGGCTGCAAAGCGGCGATTACCGCCTGATTCTGCAATGCCAGAGCAAAACTCCAAGCTTGCGGCGATACTTAAGTGAAACCGGCTGGCGGATTGCCGGGGAAACCGCCCTACGGGACGGACGGTTTTTATACACCGTCATGGAAGTGCTGTGGCAGCCGGATGCGCCCAGACTGACAGTGGGGCAGTGGTATTTCCCCCCTGCTTTGCTGGAAAACCCATCCGAACAAACCGCTGAATACTATCAGTGGGTTATGGATGGGCTTCGGGTCGCCGCCCGGCATCGTCCTGACAGCGAAAACCTGCGGGCACTGAAAGAATTGGAATCCCTACAGGAGGGACTGCAATGACAACAGTCGGTGAAATTCTTACATTTCTGGAAACCCTTGCCCCCCGTTCCATGAAAATGGACTGGGACAATGTGGGGCTTCTCTGCGGCGGCAGGAACCGCCCGGTGACAAAAATACTGGTTGCCCTCGATCCCTTTGAGGGCGTTTGCCGGGAGGCAGCCGGGTGGGGCGCAGAGCTGATCGTCACCCACCACCCCCTGATTTTCCAGCCCCTGAAAGCGGTAACCGACGATACTGCCATCGGTCGGGCCATTCAACTGCTGTGCGGAAGCGGCATCAGCGCCATCAACGCCCACACCAACTTAGACTGCGCCCCCGGGGGCGTCAACGACTGCCTTGCCGCCGCGCTGGGGCTGCAAAATGTCCGGGTGATTTCTCCCGCCGGTGTCGATGAAATGGGCCGGGAATGGGGCCTTCTGCGGCAGGGCGTTGTAGAAAATCAGCCCCTTAGCAGCTTTCTTCCCATGGTAAAATCCGCGCTGGGCTGCCAGGGTCTGCGCTATGTGGATGGCGGCAGACCGGTGTGCCGGGTCGCCGTAGGCGGCGGTGCCTGCGCCAGTGAGCTGATGGATGCGGTGAATGCCGGGTGCGATACCTTCGTCACCGCCGATGTGAAATACAACCAGTTCTGGGACGCCCGGGATCTGGGGCTGAATCTCATTGACGCCGGGCATTTTCCCACGGAAAACCCTGTGGTTCCTCTGCTCGCCCGGGAAATTGCCGCCCAATTTCCGGAAGTCACCGTAAAAATCTCTGAAACCCACCGGGACTGCATGAAATTCTTTTGATAAGGTGTTGATTTTTTCACGCCTGTCTGCTAAAATAGATAAGCAATTTTTATACTCCAATACCAGAAAGGGTAGATATACATGTCCGGACATTCCAAATGGCATAACATCCAGAAAACCAAGGGCGCGCAGGACGCCAAGCGTGCGGCTGCCTTCACCAAGATCGCCAAGGAGCTGATCGTGGCAGTGAAGGAGGGCGGCAGCGCTGACCCCGCCTACAACTCCCGTCTTGCCACTGTCGTCACCAAGGCGAAGGCCGCCAATATGCCCAACGATAACATCAAGCGCTGCCTGGAGAAGGCCGCAGGCGCCGGCGGCGACAACTATGAGTCCATCACCTACGAAGGCTACGGCCCCGGCGGCGTGGCCGTCATCGTGGAGACCATGACCGACAACCGCAACCGTACCGCCGGCTCTATGCGCCACCACTTCGACAAGTTCGGCGGCAATCTGGGCGCTTCCGGCTGCGTCAGCTGGTCTTTTGACAAGAAGGGCGTGCTGGTCATCGACAACTCCGAGGAGGAGCTGGAAGAGGACGCCGTGATGATGGACGCCATGGACTGCGGTGCTGACGACTTTGAGGCCGAGGACGACTGCTTCACCATCTACACCGATCCCGATGACTTCAACGCCGTGGCCGACGCCCTCACCGCAAAGGGCTACTCCTTCGTCTCTGCCCAGATTGAAATGGTTCCTCAGAACTATCAGAAGCTGGAGAGCGAGGAGCAGATTTCCCTCATGGAAAAACTGCTGGACATCATGGAAGAGGACGACGACGTGCAGAACGTCTGGCACAACTGGGAAGAGTAAATTCCGGATTCCTTTTGTTCCGATACTATTTCTTGATTAAAATCTTTCATTTTAATCAAGAAGACACCGCCTTATGGCGTTGTCGTATCCATGATTTTCAGTATAGAAAATCATGGATACCCGTCTCATTATGATCTTCATATTAAAACTTCAATTCTTAAGAATTAAAGTTTTTCATTGAATATCAGTATGACATCCGTCCTTTCAGGAAAACGTTGCCACCCTTTTGCCGCGGAACGGCACAGGGGTGGCTTTTTTGCAGAAAAATGCCGCATTCATCGCTTTCGGACACAAAGCTGCCCCCGGCTTCTTCCGAAGCCGGGGGCGTTTTTGGGGAGTTAACGGACTTGCAGTTTGATGTTTACGGTAGCCACAGGCTTGTCGCCGCCGCAACACAAGACATACACGGGTATGCTGGTGGGAATCTTTCCGGTGGGAACCTTGCTGTCACGGAAAGAAATGCGATATTCATTCGCACCACTTTGTTCCAAAATGAACATTTCTCCATGCGCCGGGGTCTTAAACTCCAGCCTGTCAATCTCATTCAGGGTCGTATCCGTGGTGGTGACGGTGAATGCGCCGCTGCTGAACCGGTCCAGCTGATACAGCACCGGGGTGCCGCTGACGGTGAACTTACCGGTTCCCGACTTCACGGAAAGGTTGACATAAGCCGGAGCGCCGTCCTTGAAGGTGAGCATCGCACGGTATTTCAGGCTGACGTCCAGCGTCTGGCCGGGCGCCTTTGCGATGGTGTAGGTTCCGTCACCTGCGCGCTGGATCTGGAACAGACCATTCACCTTCTGGTAGTCCTCGCCCTTCTTGCCGCTCCAGCTTTCGATGGTCAGCTCCTGAGAGATATCCGACAGACCCATGTAGTTCTTGTAGCTGGGGGTCACGGTGATGGAGGTTCCGTCCCGAACCGCGTCAATGGCGCCCTTGGCCTTCAGGCTGGCGGTAACTGTGGATTGATTCTCGGCAGGAATCTTCACCGTCAGGGTCACAGCCGGGTCATATTCCGTTGCCTGAATGGGAATCTTGTAGGTGGCGCCATACTGGGTGTTGTCATTGACTGCCACAGTCAGCTTGCCGCCGGCAAAGCCGATCGTCAGCGGCGCGTTTTCGCCGGTGTACGCGTCGGGCAGAACCACATTCTGCAGATCGTAGCTCTTGGTCAGGCAGGTCAGGTCCAGGGCGGCCGTATCCAGCACCTTCTTGTTCAGGGTCAGGCTGGTTTTCGACAGCTTCAGCTTAACAGGGGTGCGCTTAACGGGAAGCTTTACCTCGCAGGAGATGCTGGTGTCTTCCGACAGCTCATAGCCCAGCTTCAGCATATAGGTAAGGTTGGGGTCGATTGCATCATAATCGGTGGGGCATATACTAAACCCTCCAGACATATCCCACGGAATATTCGTGAAATTGAACAGATTCGTAACGACCTTGCCCTCCGTTGCGCCCTTTTCGTATGCCATTATCTGGGAAAAACCACCGTACATACAGGAGTTGAGATTCTTGAAGGTTGTCTTCACCTGCACAGCAGAGGTTTTATTCGTCAGGTCGATGGCGCCGCTGGTTTTCGCGGAGACGGTGACTTCCTTATCTGCGGGCAGGGTCTTTACGGTAAGGACTGTCCCTGCGCCGGTCTGTAAGTCAGATATCCGGAGCTTGTAGGTAAAATTGGGTCTGGTGTATTCACTGGTGCCGACAAACAGGACTTTGGCTCCGTCTATTTCTTGGATCTCGTAGAAAAGTTCATTACTGTCCACAACTTCGCCCTTGCTGTTCATCAGCTCGAACCCAACGTCACCAAGCTCGAATGCGAAATCCGCAGGAGTCACGGTGATCGGGATCCATGCACCATCATCGAGGCTGGCGTTCAGGGTGACCGTGGTGGATTTGAGCGTAAGGCTGGCCGCCTTGGTCTTGACATTGAGGTTCAGCGCAACCCCGAAGTTTGCATCCGAGAAATAAACCCACAGTGTGGTTTTTCCGGGGGTCACCTTCCTGGTGGGGGTAATCGTGAAGTAGCCGTCGGAATCCAGGTCCGAAATCTTGAAACCATCCGCCTGGATCATACGAATGTTCAGATCCGACAGGGAGACGTTCTTGTCGCCGCTCAGCAGCTGCAGCTTCACGCCCTTGTTGTTCTCTGAGTATTGTTCGGCAAAGGTCACGGTGGTGGCAGACAGCTTCAGCTTGGGGCCTGAGCAGACCACCTGCACGGGGACCACCACATCCACGCCCTTTGCCCAGCCCTCGGCTGTGGCGGTGACGTAGACCTTGGCGCTCTTGGCAGGGAACCAATCGAGCATCTTCAGCATACCGTTGCCCAGAGACAGCCAGTCGGGCACCGCGGTGGTTTTGGCGGTATCCATGGCGGTATTACGCCGAACCTCCGTCACTTCCCCGCCGGAGAAATGAATCATCTCCAACATGCCGTCATGATAGAACGTGTTAAAGGTTACCGTCTCCGCTTTCAGCTTGGGCAGCGTTTTCTTGACCGTCAGGCTCAGAGCGGTGCCGGTGGTGAACGCCTGACCTCCCACGGAGACGATGACCTTGGAGGTATACTTGCCTGCCACGGTCTTGGGGTTATCGATGGCGCTGGTTTTCGGCACCACCTGCAGGGTGCGGTCGTCCTTCACCACCAGGTCAAAGACGGCGGCAGTGGCTGCGTCCGCAAATTCCGCGGAATCGATGGCAACGCCGTTGTCCACCGGCCCGGCAGGGTCGCCAGCGGCCATGGCGAAACTGCTCAGGTTATTGCTCAGTCCCAGGATTACGTCAAATTCCGCGTAATCGGTTTTGAACAGCTCCGTGGTCAGGCTGGAGGTGCCAAGGTGTACGCCATTGACCTGCAGCTCCTCCGCGATGTTTTCCGTCACGTCCACGCGGCAGGAGGCGGAGTATGTCCCGCCGCCCTCTGCAACCGCAGTCACGGTTACCGTGCAGGTGCCTTGTTTTTCTGCCTTTATCTCACCGGTAGAGGAATCTACGGAAACCACCCCGGATGGATCGGCAGACCAATGGAATGTCACCGCTTTGGCGCCCGGGTCTACGGCAGCGGTGAGCGTCACTGTTTCGCCGGCCTCCAGCGCCAGATACTCCTGATCGATGCGGACAAAGGTGAACAGCTCTCCCATGGGACGCCAGGTAAGCTGACCGCCGTAATCCCGGAGATCCTCCTCGTTCCACGCCCCGTCATAGTAAGCGTCCGCCGTGACTCCGGTGAATGCGTCCGCTTCGATGGCGGGGCAAACCCCCTGGAAGATGATTTTCTTCAGCCCGGTGCAGCCTTTGAAGGCCTGATCACGTATTTCGGCGACTGCGCTGCCCATATCGACGGTGCGCAGGGCCATACAATTCCAAAAAGCGCCCTCATCAATGACCGTGACGCTCTCGGGAATGGCGATGGAAGTCAGACCGCATCCGTAGAAGGCGCCTGCACCGATGGCTGTCATACTGTCCGAAAGGGTAACGGTGGTCAGGTTGGCGCAACTACCAAATGCATATTCCAGGGAAGAAGTGCACCCATCCTGGATGGTGACCGTGGTCAGATTGAAGGCGTTTGCGAAAGCACTCTCAAGCGTAGTCACACTCTTCGGGATGAAGATGCTCTTCAGGCCGCTTCCTTGAAACGCAAAGCGTCCAATGCTGGTCAGGGCAGCCGGCAAGTCGATGCGCTCCAGCGCGGTACACCCAGCGAAGGCGAAGTCACTGATGGTTGTCATACTGTCCGGAAGGGTAACGGTGGTCAGGCTGGTGCAACCATCAAATGCTTCATACGTGGAAGCACTGCACCCATCCTTGATGGTGACCGTGGTCAGATTGGGGCAGTTTTGGAAAGCATAGCCAAGCTCAGTCACACTCGACGGAATGACGATGCGCTTCAGCCCGCTTTCTTCAAACGCATAGGAAAGGTCGGTCACGTTCTCCGGCAAGTCGATGCTCTCCAGCGCGGTACACCCATAGAATGCGTACCTGCCAATTCTGGTCACGGTATCCGGCAAGTCGATGCTCTCCAGCGCGGTGCACCCACGAAATGCGCCATCGTCAATGTTGGTCACGCTCTCCGGGATGGTGATAGACTCCAGTCCGCTGCCGCTGAAGGCATTGTTGATGTAGGCGATGCCCGTGGGCAGGTCGATGGATTTCAGACTGGTGCAGTTACCGAACGCCATATAGCGGATTTCCGTAAGGGTTTTCGGCAGGGTAACGCTGCTCAGGGCGGTGCAGTTCTCGAAAGCACTCTGTCCGATGGTCGTAACACCATCTGCCACAACGAGGGTTTTAATCTTATCTTTGTAAGCAGCCCAGGGTATGTCACCGTAAGGCATATCGCCCTCACCGGAGGTGGTTATAACGCCATCCTTGGTCAGTTCCCACTTCAGATCGTCCCATTGTTCGGAAATGGGGTATTGGACAGCCGCCGCCATGGCGGAAATCTCCGGCAGAAGCGCCTCCTCGGGTTCCGTCTCTGTGACAGGCTCAGTAACCAGCTCGGTGGCAGGTTCTGTGGCCGGCTCTGTGGCCGGCTCTGTGGCCGGTTCTGTGGCCGGCTCGGTGGCAGGTTCTGTCACTGGCTCGGTGGCATGCTCGGTGGCCGGCGCCACCACATCTGTAGCCGTGCCGCTTTCCTCCGCCCGGGTGCTCAGCGGAACATAGCCAGCACCAGAACCAACGCCAGGAAACTGCAAAGTGTTCGCTGAAACCAGTTGTTTTTCATAATATTTTGCCCTCCTGTTTCCAAAGGATACGCTTATACCATTATAATGGTATCACATCCGCTGAAATTGTCCAGAGAGTACAACAAATTTTATCTATTTTACCGGGAAGCTGCCGGACATTATGGAAAAGGACGACGCTCCTTCGCCAGCCAATGGCAAAGGAGCGTTTTCTATGCCTGCATTCCGGTTGCCGGGAAGTTCCGTCCGGCGGTCAGAAATCGATGATCCCCAAAACGTTCAGCCCGATCTTGAGAAACAGCAGCCCCAGCACCAGAAACATCACATTCCGGATTTTTCCGCTGCCGCCCCGGATGGCAAAGCGGGAACCCATGTAGTTGCCCAGCATGGAGCAGGCCATTGCCGGAATCCCGATGGAGAACAGGATATCTCCGTGGCAGAAAAAGATCACCATGGAGGCAACATTGGAGGCCAGATTGGCGATTCTCGCACAGCCGGAGGATTTCAGCAGCGTGTACCCCAGCGCCAGGGAGAAGCCGATGGTCAGAAACGTGCCGGTGCCCGGCCCTACCAGGCCGTCGTACAGCCCCACAGCCATGCCGATCAAGCCGGAGAGCAGCACGGTCTCCCGGTTGGATTTCGGAGGCTTTTCCACTTTGCCGAAATCTCTGGCAAAGAAAAGCACCAGCGCCACCACCGGCAGCGCCGCCAGAACTACCATCTGCAGGACTGCTTCCCGCATATAAACCGCCAGGGAGGTGCCCACGGAGGATCCCAGCAGAGATCCCACCGCCGCCGGAATGGCGCACAGCCAGTTAATATTCCCGGAAGCCATATATTTATAAGACGCCAGCGCCGTTCCGCAGCCGTTGGCGAATTTGTTGGTGCCCGCCGCCATCTTGATGGGAACGCCGGCAATCAGGTATGCCGGCAGGGAGATCACGCCGCCGCCTCCCGCCACGGAGTCCACAAAGCCCGCCAGAAAAACCAGCGGGCATACGATCACAAATGTCCACACACTGGGAATCACTTAAATCTACCTTCTCTCTTTCTTTGCGCCGCCCATTATCGCACAGTCCCAATTGAGATTCTATTGGGAAATCGGAGAAAATACCGCAATTTCGCTGGCTCTGTTCCGGCGTTCTGCGCTTTTTCCCGGATATACAGCAGCGGAGGGCGCCGGTGATTCCGGCGCCCTCCTGTGGTCAAGGCTTCATTTTTTCCGCAAACGCTGCGTTACACTCAGAGATTTCTTTTTTTCCTTTGATGTAATCATCATAGAAATCCCAGAGATCAATATCACACCCGTCCAGCGCTTCGTCCTCCGGAATCCACTTCCGGACAATTTCGATCCGCTCCTGCATGGTGGTATCCGCAATCCGGGTACTTTTGGTGGGCATTGGCAATCCTCCTTCGTAAAATGAATCTACAAAATACTGGCTCCGGTGGAATTGTCCTCCCGGATATAATTGATATTCGCCTTCCGGGCCTGGGCGCACAGATCCTTCTTTTGCAGGGTATATTCCCTGCCGTCCTTGAAAAAGTGGGTGCCGCACTGGCGGAACTCAAAGGAGACGTTTTTCCGGATGCACTGCTCCCTCAGATCCAGCACCCAGTCATAATCCATGGGTCTTGCAAACCGGTCGGATTCCCCGCCCGCCACCACCAGCTCCACCCCGTCCAGATATTGCTCCAGCTGGATGGGAGAAAGCATGGGCTGGCAGATAATATTTTTGTGCCGGATGGGCAGCCGGGAAAAGATCGCCAGCCGCTCCTCCGCACGGCTCTGATTCTCCACCGTGCAGCCAACAACCACATTGTCCCAGCCTGCGCCCCAATCGGCAGGCACGCACTGCGCAAACCGGGCAATCCGTTTGGTCAGAAACAGGAAGGTGCAGTCAGACCTCTCCCGGATCATGTCCCAGCATTCCCCCCGCCAGGCATCCGCTTCCGGCAGCAGAAAATCCGTGGAAAACCCCAGATAGACCAGCCCGGGCTTCATTTTATACTCCCCGTTTTTCTTCTGGGCAATGGGGGCATAAAACTGATCCGTTTTCACAATCTGGTTGGTGTCCACGCCCCGCCTGGCATCGCCCTTGTGAATATAACAGAATTTGCAGCCCTCGCTGTACCGGCGGCATCCCCGCCAGGGATTCCACATGGCCATCTGCTTTCCCTCCGTTCTGACCCTAGTATACTGCACGGTAAAAGCCAAGTCAACTGCACCTGCTGCGTGCAATCTTCCGTTGCGCCAGACTTCCTGCTGCTGTATAATAAAAAACACAAAAATTGTGCTTGACTCTCCCCTTAGGGGAGCATATAGAATCCTTCTTGAACAAGAACAAGGAGGAATTTGATGCAAAACGTTGTGATTTCCGCCAGTCATCTGACAAAATCCTTCCACGGACGGCGGGTCGTGGACGATCTTTCCTTTTCCGTAGAAAAAGGGGAGGTATTCGGCCTTCTGGGCCACAACGGCGCCGGAAAAAGCACCACCATCGAAATGCTGCTGGGGCTGAAAGCCCCGGATTCCGGAAGCGCCGCCATTCTGGGGAGAAATCCCCGGCAGGACAAAAAGCAGCTGTTTGAAAAAGTCGGTGTGCAGCTGCAATCTTCCGCCTACCAGACCGCCATCCGGGTGGACGAGCTGTGCCGGGAGTACGCCGCCCTCTACCCGAAGCCTGCGGATTACAAGGCACTGCTGGAGCAGTTCGGTCTTGCCGCTTTGCAGAAGAACCCAGTCATGAAGCTCTCCGGCGGCGAACGGCAGAAGCTGTCGGTGGTGCTGGCGCTCATCGGCAATCCGGAAATCGTCTTTCTGGACGAGCTGACCACCGGACTGGACGTGGCAGCCCGACGGGAGGTCTGGCGCACGCTGAAGCACCTGAAGGAAGCCGGCATGACCATCTTCCTGACCACCCACTATATGGAAGAAGCGGAAGCCCTCTGCGACCGGATCTGTCTGATCAAAGACGGGAAGAAGCGGGCGGAGGGAACCGTTGCCGAAGTAATCGCCGCTTCCCCCTGCACCGCGCTGGAGGAGGCCTATTTGTGGTATATGGATGAGGAGGACAGAACATGAGACGATTTTTCAGGCTGTATCAGGTGGAGCAGAAGCTGTTCTTCCGCTCTGCGGACGTATTTATTTTCAATTTGTGTATGCCGGTGGTGACGCTGATGCTCATCGGCTGGATTGCCGGAGAGAAAACTGCGGGCAGCATCACCTATCTGCAAAGCGCCTTCGCCGCCCTGACCTCCGTGGGAATCTGCTGCAGCGCGTTTATGAGCATCCCCATCGTGATGGTGGATTACCGGGAGAAGAAGATTCTCAAGCGGCTGTATTGCAGCCCCTGCTCCCCCGCCTGGCTGCTGGCGGCGGACACGCTATGCAGCGCCGTCATGGCCGCCCTGTCCGCCCTGTGCGTCAGTATTGCGGCGGTGATTCTGTTTGGCTACCGGATGCAGGGCAGTCTCCCGGCCTTTCTGGGGGCGTGGCTTCTGACCATGATCTCCATGTTTGCCATCGGGCTGCTGGTGGCCAGCCTCTGCCCCACCGCGAAAAGCATGAACATCGCCACCAGTCTGCTGTACTTTCCCATGCTGCTGTTCTCCGGAGCAACCATCCCCTACGAGCTGTTTCCCAAAGGGATGCAGGCTGTGGCGGATCTTCTGCCTCTGGGCGTGGGCATCCGCCTGATGAAAGCCGCCAGCATGGGAGCCGCCATCCGGAATTTCCGCCCGGAAATTGCAATTCTCACCGTCATTACCCTGATCTGCGGCGGCATCGCCGTCAAATTTTTCCGATGGGAGTAACGCTATGAAAATGAATGAAACCCACGCGCCCTGCCCGGACGCCCAGCCTGCCCGGCTGTACAAAATCGGCCTGTTCGCCCAAATGAATCATCTGACCGTGAAAACCCTCCGGTTTTACGAGGAGCAGGGCCTGCTGCTGCCTGCCCATGTGGATCAGGACAGCGGCTACCGGTATTACACCATGAGCCAGATGGCGCAGGTGCATCAGATTACAGCGCTGAAGCAAGCCGGTTTTTCTCTGGAGAATATCCGTCAGCTCCGTGCCGGCGCGGATACGAAATCCCTGTTAACCCGCAGGAAAGCGGAGCTTCTGGCGAAAATCGCGGAGCTCACCCGTCAGGTGGCCATTCTGGACGGGTACAACGCAGAATATGACGGTGCGCTGGGTGCGCCGGTACTGGTGAAAACCATTCCCGCCTGCATCGTGGCCTCCATGCGCAGGCGCATTGACTCCTACGACGATCTGTTCACCATAATGCCGGAAATGGGCGGAGAAATGGAGCGGCTTGGCTGCGAATGCGCCCTGCCGGAATACTGCTTCACCCGCTATCTGGAACCGGGGTATTCCGAATCGGACATTCTGGTGGAGATCTGTGAATCAGTAACCCAAAAGCTGCCGGATTCCCAGTGCCTGACCTTTCAGGAGCTGCCCGAAATACAGGCGGCCTGCGTCTACCACCGGGGTTCCTACAGCACCCTGCCCCAGACCTACGCCGCGGCGCTGCGGTATGTGGAAGCCAACGGCTATGAAATCAGCGGCTGCATCCGGGAAAGCTATATCGACGGCGTCTGGAACAAGGATTCAGAAGCGGACTGGCTAACGGAAATCCAAATTCCGGTTGACCGGGGTTCCTGCTAGACATAATAAGCGGCACGAAGGAAAGCCTTCGTGCCGCTAACTGTATTACTTTTCCCGGATTTCCGCCAGCGCGTCCCGGATGGCGCCGATGGAGTACAATGAGCCGAAGCACAGCACCACGCCGTCCTCCCCGGCCAGGTCCATGGCCATTTTCACGCCCTCCGCCACAGTTTCGCAGGCAGCCGCGTCCGCCCCGGTGTCCCGGAGGTACTGGGCAAGCAGCTTCGCCTCCAGCTTCCGGGGGTTGGGAGGCGTAATGCACACAAAGCGATTCACCAGCGGCATCACCGGCTTGTACATATCCGCATAGTCCTTATCTGCCAGCACGCCGGTCAGGGCAATCACCCGTTTTCCCGTCAGATAGTCCTGAATATTCTTCACCAGCGCCTCGATGCACTGGGGATTGTGCCCGCCGTCGATGATGAACAGCGGCTCCCGGGAAACGATATCAAACCGGCCCGGCCAGCGTACGTCCCGGATGCCCTCCCGGATATTCTCCTCGGAAATCTTCCAGCCCTGCTCGATCAGGGTGTCGGCAATCGCCAGCACCACCGCAGCGTTATGGAGCTGATGGTCGCCCAGCAGCGGCAGCACCAGATCCTTCCGCCCGCCGCAGTCGAAAACCTGTCCCTCCAGAGTGTGCTGCTTTAACCGCAGGGAAGCAAAATCCGCCTTTTTCAGGTCCACATTTTTCTCAGCGCACACCCGCTCATACACCGCCTCCACAGAAGGGGTGCTGCGGTACACCACTGCATGACCGCCCTGCTTGAAGATACCGGATTTGGTCTGCGCAATTTTCTCCACGGTGTCCCCCAGGTACTCGGTGTGATCCAGTCCGATGTTGGTAATCACAGCCACCTCCGGGGTCTCAATGACGTTGGTGGAGTCCAGCGCGCCGCCCATGCCCACCTCCAGCACCACGATATCGCAGTGCTTCCGGTAGAAATACTCAAAGGCGATGCAGGAAACCAGCTCGAATTCCGTGGGAGATTCCTCCATGGAATCCGCCAGCGGTTTGACAAACTCCGTCACCGCCGCCAGATCCTCATCCGAAATCTCCTCGCCGTCCACCTGCATCCGCTCATGAAAGCGGTAAATATAGGGAGAGGTGTACAGTCCCGTCCGGTAACCGGCCTTACGCAGAATGGAGGCGGTCATGGCAGCGGTGCTGCCCTTGCCGTTGGTTCCGGCGATGTGGACAAATTTCAGCTTCTTTTCCGGATTCCCCATCTTTTCCAGCAGGGTCTGGGTGCGTCCCAGTCCAGGGATGCTGCCCTTCCAGCAGACGGAGTGAATGTATTCAATGGCTTGCGCGGCGTTCATGTTGATTCGTTCCTTTCGGTGTTACTTCTCTTTGGCAACGGGAGGCCAGATGCCCATACGTGCAAAGACGCCCGTGCGCATGAGCAGGTAGATAATCAGCACATCCAGCACCAGTGTGACGGCGAACTGGACGGTGCGGGTGGACAGGAAATAAATGAGGCTTGCCTGGAAGCTGCCCTTGCTGTTATAAACGAAGGACAGGGTGGCGCTCTGCCACAGGATGGAGCCGAGGATCACAGGGGGCAGGAAAGACAGGCCCAGACGGGGCAGGGTGAATTTCTTCGCCAGATAGTAGCGGAACACACCGGCGAAAACTCCGTAGAGAATGGGGGGCAGGCAGAACAGGGGGTTGTAGCCGTAGCCGGAGAACAGGCAGCCCACCAGGTCAGCGCTGAAGCCCACCAGTCCGCCTGCCAGGGGTCCGAAGAGCATGCCGGCGAGGAAAATCGGCACCGCCTCAATGGAGAACCGGGTGGTCACATTGGGCATGGGGATGACAAAACGGGCGAGCACGACGCTCAGGGCTGCCAGCAGGGCACAGTAGGCAAGGATTTTGGTGGAAAAAGGTCTTGCGTTTGTTGTTTTCATGGATATTCCTCCTTTTTATTTTGCGCGAAAGCTTCTGTGCATCGCTGCCCCATCGGCATGGAACCGAAAAAACTCCCCGGCGCTTATCGCGCCAGGGAGCTGATTACAGATTCCGAATGACCCGTGGGGAAAGGCAGCAACAAAAGGGCAGACAACCTGCCCCAGCCGAACCCTTCGCCCGACCGAGTATCGTTGCTACATAAAGGAGGGTATCCTATATGCAACAGCGGGTGCGGTGACCTCATCGTGGACACAATCCTTCGTCCTCCGGGCAACTCCCCGTCCCGGTGGCACTTAACGCGGGGTCTCCTACTCTGTTCGCGACCCATTATACAGGTATTTACAAAAAATGTAAATACCTTTTTTCATTATTTTTGTAGGAAAAATGCACCGTCTGCCCGCAAATTGCGGACGGACGGTGCGCCTGTTCCGTTTTGGATATACTTACAGCAGAGACAGAATCGCATCCTTGGGACGGGCGCCCACCACCCGGTTGACCACCTGACCATCCCGGATCACCACCAGCGTGGGAATGCTCATCACCTGGAACTGCGCCGCCAGCTCCATTTCCTCGTCCACGTTGACCTTGCCCACCTGAATATCCGTGCGTTCTTCCGCGATTTCATCCACAATGGGGCTGACCATCCGGCAGGGTCCGCACCAGGGCGCCCAGAAATCCAGCAGCACTTCTTTCCCCGCGTTCAGAACCACTTCCTGAAAATTGCTCTTCGTAACCTTCATCACAGCCATTTTGTTATCCTCCTTGGTGTTCTCTTTTTATTATGCCCTGATTATATCGTGACACCCGGGGTTTTTCCGTGATGAAATCACAGAAGGCTTTGACATTTGCCCTCGGTTCTGCTACGATAGGGAAAATTTGAGTGTGAGGTAACACTATGTCGCAGATTGTGGAAATCACTTCCTTCTCCGCCCCGGAGCTGGATGTGTATGCCCGGCTGACGGAGGCGCAGCTGTTAAACCGATTTGAGCCGGCAAAGGGAATGTTCATTGCCGAAAGCCCCAAGGTCATTCACCGGGCGCTGGACGCAGGCTGTGAGCCGGTTTCCCTGCTGATGGAGCGCAAGGACATTGACGGTTCCGCCCGGGAGATTCTCGCCCGGTGCCCGGACACTCCGGTTTTTACCGCTGATGAAGAAGTATTGTGCCAGCTGACCGGTTATCACCTGACCCGGGGCGTGCTGTGCGCCATGCGCCGGCCAAGGCTCCCCGAAATGGAAGAAATCTGCGCCGGGGCAAACCGGATTGTCATTCTGGAAAACGTGCAGAACCCCACCAACGTGGGGGCAATTTTTCGCAGCGCAGCCGCTCTGGGCATGGATGCCGTCCTGCTGACCCCCGGGTGCAGCAATCCCCTGTACCGCCGCAGTGCCCGGGTGAGCATGGGCACAGTGTTCCAGATTCCCTGGACCTACACCCCTGCGTGGCCGGAAACCGGCATGGCGCAGCTGCAAAAATTCGGATTCAAAACCGCCGCCCTTGCCCTGACCGACGACTCCGTTTCCATTGACGACCCAAAGCTGATGGCGGAAGAAAAACTGGCCCTGCTGCTGGGCAGCGAGGGCGACGGGCTTGCCGATACCACCATCGCCCAATGCGACTACACCGTGAAAATTCCCATGTATCACGGCGTAGATTCTCTGAACGTAGCTGCTGCCAGCGCCGTCGCCTTCTGGCAGCTGAGAAAGTGAGGTCATCTTTATGGAATTCCCGCAAAAAACCATCCTGCTGAAGGATGACCGGCAGGCACTGCTGCGCAGTCCCACGCCGGAAGATGCCCGGGAAATGCTGGACTATTTCAAAACCGCCGCCGGAGAAACGGAATTTCTGCTGCGCTATCCGGAGGAGTGTAGCATGAGCGAAGCGGAGGAAGCCGCGTTCCTGTCCGGCGCACTGGAAAGCGATACCCAACTGATGCTCTGCTGCTTTGTGGAGGGCCGTCTTGCTGGCAACGCCATGCTGAGCATGAACACCCATCTGAAAACCCGCCACCGGGCAAGCGTTGCTGTGGGTCTGCTCCGGAAACACTGGGGGCTGGGTATTGGAACGGCTCTGTTTCAGGAGCTGATTGCCATTGGTAAGGAGCGGAGTCTTGACCATCTGGAACTGGACTATATCGAGGGAAATCAACGTGCAAGACACCTCTATGAAAAAATGGGGTTCTGTCAGGTGGCCGAAGTGCCGGATGCGTACCGGCTGAAGGATGGCTCCCTGCGCAAAAGCATTCTGATGATGAAAAAACTTTGAAGGTGATATTATGATACTGGAAACTGGCCGCCCTGCCGACTGCACCGGGCGGCTCCCGAAAGAAATCCGCTGCTACGACCTGCTGGACAGCCTGGGCGTTGCTTATCAGCGCATTGACCACCCGCCTGCCATGACCATGGAAGCCTGCGAAGAAATCGACCGGACGCTGAATGCGGTGATCTGCAAAAATCTGCTGCTGTGCAACCGCCAGCGAACCCGCTTTTATCTGCTGATGCTCCCCGGAGACAAGCACTTCAAAACCAGTGTGCTGTCTAAGGAAATCGGCTCTTCCCGGTTAAGCTTCGCCTGTGCTGAAGATATGGAAACGCTGCTGGACATTACCCCCGGCTCCGTCAGCGTGCTGGGGCTGATGAACGACCGGAAAAACCAGGTGGAGCTGCTGATGGATGCCGATGTGGTCAAGGGCCAATATTTCGGCTGCCACCCCTGCATCAACACCTCCTCCCTGCGTCTGAAAATGGGGGATCTCATGGAGGTCATTCTGCCCGCCATGGGTCATACGCCCAGAATGGTGACTCTGAGCGAAGAATAACAGCGCCTTTCCCCGGAAGCGGAAACATCCCCCCCGGGGCACAGTCACCGCATTTGCCGTAGAAACAAAGGCGCGGATATGATAGAATGAAGCCAGAAAGAATTCGCCGTCCGGGATGGAAGGCAGAACAGGAGCATCGCTATGAATTACGCAACCATTAAAAACTGTGACATCGCCAACGGCCCCGGGGTCCGGGTCAGCCTGTTTGTCTCCGGCTGCACCCACCACTGCCCCGGCTGTTTCAATGAAGTGGCCTGGGATTTTGCCTACGGTCAGCCCTTTACCCGGGAAACCGAGGACACCATTTTGCGCCTTCTGCGCCCTTCCTACATTCGCGGACTGACTCTGCTGGGAGGCGAGCCCTTCGAACCCCAGAATCAGGGTGCCGTGGTGGGACTGCTGCGCAGAATCCGGAAGGAGCTTCCTGAGAAAACCATCTGGGCGTTCTCCGGCTATCTGTTTGAAAAGGACATCCTTTCCGGACGGCTGGGGGATTGCCGCGAATACTTGAGCTATCTGGATGTTCTGGTGGACGGCCCCTTTGTGGAAGCCAAAAAGAACCTGTCGCTGCGGTTCCGGGGTTCGGAAAACCAACGGTTGATTGACGTGCCCAAGTCTCTGGCAGCGGGAGAAACCGTACTGTGGGAGGACTGGCAGGGCGAAAGAAAGGGAATGATATAATGCAGGCAATTCGTGTAAAACTACTTCGTCCGGGGGCGGCACTGCCCGCCTATGGCAGCGCGGGAGCTGCGGGTGCCGATCTTACCGCCTGTCTGGAGGCGCCGGTGACAATCGCGCCGGGACAGACGGCGTTTATCCCCACGGGCCTCGCCATGGAGGTGCCGGCAGGCTGCGCCGGCCTGGTCTATGCCCGCAGCGGCATGGCCTGCAAGCAGGGACTGGCGCCTGCCAACAAAGTGGGCGTCATCGACAGCGACTACCGGGGAGAAATCGTGGTGGCGCTGCACAACCACGGGGATGTTTCCCGCACGGTAGAGCCGGGGCAGCGGATTGCCCAGATGCTCATTACCCCTGTGCTGACTCCGGCCTATGAAGCCGTGCAGGCGCTGTCAGACACCCTCAGAGACGCCGGAGGCTTCGGCTCCACAGGAAAATAATTGGTGTTTTTGTTGAATTCCCCTGGGGGATTTTGTGCAAATTACTCTGAAATTGTCACTGTACTTTTCTTGGGAAATTTCTTATAATGGTATCATGCCCTGTATGGGCAATGAATGAAGATCAAAACCAAATAGAGATTTAGGAGTATGATATGGAGATTTTAACGGCCATTATCCAGCTTCTTGGCGGTCTTGCCATGTTCCTGTATGGCATTGAGGTCATGGGCGACGGCCTGAAGAACAGTTCCGGCGCCGCACTGAAGCGGATATTGGAAAAGGTCACCGGCAATGTGGTCATGGGCATACTCACCGGCGCGCTGGTGACTGCGGTCATCCAGAGTTCTACCGCTACCATCGTCCTAACCGTGGCTCTGATCGGCGCAGGCGTGCTGAATCTGAAGCAGGCCGTATCCATCGTCATGGGCGCCAATATCGGCACCACGGTGACGGCGCAGATCATCCGGCTGGGTTCCATTGAGTCCGACGGCAGCTTCCTGCTGTGGCTGTTTGATACGGATACCCTGGCGCCCATCGCGCTGGTTGCCGGCATTGTGCTGCTGATGTTCATCAAGAGCAAGAAGTCCAAGACCATCGGCGATATCTGCATCGGCTTCGGCGTGCTGTTTGTGGGTCTGGAACTGATGACCGACGGTGTCAAGCCCCTGATTGGTACCGACGCCTTCGTTACCTTTGTGCAGTTCCTGTCCAATCCCATGTTTGGCATTTTGTTCGGTCTGATTCTGACAGTGATCGTTCAGAGTTCCTCCGCTACCGTGGGTATGCTGCAAACCGTGGCCTCGGTACCAGGCTCCGGCATTACCTTTGCCATGGCCTATCCCGTAATCATGGGTATTAACCTGGGTACCTGCGTGACCACCGCCATGGTTTGCTCCATCGGCTCGTCCAAGGATGCCAAGCGCACCGGCGTGGTGCACATTGCCTTTAACACCATCGGCACGGTGCTGTTCCTGCTGGTGATGACCGTTATGCAGAAATTGTCCGTTTTCGGCGTGGAATTCTGGGTGCGCTCCGTGGACAGCGGCGGAATCGCCAACTTCCAGACGGTGTTTAACCTGGCAACGGCCGTGGTGCTGATCCCCTTCGCCGACTGGATGGTGAAGCTGTCGCTGAAGATTGTCAAGGACGACCGGCCCGAGGAGGACCGTCATCCCGAGCTGCACACCCTGGACGAAAAGCTGTACAACTCCCCCGCCATGGCTCTGGCGGTTACCATGAAGGCTGTGGCGGACGTGGGTCGCCTGGCCACGCTGAACTTTGATAAGGGCTGCCGGGTTCTGAGCAAGTATGATCCCGTGCTGGTCAGCGAGATTGACAAGGACGAGGACTGCATCGACCAATTCACCGACAGCACTGACCGGTTCCTCATCGGCCTGTCCAAGGCGGTGGAAACGGAGTACGACGACCGTCAGCTGGATATGCTGATGCAGACGGTGCCCAATTTCGAGCGTATCGGTGACTACGCCACCAACATGGTGGAACTGGCAGAGCGGCTGCAAAGCGAAAGCACCAGCTTCTCTGACACCGCAAAGAAAGAACTGGCTCTGATTACCGCCGCTGTGAACGAAATTCTGAACGTGACGGTGGAGGCCTTTGCAAACGACGACAACGAGGCCGCCAAGGCCATCGAGCCGCTGGAAGAGACCATCGACGATATGATCATGATGCTGAAGGACCGGCATACCAAGCGGCTGAAGAATGGACAGTGCTCCATCGGCAGCGGTCTGGTGTTCATGGAAGCCCTGACCTATTTCGAGCGTGCTTCCGACCAGTGCTCCTCCATCGCCGTGATGATGCTGGCGCGGAACAACGAGCAGATTCTTCAGAACCACTACGATTACCTGCGGGAGATCCATGCGGGCAACGATGTGGCTTATATGGCGGAAAAGGAACGCCGCCGCGAGCAGTATATCAAGCCCCTGAAGGAAATTATTTAACGAAACAGGCCCCCGGAAGCGACATGCTTCCGGGGGCGTTCCGTTCTGTTTAGACTCCCAGGCTTTCCATTTCTGCGGCAATGGCGGCTTCGCAGCTGCGCATGGCAAGAATGGTCTTGTCCATCAGCTCATCCAGGGTCCAGCCCAGACGGTCTGCGCCGGTCTTGATTACATCCCGGGAGCAGCCTGCGGCGAACTTCTTATCCTTGAATTTCTTTTTCAGCGAGGACAGCTCCATGTCACAGACAGACTTGCTGGGACGCATCCGGGCGGCGGCGCCGATCAGGCCGGTCAGCTCGTCCACGGCGAAGAGAATCTTCTCCATCTGCGCCGTAGGCTCCACGTCGGAGCACAGGCCGTAGCCGTGGGAGCAGATGGCGTGCACCATTTCGTCGCTGGCACCGACTTCTGCAAGCAGTTCTGGGGCCTTCTGGCAGTGCTGGTCAGGATACTGCTCAAAATCCACATCATGCAGCAGGCCGCACAGGCCCCAGAAGTCCGCATCCTCGCCGTTTTCCGCAGCGAACCAGCGCATGACGCCCTCGACAGTCAGGGCGTGCTGGATGTGGAAGGGTTCTTTGTTGTACTTTTGCAGCAGGGCAAGCGCCTGCTCGCGCTTCAGTTCCATGGGAATTCCTCCTGTGTGTTGTTTTTCCCATTTTACGACTGCCGTTCAGGTTTGTCAATCCCCGGTCAGGCAGGGTTTGCAGACATTCTTTTGCCAGGCCCCGGGAAAGGGTAGAAAATTTCACATTTTTCTGGTACGATAAGAAAAAGGGGTTGAGGCTATGGCGAATATTTTTGATTATCTGACCTGGCGGGGAGATCTGACCTTTACCCAGGATCCGCCCAACGCGGTGGACGCTCTGATTTTCTCCACGTTGGCCTACGTTGGCTACGGTGAACGTGCGGAGCGCCGGCCGGATCAGGCAGCGTCTCTGTGGGAATGCGCCGGGGAATTTTTTACCCTGGAGGGTCAGGAAAGCCGGGTGCGTGTGAAGCGGGATCTGGAGCTTTTGCGCCGGGCGGCGGAAACGGTTCGCTTCGGGCAGACGAAACTGTGCATGTACCGCAGCGAATTTCTGCCGGAACAGGAAACCCAGTTTGCCGCGATGACCTTTCTGCTGGATGACGGCAGTATGTTTCTGGTCTTTCGGGGCACGGACAGCTCTCTGGTGGGCTGGAAAGAGGACTTCAACATGACCTTCCAGCAGACGGTTCCTTCCCAGCGTCTGGCGCAGCAGTATGTCCGGGAGGCAGCGCTGGAGTACACCGCGCCCATACGCATCGCAGGACATTCCAAGGGCGGAAATCTGGCAGTATTTTCCGCCGCCCGCAGCTCCCCCATGCTGCGCCAGCGGATTCTGGAAGTTTTCAACAACGATGGGCCCGGCTTTACCAAGTACATGATCGGCGATCCCGGTTATGCCGCCATGGTGCCCCGGATCCGCACCTACATCCCCCAGTCCTCGGTGATTGGAATGCTGCTGGAGCATGAGGAACCGTATCTGGTCATTCGCAGCAAAAACGTGGGCATCATGCAGCACGATCCCTATTCCTGGGAAGTGGAAGGGCCCTCCTTCCTGCCGGTGCAGGAGATCACAGAATCCTCCCAGTTCCTGGACGCCACCATCAAGACCTGGTTTGCCAGCATGACCAATCAGGAGCGGAACCGTCTGGTGGATGTGATGTTCGCCCTGCTGGGCACCGGCGGGGTGGAAAACGCGGTGGATATTTTCCAGCCAAAAAACATCCGCGCCTATGTGAAAACCCTGTCCTCCGACGCAGATATGCGCCATGTGCTGTCCACGGAATTTCAGGGGCTGCTGGAAGCGGCGAAAAAGACCCGCGCCAGCTTTGGGGAAACCCGTGCTCTGCCCCAGCCCAGCGAAAATACAGATTCGGAAGAAGGATAATACAGAACGCTGCCATTTCCCTTTTACAGGAAACGGCAGCGTTTTTCATCCGTTCTATCAGTGGTTCAGAAGCTTCTCCAGCGCCGCCAGCTTCATGCTGGTGGTCAGCACTTCCATGGCCTTTTCCAGTTCCTCCACGGGAGGCAGGCTGGGGGCAATGCGCAGATTGGCGTCGTCAGGGTCAATGCCATAGGGATAAGTAGCGCCCGCTCCGGTGAGCACCACTCCGGCCTCCTTGCACAGCTCCCACACGCGATGGGCGGTGCCGGGCATGGTAAACAGGCTGACAAAGTAACCGCCGTCCGGATCATTCCAGTGGGCAAAGCCCAAGGGCTTGATCTCCCTGGTCAGCCACTGGGACACCACGTCAAACTTGGGGCGCATAACCTCCGCATGGCGCTTCATAATCTCCAGCGTGTGGGCTTTGTCCTTCAGGAAACGGACGTGGCGCAGCTGGTTGACTTTGTCCTGAGAAATCATCTGCACGCCGAACAGGTCGGTGAAGTAGGCGATATTCGCCTCGCTGGCCGCCATGCAGGAGATGCCGCTGCCGGCGAAGGTGATCTTGGAAGTGGAAGCGAACTCATAGACCATATTGGGACGCCCGGCTTCCGCGCACAGAGAAATCAGATCCGGGAAGGGGACATACTCCCCCCGGAACTGGTGGACGCCATAGGCATTGTCCCACATGATGGCAAAATCAGGCGCGGCGGGCTTCAGGTTGGCAAAACGGCGCACGGTTTCCTCACTGTAGATCACGCCGTCCGGGTTGGAGTATTTGGGCACGGTCCAGATCAGCTTGACCTGCGGATCCTTGACCAACTCCTCCACCACATCCATATCAGGGCCCGTGGGCGTCATGGGCACGGGAATCAGCTCCGCGCCGTAAAACTGACCGATGCGGAAATGACGGTCATAACCGGGAGCGGGGCACAGAAATTTCACTTTTTCCTCCCGGCACCAGGGCCGGGGGCTATCCAAAAGGCCATGGGTATAGGCCCGGGACACTACGTCCGCCATCAGATTCAGGCTGGCCACACCGCCCACAAAAACCTGACTGGCCTTGCAGTCCAGCACATCCGCCCAGTATACCCGGGCGCAGGGCAGGCCCGCCAGGTCGCCGTAGTTCCGGGCATCCACACTTCCGTCAAAGCAGTCCTCGGGTGTGGATAAGGTAGTGAGAATGCCGCTGACCAAATCCAGCTGCTGCTTGGAAGGCTTACCGCGGGCCATATTCAGCTTCAGCCCCTGGGCCTTCAGCTGGTCGTATTCATCCAGAACGGTGGCGTACTCCCGCCCCAGTTCGGCGGTGCTCATGCAAGAATAGGGGGTCATAAAAATCATCCTTTCAGCGTATCAGCCGCATTAACGGGCTTATTATATGCTCTTTGAACAAAAAATGCAATATCTAATTGTTCAAAAATTCATTTTTGCGCGTCAGCAGAAACAAATTGGAGGATTGCACAAACTGCGGCTGGAAAGACAAATGTTTTTACTGCACAATCACGCCTTGCTTTTCCCCGAAAAGTTGACTAAAATTTGGATGTATAATGGTTATATTGTGCGCTGAATTTCTGGATTTCCCCCTTAAGGCAGCACAGGGGGCGGTCAAAATCCATTCATTTTGAAAGGACTGAGTTTGTGAGCGAATTTCTGAATCTGCCGGAGCTGTTTGGCAGCGATGTATTCAATGAAGCCACCATGCAGCAGCGGCTTCCGGAACCGGTATATCAGGCGTGGAAGCACTGCATTGCCGAGGGTACACGGCTGCCGCTGGACGTGGCAAACGAAATCGCCGAGGCCATGAAGCTGTGGGCGCTGGAAAAGGGCGCCACCCACTACACCCACTGGTTCCAGCCCATGACCGGCATCACGGCAGAAAAGCACGACAGCTTCATTTCCCCTACCGGTGACGGCCGGGTGATCATGGAGTTCTCCGGCAAGGAGCTGGTGCGCGGCGAGCCGGATGCCTCCTCCTTCCCCTCCGGCGGTCTGCGGGCTACCTTTGAAGCCCGGGGCTACACCGCCTGGGATCCCACCTCCTATGCCTTTGTCCGGGACGGAAGCCTGTACATCCCCACCTGTTTCTTCTCTTACACCGGTGAATCTCTGGACAAGAAAACGCCGCTGCTGCGCTCCATGGACGAAGTGTCCCGGGAAGCGCTGCGCATCCTGCGGCTGTTTGGCGATACCCAGACCAAGCGAGTCATCCCCTGCGTGGGCGCGGAGCAGGAATATTTCCTGCTGCCCAAGGATCTGTACGCCCAGCGGGAAGATCTGCGGCTCACGGGACGCACCCTGTTCGGCGCTCAGCCCCCCAAGGGACAGGAGCTGGACGATCACTATTTCGGCACCATCCGCACCCGGGTTTCCTCCTTCATGCAGGATCTGGATCAGCAGCTGTGGCGGCTGGGAATCCTAAGCAAAACCAAGCACAACGAGGGTGCGCCCTGCCAGCATGAGCTTGCGCCCATTTACACCGACGCCAACACCGCCTGCGATGACAACCAGAAGATGATGGCGATTATGAAAAAGTGCGCCGCAAAACACAACCTGGTTTGCCTGCTCCACGAGAAGCCCTTCGCCGGCGTCAACGGCTCCGGCAAGCACAACAACTGGTCGCTGTCCACGGATTTAGGCCAAAACCTGTTCAGCCCCGGCAAGACCCCCCGGCAGAACGCCCGGTTCCTGGTGTTTCTGGCGGCGTTCATTGCAGGCGTGGACGAATATCAGGACTTCCTGCGCTGTACGGTTGCCACCGCCGGCAACGACCACCGCCTGGGCGCCAGCGAAGCGCCCCCGGCCATCGTGTCCATTTTCCTGGGCGACGAGCTGAATGCCGTGGTGCAGTCCATCATCGACGGAACCAACTACACTGACCCGGAAAAGAGCATGCTGCGCATCGGCGTGGACGTACTGCCCGCCATTCCCAAGGATACCACCGACCGCAACCGCACCAGTCCCCTGGCCTTCACCGGCAACAAGTTTGAATTCCGGATGCTGGGCTCTTCCCAGTCCGTGTCCGGCCCCAACATTGCCCTGAACACCATTATGGCAGAAGAGCTGGGACGGTTTGCCGATATTCTGGAACAGGCGGAGGATTTTGACGTCGCCCTGCAAAAGCTGGTGTGTCAGGCGCTGACCGACCACAGCCGGATTATTTTCAGCGGCAACGGCTACAGTGAGGAATGGACGCAGGAAGCCGCCAGACGGGGTCTGAGCAACCATGCCTCCACAGCGGAGGCGCTGCCGACTTACATCAGTGAAAAGAATATCGATCTGGTAACCCGCCACGGCGTGTTCACCGAGACGGAATTCCGCGCCCGGTACAACATCCATCTGGAAGCATATAACAAGGTGGTGGCCATTGAAGCCAAAACCATGATCGACATGGCGCTGCACCAGATTCTCCCTGCCGCCATGGGCTACGCCCGGGAGCTGTGCGACGGGATTATCAGCAAGCAGGCAGTGGGCGCGTCCTGTTGGGCGGAGCGGGGGATTGTCTCGGATCTGAGCGCCGCCTGTGACCGGCTGTACGACCACGTCCAGTCCCTGAAGGGGGCACTGAGTCAGGTACCTGCAAATCCGGAGGAGGCAGCCATGCACTACCGTCAGGTGGTGGTGTCCTATATGGAAGAGGTGCGCCATCAGGCGGACATTCTGGAATCCCTGACGGACAAATCCCACTGGCCTTACCCTACCTATTCCGATCTGCTGTTCTATTGATGGCTCCCGCGGAATGTCGAAAAACAAACTGCCGGCGCAGTCCCAAAGTCTCGGGACTGCGCCGGTTTTTTGCAGCGTATCCAATTTACAGCGGTTTCAGCGCCATGACGCATTGCAGAACCTGCCGGGCGGTTTCCTGCATTTCCCCAAGGGTGATTCCCTCAGGCTTTCCGTAGGTTTCCAGCAGCGTACCGTCGGGTTTCCGGCGCCAATCGCCATTGCGGCGGCTGCCGGGCATGAGCACATTGACCCGTCCGCGAACCCGGTAGGCATTCCCGGTCAGCTGGGGAAATTCCGGGCTGGGAGCATACTGCATCCACCAGTCCGTCATCACCATGCCCTGATAGCCCCATTCCTGCCGGGCAATGGTCTGCACCAGGTCAAAGTTGTAGTGGCTCCAGGTGCCATTGATCTTGTTGTAGCTGGTCATCAGTGTCAGGGGCTTTGCCAGCTTCAGGCAGATTTCAAAGCCCTTCAGATAAATTTCCCGCAGCGCCCGCTCTGACACAATAGAATCGCAGCGATACCGGTTCCGCTCCTGATTGTTGCAGGCAAAATGCTTGACGCAGGCGCCCACGCCCTGAGACTGCAAGCCCTTCACCACAGCGGCAGCCATCCGTCCGGTGAGATAGGGATCCTCGGAGAAGTATTCAAAATTCCGTCCGCACAGGGGGTTGCGGTGGAGATTCATGCCGGGCGCCAGCAGCACATCGCTGCCCCGCTGTTTCATTTCCGCGGCCACCGCCTGATACAGCTCCTCCACCAGAGCCACGTCAAAGGTGCTTGCCAGCAGCGTGCCTATGGGCAGCAGAGAGCAGGAATCATACAGCCGGATCCCGGAAGGGCCGTCCGTGGCGGTGACGGGGGGTACACCCTTGGCACGCAGGGATTTGGTGACGCCGCCGAACACACCGGCGTTGCCTCTTGCTCCCAGAGGACTGCCCATGATGTAGTCGCCCCGGCTGATGGCTTCCAGCTCAGTGGTGTCCAGCTGGGCAAGGAAAGCGTCCATGGTTGCCCGGCCTTCCTGCACATCTTTCAGCAGAATCCCCTGATCGCCGGTCAGTGGAATATCAGCAGGCAGCGCATTCAGAATCCGCTGCTTCAGTTCCACAGTTCTGCCAGAAGCGGCACGCCGAACCGGAATTCCATCCTCGTTGGCCCAGATGGGGAAGGCCTCTTCTGGGGCGCAGGCCTCAGACAGCCGGCGGATAGCTCTGGTTTCCTGCACCACATAATCGCCGACGAACCGGGCATCCCGGACATTTCCGCCGCAGTAGAAGCGGTAGGCGCCGCCCTGAAGCACATAGCAGGACTTATGGCCGGTGACGCCGCTGTCATCGTAGGAAGCAAGCTGATATTCGGTGACAGAGAGGGTCAGTTCCTCACGCTCCCCGGGGGCAAGCAGGCGGGTCTTGCCGAAAGCCACCAGCTCCCGGGCAGGGTTGCCGAGAACGCCGCAGGGCTTCTCCACAAACAGAAGTACCGTCTCTTTCCCGGGGAAATGCCCGGCGTTGGTGACCTCCGCCCGGAACTGCAGCGGCGCGGTATGGCGGACGTTTCCGGAGAAGGTGGTGTAAGACAGGCCATAGCCGAAGGGATAGAGCACATCCTCTTGCCGGAACGTCTCAAACCAGCGGTAGCCAACATAAATATCCTCCTGATATTCGTTGGCATCGGGGTCGCCAAAGCAGGCGGCGGAGGGATAGCTGTTATAGTCCCGGGCAATGGTATCCGTCAATCGCCCGGAGGGGGTGACTTTGCCGCACAGCAGGTCTGCGGCGGCGTTGCCGCTTTCCATGCCGCCCTGCCACAGAATCATCACCGCGCCGAAGGAATACTCCCGGAGGAAGCTTAAATCCATGACATTGCCGATGTTCAGCAGCAGCACTGCATCCGGGAACCGGGCAGTAACCGCGGAAAGCAGATTCTTTTCTTCCACCGTCAGGTAGTAACTGCCCGACTCCAGCTCATTTTCCAGATCCTCGCCGCTGGCGCGGCCCAGCACAATCACCGCCTGATCGGAGACGGCCCTTGCCCGCTCCACCATCTGCGCAGAAACAGGCATCTCCGGATGGAACCGGGGCCATGTACCCCAGTTTTTACTTTTGTCAGGATGCTTCCGGATCCAGTCTGTGTAAACAGCCGCCAGCTCCTCGTTCACCAGCAGGTCATCGCAGCGGCGCAGTCCTTCCAGCAGGCTGACACTGTAGGGATAATTCACATCGCCGCCGGAGCCGTAGCCGGTATAAAAGTAATCCTGCTGCACCCGTCCAAATACGGAGACCTTGGTTCCCTTGGGCAAAGGCAGCACCCGGTTTTCCAGCAGCACCGCCCCCTGGGCGGCAGCTTTGCGCAGCAGCTCCGGCATACCGGGTGTGACGGTCTTTTTCGGATTATGGTGTAACTGTGCCTGGGCCAAAACACTGGTCAGGCGGGCAGCGTTTGCGGACAATGTCTCTTTCAGTTTCATGAAAATCCCCCAAACATCCATAATATCAGCCATTGTAGCATCGGGATACCGGGAAGTCAACAGCCCTCAAAATCGGAAATTGCATCCGGGCACAAACTATGATAGGCTGTCACCGGCCCAGCAAACCGCAGAATGGAACGCGGTCAAAGGAAAGGATGGACGCCCTGCGCCAGCAGTGGGGTGTCGTCTACCCTCCGGAGCTATAAAAAACGCCACCTTCCAAAGAAGGCGGCGTACTGTTTATTGTCCCGGATCATCCGGATAATCCGCTTTGTACTGCTCCCAGAGCTGTATCTGTCCCTTATGGGTCAGCCCCCGGCGCACCAGCTTTTTCACGATGTCGTAAATTACCGCGAACATGGGCACACAGATTACCATGCCCACGACACCCCACAGTCCGCCGCACAGCACAATGGCAAACAGCACCCAGAAACTGGAAAGACCTGTGCGGTCGCCCAGAATTTTGGGGCCGATCACGTTGCCGTCCAGCTGCTGCAGCGCCAACACAAACACAATAAACCACAGTCCCTTGATGGGATTTTCAATCATGATCAGCAGCGTGGAGGGTACCGCGCCGATGAAGGGGCCGAAGAACGGAATCACGTTGGTAATGCCCACAAAGGTGGACACCAGCAGTGCGTTGGGGAACCGAAAAATCACACAGCCGATGTAACACAGCACACCAATGATGGCGGAATCCAGGAGCTTGCCATCGATAAAGCCGCCGAACATCCGGTCCACAAAGGCAACCTCGCCCAGGAACAGATCCGCCCAGCGGGGCTTCAGCAGGCTGCGGACAATCATCACGCTCTGCCGGGCAAACCGCTTCCGGCTGGCCAGCAGATAGCAGGCAACGATCAGGCCAATGAGCATATTGTACAGGAATTTCAGGATCTTGACCAGGCTGTTGCCCACACCGCTGACGATACTGGTCAGACCGCTGAGATAGGGGCTGAGCAGGTTTCTTCCCCAGGTTTCCAGTTGGTTATAGATTGACTCGCTGTTGGTATTGAACAGTTCCAGAATCCGGGCAACCATCTCCTCGTCGCCGAATTTCACGGTGGCCCAGTTTACAAACCGGCTGATCTTGTCCGGAATGGTAACCCACAGGGAGCGGATGCTTTCATACAGCTGGGGCGCAATCATAATGATCAGGGTATACACCAGCAGGATGCCGGTAAGCAGGCTCAGGGCAACTGCGATGGAATTGGCAAAGCGTTTGCCGCCCCTGGGCAGCACAGATTCCAGCGTCTGCTCGTAAAAATTGCACATAGGGCGCAGAAGATACGCCACCACCCCGCCGTAAATGAAAGGCGCCAGAATGTCTCCCAGTCTGTGCATCAGATCGCCGATACCCTGAAACCGGTACACCACAAAGAACAAAACAATGCTCAGACTGATGGCACCGAACAAAGACAGCATCAAATAGAGGTATCTTCTTTTATAGGGATCCTTCATCCATTCACCCCTTCTCTACTGTTTCCTACAGTATACCAGTTCCCTCCCGGCGCAGTATGAACAATTTGTGAACAATTCCCCACCGCCTTGGCAAGAAAAAGTTTACATTTCCATAACCTTCCCCTGCCTTGCCATTTTGCCCCATCCGGGATATAATAGAAGCAGAAAGTCGAAATATCCATTTCATCCGGAGGTATCCTATGTATCCCATGTACTATTACGGCTTTGACTGGACCTATGTGGTTCTGGTGCTGCCCTGTGTATTGCTTTCTCTGTGGGCCAGTGCCAATGTCAATTCCACCTTCAAGAAGTATTCCCGTCAGTTTTCCCAGCGGCACCTCACCGGCGCGGAGGCTGCCCAGCGGGTGCTCTACGCCAACGGTGTCCACAACGTGCGCATTGAGCGGATCAGCGGCAATCTGACGGATCACTACGATCCGCGAACCAACGTGATCCGACTGTCCGAAAATGTATACGGCAGCACCTCCACCGCTGCCATCGGCGTTGCCTGCCATGAGGCGGGACATGCGGTGCAGTATGCCCAGGAGTACGCCCCCATCAAGCTCCGGGCCGCCATTATTCCCGTGACCAATTTCGGCTCCCAGCTTGCCATGCCCCTGATCCTGCTGGGGCTGGTGCTGTCCGCCTTCGGTTCCATGTCCGATCTGCTGATTTACCTCGGCATCGCCTGCTTCGGCCTGTCGCTGGTGTTCCAGCTGGTAACCCTGCCGGTGGAATTCAACGCCAGCCGCCGGGCGCTTGTTGCCATTGAAACCGGCGGGCTGCTGACGGAGGATGAGCTTCGGGGCGCCCGGAAAACCCTCCGCGCCGCTGCCCTGACCTACGTCGCCGCCACCGCCGTGGCGCTGGCACAGGTACTGCGGCTGCTCACTATTTTCGGCGGCAGACGGCGCAATGACTGAAACCTATCCCTATACAAAAAAGAGGCTGGCAGCGTGCCAGCCTCTTTTTCATGCCAGTTTTTAATGATTGTACCGCTGCCTGAGCGGCCAGCGGCGACATACCATGCCAATCGTATGATAACATGGTAATCGTACTATTTTGCCCGGATGTCCAGATGATAGTCGATTTCCCCCGCCTGGGAGTTTTCGATGGTCACCCGATAGCTCAGATCAAGGGAACCGCCGTCAGGCACAATGTCATAGAATATGGAGGTAGTCTCCACCGTCAGCAGCAGCGCACCGAAGGGCATCTGGTACAGAGAATCGTGGGTAACGCCCCGCTGAAACACCATCTCGGACTTCAGTCCCCCTGTCCGCAGCAGCGTCACCTTGTCCGGCTCCACCCGGAAGGTCGTGGTAACGCCCGCAAGGCCGGTCAGCTCACTTTCGGCGTAGCTGATATCCCAGCCGCCGTTCCGGTACTCCATGATTCCTTCCGTGACCAGCTCCAGCACCTCCGGCTCCTGCTCTTCGTAGCGCTGGCAGGAGCGAAGGGACAGCATCACCGCCTGTTTCATCCCGCCGCCTCCACTGCCAGCTTCAGCAGCTCGTCAATCAGCTGGGAATAGGGCAAACCGCTGGCGGTAAACAGCTTGGGATACATGGAAATGGAGGTAAAGCCGGGAATGGTGTTGATTTCGTTAAACACCAGCCGGTTATCCTCCGTGGCGAAGAAGTCCACCCGGCTTAAGCCCTGGCAGCCGATGGCGCTGTAAACCTTCACCGCCGCTTCCCGGATACGCTGCTGCAGTTCCTCCGGAATCCGGGCGGGGACATACGCCGTGGAGGTATTGGTAATATACTTCGCGTCGTAATCGTAAAATTCCACACCGGAATCAATTTCGCCGCAGATGGACGCCACCGGGTTTTCGTTGCCCAGTACCGCCACCTCGATTTCCTTACCGCGAATGAATTCCTCCACCAGAATCTTGCTGTCGTACTTCCCTGCGGCAGTCAGTGCCTGTCGCAGCATCTCCCGATCCTTCGCCTTGGAAACGCCCACAGAGGAGCCGGTGCCTGCGGGTTTGACGAACATGGGATAGGCAAATCTTGCTTCCAGCGCGTCCAGAATGGCGTCCGTCTTTTCCGCCAGATCCCCGGAACGCACCAGCTCCCAGGCAGCCTGGGGGATTCCCTCTTTGTCCGCCACCAGCTTGGTCAGGGTTTTGTCCATGGCCACCGCCGATGCCGCCACATGGGGGCCGACATAGGGGATGCCCGCCATTTGCAGCAATCCCTGCATGGCGCCGTCCTCACCGTTTTCCCCGTGGAGCACCGGGAACACCACGTCAACCGGGCGGCTGGTCACGGTATTTCCGTCAAAGCACAGCAGTCCCTGGCCCCGGACGGGAGAAATCGCCGCCGGGCAATTGCCGGGGTGGGAAGCCCAGGTGCCAGCGGGAAGCATGGAATAGTCCGTGCCGCCGAAGAGGATCCACTGGCCCTGTTTGGTAATGCCCACGGGCAAAACCACATAGCGGTCCTTGTCAATATGATTCAGGACGGATTCCGCAGAGCGCAGGGAAACCTCGTGCTCCGGGCTGATACCGCCAAAGAGAATGCAAACTGTCATTTTCTGCATATCTTCACCTCATTTTCACGGTTGCGGCGATGGGCCGCGGCTGGTAAACGTTATTTTACAATTTTCCTCTGGTATTTTGCGGAATCGGTGCTATAATTGAGCCAAATCAACATAAGGAGGGTCGCCATGAACATCGAATTGACCGCCAAAGAGTTCCGCCGGCTGCTGGACCTGGTGTATATCGGGAATTGGGTGCTGAATTCCACCCGGGGCGACGACCGCTTTCAGGACTATGACGACCTGGAAAGCAAAATTTTCGCCCTGTCCCCCGCCCTGTCCGAAGTCTGGAACGGAACCATCGTTCCCTCCCGGGCCTACGCCGAGGGCGGCATCCACGAAGCCATCGCCTACTATGAAGACAACGTATTTTACGAGATTCTGGCAGAGGAGCTTTCACGGCGGGATATGGACTATCCCGAGATCACCGGAGACAACTATGACGAAATTGTGGAACGAATGGACAAATATATGTCGGAATTTGAAGCCTCCGGCGTGGATCATCTGGTCCTGGAGGAATAGAGGAATGTGCCGGGAAACCGGCACATTTTTCTTTATTCAGCCAGCAGCGCCTCGCCTGCCCGGAAGATGTCGCCTGCGCCCATGGTGATCACCACGTCGCCCTCCCGGACATTCCTGCGCAAAAATTCCGTCACCTCCGGCAGCGTTTCACAGAAATGCGCGCCGGGGATTTTTTCCGCCACATGGGCAGAGGAAATGCCGATGGTATTGCGCTCCCGGGCAGCGTAAATCTCCGCCAGCACCACCACATCCGCCTTTTTCAGCTCCCGGACGAAATCGTCAAACAACGCGCTGGTGCGGCTGTATGTATGGGGCTGGAAAGCCAGCACCAGCCGCCGTCCCGGCATGGAGCCCCGCACAGCGGCAATGGTGGCCGCCAGCTCATCAGGATGGTGCGCATAGTCGTCATACACATCCGCCCCGTTGAATTTGCCCTTGAACTCCATCCGCCGGCCCGCGCCGTGGAAGGATTGAAGGCCCTGAGATACCGCCTCGCCGGGGATGCCCATCATCCACGCGGCAGCGGCAGCGGCCAGCGCATTCATGGCATTGTGCCTGCCCAGCACGCCCATATCCAGGTGGCAATAGAACTCTCCGTCACACACCACGTCAAAGTGCCGCCAGTCCGGGCACATATTGGCAGCGTGAATGCGGTTGCCCTCGCCAATGCCGAAGGAAACATAATCGATGCCCTCCATGGCCTGCACGGTATGGGGATCGTCGCCGTTGGCGACCACGCCGAAGGTGGCCATTTCCGCGAATTTATGGAAGGATTTCTGGATATCCGCCAGATCCTTAAAATAGTCCAGATGATCCTCCTCCACATTCAACACCAGCGCCAGAGTTGGGAAGAAATTCAGGAAAGAATCGCAGTATTCGCAGCTTTCCAGCAGGATGGTATCGCCGTGGCCCACCCGGTGGCTGGCGTGGAGCAGAGGAAGATATCCGCCGATCATCACCGTGGGATCCAGATTGGCCTCCATGAGAATGTGGGTCAGCATGGATGTGGTGGTGGTTTTGCCGTGGGTGCCGGAGACACAGACGGCGTTTTTATAGGACTTCATAATCTCGCCCCAGGCCTGCGCCCGCTCAAACACGGGAATGCCCGCCGCCCGGGCGGCGGCAATCTCCGGATTGTCATTGTGGGCGGCGGCGGTGCGGATAATGCAGGCCGCGCCCTCAATATTCTGCGCATGATGACCAATGGCAACGGGGATGCCCTTTTCCTCCAGCTCCCGGGTTCCGTCGGAAGCGCTCATATCGGAACCGGTGACCTCCATACCCATACCCTTGAGCACCAGGCCCAGCGGACGCATGGATACGCCGCCGATACCTACCAGATGCACATGGCTGCCGGGCGTGAGATATTTGGCAATTTTCTGATTCTTAAACATATCTGTCCATTCCCCCGCTAGGTTACAATTTACAAAGCTTATGGTATTGTACTACATTTCTCGGGATTTTACAACAACTAATTCTCCTGCAGGAAACGCCTGGGCTTCTTTCTTTCATATTTTCCCGACTTTCCCATGGACGCGGGACGGAAGAAGCAGAATACCAGCAGTCCAAATACCACGGCGGAAATCATCGTAATTTTCCAGCCCAGAGAGAAGGCAGCGTTTTTGTACAGGAAGGTAACCCTGTGGCTGCCTGCCGTCAAGGGCACCGCCAGCATACAGTCCCCCACCAGCGTGGTTTCCACGGCCTTGCCGTCAACCTGCACCTGCCAGTTTCCGTTCTGGGGAATGGAGGTATACAGCAGTCCATCCCGCTGGCAGTCGATGGCGCCTTCCACACGGGTGGAGCGAAATTTCGTCAACTGCAAAGTGGACTCGTTCAAGATTTCGTATCCCTGCCAGAACCGGTCGTGGTTCAGAATTGCCGCACACACCGTCATGGTGCTGCTTTCGCCCTCGGTGCAGATGATCCGGATGTCAATGACATCCCCGGTTTTCACATCGTCCACCGCCAGCATCTGTGGCAAGCTGATTTTTTCCTTGTACAGTTCCACGCCGTTGACGCTGACATAAAAATCATTGCGCTTGGGCAGATCCAGGTGGATGCACAGGAATCCATCCCGATCGGCGGTAAAGCTGTAGGTCACATCGGAGCTGGCGCTACTGCCGGAATACTTGCAGTAACCGCTGCCGTTTTCCTCAGTAATCTCCACGCCGCTGCCCCGGATGGACAGGCTTTCCCCGGGGATTTTGTGCCAGACCTCCCCGCTCACCCCTGTGGCGGCGGTAAACAGATCATTCTGGAAGGAAAAGGCATTGCCGGAAGTGGTAAACTCCAGCTGCTCCAGCGACCGCTCCGTCAGAAAGCCCAGAGGAAGATAGGCCTGGTTTTCCAGCAGAACCGAGTCGCCAAACCGGTTCACCTCCGCAAAGAAGGTGCTGGACTTATCCTTTCCGTCCCGCTCAATCATATATTTCAGCCCCAGGAACAGGTTCGCCACCGGGGAGCTTTCCTCAAAGAGGTAACGGTTGTAGGTATTTTTCGCACCGTACCCCAGGGCCTGCATAAACAGGGTGGTTTTCACATTGGCAGAGCTGGTAAAGGCGGAAACGCCGTTATAGTTATTCAGCGCGCCGTCGTTCAGGGTCTGGGAATGGGTGGTCTCCGCCCGATAGAAGAGATTTCTCTTCTCCCGTTCCTTCATATACCGGATCACAGAAGCGGTGTACTCCGTACCCTTGGGATAATTGGAAATGCCGGTGCCCGGGAAATACAGGCCAAAACAGATCAGATTGGCGATCAGCTCTACGCACATCACCGTCAGCACCAGCGCCCGGGAGCGTCTGCGCTGGCAGCGGGCTTCCACACGAATCTGGGCAATCTGCTCCGGAGTTGCCTCCTCCGGGATGGTCTGGGCAACCTTTCCTTCCAGCATGGCCAGCAGATACAGCACCAGGAAAACAAGATTGTAAATAAAGTACAGGGGAATCTGGATTTCCTTCTGTCCCAGGGTCAGGGGAACCGTCTGCGTCAGCTGCTCCGAACAGGCCAGCACCGCCGCCGCCAGCACGCCGGCGGCAAGTATCTGTCGGGTGGAAAAGGATTTGCGCAGCAGCCACGCCCGGTAGGCCATGTACAGCACCACAAAGCTGTACAGGAAGCTGAACCGGTAGGGAATCATGTTGGTAAAATGGAAGCCGTGCCAGATATAGTCCAGCTGGCGGATGATAAAGCTGACATTAAAGAACAGCAGCAGTCCCACGGCGCAGATTTTATCCCGCCGTCCCACGTCCCGGGCAAACAGGTACAAAACCATGAGAAATACGCTGATAATGCCGCAGTAGACATTGGGAAGTCCTTCCTTGAAGCTGGGTTCTATGGAGCCGCCCATATTGCCCGCCACCTGCCGCATGGCGTCCAGCAGCCCCAGCAGATTGTGCTCCTTGGCAATGTTCAGCCGGAAAGAGGTGGGGAATTTATTCACGCTGGACTGAGTGGTTTGCAGCGCCGCCAGCGCCGGTACCGTGAGGATCGCAGTCATGCCAATGGCAAGGACGGAAAACAGGGCAATCCGCAGAAAATCTCCCGCGAATTTTTTCCAGCCGCCCCACCGGCAGATCTGGTACACAAAAAACAGCAGGAAAACAAAGAAACAGGTGAACAATCCAATATAATAGTTGGAAAATACGGACAGGAACAGGCTCAGGGTGTAAAGGATCACCTTTTTCTCCTTCAGCAGCTGCACAGTGCCCAGCGCCACCAGGGGAAGCAGGGCGAAGGTATCCAGCCACATAATATTCCACTGATATCCCAGCGCCCAGGCGCACAGGCCGTAAAATCCGCCGAACACGGAGATGGAGAAATCATCCTTCCGGAAGATATTTTTCAGAAACAGGGCAAAAAACAGTCCCGCCAGTCCCAGCTTCACCGGCACCAGCAGTGAAAAATAACTCAGCAGCCAGCTTTCCGGCAGCAATACGCTGAGCAGGTTCAGGGGTGACGCCAGATAGTAGGCAATCAGGCCCAGGTAGTCCATACCAAGCCCTACGCTCCAGGTATACAGCAGCCCGCTGCCGCTGCGCAGGGCGTTGCGGAACGCCACGAAGAAGGGGTAGTACTGGTGGTACATATCGGAGTACAGCATGGAATATTTTCCGAAGGGAACATACTGGCTAATGAGCATGACAAACAGCATTCCCACGCAGGGAATGGCGAAGGCCAATGCCGGATAATTCCATTGTACGCGTTTCCCCAGTTTCATAGCGCTCCTCCAGGAAAGTCAAAGATTATCTTGTAGTTTATCACATTTTCCTCCCCGGGTAAAGCATCGGGGTGTGAATTTTTCATGAAAGACAGAAAACGACGGCTCCCGCCATTGCCGGTGGGAGCCGCTCATCTCAGTTGTCAAAATCGTCGTCCGGATCTCCGTCGTCGCCGGCGTCTGTGGTCATAATCTCCCCGAAACGAACCCGGCGCTGAATCTTCATCTCCTCCACCTGGCGGTGAATCAGTTCCTTGACAAACACCGGATCCTTGATGTTCTTCAGCACCAGCGTGGGCATGGTCTTGTCGGAGGACATTACCGTCACGGTACCCACGCCAAACAGCCGCTGCCACAGGCTGCGCCGGGTGTCAATGTCCCGAACGCGGTAGAGCAGCACCTCATCGTCCTGGATATTCAGGAAACCCACAGACACAAACAGCCGATCCTCAGACAGGCAATAGCGGGTGAAGCTCAGGGGCAGACCCAGATGGCGCTTCCGGTCTTTCCACAGGTATTCGATATTGATGGACATGGCAATCCCCTCCCCGGTTTTTTCTCTATTGTATTCCGGGAGGCCGGGAAAGTCAAGGATCCGTCAAAGGATCAGGCAGATCAGCCCTGTGGCGCCCTCGTTGACAATCCGGGTCAGGGTGCCCCGGAATTTTACCCGCACTTCTTCGGGAAGCTGCACCAGCTTTGCCGTCAGGCCCTCCTGAATCATATCATAAACGGATTTTCCGAAAATGTTGCTCTGCCACAGCTTCTCCGGATCCTCCCCGGTGAGCCGGTCAATGAGATCCCGGGACTGCTTTTCGTCCCCCACCATGGGGCTGATTTCCGTGTCGATGTCCACCCGTACCATATGAATAGAAGGAGCGCCCGCTTTCAGTTTTACCCCAAAGGCGCCGCCCTTGCGGATGACCTCCGGCTTTTCCAGCTTCATCTCCCCGGCAGCAGGCATCACCACGCCATAGCCCGTAGCTTTTACGGAAGCCAGCGCATCGGAAATTTTGTCGTATTCCTGCTTGACCTGTGCCAGCTCCATGAGCAGGGACAGCAGCTGGGCGTCGCTTTCAATGGACACCCCGGCCTTGCTGCTTAGGATTTCATAATACAGCGTTTCCGGCAGGACAATGGCGCAACTCACCGTGCCATCCGCCAGATCGATGCCCCGCAGGGAATAGTCCTGCACCTCCGGCAGCTCTCCCAGCTTGCTCAGCGCTGCCTCCGCCTGCCCCAGATTCTGGATTTCCCCCGCGCGCTGGAGCAGCGCCTGATACAGCGCTTCCTTCACCGGGTGCCCCCGCTCCAGCGCATCCAGCCACCGGGGCAGATACACCCGCAACTGGGTCATGGGGAAGGTGTACAGCAGCGCCCGGAGTATCCGGCTGATCCCATCGGAGTCCAGCGTCTGGCAGTCCATGACCATGGGCTCCACGCCAAACTGTTCCCGGATCAGCTGTGCAGCGCTTCTCGCTGCTTCTGCCCCCGGCTCCCGGGAGTTGATGACCACTAAGTAGGGCTTTCCGGTTTTTCGCATATCGGTAATCGCCCGGCGTTCCGCGTCCAGATAGTCCTCCCGGGGAATATCCGTAACGGTGCCGTCGGTGGTAACCACCAGCCCGATGGAGCAGTGCTCCTCCATCACCTTTTTCGTCCCCAGCTCCGCCGCCTGGGTCATGGGAATCTCGTGGTCATACCAGGGGGTCGTCACCATCCGGGGCACCCCGTCCTCCTCCGCCCCCACGGCCCCCGGCACCATGTAGCCCACGGAATCGATCAGCCGCACCCGCAATCGGGTGGCGCCGTCCGGGCAGATCTCCACCGCTTCCTCCGGGACGAATTTCGGCTCCGAGGTCATAATGGTTTTCCCGGAGCCGCTTTGGGGCAGCTCATCCCGGGCCCGCTCCTTCCGGTAGGGGTCGGAAATCCCCGGAATCACCAGCTCCTCCATAATCCGCTTGACAAGGGTGGATTTGCCCGTGCGAACCGGCCCCACCACCCCCACATAAATATTGCCGCCAGTCCGGGCGGCGATGTCTGCATAAATCTGATCCATAGCCAGCCTCCTCATCCGGCAGGAGGAAGCTCCTGCCATGGGTTTACCACAGGGTATGTCCGGCAAGGGCAGTTTAGAACCAGCGGCAAGCGTTCTCCATGTCATTGTGAACCAACCAGCGTTGCCCATTAAATAATAAGGGAAGCTCTGATTAAATCGGCAAAAGATTCGCTGCTCACCCGCAGATGATTTATTCAGAGGTTCCCTAAGAAAAAGGCAAAGAATTTGTAAAAATAACATTTGACAAATGACACGACAGCCTATATAATATCTAGGCATGACTATGAGAAGGGGGAGAAGTATGCTGTTAGGGCTTTCCAAGATCATTGACTGCCCCGGTGCGTCCCTTCCTTTTTCCGTCAGCGTAGATCTGAGTGATCTTTGTTATGGTGTCAGCTACCCCGTGACGGAGCCGGTTGTGGCTCAGGGCACGGTGCGCAACACCGCAGGCGTTCTGATGATGGAGGGGCAGCTTACCACCACCATCCACGGCGTCTGCGACCGCTGCGCCAGTCCCTTTGACCGGGAAATTCGTTTTCCCATTGAAGTGGTGCTGGTAACGGAGCTTGCCAACGAAGAGAACGAAGATGAGTGGGTATTCCCTCTGGAGGGAGACAGCGCCGATCTGGATGACATTGTACGGACGG
>JBJDYL010000139.1:0-14179 GCA_051867285.1 Faecousia sp. | reverse complement strand
CGGCGGGCGTTACCCGTTATCCCTGCCCTGTGGAGCCCGGACTTTCCTCATCCGCAGCTTTTCAGCTTGCGTCCGCGGCTGTCCGGCCTGGTCGCGGAAATATTGTACTCCATGGAAGCGAAAATGTCAAATGTCTTGCAAATTCTTTTCCGAAGGGCTATACTATCCATAGATTCAATGGAATGAGGAATGGATTATGAACAGCAAATTTGAGGAATACTTTTCTTCCCTAAAAAATAAAAAGATCGCCGTGTTGGGTCTGGGTGTCAGCAACCGTCCGCTGGTGCGGCTGCTGCTGGAATATGGCTGCGACGTGGTGGGCTGCGATAGAACGCCCCGGGAAAAGCTGGATGCGGAAGTTCTGGAACTGGAAAAGGCAGGCTGCAAGCTGCGGGTAGGGGAATCATACCTTGATGGCGTGGAAGCCGACCTTCTCTTCCGCACCCCCGGAATGCACCCGGCCAATCCAGCCATTGAGGCTCTGCGCAGCCGTGGGGCCCAGGTTACCAGTGAAATGGAGGTTTTCTTCGAGGTCTGCCCCTGCACGCTGCTGGCGGTTACCGGCTCTGACGGAAAAACCACCACCACCACGCTGGTGTCGGAAATGCTGAAGGCCGCGGGCAAGACTGTTTGGCTGGGGGGCAATATTGGAACGCCCCTGCTGCCGCTGGTCCGGCAGATGAAGGCAACGGACTACGCTGTGGTGGAGCTCAGCTCCTTCCAGCTTATGGATATGAAGCGCAGCCCTGCCCGGGCGGTCATTACGAATCTCGCCCCCAACCATCTGGATATCCATAAGGACATGGCGGAGTATGTGGATGCGAAGAAGAATATTTTCCGCTATCAGGACGAAACGGGGCTTCTGATTCTCAATGCCGATAATGCTATTACCGCAGCTTTCCGTGGCAACGGAACCACCCGGTTCTTCTCCCGGATGGGGAAGGCAGATGTGTGTGTGGAGAACGGCATTATCTGTCGCCACGGAGAAAAGGTGCTGCCGGTGGAGGATATTCTCATTCCCGGTGTGCATAATGTGGAAAACTACATGGCGGCCATTGCCATGGTGGAGGGACTGGTGGATGACGACACCATCCGCCACGTGGCGAAAACCTTCGGCGGCGTGGAGCATCGCATCGAGCTGGTGCGGGTGAAAGATGGCGTGCGGTTCTACAACGACTCCATCGCATCCAGCCCCAGCCGCACCATCGCCGGACTGCGCAGCTTCCGGTCGAAAGTGATTCTCATTGCCGGCGGTTACGACAAGCACATTCCCTATGACGTATTGGGTCCGGAAATCTGCGCCCATGTGAAAAAGCTGTTCCTGGGGGGCGCGACCGGGGAGAAAATCCGCCAGGCAGTGGTGGCCTGTCCGGAATATGACCCGGAGCGGCTGGAAATTGTAGACTGCGGCAGCTTTGAGCCTGCCGTCCGCGCCGCCGCCGCTGCGGCAGAAGCGGGGGACGTAGTGCTGATGAGCCCTGCCAGCGCGGCCTTTGACCAGTTTAAGAATTTTATGGTCCGGGGCGAATTTTATAAGAAACTCGTTAAGGAGCTGTGAGCCATGGATATCACGAAAATCACCCGCCCGGCGCGAAAACTGCTGCCGCTGAAGCCCTGCGGCGCGGTGATCGTGGCGGCGGGCAGCGCCTCCCGTATGGGGGGCATTGACAAGGTGATGGCGCCTCTGGGTGGGGAGCCCATGATTGTCCGCACTGTTCGGGCGTTTCAGAACTGTGACGCCATTTCCTCCATTGTGATCGTCACCCGGGAGGATTTAATCCGCCCCATTTCCGGCCTGTGCCGGGAAATGGACAAGGTCGTTGCCGTGGTGGCGGGAGGAAGCAGTCGGCAGGAATCGGTGCATCTGGGCCTGAACGCCCTGCCCAAGGGCATGAAGCTGGCGGCGGTGCATGACGGGGCCCGCCCTTTTGTCACCTGGCAGGTCATCGACCGGGTGGTTCGCGCTGCCAATACCTACGGCGCGGCGGCGCCGGCAGTTCCCGTGAAGGACACCATCAAGGTGGTGCAGGGGGGATTGGTGACGGAAACACCCGACCGGGCCACATTGCAGGCAGTGCAGACCCCTCAGGTATTTGACTTTGACCTGCTCCGGGGCGCTTTGAAAAAAGCGCAGGAGGACGGCGCGCAGGTGACAGACGACTGCTCTGCCGTGGAACGGATGGGTATGAAAATCAAAATCGTGGAGGGCGATGAGCGGAATTTGAAAGTCACCACGCCTATGGATCTGAAAATCGGGGCGCTGCTGTTGGAGGATATGCAATGAGAATCGGACATGGATATGATGTACACCGGCTGGTGGAAGGCCGGGACCTGATTTTAGGCGGTGTGAAAATCGATTATGAAAAAGGGCTGCTGGGGCACTCCGATGCGGATGTACTGCTCCACGCGGTTTCCGATGCGCTGCTGGGGGCGGCGGGGCTGGGAGACATCGGCCGCCACTTCCCGGACACCGATCCCCAATACAAGGGAGCGGATTCTTTGATGCTCTTGCAGGAGGTTGCCCGGAAAATCGCCGATGCAGGCTTCCGGGTGGGGAATATCGACGTGACCATGATTGCCCAGCGGCCGAAGCTGAAGGACTTCATCCCGCAAATGGAGGAAAATATTGCCGCCGCCGTTGGCGTCACCGCTGACCGGGTGAACGTGAAGGCCACCACCGAGGAAAAGCTGGGCTTCACCGGCACCGGGGAGGGAATGGCCTGCCATGCGGTGTGTCTGCTGGAGGAAACAGAATAATCTTCACGCCCTGCGCCTGAAGCGCAGGGCGTTTGCCGTTCCGGCGGCACGGAATTTGCCAAACCGGCATAGATTGTGCCGGGGAGGTTATGGCTATGAGATTCTATTATATTACCTTTCGCTCGGTGACCTACGCCCAGCAGGGGGAACGGCTGCTGAAGGGAAAAGGGTTCCGGTGCAGCCTGCAGCGCACGCCCCGCTGGATGGAGGAGCAGGGGTGCGGATACGCCCTGCGGGTCTGGACCCAGGAGATTGAACCGGTGACGGCGTTGCTTTCGGAAAAGCAGATTCCGCTGCGCAGAGTGTATTTGCAGCGGCAGGACGGACAGCTGGAGGAAATTGCCACATGATTTATCTGGATTTTGGCGCGACTTCCTTTCACAAGCCCCAGGCGGTGTTCCGGGCAGCGGAAAAGGCCATGCACACCTGTGCGAACCCGGGACGGGGCGGATATTATGCTGCCATGGAGGCAGCGCGGACGATATACGACTGCCGGGAAGCAGCGGCAGCGCTGTTTTCCTGCCAGCCGGAACAGGTGGTGCTCACCACCAGCTGCACCCATGGGCTGAATATTGCCATCCGTACGCTGGTTAAACCGGGAGATCAGGTGGTGGTTTCCGGATTCGAGCACAACGCTGTTACCCGGCCGCTGCATGCCCTGGGTGCGAATATCAAAGTCGCGGGACGGCGGCTGTTTGACTGGGACAATACCCTGGAGGAATTTGACCGGGCACTGAAGGGGGCGGATGCGGCGGTATTTACCCATGTGTCCAATGTGTTCGGCTATATTCTGCCGGTGGGGGAGATGGCGGCGCTTTGCCGCCGGCGGGGGATCCCCTTTATCATCGACGCGGCCCAGTCGGCCGGAACGCTGCCGGTAAATTTTTCGGAGCTGGGGGCGGATTTTATTGCCATGCCAGGGCATAAGGGCCTGCTGGGCCTGCAGGGTACCGGGCTGCTGCTTTGCGGACAGAGAGGAGAGCCGCTGCTGCTGGGCGGCACGGGAAGCCAGTCTATCCAGCAGGAGATGCCCGAGGAGCTGCCGGAGCGGCTGGAAGCGGGAACCATGAACGTGCCGGGCTATGCGGGACTGACCCAGGGACTGCGGTATCTGAAACGGGTGGGCACGGATACCGTATTCCGGGAGGAGCATCAGCTGTTGAGCCACTGTATTCGGGGGCTGGCGCAGCGGGGCTTCCGGGTGTTTGCCGGGGAACACCAGGCGGCGACGGTATCGTTTTTGCCGGGGATGGACTGCGAGGAAGGTGCGCGGCTGCTGGGCGAGCAGGGCATTGCCGTCCGGGCAGGACTGCACTGCGCGCCCCTTGCCCATGAAAGTGCGGGCACCCTGGAAACGGGAACCATCCGTGTCAGCGTGGGCTATGGAACCACCCGGGGACAAATTGACACTTTTCTCCGTGCCTCAGCCAAATTCCCGGCAATTCAGTAATAAATATTTTACAGAAATGTCTATTGCTATCGGCGCCGTAATCCGCTATAATAGAAAAGATAATAGATAAGTATACCATAGCGCAGTATGCGCTGTGTGAGTTGACATAAAAGGGGTCTGATGGCAGGATGAATATCATTCAGCAGATACTGAAAATGCAGTGGTCTGATTATTTGGATATCATTGTTGTGGCGTTCGTAGTCTATAAGCTGCTGCCGCTGTTCCGGACTCCTCACATTATGCGCATTGCCCGCACGGTGATTGCGCTGGTGCTGATTGCCTGGATTACCAACTGGGCGAAGCTGTATACCGTTAACTGGATTTTGAACCAGTTCCTTGCCATTGGTCTGCTTGCCTTTGTGGTGCTGTTCCAGCCGGAGCTGCGGCGGATGCTGGATCATCTGGGAAATGTGAAGCTGGCAAAGCTGTTTGGCGTCACCCGTCCGGTGCAGGAGATGGATGCGGTGATTACCCAGACGGTGCGTGCCTGTGAGGCGATGAGCAAAGAGAAGGTTGGCGCGCTGATCGTGTTCGCCCGGGATCAGCGGCTGGAAGAGTATTTTAAGACCGGCACGCCCATTGACGCGCAGGTATCCGATCAGCTGGTCCGCAACATTTTCTTTAAGAATTCTCCCCTTCACGACGGTGCTATGATCATTCGGGACGGGCGCATAGCGGCGGCAGGATGCGTCCTTCCCTTAAGTACCAATGAGAATCTGCCCCCGGAACTGGGTACGCGGCACCGGGCAGGCGTGGGCATGAGCGAAGCCAGCGATGCGGTGGTGGTGATCGTCTCCGAGGAAAACGGTGCGATTTCCGTGGCCACAGGCGGTATGCTCAAGCGCAAGCTGGCGGTGGAAACCCTGGACAGGCTGCTGCGCCAGACCCTGTGCAGTGAGGGAGCAAGCGAGGACGATGCCAGGTTCCCGTCACAGATGCTGCGCAAGATTACCGGACGGGCAAAGGAGGACAACGGCTATGAGAAGAAATAAGCTGTATTCCATGCTACTGTCTCTTGCCGTGGCGTTCGCGTTGTGGCTGTATGTGACCAACAACGTCAGCATTGAAGATGACAATACCTTCTACAATATCCCGGTGGTGATGGAAAGCGAGACGGTTTTGAATGAGCGGAACCTGATGGTCACCGCCGTGTCCACCAATTCGGTGTCTCTGAACCTGTCCGGCGCCCGCAGCGACCTGAACAAGCTGGATTCCAGCAAACTGGCTGCCAAGGTGGATTTGTCCCAGATTACCGAGCCGGGGGAAAAAATCGCCCTGAGCTACACCATTTCTTATCCCAGTGATGTTTCCCCCAGTGCCTTTACCGTGGGAAACAAGAACCCCGGGGCGATTTACGTCAATGTGGATTACCGCAGAGTGGCAGAGATTCCGGTGGTCATCAAATGGACAGGCAACCGGTCCGAGGATTATATCTATGACACGGAAAACGCGGTTCTGGACAGCAACACCGTTACCATCAGCGGTCCTGCCGCGGTTGTGGACACCATTGACCACGCCAGGGTGGAAATCGATCTGACGGAACAGGTGGAGTCCATCAGCCAGAATTACCGTTATACGCTGTGCGACATCGAGGGAAACCCCGTGGATGCCGAGCAGATTACCACCAATCTGGAAGAGGTTCGGCTGGAGATGCAGATCCAGCGGATCCGGGAGATCCGGCTGGCGGCAGATGTGAACTATGGCGGCGGCGCCAACGAGAGCAATACCACTGTTACCATCTCTCCGGAAACCATCCGGGTGTCCGGCGGTGAAGCAGTGCTGGCAGAGCTGGGCGATACCTTCACCATCTGCTCCGTGAATCTGGCGGATCTGGATAAGAATACCGAGCAGAAGTATACCATTACGCTGCCGGATGGCGTTACCAACCAGACAGGCGTCAGTGAGGTAACCGTGTCCATCAGGTTCTCCGGATTGAAAACCAGAGAGTTTACCATTGACAATTTTGAGGCAATCAATGTGCCGGAGGGGCTGTCTGCGGAGATTATCAACGCCAATCTGGCCATAAAGGTGCGCGGCCCGGAAGCGGAAATCGCCGCACTGAAGGAAGAGAACATCCGGGCGGTGGTGGACTTTGCCAACGCCGAGGTGGGAACCGCAACCTATAAAGTAAAGATTGTATTCGACGAACAGTTCTCCAACGTGGGCGCCATAAAAGTCAGCTCCGTTTCCGCAACGGTTCAGGCGGCGGAGGATTGACATGGAGCAGCTGGTAAGAGTCCGGGAAGTCCGTGATGACGGGACGGCTGCCGTGATTCATGTCCGGGAGAGCGCCTGCTCCGGCGACTGCCACAAGTGCTCCGGCTGCGGCGCGGCGAAAGAGGCGGTGATTTTCACCGTCGACAATCCCATCGGCGCGGTGACCGGAGATTTGGTGAAGGTGGAATCCTCCACTGCACCGGTGCTGAAGGCTGCGGCGGTGCTGTATGTTCTGCCGCTGATCCTGTTTTTCCTGGGCTACTATCTGGGCACCCTGCCGGGTGCCTTCGGAGCCTTGGGCGGCGGACTGGGGTTTCTTCTGGGCGTGGGAATTGTGGTGCTCTACGACCGGATGGTTGTGAAAAAAGCAGATTTGCGCTATACCATTACCGCATTTGCAGACAATACGCTGCTGCAAACTGCGAGAAAAGAGGAAGAAGACCATGGTTAAGAGTATGACCGGCTACGGCAGGGCTGTGGAAACCGTCAACGGACGGGAATTTACCGTGGAGCTGCGCTCCGTGAACAACCGGTATCTGGACTGCTCCGTGAAGCTGCCCCGCAATCTGTCCTTCGCGGAGGACAGCATTAAGCAGGCGGTAAAAGGTGCAATCTCCCGGGGTAAGGTGGACGTATTTATTTCCCTGCGCACCGAGGGCGCGTCGGATGTGAAGATTACTCTGAACACGGCGATGGTGGAGGGCTATCTCAACGCCATGAAGCAGATGACTACGGATTATGGCGTCCGCGACGATATCAGCGTCTCTCTGCTGTCCCGGATGCCGGAAGTGTTTACCGTGGACAAGCCGGAAGTGGACGAGGAGCAGCTGCTGGCCGATCTGCTGAGCGTGATGGACAAGGCGCTGGCGCATTTTGACGCTATGCGTTCCGCAGAAGGCAAGGCGCTGGAAAACGATCTGCGCAGCCGGGGTGAAACTATCCTGAAGCTGGTGGAGCAGGTGGAGGCGGGCAGCGGTCAGACGGTGGCGGATTACCGCACCCGGCTGGAGAATAAGCTCAAAGAGGTGCTGGCGAATACTGCCATTGACGAAAGCCGCATCCTGACGGAAGCCGCGATTTTTGCGGACAAGGTTGCTGTGGACGAGGAAACCGTTCGCCTGAGAAGCCATCTGGATCAGATGAACAATATGCTCACTGCCGGCGGCGCCATTGGGCGGAAGCTGGACTTCCTGCTGCAGGAGATGAACCGTGAGAGCAACACCATCGGCTCCAAGTGCTCCGATGTCCGCTTGGCCCGGATTGTGGTGGATATCAAGGCGGAGCTGGAGAAGATCCGGGAGCAGACCCAGAATATCGAATAAAAGCACAGTGTTTGGAGGCGGCGTATGAAGCTGATCAATATCGGGTTTGGCAGTATGGTGGCGGCGAACCGGCTGCTCGCCATTGTGGCGCCGGATTCCGCGCCCATTAAGCGGGTGGTGCAGGAAGCCCGGGATCGGGGAATGCTGATTGACGCCTCCTTCGGACGTAAGACCAAGGCGGTGATCCTGATGGACACCGATCATGTGATCCTGTCCGCCATTCCCACGGAGACGATCTGTGCCCGGTGGATGGACAGACAGGAACCGGATGGGGAGGAAGAAGAGAAATGAGCAAAGGGAAACTCGTTGTGATTTCCGGCGCTTCCGGTGTTGGAAAGGGCACGGTTCTGGGCATCATGATGAAGAAGCGGAAGGATCTGTCCTTTTCCGTTTCCGCCACCACCCGCCCGCCCAGACCCGGGGAAGTGGACGGCGTGCATTACTATTTTGTCACCCGGGAAAAATTTGAGGATATGATTGCCCGGGGAGAGTTTCTGGAATATGATGCCCATGCGGCGAATTACTACGGAACCCCCCGCGCCCAGGCAGAGGAAAAAATGGCGCGTGGCCCGGTGCTGCTGGATATTGAGCCTGCCGGAGCCAAGCAGGTGCGGGAGAGCGACCCGGAGGCCGTGCTGATCTTCATCATGCCCCCCTCTATGGAGGAGCTGGAGCACCGGCTGCGGGGCCGGGGCGACACGCCGGAGGATCAGATTCAGATGCGCATGGAGCGGGCTGTCTGGGAAATGGAGCAGCGTGTGTGGTACGACCATGTGGTGGTCAACGATATCCCGGAGCGCTGCGCCGAGGAAATTCTGAACATTATCGCCGAATAAGGCGCAAATGATAGTTGAAAGTTGATAGTTGACAGCGGACAGTTCGCGTGAATGCGCGGGATATTGAAAGCATTTCTTTTTTAAATGTGAAATGTGATCCCGAAGCGGCACGGATACTGCCAATTGTCAACTGTCAACTGTCAATTGTCAATTAAAAATGAATTATAAAATCTATTGGAGGATTTAACTATGCTGTACCCCCCTGTTGCGGATTTGCTGAAGAATGTGGATAGCCGTTATCTGCTGGTGAATGTGGTGGCGCACCGCGCCCGCCAGATTGCCGCAGAGGCGGAGGCGTTCCAGGAGGAACTGCCGGAGAAGCCTGTGACCCTGGCCATTCAGGAAGTTGCGGAAGGCAAGCTGTCCGGCTTTGTGAAGGAAGAGTACAAGAACTAAGAAAACCGGAGGAGGGATGCTATGATTGCGAAAGTTGCTGTCTCTGCGGCAAATTTTGCCATAGACAAGCCCTATTCCTACCGAATTCCCCAAAATATGACGGTTCAGCCCGGGCAGCGGGTAATGCTGCCCTTCGGGCGGGCCAACAAGCGCACGGAAGGGATTGTCCTGACGTTGGAATCTGGCAGCGAGGACAAGCTCAAAGCCATTGAAAGCTGTCTGGATGAGGCGCCTGTGCTCACCGAGAGCCAGCTTCGGCTGGCGGCTTTTTTGCGGGAGCGGTATTTCTGCACCTTTTTCGATGCCATCCGGGTGATGTTGCCGGCGGGACTGTGGTTCCGCACCCGGCAGACCGTTGCCTTGACGGAGAATGTGAGCTGGAAGGAAAAACCGCCCCGGAAAGAACATGCCCTGGCGCTGCTGCAGCTGCTGGAGCAGCTGGGCGGACAGGCAGAGGAAAGTGCGCTGCGGAATGTGATCCCTGAGGAAGACGCGCTGGGCGAGATGCTGTCCTATCTGAGCCGAAAAAAATGGGTGTCTGCCCAGACGGACTACCTGCGAAAAACCCGGGATAAATCGGAAAAAATCGCAACCCTTGCGGCGTCTCCGGAGGAGGCTATGGCTTTCGCTGCCAGCCGCCCCAAATCCGCTGCCATGCAGCGGCAGGTGTTGGAATTGCTGTGCAGCGTGGGCAGCGCAGCGGTGAAGGATCTGTGCTATTTTACCGGGGCGTCCATGGCCACGGTGAACCGGCTGGAAGCGCTGGGCTATCTGACCCTGTCGGAGCGTCCGGTGCTGCGCTGCCGGGAGATCCGTCCGGCCCAGCTGGATGGGCCGCTGGTGCTGAACCCAGAGCAGCAGGCCTGCTTTGACGGGCTGCGGGGTCAGATGAACCAGGAGACTCCCGGGGTGGCGCTGCTGTATGGCGTTACCGGCTCGGGAAAGACCTCGGTCTATATCCGCCTGATTCAGACTTGCCTGGAGCAGGGCAAATGCGCCATGCTTCTGGTGCCGGAAATCGCCCTGACCCCCCAGCTTCTGGGAATTTTGGCGGCGTATTTTGGCAGTCAGGTGGCGGTGCTGCACAGCAGCCTGTCCGCGGCGGAGCGCTATGATCAGTGGAAGCGGGTGAAACAGGGCGATGCCAAAGTGGTTGTGGGCACCCGCAGTGCGGTGTTTGCTCCCTGTACGCCGGGGCTGATTATTCTGGACGAGGAGCAGGAGCATTCCTACAAATCCGAAAGCAATCCCCGGTATGCGGCGAAGGAAGTCGCTATCTGGCGGGGGGCAAAGGAAAATGCGCTGGTGCTTCTTGGCTCTGCAACCCCATCCATTGAGAGTATGTACCGGGCAAAATCCGGCGCGTACCGTTTGTATACCCTGAAAGAGCGTTATAATGGCAGGGCTTTGCCGGATGTGGACATCGTGGACATGCGGGAAGAGCTGAAGCTGGGAAACGACACATCTCTGAGTATCCCCCTGCGGGAAGCCATTTTGCAGACCCGGGACGCAGGAAAGCAGACCATTCTGCTCTTAAATCGCCGGGGGAACAGCCGGGCGCTGGTGTGTGTGGACTGCCGGGAGACCCCGGAATGTCCCCGGTGCAATATGCATCTGACGTATCACAGTGCCAATAACCGGCTGATGTGCCACTACTGCGGCTTTTCCCAGAGTGCACCTGCCCGGTGCCCAACTTGCGGCGGCCCGCTGAAGGCCATCGGCACAGGCACCCAGAAGGTGCAGCAGGAACTGGCAGCGCTGTTTCCGGACATGGAAGTCAGCCGCATGGACACGGACACGGTCAGCGCGGTGAATACCCACGAGAAAATTCTGGAGCATTTCCAGAAGGAAAACGTCCCCATTTTGCTTGGTACCCAGATGGTTGCCAAGGGGCTGAATCTGCCCAATGTGACGCTGGTGGGCGTGCTGGATGCAGACCTGAGCCTGTATACCGGCGGCTACCGGGCGGGGGAGACGACGTTTAATATGCTGACCCAGGTAGTCGGCCGGGCCGGACGGGGCGATACCCCCGGACGGGCAGTGATTCAGACGCTGGTACCGGAGCATCAGGTGATCCGGCTGGCGGCAAAACAGGACTACGACGGGTTTTACGATTTGGAAATCCGGATGCGGCAGGTGCAGCTTGCGCCGCCGTTTGCGGATTTGGCAGCCGTGACTTTTACCGGGCAGGAGGAAAGGCTGGTGCTCCGGGGCGCGGCAGTCTTTCGGGACAGCCTGAACGCCTGCCTGCGGGAGGCTCCCTATGCCCAGGCACACTGCACCGTGCTGGGGCCGGCCCCCTGCGTGGTGCCCAAGGTCAACTACCATTTCCGGTATCAGCTTACCCTGCGCTGCCGGATGACAAAGGAGCTTCGGCTGCTGCTGATCGCTTTGCTTCGGCAGTTCAGCAAGGATAAAGCCAACCGGGGCGTCAGTGCCTTTATTGACGTGAACGGCTACGATATGTAAAGAGAGGGAGTATTATGGGACTGCGAAAGATTCTGACGGATAAGGACCCTGCCCTGCACAAGGTGTGCAGGCCGGTGGAAAAATTTGACAAGCGGCTGCACAAGCTGCTGGACGATATGGCGGAAACCCTGGAGCAGGCCAACGGCGTGGGCCTTGCCGCGCCCCAGGTGGGCATTCTGCGCCGGGTGGTGCTGGTGGACACCGGCGAGGAAATCCTGGAGCTGATCAATCCCACGCTGGTGGAAACCAGCGGCGAACAGATCGGTGCGGAGGGCTGCCTCAGCGTGCCCGGCAAGTACGGTCTGGTGAAGCGTCCCAACTACGCCAAGGTTCGCGCCCAGAACCGGAATGGCGAGTGGTATGAGGCAGAGGGCGAGGAGCTGATTGCCCGGTGCTTCTGCCACGAGCTGGATCATCTGGATGGCATTGTGTATACCGAGGTCATGGAGCGGTTCCTCACCGACGAGGAACTGTCGTCCGACGAAGAATAACGGAGGAACTGCCTTGCGGGTTGTATTTATGGGAACGCCGGACATCGCGGCGACCTGTCTGAAACAAATCCTTGCCGACGGCTTTGAAGTGGTGGGTGTGTATACCCAGCCAGACCGCCCCAAGGGACGGGGTATGAAGCTGGTGGCTTCTCCCGTGAAGGAAGTGGCGCTGAGCGCCGGAATTCCGGTATTTCAGCCGGAGAACTTTCGGGAAGAGGAGACGGTAGAGCAGCTCCGGGCGCTGAAACCCGATGTCTGCGCGGTGGTAGCCTATGGCAGAATCCTGCCCCAGAAGGTGCTGGATGTGCCCACGTTTGGCTGCATCAATATCCATGCCAGCGTCCTGCCCAAATACCGGGGCAGCGCACCCTATCAGTGGGCAGTGCTGGACGGACTGGCGGAAACCGGCGTTACGGCCATGTACCTGTGCCGGGAAATGGACGCGGGGGACGTGATCGACGTTTCAAAAACGCCCATTGGCGAGAACGAAACTGCCGGGGAGCTGTTGGATCGCCTGGCGGTGCTGGGCGCGGATCTGCTGAGCAAAACCCTGACCCGGTTTGCCCGGGAAGGGAAGGTTCTTGCCGTGCCCCAGAATCCGGAAGAAGTTTCCTACGCCCCCATGCTGGACAAGACCATGTGCCCCATTGACTGGAATCAAACGGCGGTGCAGGTGCATAACCATGTACGGGGACTGCATCCCTGGCCGGTTGCCACCATGGTGCTCCAGGGAAAAACCTTTAAGGTGCATGATACCCGGGTGGTTTCCGGCAGCGGAACGCCGGGGCAGATTCTGGGACTGACCAAAACCGGCCTGGTGATTGCCTGCGGCGAAGGTGCGGTGGAAATCACCAGCTTGCAGGCCGAGGGCGGCAAACGGATGGCGGCGCCGGACTATTTCCGGGGTCATCCTCTGGCAAATTGACATGGGCGCGCGGGAAACGGCGCTGAATGCGCTGATTGCCTGCCGCAGAGACGGCGCCTGGCCCAACGGTGTGCTGAAAACCTGCATCCGCCGGGATCGGCTGGACAGCCGGGACGCGGCGTTGGCAACGAGGCTGTGCTACGGCGTTGCCCAGAACCGGGGCAGGCTGGACTTTTACCTGAAACAGCTGCTCACCGGAAAGCTGAAGGATCTGCACCCGGTGGTGCGGGACATCCTGCATCTGGGACTGTACCAGTTGTACGAACTGGACAAAATTCCCGACAGCGCGGCGGTGAACGAATCCGTGGCGCTGGCGAAGAAATATTGCAAAAATCCCAAAGCGCCGTCTCTGGTCAACGGCGTGCTGCGCGCGGCCGTGCGTACCCGGGGACAGCTACAGGAGCCGACCTCCTACGCTGACCGCTACAGCCATCCCGACCCGCTGATTTCCCTGCTGAAGGAGAATCTTCCCAAGGGAACGCTGGAACCCATGCTGATTGCGGACAACGCCGCCCCGGACACGGTGGTGCAGGTGAATACCCTGCGTACCACTGCCCACGAGCTTCAGGAAAAACTGGAGGCGGCGGGGGTTGCTGTTCGCCCCCATGACTGGATGGAGGACTGTCTGGTTCTGTCCGGTACGGGAGATCTGGAAGGGCTGGACGCCTTCCGGGAGGGCCTGTTTTATGTGCAGGATCCGGCGGCGAAGCTCAGCGTGCTGTGTGCGGAGTTGCCGAAGGCAGATATCCGGGTGCTGGACTGCTGCGCCGCTCCCGGCGGCAAAAGCTTTGCCGCGTCGATTGCCATGGGCGGCAAGGGAGAAATCATCTCCTGCGACATTCATCCCCACAAAACCGGGTTAATTGCCAACGGCGCAGCGCGACTGGGTCTGACCAATATCGCGGCGCGTTTGCAGGACGCCGCGGCGTTCGTCCCGGAATGGGAAGAAGCCATGGACGTGGTAATTGCCGACGTGCCCTGCTCCGGTCTGGGAATCATCCGGAAAAAGCCGGATATCCGGTACAAAAATCTGGATGAAATCCGGGATCTGCCGGAGTTGCAACTGAGAATTCTGGAAAACCAGTCCCGTTATGTGAAAAAGGGCGGCGTGCTGCTTTATTCCACCTGCACGGTGCTGCGCAGGGAGAATGAGGAAGTGGTACACTCCTTCCTGGAACGCCACGGGGACTTTTTCCCGGAACCCCTGCCGCTGCCGGGCGTATTTCCCCAAAATGAAACCGGGATGCTGACGCTGATTCCCGGACAGTACGATACCGACGGCTTTTTCATCTGCCGTCTGCGGAGGAAAGCATGAA
>JBJDYL010000138.1:0-3351 GCA_051867285.1 Faecousia sp. | reverse complement strand
ATCCCGTACATTCAGGATGCAGCGATGAAGGGCATGAAGCAGTACATCGATATGGCATCCAAGCTGAATGCCGGCATTGTACTTGGCTGGGCAAAGGGCAATGTACCGGCCGGCGGTGACCGCAAGAAGTACATGAAGACGCTGGCAAAGAACCTCAAGATTCTGGATACCTACGCAGGTGAGAAGAATGTTCCGATCTGCATTGAAGTCATCAACCACTACGAGGTCAATATCTTTGTCACTGCAGACGAAGTTATGACCTTCCTGGAGGAGAATGATCTGCCGAACTGCTATGCACATCTGGATACCTTCCATATGATGCTGGAGGAGAATGAGCCGGCAGACGCTATCCGCCGCTGCAAGGGCAAGCTGGGATACTTCCATCTGGCTGACAGCACCCGTCAGTATCCGGGTACCGGCAAGATGAATTTTGTCGAGCAGCTCAAGGCGCTGGATGAGATCGGCTATGACGGTATCCTTTCGATCGAGTGCTTCCCGGTTCCGGACGGCGAGACCGCAGCCGCTGAGGGCCTCAAGAACCTCAAGAACTATGTTGCTGAGGTCGGCTGAGACAGCATAACTGCAGATACGAACGGACAGCTGCATTGCGGTGCCGCTGTCCGTTTTATATCATGAATACCCGTTGTGAATCGCACGAAAACCGCTTTATACTGTCTGTTATCAACAAAAGTATGTGAAAATCATAACAAAATCAGTGCAAATGCGACAAAAGCAAGAATCAACAAGGAAAACAAAAAACCGAAATGATTTTTGCGGAAATCGCAGGATTTTAAGACAAGATGTTAGTGGCTGCTATTCCTTTTTTTTCTTATAATACTATCAGAAACCAAGAAAAAATGGGATTGAGATTCAAACATCAACGGATTATTAAGAAATGGAGGAAAAGCATATGTCTAAGTGGGAATATCCCGTAACCAGCGGCGGCCATATGGAAAAAGCTGATGGTATTTACTATCAGAACATGACGAACAAGGAAGTCGCAGAGAGACTGAAGACGAATGACGTAATCCTGATTCCGGTAGGCTCTACCGAGAACCACGGTCCGTCCGCACCGTACGGCGAGGATACTTACCTTGACACCCGTCTGTGCGAGCAGGTAGCAAAGGCAACGGGCTGCACCGTAGCAGAGCCGATCTGGTATGGCTCTCATCCGTATCATCATCTGGGCCAGCAGGGCACGATCATGATTCCGGAAGAGACTCTGGCAGATTATCTGTGCTTCGTATTCGCAGGCTTCTGGAATGCCGGCTTCCGCAAGATGATCGTAGTAAACGGCCATGGCCAGGACTACGTAATCCCGCTGGCAATTCATAAGTTCGGCAAGAAGTTCCAGGTACCGGGCATCATTCTGTACACCCACTTCTGGAACTGCGCGAAGGAGCAGCTGGACACCAAGGATGCAGGCGGCCCGTACGACACGCCGTTTGTACACGCTGATGAGGTAGAGCAGAGCTGGTCGCTGGGTCTGTTCCCGGAATTCATCAAGCGCGAGGACGAGATCGAGAGCAAGGCATATCCGCTGCTGCCGCCGGGACACATCAACAACTCGGCAGAGCGCGGCGTAGGCCCGATCAAGTGGTACAACGCATTCGGCTCCTGCGCAATGGAGTGCATCGTACAGCAGTGCGGCGTAATCGGCAACGCAAAGCTGGCTGACGCAGAGAAGGCACGCGTAGGCGTAGAGCGCACCCTGGACTACCTCGAGAAGCTGGTCAACGACATTCTGGAGAAGTATCCGGCAGGCGAGCTTCCGCCGATCGAGCTGATGACCCAGAGAGACCGCAAGGAGATCGAGGAAGTCATCAAGGGACCGAACAAGGGCGGCCGTCACATCTACACGCTGGCATACTAATTTGCAGGCAGCGTAGAGCAAGTTAAGAAATACAACAACAACCGGGCGGGAGAGCAATCTTCCGTCCGGAAAAAATGAGATTTATAAGGAGGAAAACAACATGAAGTGCAAGCAGGCATTTATGTATGGACCGAACGATCTGAGAATCGAAGAAGTAGAGCTTCCGGCTCTGAGAAAAGACCAGATCCTGATCAAGCTGATCGCATGCGGCATCTGCCAGTCTGACGTAGAGTGCTTCGAGGGTGAGTCCGCAGAAGGCCGTTACGACCTTGGACCGTACACTCCGGGTCACGAGTGGGTAGGCCGTGCAGTAGAGATCGGCGAGGACGTAACCTCTGTCAAGGTAGGCGACAAGGTAGTAGGCGACTGCGTACTTCCGTGCCATCAGTGTGCAAACTGCAAGGACGGCAAGATGTCCTCTGCATGCCTGAACTTCCGCGAAGTAGGCTTCCGTCCGGATTCTCCTGGCGGCTTCGGCGAGTACATGATTCTGGAAGAGGCATATACGCATGTTATTCCGGAAGACTGGTCTGACGAGCTGGGCATCTTCGTAGAGAACTTCAACGTAGCATACTGGGGCGTATGGGGCAACAAGTGCGATCCGGACGCTTCTGACGCATGCGTAATCATCGGCGGCGGCCCGATCGGCTGCTCCGCAGCAATGGTTTGTGCAACTTCTGGCGCTACCGTAATCGTAGTAGACCCGGTAGAGGCAAGAAGAGAGAACGCAATGCAGTACGGCGCAACCTACACGGTTGACCCGACCGCAGGCGACGTAGAGCAGCAGATCAAGGATCTGACCAATGGCCGCGGCGCAGACGTCGTTATCGAGTGCTCTGGTAACGACATCGGCATCGCATCCCTGTTCGACATCGCAGGTCACTCTGCACGCATCGGCTGTGTCGGTCACTCCATCGGCCGTAAGGTACCGGTAGAGATCGGCAAGACCATCTGGAAGACCCTGCACATCGCTGGCTCCGGCGGCACCACCAACTGGTTCCCGCGCACCATCCGCTTCCTGTCCAAGATCAAGGATCAGTACGACTTCAAGGCACTGGTATCCCACTACTACAAGTTCGACGATCTGGCAGAGGCTATGGAAATGGCTCGCAACAAGAAGGTTGCACGCAAGGTTATGCTGACCTTCGACGACTAATCTGGCTATCCACAGAATACGGTAGTATATGTCTGTATGAAGAGGGACGCCGCTGCGGCGGCGTCCTTTTCTTATCTATAAGGAGTTTTTCAGTATGAAAAATTGGAAATTTGCCTGTTCTTCGGCGGATGCCGCTCCGAAAACCGCTCCTATCCTGCTGACCGGCGATGTCTGCGACAACCTGCGCAAGGCAGCCGCCATGGGCTATGACTGCATTGAGGTCCATACCCGCGAGACGGTGGAGTGGGATTACGACGCCATCAACGCCTGCGCCGCCGAGTGCGGATGCAAGGTCGGCATGATCATCACCGGACGCCTGAAC
>JBJDYL010000137.1:0-14627 GCA_051867285.1 Faecousia sp. | reverse complement strand
CCGGGATAGATTTCCAGATTCTTGCTGATGCAGATGAACCGGGTGCGGTTGTTGCCCTTGTCCTGGACAGAGGCGGCGAGACAGCTCAGCCCGTACAGCTCAGCACAGGAGCGGCTGGACAGGGCGGCCACATCCTTCTGGCCGGACTTTGCCACCATTTCCGAAGCCAGCGCCGTATTGGCCACGGGAATCACGTTTACCCCAGGCAGACTCTGGAGAAAATCCCCGCACTGATTGATAGCCTGCTCGTGGGAATAGATGGTTTTAATATCCGACAATGACGCACCGGGATTTGCCAGCAGATTGTGGTCAATTTTCAGGCGAAAGGTGCGCACAATGGAAAAATTGTGCCGGATCATCAGATCGTAGACCTTGGTGACGGAGCCTGCGGTGGAATTTTCGATGGGCAGAATGCCGTACTGGCACATACCCTGCTCAATGGCGTTAAATACCGCCTCAAAATTCTTGAAGTACATAATGAAGGGGCTTTTGAAGATCTTTTCGCAGGCAATCTGAGAATACGCGCCCTCCACGCCCTGACAGGCTACGGTGGGTGTCTGGGGGAACAGCTTTGGGGTACTGTCTATGGCCCGGGAAATGGTCTCGTACAGCGGGCTCAGCTCTCCGTTACGCTTGCTCTGGTAGCTGCGGCTCAGCTCAAAGAGCATGGAGTACAGCACCCGGGTGTAATTTGCCATTTCTGGCCCGGCCAGTTCCGCAACCTTCTGCAAAATGGCGCGCTCCCGGGCCGGTACAAAAATCGGCAGATTGTGCTCCTTCTTATACTCCGCAACCTGAGCAGACAGATCCATTCGGGCGCAGAAAAGCTGCACCAGTTCCTGATCAATTCCGTCGATTTCCTTGCGAATTTCCGATAACTCCATGGGTTATTTCCTCCTGTCTGTCTGGGTGTTGCCCAGAACCAGGTCAAAGATTGCGATGGCTGCCGCAGCTTCCACCACGGGTACGGCTCTTGGGACGATACAGGGGTCGTGACGCCCTTTTACAATCAGCTCCTGCATTTCACCCTTACTCAGAGAAATGCTCTGCTGGGGGCGGGAAATGGAGGGTGTGGGCTTGATGGCAACCTGGAAAAACACCGGCATTCCGTTGGTGATGCCGCCCAGAATACCACCGGCATGGTTGGTCAGGGTTTGCACCGCCCCGTTTTCCACGGTAAAGCTGTCGTTGTTCTCACTGCCCCGTATCCCGGAGGAGGCAAAGCCGGAGCCGAATTCCAGTCCTTTCACGGCGGGAATGCCATAGACGATCTGGGCGATTTTGCTTTCCACACCGCCGAACATGGGTTCCCCCAGTCCGGCAGGCAACCCGGTGATGCAGCACTGAATCACGCCGCCCACGCTGTCACCTTCAGACCGCGCCTGGGCGATTTTTTCCCGCATCCGCTGCCCGGCATCCGGGGAGAGCACGGGAAAGTCGGTTCCGATTTTGTCCAGCGGAGGATTCCGGGGATCAAAACTGGTATCGTCTGTCTCTCCGGCGATGGCCAGGATCCGTGCGCCAATGCGGACTCCCATTTCTTCCAGCCACTGCTTGCACAGCCCGCCGGCAATGCACAATGGCGCTGTCAGCCGCCCGGAAAAATGTCCGCCGCCTGCCGCATCCTGAAAGCCGCCGTATTTGATCTGGGCGGTGTAGTCCGCGTGCCCTGGACGGGGACAGTCCTTCAGATTGGCGTAGTCTCCGGAGCGGGTATTCTTGTTGGAAATCACGGCGGCAATGGGTGCGCCGCAGGTAAAGCCCTCCAGAATGCCTGCCAGAAATTCCGGGCAGTCCTCCTCCTTCCGAGGTGTGGACCAATTATTTTGTCCCGGTGCCCGGCGGTTCAGAAAGACCTGAAGAGCGTCAAAATCCACGGGAAGTCCGGCGGGAATGCCGTCCAGGGTCATGCCGATGGCGGCGCCGTGGGACTGACCGAAAATGGATAATTTCAAATTTTCACCGTAGGTACTGCTCATAATTGCCTCCTAACCGGCGGTATTCTTCAAAGAATTTGGGGTACGATTTTCTGACGCTTTCCGCGCCCAGAATGGTGACGGCTTCTTTACAGGCGATGGCGGCAATGGCGGCGGACATGGCAATGCGGTGATCGTTGACGCTGTCCACCGTGCCGCCGGTTAGACCCGTACCATAAACGCGCAGGGTTTCTGCGTCCGCCTCGGCTTTGCCGCCCAGAGCCGTAATCATGGCGATGACGGAAGCTACACGGTCCGATTCCTTCAGCCGCAGCCGCCGGATGTGGGTAAATTCTGCGCCGTGGCAACAGGCGGCAACTACGGATAGTATGGGCACAAGGTCGGGAATATCCGCCGCGTTGATGGTGGGCGTGCCCTCCAACAGCTTCGGAAGAAGCTCTGCCGATACCCGATCACCCTGCGCAGAATCCGGATTCAGGCCATGAATGTCCAGATGGCATCCCAGCGCATTGGCAGCCAGAAAGAAGGCACCGTTACTCCAGTCTCCCTCTACCGTCAGCTGACCGGGGGAGTGGAGGCGTTTTCCACCGGGATGCCCTGGATTCCCACCGAACAGGGAAATGGCATCCAGCGTCATCTGGATATAGGGTCTGGATTCCACTGTGCCCGTGATTTCCAGTTCGCTGGGAGAATCCAGCAGGGAAAGCGCCAGCAGCAGGCCGGTGATGTACTGGCTGGACACGCCGCCGTCGATGCTGTAACGTCCGGCTTTCAGTTTCCCGTTGCAGTGAATGGTGTCCGCGGTGGGTCGGGTCAGGACGCAGCCCATCCGCTCCATTTCCTCCCACAGCGGGGACAGGGGTCGTTGGGGTAGCCGCCCCGCCAGAAGAAATGTAGCGTCCACACCCAGCGCGCCGGCTACAGGAAGCATGAATCGCAGCGTAGAACCGCTTTCGCAGCAGTTAAGCGTCGCTTTTTGGGGAAGCTCCCCTATGGGGATTACGGAGTATCCCGTATCCATCCGGGTGATCTGTGCGCCCAATGCGTTCAGGCAGTCCACCGTGGCTTCAATGTCCCGGTTTGTTTCCGAGCAGATCAACGTGGTGGGATTGTCAGAAAAGGCCGCGCAGATCAGCAGGCGATGCGCCTGGGATTTGGAAGGAATCAGGGTGAGTGGTCCCTCCAGCTTTTTGGGTTGGATGGTAATGTCCATAGTTACAGACCTGCCTGAATGAAGGATTTCAGTTTGTCAATGGGTGTGGGCACGATGGAGCAGTCGCCGATGGCGTTGGGAAGAATCAGCTTTACCAGATTTCCGGAGCGCTTCTTATCGGACAGAGCGTAGGAAAGAATCTCTTCTGCCGTATCCGTGGTGGAAACCGGCAGACCAAATTTTTCCAATATGCCAAGAATCCGGGGGGTGTCGGCGCAGCCGCAGGCCCGGCTGACGATGGCCATGCCGATGGCCACGGATTTTCCATGGGACAGGGTGAAATGGCTTTTTGCTTCCACGCCATGACCGATGGTGTGCCCCAGATTCAGCTTCATTCTGGCGCCGGTGTCGAATTCATCTTCCATAACCACATCCCGCTTTAATTCCACGCAGCGGGTAATCACCGCTTCCCGGTCAAAGTCCAGTCCTTTTTCTTCCAGATGGGCAAAGAGCACCGGATCATAGAGAATGCCATACTTGATCACTTCTGCGCAGCCATCCCGGAAGATATCGATGGGCAGGGTGTCCAGCGTGTCGGTATCGCACAGCACCAGGCTGGGCTGGCAGAAGGCACCTGCCAGGTTCTTTCCCGCAGGCAGGTCGATGGCGGTTTTGCCGCCCACGGAGGAATCCACCGCCGCCAGCAGGGTAGTGGGCACCTGGACAAAGCGGATTCCCCGCAGGAAGCTGGCGGCGGCAAAGCCCGCCAGGTCGCCGGTGACACCGCCGCCCAGCGCGACGATCATATCGGAACGGGTCAGTCCGTTCTGTGCCAGAAAATTCAGCAGATCCAGAAATACAGAACCGTTTTTGCTTTCCTCCCCCGCGGGAAACACATAGGTTACCACGGAAAAGCCGGCGCTTTCCAGACTGGTCACTACGGTCTCTCCATACAGGGGGAACACGTTGCTTTCGCTGACCACGCAGAGTTTCTGCGCTTTTCCCAGCTTTTTCACTTCCGCGCCCAAATTGGGCAGCAGGCCGCTGCCGATGCGTATTTCATAGGTTTTGGATGCGCTGACGGTTACAGTATTCATCCGTCCACCTCTTCCTTTCGTTTCTTGCCCTCGTCCAAAAGCTGAACCAGAGCCGTCATATCCTCGTCCTGGATGGCTTTCTGGTAGGCTTTCAGACTTTCAATGTAAAAGTCCAGCTCAAACAGGACATTCTCTTTGTTTTCCAGAAACAGCTCTGCCCACATCTGGGGATTCAGCCAGGCCACCCGGGTCAGATCCTTGTAGCTGCCTGCCGAAAAGCCCTTGTGCTTCAGGGCGGTGGGGGACTTGATGAAGGCATTGCTCAGGATGTGGGGCATCTGGGAAGTGAAGGCGATCATTTTGTCATGCTCCTGCGCCGTGGTGACGGAGAAGGAACCAAAATTGCAGGGCTTCAGGGCATCCTTCACACGCTGGAGCAGTGCCATATCGTCAAATACCGGGGGAACCAGCACCATGGGCGCGCCGGCAAACAGGTTTGCCCGGCTGTACTTAAAGCCCGAGAACTGGGAGCCTGCCATGGGGTGTCCGCCAACAAAGGTAAAGCCGTACTGCTTTGCCACAGGAAAACAGCGTTCACAGATTTCCTGCTTGACGCCGCAGCAGTCCAAAACCAGTGCGTCAGGGGAGATCAGATGGGCGTTCTTTTCCAGCCAGGAGGCGCTGCCGTCGGGATAGATGGCAAGCAGAATCAAATCGCACTGGGGGATGGTTTCCTCATTCAGTTTTCCATGCACCGCCCCTGCCAGCATGGCAAAGGACAGCATGGCTTCATTTCGCTGAATGGCGTACACGGTATGCCCTTCCAGGGCGTAGGCTCTGGCTAGGGAACCGCCGATCAGGCCAAGACCGAGAATACCTACTGTCATACCAGAACCTCACGCAGCCGCTGTACCTTCCGGTTCAGCTCGTCAAACTGGGGGGGCGTCAGAGACTGGGCGCCGTCACACAGGGCACAGGCGGGGTTGTTGTGAACCTCCACCATAATGCCGTCGGCACCGGCGGCAACAGCGGCGCAGGCCATGGGCGAAACCAGATTTGCCTTGCCGGTGGCATGGCTGGGATCCACCACCACAGGCAGATGGGTCAGGTTGTGCAGCACGGGCACTGCGGACAGATCCAGGGTGTTCCGGGTGGCAGTTTCAAAGGTGCGAATGCCCCGCTCACAGAGGATGACCTTTTCATTGCCCTCGCTCATAATGTATTCCGCGCTCATCAGCAGCTCCTGGATGGTATTGGCAAGACCGCGTTTCAGCAGGATGGGTTTGTCGGTTTTGCCCAGCTCCTTCAGCAGGTCAAAATTCTGCATATTTCTTGCACCCACCTGAATCACATCCACGTCTGCAAACAGATCCAGGGTGGAGATGTTCATAATTTCGGTGACGATGGGCAGCCCGGTGGCCTCCTTGGCCTTCAGCAGCAGGCGAATTCCGTCGGCCTTCATGCCCTGGAAGGCATAGGGAGAGGTACGGGGTTTGAACGCGCCGCCCCGGAGCAGGTTTGCGCCGGAGGCCTTAACAGCCTGGGCCACTTCAATAATCTGCTCTTCGGATTCCACGGAGCAGGGGCCGGCGATCATGGCGAAATAACCGCCGCCGATTCGGGCATTGCCGATTTCAATAATGGTATCCTTGGGATGGAATTTCCGGTTGGCCTGCTTGAAGGGTTCGGATACCCGCTTCACGGTTTCCACCATTTCCAGACTTTTCAGAAGTTCCATATCGATGCGGCTGGTATCGCCGATCAGACCCAGGACGGTGACTTCTGCGCCCTCGGAAATATGCACGTCCAGATTCATGGTTTTCAGCCAGTTCACAAGATGCTGGGTCTGCGCGGGGGTGGTGCCGGGTTTCAGAATTGCGATCATAATGACACATCTCCTAAAAAATAAGCGCCGCACGGGCAATTCGTGCGGCGCTCAGGTACTTGAATTCGCTTCAGAATGGTTTGCAGCACAAATCGCTATTACCTTTTCCAGTGAAAAAAGTAATAGTAGCGATAAAAGAAAGCGCTGACTGTACAATTCCTGACCATGGAACGTACCTCCCAGTCCTGTAGCTTTGGACATTATACCACGGGTGACGGAATAATGCAAGAGAAAAAAGCAAAGAACGCGAATTTTCTGTTTTTGGGAATGATACCCGGTTTATTGGACGTTAACCTTGCTATCCTGTAAAAAATCAGGGAAGGAGCGAATGGTATGACCTATTTGGAAGAATTGAACCCGCAGCAGCGGGAGGCGGCGGTCACTACGGAAGGCTACATCCGGGTGGTGGCAGGGGCCGGTTCCGGAAAGACCAAAACGCTGACGGCACGGTATCTGTATCTGGTGGAAATGCTGGGAATCTCCACTGCCAATATCCTGTGTGTGACCTTTACCAATAAGGCGGCGGCAGAAATGAAAAAGCGGATTCGCCGTCAGCTGCCGGATCAGGATTTGGGACGGATCACCACCTTCCATGGCTTCTGTGTGGGACTATTGAAGGAGGACTGCCATGTGGTGCAGTATCCCACCACCTTCATCGTGCTGGACGAGGAGGACAAGGAATCTATTCTCCGCCGCGTCTTTGAAGATCTGGGCATTACCAGCCGGGAGATGACGGTCAAGGAGGCGGTGGATCACATCGGATGGCGAAAGGGCGGCAGGGGATATGTAAAAACCCTCATCGGCGACCCGGAGCAGCTGCGCGTCCTTTCTGATTCCGCCAATACCCTGAAAGATAAGGTGCTGTACCGCTACTTCTACGAGCAGCGCAAGTGCTACGGGCTGGACTTTGACGATCTGGTGTATTTTGCCCTGTACATTCTGGAGCAGGACAGGGAAGTACGGGAAAAATGGCAGCGGCGGCTGGAATACATTATGGTTGACGAATTTCAGGACATTGACAAAGATCAGTATGCCCTGGCGGAAATTCTGTCCGGCTATCACCGGAATCTGTTTGTGGTTGGCGACCCGGATCAGACCATCTACACCTGGCGGGGCGCGGACGTGAATTTCATTCTGGAATTTGAAAGCCGGCACCCGCAGGCGAAAACCATCTATCTCAACACCAATTACCGTTCCGCGCCCCAGATTCTGGCAGCTTCCAATGCGCTGATCGACAAAAATCGGAACCGGCTGAAAAAACAGCTCACCGCTGCCCGACCGGATGGGCGCAAGCCGTTATACTTTCACGGCAAAACCAGCCAGCTGGAAGCGGACTGGGTTACCGCCAATATGCGCGCCCTCCACGACGGTGGTATGGCCTATTCCGCCATGGGCGTGCTGTACCGGGCGCACTACGTTTCCCGGGCGCTGGAGGAATCCCTGATCCGGAACAAAATTCCCTACGTCCTCTATTCCGGCGTGGAGTTTTACAAGCGCAAGGAGATCAAGGATGTTCTGTGCTACCTGCGGATGATTTACAGCGGGGACGATATCAGCTTCCTGCGTACCGTGAATGAACCCCGTCGGGGAGTGGGGCGCACCCGGATTGCGGCGCTGAAGGAATACGCCCAGCTCAATGGATGCAGCCTGTACGAGGCTCTCACCGCCAATTTGGAAACGGAACTGTTTCGCCGCAGCCGGGCAAGGGAATATGTGCGTCTGATTGAAAAATACAGGGCGATTTTCGACGGGATGGATTTGACGGATCTGCTGGCCGGGGTGCTGAATGAAAGCGGATATGAGGATATGCTCCGCGCCTGTGGGGAGGAGGAACGGCTGGACAACCTGGCGGAACTGAAGCAGGCAATTTACGATTTTGCCCGGAAGGCCGGAGAGGAGGTTACCTTGGGAAACTATCTGGATCATGCCGCACTGTTTACCAACATGGATCAGACGGAAAAGGCACAGGCGGTCAAGCTGATGACCATTCACGCCGCCAAGGGTCTGGAATTTCCGGTTGTGTTTCTGTGCGGCCTGTCCGAGGGCATTTTCCCGGGCAAGCGGGCCAACACCCGGGAGAAGCTGGAAGAAGAGCGCAGGCTGTGTTATGTGGCCTTTACCCGGACAAAAGACCGGCTGTTCCTGTCCGATGCAGCGGGAAGCAACTATGACGGATCCTATCGCTGCCCCAGCCGCTTCCTGTTCAATGCGGAAGCGGAAAATGTGGAGTATGTGGTTCCGCTGGATCCGGAACTGGAGGAACGGACCCGGGAACAGATTTGCCGCACGGAGCTTCCGGAAAAGAAGCAACCGGAGAATGTGACGGGCAGACGGGTATCCCATCCGGTGTTTGGGGAAGGCGCTGTGATCGGTGTGCCAAGGGACAGCGATGGGGTCATCGTCCAGTTCGACACCATGGTAACCCCAAGAACTTTTGGTCCCGGGGCGAAACTGACCTACCTATAAAATCAGCGGCATCCGCAGGGATGCCGCTGATTCAGATTGTCGAAAAACCCCTTCGGGCTTTTCCGCCAGGTTTTCGCAGTCTGCTGCGCGCACTTCGTCAACGCTCCAGACACAATGCTTCATTTCCTGCGAGCAGGAAACTCCGCCTGTGTCTGGGTGTTTCCTCTCCCCGTAAAGCGCGTTCCCGCTTTACGGGGTCCCCAGTTATGCTATGGGCGAACAAATTCCACACTTGCAGCCTGAGAAGTTTTTTCTGCCAGGTACACGCCCCGGCAGAAAATGATTCTACTTTATTTGCCGCATTCGCGGCAAACTCTGCGAGGCTTTTTTGACACGCTGATTTACGTACTTAGACAAGACTCCAGACAAGTTCTGCCAGAAAGGGCTGCACCAGAAACATGACAGCGAAGGTTACGCCGAAGATGATAAAAGGTTCCCGCTTCTGTTCTCCGGTGAGAAGGTTGGGAAACAGCTTCAGCACCAGTCTGCCCAGACACCAGCCCAGGATGGCTCCCAAGGTGTTGGTCATCAGGTCATTGATATCCGTGACGCGGTGAGTAAAGAGCTGGAGCAGCTCAATTAGCAGGGAGAAGGCAAAACCAAAGACCAAAGTCGGAAAAAAAGGCCGGAACCGCTGCCACAGTACCGGCAAGAAAAAGCCCAGAGGAATGAACATCAGAACATTCAGCAAGCTGTCCACATAATAAGAGAACATATAGGCAAAGGGTACCAGATTGATGTGCGCGTCAAAACGGATGTATAGCAGGCTGGGCAGTCCAACCACTGCGTCCACCGCCGCCAGATACAGAGAAAAAACCAGACAGAATGCGGCGCGGCGGGAATTGTGGAAATAATAACGGTTCAGTGCCCAGAACAGGGGAATCAGCACGACGGCGGCGATTCCTGCTTCCAGACACAAGACGAATACACGAAACATGTTAACCTCCGAAGGTTATTAAATGGGTTTCAGACACAGAATGGCCAATACACAGCAGCAGGCATTCAGAGCAAACCGGGAATCCCTGTGGATGTTGGATTCCACACGCTCGTATTCTTTGTGGTAGCTGGAAATGGCTTCCATAATGGTGCGGGCAGTGGGGATATCCACCTGGGGATCCTGCTCCATATAGTCCAGAAAATGCTCCTGCAAAGCGTCCTCATAGGCCTTGTGCTCCTTGAGCTGAACCGGGAAGGTGTCGTTGTGGGCATAGGTGAAAGCATCCGTGGTGTAGTGAATCAGCTTGCCCAGAGTGTAATAGTCAAACAGATTCAGACGCTCCTTCCGTTCCAGACGGATGGAGATGGCGCGCATGAAGCAGCGGGCGTTTTTGTAGTTATGCCCCCGCAGCCACTGGCACCGGATGGAGCCTTTCAGATATGTAGCCGGATTCCGGTCTGGCTCAATACATCCCAGCCGAAAGGCTCTCTGATAGCGTTTGGGAATATCCTGAAGATAATTCTCCAGCAGATACTGTGCGATGCGAAGGTGGCTTTTTCCGCGCATAGGGTTACCTCTTCCTGAGTATTTTGACGCAATTATAGCACATTTATCGGGAAAAAGTGTGAATATTTCAAAATTTCAGAGATAGTCCCAACTTTTTGCCTCAGGTTTCCATAACCTTTGTGGCAAATAACGAAGCAGCCCCGGAATCCGGGGCTGCCTGAGCATGGATATGGAATTTACTGGATGGTAAAGGAAAACTCTGCCAGTTCCATCGCGTCTACATACAGATTCAGTACATAGCTGCCGGAGCTGGTGGGAACCTTGGGCAGGGTCAGCTCGCCGTTTTTGGCGTTGCCGCCCAGCCAGATGTTCTTCCAGTATACCTTCTGGGTGGACACATAATCGGGAAGCACGTTGCCGTAGGCATCCCGGATGACGTAGAGAATCTCCACCTCACTGCCGGGAAGATAGAAGCTTTCGGAGTTGCGCAGGGCTACAGAAATGCTATCGCCGGAAGCGAAAGTGTCTGTAAATGCGTCCTCTCCAACGCTCTCACAATACCAGTTTTCCTTGTCCGGAGTTTTCAGCAGGTCAGCCTGAAGGGTATCCAGATTGAACTCAAACTGGTTAAAGGCCTCGCCGTCGGGACAGGTGTAGGTGTGGGTGCTGCCCAGAACAGAGGTGCCGTCCGCAGCCTGAATGGTGAAAGCGTACCTGGCGCCGGGAATCCTGGGGGAGATTTCGGCGGAAGCTTTTTCGCACTTGACAACACTCCTGCCGCTGCCGTCCACAGTATAAATCAGCAGCCAGCCGCCTTCCGGGGCTTCCCCGTCATACTGCCAGCTTACCGAGAGCTTCCGGGCAGCAGTATCATCCACATTCAGTTCCTTCATACGGATGGGGTTGGCAGTGATGCTGGTACGGGCGGGCTGGGTCATGCCGGATGCCACCACTTCCACGGTATAGCTGGCGGTGGGGTCAATGCCGATAAAGACGGCCTCGGAATCGGTAACGGTTGTCCGCTCCTCATAACCGCTGTCGTTGTAGCAGCGCACATCCCAGCTGTCTACCACAACGTCGCCGGGAGTGTCCCAACGGACGGTAATATCGTTGTCTCCGGATGCGGAAACGGTCAGATTTTCCGCCAGAATCAGGCGCGTTGCCATGAGCTGAATGGACTTTTCCCCGCCCAAGGTCAGATCGTCTCCGGCGTCCAGAGTAAAGGTATACATTTTTCCAACGGAAAGATCGGAAATGGAAACGGAGTGACCGTCAAAGGTTTTCTCCTGGGTTTCCTCGTTTTCTGCCGAATAGCGAACCGTCCATTCCTCCGGCTCCTCGCCCTCCACCGTGAAGTTCAGCATGACGGAGCCGTCCTCTGCACCGGCAACGGAAGTAAAGGAGAGGATATTGGTGGTGGCGTCGGTGGTGAAAATGTCCGAGGTTTTGCCGACCAGTTTATGGAAACCGTCAATTTCCAGATGGATTGTGTAAAGGGTGCTGGGGTGCAGATCCGTAAAGATGGCAGTGCCGCCGCTGAGGGGCTGGCTGGTGCTGTTGCCGTAGTTGTCCGAGCAAGTGACCCGCAGCAGGGATTCTTTTACATCCGTGTCAACGGTTACAGTCAGCTGATCTCGGGTACCGTTGATGAGAATGCGGTTGATTGCCTGCAAATAGATGTTCTGATAGTACCAGAACGCGGCAAGACCGGAAAGGCACAGCGCCAGCAGGAAGGTCAGGGCGGAAATCAGCCGTTTGCTTCTGCGCTTATATTTGGGATCGGCAAATTTCTTTTCTGCTTTCTTCTTTTTGACAGGAGGGGCGTCGTCATCCTCCATAACGGGATCCACAGGAATCCCGGTATCGTCGATTTCGTCCGAATCTTCCCGGACGAACGCAAAGGGGTCCACTTCCTCCGGAATTTCGGGCAGCACCACGCCCTCGGGCGGCGTATGCAGAATCAGATTCTCCGCTTTCGCCAGAATTCCGGCGAACTCATCATAGGGTTGCTTCGGTTCGGGAGTTTCCGGCGCATCGGAGACGAGTGAGGGTTCCTCCGCCAGTTCCCATTCGGGCGTCAGGATGGGTTCTTCGGAGGCGTCAGGATCGGAAACATCCTCTTCAGAAACGGCTGCATCCAGAACGTTCTCTTCGGAGGCAGCTTCTTCCGGAATGGGATCTACGGAAGCAGTCTCGTCCGGTACGGCTTCACCGTCGGCGGATTCTTCTGCGCTTACCGGTTCGGGGACTTCCGGAACAGCCAGTTCTTCCGCATCCGGCACCTCCTCCGGTGCAGCGAATTCAGCAGGCGCACCGGCTTCAGCAGGCGCATCGGCAGCCGGTTCGGACACGGCCAGGGAACCATCCTCCGGCTTTGGCAGCGTCACCACATCCTCAGGGCGAATTTCCAAAGGCGTATGGGGCGTAATGGGAACGTCGTTGACCGCGTTGCGCTGCATATATGATGCCAGCGCCTTGCCCAAGGCACCGGGGTCATTCCAGCGCTGCTCCGGATCCGGGTGGATGGCCTTCATGATGATTTCGGCCAGCTCATAATCAGCATTGACAGGGGAGGGCAGCGGTTCTTCAGGCGCTTTGTCCCGGCAGGGAAGCTGCCCGTCATTGTACAGCTGGTAGAGAATCATGCCCACGGCGTAAGTATCCACCGTCAGATTCAGCGCTGACATGGGGTCAAACAGCTCCGGCGGCGTATAGGGACTCTGATACTTTTTCGGAAGCGCCGTATAGCTCAAAGCGTCCAGAGAAATGAAGCCCAGATCACCGATCCGGTACTGCTTCTTGTCAGACACGAAAATGTTAGCCGGCTTCAGCGCTACATACAGGGAGCCTGCCTGCCGGCAAACGGAAAGCGCCGCGCAAAGATCCAGACCCAGATTCATGGCCTCCAGGTGGGTAACGGGACTGCGGCGCAAATGCTTTTCCAGAGAACGCTTATAGCTGCCCACAAGGTAGATCTGATAGCCCAGCCGCTTGCGGGTAATGGGCGCCATCTGCCAGCCCTCATAGGACAGGAATCCCTCCAGCTGGGACAGCTGCTTCAGAAATTCCGCTTCCTTCAGAATGTCCTCGCCGACCTGACGGAAGTATTCCATGGCGTCTGCGGGATCTTTATAGGCACCTGCCAGAAGCAGGGCATCCAGCTGAACCTGCGTGGCAGGCACAGTAATGATCTTCACAATATATTTTTTATTTGTATCTTCCTTGATGGCGGGACAGCAGCATACGCCGTCGTGTTCGCCCATGGGCTGCCCCATGGTAAACCCGTCCAGCAAAGGGGAGATCAGCTTGGGTTCCGACAAAGATATCGCCTCCTCTTATCAACATATCATAAATGAAAAGTCGAAAAAATGCAATACTTTTGTTGTTGTATTTCCTAGAAATCCGTGGTATAATGTCAACCTATATTGGCGTGATATCGTTCAATAACCGGAGGTATCAGAATGAGTAAGATAATATGTGATATTTGCGGAACCTCGTATCCGGATACTGCGGAGTGCTGCCCGATCTGCGGCTGTTCCCGGGACGCAGCCAACGCGCTGCTGAGTGAGGATCTGCTTTCAGAAACAGGTGGGAACCGGGTTGAGGCGCCGGCGTCGCCCAGAAAGCGCAAGGAGATTTTTGATTTTGATGAGGTGAACGCCGATTCTTCTGAAGAGCAGGAGACATACGCCGAGACACCTTACGATGACGAGGAAGAAGAAGAGGAACCGCCTCGCCAGAATACCTTTGTGGTGATTCTGCTGACGGTGCTGATTGCCCTGCTTTTGCTGGCGGCAGGTTTCATTTTTGTCCGGTATTTCCTGCCGAATATGGGAGGAAAGAGCAATGCTCCTGTACAGACGTTGGCGCAGACGGAGCAGGCCCCTCCGGAAACCACGGAGCTGACGATTCCCTGCGTGGAGCTTTACATCATCAGCGGGAAAACCGTGCAGCTCAGCAAGGAAGGCCAGATGTTCCTGCTGCATGTGAAGGCAAACCCGGAGAATACCACGGATAAGATTATTTATACTTCCGGCGACGAGTCCATTGCCACGGTGACAGAGGACGGCAGGGTGACCGCCATCTCGGAAGGTGAAACGGTAATTACCATCAGCTGCGGTGTCAGCACCATGGAATGCCCGGTGATTGTGAAGTATGAAGAGGAAACCGTTCCTCCCACCACTGCCGAGCCGGAGACGGTAGCTGCGGCGGAAACGGCAGCAGCCGGTGAGACAGCTGCTGCAGCAGAACCTGCTGCACCTACACAGGCTGGGCTGAAAAACATAACGCTGAAGCTGAAGAAAACCGATATCCGTCTTGGGGTTTACTATGAGTTCAAGCTGCTGCTGGACTGCGATTTGGAGCAGAACGAGGTGCAGTGGAGCTCTGAGCATCCCCATATTGCTACGGTGGATGAAAACGGCGTGGTCAAGGCCATCAAGGCAGGCACAACCGCCATCACCGCCCAGTACGGGGATCAGAAGGTGCAGTGCATCGTGCGATGCAGCTAAGAAATCGCGGCAGCTCCCACCTGGAGCTGCCGTTTCTTCTGCGTATTCAGAAAAACAAAAAAACAGAACGTTCCGTGTGGAACGTTCTGTTTTATGGCGGAGAAGGAGGGATTTGAACCCTCGAAACCCTTTTGGGGTTTACACGATTTCCAATCGTGCGCGCTCGGCCAGCTACGCGACTTCTCCATGCGCTG
>JBJDYL010000136.1:0-3444 GCA_051867285.1 Faecousia sp. | reverse complement strand
TCAGGAGCGGCAACCCACCTGCCTTTTCGTGCAGGTCATAATCGGATGTGCTACGGCTAAAGCGGGGTGCATGGGGAGTTTCGGCTCCCCATGTTTTTTCTTTTCCTGGCCTGCTTAGCTTCGGGGAATTGTAAATTTTTTCTCATTTTTCCGCAATTCTTTGCTTTTCCCCTTGAAACCCGGCGCTTCATGGGTTATAATACCCGGGTCTATGCTATTTTGGCGAAGAAAACACTGAGACAATTGAGAGGATATGATCACATGAGTGCATCCAGTAAGAAAAAGCTTCGCAAGGAGCAGGAAGCCGGTAAGCTGACCCAGAAGCAGCTCGCCGCCCAGAAGGAAGCTTCCACCACCCGCCTGTACACCATCGGTTTCGTTGTTGTGCTGATTCTGCTGCTGGCTGTGGCCGTTTTTGTCGGTGTAAGGCAGTCCATCAAGAATTCCGGTTATTACGAGAAGCGTACAACAGCCGTCCAGATTGGTGACCACGCTGTCAGCAACGCAGAACTGAATTATTACTTTATTGACGCTGTCAACTACTTCTATTCCAGCTACGGCAGCTATGCCTCCATGTTTGGCCTGGATACTTCTGTGCCTCTGGACGAGCAGATCGTTGACGAGGAAACCGGCCGTACCTGGGCGGACGATTTCCTGGATTCCGCCAAGGAGACCGCAAGAAACACCTATGCCATGGTCGATGCTGCGCAGGCCGCCGGTTTCACGCTGTCTGAGGATCAGATGACAGAGCTGGAGAACAACCTGTCCACTATGGACGTTTACGCCAAAATGTATGGTTATTCCGACGGCGAAGCCTATCTGAAGGCGCTTTACGGCAGCGGAGCCTCCAAGGAGACCTACCTGGAGTACAGCCGCCTTAACACGCTGGCGGATGCCTACTATGACCACTATTCCGAGTCCCTGACCTACACGGACGCAGAGCTGCGGGCCAAGGAAGCCGAAAACTACGACGCTTACTCCTCTTATTCCTACTACTCCTACTACCTGCCCACCTCCAAGTTCCTGGAGGGCGGTACAACCGATGACAGCGGCAACACCACCTACTCTGCCGAAGAGACCGCCGCTGCAGAGGCAGCTGTCAAAGCCGCCGCAGACAGCCTGATTTCTGAGGAAATTGACTCCCCTGAGGCTCTGGACGCCGCCATTGCCGCACTGTCCGTGAACGAGGGAGAGGACGCATCCAGCACCGCCAACAAAAACATCCGGTACAGCTCCATCAACAGCCTGTATCAGGAGTGGGTCAGCAGCTCCAGCCGCAAGGAGGGTGACAAAAAGGTGTTCTACAGCACCTCCACCAAGACCGACGAAGCGGGTAATACCACCGAGTCCCTGAGCGGCTGCCATGTCGTGTACTATCTGGAATCTACAGACAACAACTTCCCTATGGCGAATGTCCGTCACATTCTGATCCAGCCGACTCATGCTGCCGAAGAGGCGGAAGATGCCCATGCCGACGGCGAGACCTATTCCGCATCCGAGCTTGCTGCCGCAAAGAAAACTGCTGAGGAGCTCCTGGCCCAGTGGAAGAGCGGCGAGGCAACCGAGGAAAGCTTCGCAAACCTGGCCAACGAGAACTCCGCGGACGGCGACGGCACTACCGGCGGTCTGTACGAGAACGTCACCCCCGGTCAGATGGTCACCGCCTTTAACGACTGGTGCTTCGACAGCAGCCGCAAGCCCGGTGATACCGGCATCGTAGAGACGGAGTATGGCTTCCATGTGATGTACTTCGTGGGCAACAGCACCATGACCTATCGGGATTACCAGATCGAGTCTGAGCTGCGTTCCGCAGACACGGAAGCATGGCACGAGGATACTCTGGCCGCGGTTAGCATGACCGAAGGAAATACCAAGTATATCCGCACCAATCTGGTTCTGAGCTCCAACTGATATGGTATAGAAATCCCTCCCGTGGAAAAGCTACCGCGGGAGGGATATTTTATGTTCAAACGGAACCGGCTGGGTATGATCATTGCAGGCGCCTGTGCCGGAACGGTGGCTGGACTGTTCGGAGCCGGAGGCGGTCTGGTATTGGTGCCGCTGCTTACGCTGCTGACCGGTATTGAGGAATCCAGCGTTTTTTCCAGCTCCTTGTCCATCATTCTTCCCATTTGCGTGGTTTGCCTGACGGTTACGCTGCTGACAGGCAGTGTCGCCCTTCAGCCGGCGCTCCCCTACCTGCTGGGCAGCGCCGTCGGCGGAGTCTGCGCGGGGGTCTGGGGGCACAGAATTCCGGTGATCTGGCTGCACAGAGGCCTGGGACTTCTGATTTTGTGGGGAGGATATCGATATTTATGCTAGAATCCTTTCCGGTTTCTCTGGCAGTTGGTGTCGTGCTGGGATTTCTGACGGGTCTGGGCATAGGAGGCGGCAGCCTGCTGATTCTGTGGCTGACGCTGGTGCTGGGGTTTGATCAGGCCACTGCCCGGGGCATCAATCTGCTGTTCTTCCTCCCCGCTTCGGCAATCAGTTGTGCCATTCGCTGCAAGCAGGGACATCTGAACCTGCGGCTTTGCCTTCCTGCTATGGTTTCCGGCTGCATTGCTGCTGGGTTTGCCTCCTGGGTGAGCACAGCCGTGGATACGGCGCTGCTGCGTAAACCCTTTGGGGTGCTTTTGCTTGCCACCGGGCTGCGGGAACTGCTGTACCGTCCGAAGAAGCGCTGATCAGCGGCGCAGATAGGCAAGATACCCTTCCAGAATCAGGGAAGCGGCAACGGCGTCCACAGTATTTTTTCGCTTCTTCCCGTGGTAATTATGCTGGGACAGAATATTGTGGGCTTCCACCGTGGTGCGGCGTTCGTCCCACATGGCGATCTCCAGCCCGGTGGCCTCCCCCAGCTGTTTGGCAAATTCCCGGCAGAGCTCCGCCCGTGCGCCCTCAGTGCCGTCCATATTTTTGGGCAGACCTACAACAATCTGTCCTACGTCATGCTCCCGGGCCAATTTCACAATGTCCGCAATGGCCTTTTCCGTATTCCGGCTGGGCACCACACAGGTGCTGCCTACAATACTGCAAAGCAGATCGGAAATTGCCACGCCGGTGCGGGCGTCACCATAGTCAATTCCCATGATTTTCTTCATATGCTGTCTCTCCAAGTCCATAATGTAACTGTCTTTCAACAGTTATAGAATACCCGATTTTCCGTTTGGCTGCAAGATGCAATTCCAGAGAAATCCCGGAGGATATCCATCCGGCTTTCTTACCGTTTTTTGTCAGAATCCATAAAAATCAGGAAAAAACTTATTGACTTTGCCATCCCCCTGTGTTAGAATGAACTCACCTGTGAAAAAGGGTTCTTTTTTTGTGCGCTTTTTCAGCTCCGGAGCGGGAAAATGTAGTTGCCCGCTGCCTAAATTCATTCTAGCCGGGGTGATACAGGGAGGCAATATTTAAGGAGGTGCCGTTATGCGCGTGAAAGTC
>JBJDYL010000135.1:0-3461 GCA_051867285.1 Faecousia sp. | reverse complement strand
ACAAGTTGGTTTATGGGAATTATAGCGAAACCGGATGGACTTGTCAATAGGTTTTCAAAAATAAATTCCTATAAAACCACTTCTTTAGTTCTTGACATTCTGGTACAGATTCTCTATAATGGGAAAAAACAAAAATGGAAACGTGATGAAGGAATGAGTACTCCGATTTGCGGCCAGACAGAGAGTCTTTATTTGCTGAGAAAAGACAGGTTGGCACCGGAGGAATATGGTTCTGGAGCAGCGTGACCGAGCAATCAGCAAAGTCATGACGGGTCTGCCCGTTACAGCAGAGGGTATTGTCAGTTACCCGCAAAGAGGTTCCGGGTGTTCCCCGGAATGAACAGAAGTGGTACCACGGGCAGGTCGCTCGTCTTCTAGGAAGGATAGAAGACGGGCGTTTATTTTTTACGGGAGATGGTTTTTATGGTGATAAAATTTGACCGGTATTTTTCGCCTGCGGGAGAGAATCGGGGAATTCATCTGTATGTGCCTGATGATTATTACGAGAGTCAGGAGCGCTATCCGGTACTCTATATGTTCGACGGGCACAACCTCTTTTTTGACAGCGACGCCACCTTCGGCAAGTGTCTGGGGTTGAAAGATTTCCTGGACCGCTGGGGGAAAAAGATGATCGTAGTCGGCATTGCCTGTGCTGCAGATGATATTCAGCGGGTTCACGAATACTGTCCCTATCATATCCAGAGCCGCATTTACGGCAGTTTATGGGGCCGGGGCGATGAAACCGTAAACTGGATCGTCCATACGTTGAAGCCATGGATTGACCAGAACTACCGCACCTGGCCTTTCCGGGAAGCTACCGCCATCGCGGGCTACAGTATGGGCGGCATGATGTCCCTGTTTACCGTGCTGCGGTATAACCGCTGGTTTTCCAAGGCGGCGGTAATCTCCCCCGCTCTGCTGCCTGCCATGGAGGATTTCAAGCGGGAAATCGGGAACAGCCCGCTATCCCCAGACACCCGGATCTTTTTCAGCTGGGGCACAGCGGAGGATTCCCCGGAAGATGTCTGTCATCTGGAGCAGAGCATCCGGCATCTGGAGTACCTGGTGCAGCAGAAGGGTGTTCAAACGTATCTTCTCCGCCAGGAGGGCGGCGTACATAACGAATCCAGCTGGGAGCAGCAGCTTCCGGTGTGGATGAACTACTTATGGTATTAGGAGTGACATATCATGAATGTGATTTTTATATCCCCCCATTTTCCCCTGCATTTTTACCAGTTCTGCGACCGTCTGAAGCGGATGGGTGTGAATGTGCTGGGCATCGGCGACACCCCCTATGACGCCATCAGCCAGAACTGCCGGGATTCCCTGACGGAATATTACCGGGTGGACTCGCTGGAGGAGTATGCCCAGGTCTACAAGGCGGTGGCCTTCTATATTTTCCGCTATGGCCGCATCGACTACATCGACAGCCAGAACGAATACTGGCTGGAGCTGGAAGCCCGGCTGCGGACGGATTTCAATATTCCCACCGGTTTCCATACGTCCGATCTGGATGCAGTCAAGCGCAAATCCGAGATGAAAAAGGGCTACCGCAAGGCCGGGGTCAAGACTGCCCGCTTCCATCTGGTAGACGATTGGGATGGATGCAAAGCTTTTATCCGGGAAGTTGGCTATCCGGTGATTGTAAAACCGGACACCGGTGTAGGCGCTTCCAACACGGAAAAGCTGACCTGTGACGAAGAACTCGCGGCCTTCTTCTCTGCAAAACCGGCCATTCCCTTCATTATGGAGGAATTCGTGCCGGGACATATCGAGACTTTTGACGGCATTACAGACCGGGATGGCAATATCCTGTTCTGCGCTGGGCAGGTCATGGTGCAGACCCCCATGGACATGCTTCACGGCAGCGGCGAGAACGTCAGCTACTCCCAGAACGTGCAGCAGCGGGATCTGTATGACATCGGCAGCCGGGTGGTGCAGGCCTTCTGCCCCCGGAACCGGTTCTTCCACTTTGAATTCTTCCGTCTGGATGAGGACAAGCCGGGTCTGGGTCAGAAGGGCGAAATTCTGGGGTTGGAAGTCAACATGCGCGCCCCCGGCGGCTATATTCCGGACAAGATGAACTACACCTATGATGTGGACGTGTACCAGATCTGGGCGGAAAGTCTGGTGTATCACGAAAACCGCTCCTTCCCCCACTATACCTTCCGCCGCTATGTCACCCATGTAGGAAGGGGCGGGAAAATCGCCTACCTGCATTCTCCGGAGGAGATCCGCAGCCGGTACGGCGACCGGATTCTGATGGAAAACCGTCCCCCGGAGGCCATTTCCGGCGGCATGGGCAGCTTCATCTATCTGCTGTGGGCAGATTCCGTGGAGGAGCTGGAGCAGCAGGCGGACTTCATCCTGCGCCACGCCGACGGCACCGGGTGGCTCAGCACGAAAGGAAGTGAATAACCGTGCTCCATGCAGATCATCCCAAAGTCCGTCAGCTGCTTCTTAAGGGGAATTTCGGTCTGGAAAAGGAAAGCCTGCGTGTGGATGAGGATGGATTTCTGTCCCATACAAGCCATCCGTTTCCAAATGATGACCACATTGTCCGGGATTTCTGCGAAAATCAGACGGAAATCAATACGTCGGTCACGCACAGCGCTGCGGAGGCCGTGCAGGCGCTGGTAAACTACAACTCCCGGATTCAGAAAACCCTGAAGCGTCTGCCCCACAGGGAGTACCTGTGGCCCTTCTCCAATCCGCCCTACATACGAAACGAAGCCGACATTCCGGTGGCCCGTTTTTTTGGGGAACAAGCCGGGAAAACGGAATACCGGGAATACCTCTCTGACCGATACGGGCGCTATAAAATGGCTTTCTCCGGCATCCATGTCAATTATTCTTTTGACGAAACCCTGCTGCGGGAGGACTTTGCCCTCAGCGGAGAGCCGGACTTTGATGCGTACCGGAACCAACTGTATGTGGTTCTGGCGGAAAAGGCCGCGGCCTATGGCTGGCTGCTGGTGGCGCTGACCGCCGCCAGTCCCCTTCTGGACAGCTCCTTTGTGGAAAAAGGGAAGTTTGATACCGATACTTTTAATGGCATGGCCTCTACCCGGTGCAGCGAGATGGGATACTGGAATTACTTTGCCCCGATTTTTGATTACTCCAATATCCGTGCTTATGCAGACAGCATTCAGCATTACGTGGATGACGGCCTGCTGCGATTCCCCACAGAACTGTACTATCCCGTGCGCCTGAAGCCCCGGGGTGTCAACAACCTGAATACCCTGCGGGAAGATGGGGTAGATCATATCGAGCTGCGGATGTTTGACCTGAATCCGCTGGTGCCCGCAGGGATTGATGAGCGGGATCTGACCTTTGCCCAGCTGTTTCTGGTATGGCTGGCATCCACACCCCGGGAATTTCTTTCCACCAAGGCGCAGGTGCAGGCGGTGCAGAATTTCAAAAACGCCGCCCATTATGACCTAAAGACCGTGAAAATTGTA
>JBJDYL010000134.1:0-45724 GCA_051867285.1 Faecousia sp. | reverse complement strand
GTGGAATTCAGGTTGTTGTCATAGTACCGCCAGGGCTGGGCAACGGACTCGCCCACAGCCTTCAGGCCAGCAAAGTGAATCACGGCAGCGATGTCGTTCTCCGCGAAGATCTTCCGCAGAAGCGCCTCGTCCCGCACGTCGCCCTCATAGAATTTGGGTTTCTTTCCGGTGAGGATCTCCACCCGCTCCAGGCTCTTGGGGTTGGAATTGCACAGGTTGTCAATTACCACCACGCCGTAGCCGCTGTTAAGCAGCTCCACGCAGGTGTGGGAACCGATGTATCCGGCTCCGCCGGTGACCAGAATGTTCATGGGAATCTGCCTCCTTATTAAATAGATTATCTGAAATTATACTTCCGGAGAAAAGGGATGTCAACACGCGGCAGCGCTTCTCTCCCGGCTTCAAACTTATTTTGCGTACTTCTGCACAACCGCCGCCATGGCATCGAACTGCTGCTCCATATCGGAAACCAGCTTGAACTGGGTGCGGCAGCGGTCCAGATTCTGCTCCGGATAGTGGATGCGGAAGTAATGGTCGCCGTCCAGATAGTCCGTCAGGAACCGGATACCGCATTCCAGGGTCATCAGCCGGGCGCCCCAGGGCAGGTATTCCAGCTCAGCGGGGGTCAGACTGCCCTGTGCACCCTCCAGGAAGCCCCGGGTGTAGACCTCGAACAGTTCAATGTCGAAATTCACCTTGGACAGATCCTTCTCGTCCTCCTTGGAGTGGTTGGCGCCAAAGCGGATGGAATCGCCGAAGTCGTTGATGCTCAGGCCCGGCATGGTGGTATCCAGGTCGATGACGCAGATACCCTCGTGGGTATTCCGGTCGATGAGAATGTTGTTCAGTTTGGTATCGTTGTGGGTAACCCGCAGAGGCAGCTTGCCGCTGCGCAGAGCCTCCAGCGCCACGGAGCAATCTGCCTTTCTGTCCAGCACAAACTGGATTTCCTGAGGAATCTCCCCCGCCCGGTTCATCTTGTCCGCCTTCAGGGCCGCCTCGAATTTCGCAAAGCGATCCTCGGTATCATGGAATTTAACGATTGTCTCGTGGAGGGTTTCTGCAGGATAGTCCTGCAGCATATGCTGGAATCTGCCGAAGGCTCTGGCAGACGCCTCAAACAGTTCCGGCGTTGCGGACTGGAAGCAGTCCGTATTTTCAATGAAGGGGGTCAGCCGCCAGACCTTACCGTTGGAGTCGGTGTAAAAGTCCTTGCCGTCCCGGGTTTTCACCAGGCTCAGGGTCTCCCGCAGGGGATCGCCGCCGTTTTCCATCACCTGCTTCCTTAAGTGAGAGGTAATGCCGATGAAATTCTCCATCAGCTCCTCCGGATGCGGGAAAGCCGCGCTGCTCAGCCCCTGGAGGATGAAACGGATGCAGTCACCTTCCTGCGGCTGGCACAGGACGCAGAAGGTATCGTTGATGTGCCCCTGCCCGTAGCGTACCGCACCCAGCAGGGTAGCGGGAAACACATAGGCTTCCAGCACCTCGGAAAGGATCGGGTCGGATTGCGGAATCGCGAATTGTAACATATTTGGTTCCCTCCTGATTATTCCCGGAAACGGCAATCGGGGATTTTCACAAAGATAAAATTGAAAAATGCAAAAAACTTCAGATTGCCCCTCCATTTTTCTCCAGTATACCACACAAAATCTATGGCCGCAACTATTTCTCATTTGTTTTTCCAACTTTTTTTGCTACTAAAAATTGTACAATTTGAAGTTGTTCCTTTTGTTTATTTTCCCAATTTTGTGTAAATAGTCAAAAAATTTGCAATTTGAAACCGAATTATAATTGACTTCTCCAATTTTTCCTGTATACTGGTAGTTGACATGAGTCGTTGTCAAAAAAGACAAATCCCTTTTTCCCGCAACGGCCGGGAATAAACCTTTTGGCTTTTACAGTGCCATCCGCGCTGCAAATGCATATATTTCACATAAATGGAGGACATAAGATGAAGAAGATTATTTCTGCGCTGCTGGTCTTGACCATGGTTCTGGCTCTGGCAGCCTGCGGCGGCAGCAACGCCGCCCCCGCAGAGACCAAGGCCCCTGAGGCTGCTGCTCCTGCCGCCCCCGCAGCTCCCGCCGCCAGCGAGAAGGTTACCGTCACCATGATCGCTGCCCAGTACGGCCCCAAGACCGGTGACTGGTGGACTGAGTTCGAGAAGAAGTTCGAGGCCGCCAATGACGGCATCGACCTGGTTGTCGACTGCGTCTCCTGGAACGACATCTACACCGTCGTCAACACCCGTATCGCCAACGGTCAGGCGCCCGACCTGCTGAACATTGACGTGTTCGCCGATTATCAGGCTGACGGTCTGCTGCTGCCCGCCGAGGAGTGGTGCTCCGCCGAGACCTACGCCAAGTTCTACGAGGCTTTCCTGGATCAGTCCGTGGTTGACGGCGTTGTCTGGGCCGTTCCCGATCTGGCTTCCGCCCGCGCCATGTACTACAACAAGGACATCCTGGAGCAGGCCGGTGTGGCCGTTCCCACCACCTGGGACGAGCTGACTGCCGCCTGCAAGACCCTCAAGGAAAAGTGCCCCGATGTCTACCCCTGGGGCATTGATATGACCACTGACGAAGGCCAGGCTGCTTTTGCTTACTACACCTGGGGCAACGGCGGCGGCTTTGTGGATGACAACGGCGAGTGGACTTTGAACTCCGCTGAGAACGTGGCCGCTGTTGAGTACGCTGTGGGTCTGGTCAAGGACGGCCTGACCAACTCCGACCCCGCCACCGACACCCGTTACGACCTGCAGGATCTGTTCTGCGCCGGCAAGCTGGCCATGATGATCGCCCCCAACGCCCTGTCCGCTCAGGCTGGTGAGGCTGGCGTCAACTATGGCTTCGCAGCGATCCCCAACAACTCCGGCACCTCCGTCTCCGCCGGCGTTATGGACCGTATCATGTGCTTCGACAACGGTCAGTCCGATGAGCAGATGGCTGCCATCACCGCTGTGGTCGACGCTTTCTATGACGATGAGCCCTACTCCGACTGGGTTCTGATGGAAGGCTTCCTGCCCGCTACCTCCGCCGGTGGCGAGGCCTGCGCCGCTGCCGATCCCGCCATGGGCGCCTGGATTGACATCGTTGGCTCCGCTAAGTTCTACCCCACCGCCAAGGCTGAGTGGGCTGACGTGAAGCAGGGTGTTATCGATGTAGAGCAGCAGGCTCTGCTGGGCGGCAGCGTTCAGGAGCTGCTGGACAACCTGCAGGCTGAAATCGCTGGCTGATTCTCCGGCGAATCGATCATCGCGTGATCTAGCATAAGAGGTGGGCCGGGTCTGATTGGCCCGGCCCACTTTGATTGCAGCCATTTTCAAAGTGCTGCATCCCGTATCCGCTGCTGCATTTTGAAAGTGGCTGCATTGTACAAGTTCGCATTTTTAATAGAACGGTTTTTAACCGTTTTATTGGGCTGCTGTCCGGGCAGCCCGCGGCCGTGCCGCAAAAAAACGAAGTCAATTCATTTCCTGCCGTCTGCGGCGGCATACGATGTCCATCGTATGGTTAAATGATTTCAGCCATTTTATCAGGAAATCGTATGATTGCACCCACTTTTCGCGCACGCATTAAAAAATGGGAGGGACAATTGTGAAACAAAAAAAGCCTTATACGCTCCTGAATAAGGCAGAACCCTACATCTGGATTCTGCCCAGCATCATCCTGATGGCAATTTTCATCATCGTTCCCATCGGATTTGTGTTCCGTATGGCCTTCAGCCAGGTCACCAAGGCGGGCCTTGTAAAGGGCTTCTGCGGCTTTGATAACTTCTCCAAGGTTCTGGCAAGCGCCAAGTTCGGCATGGTTCTGAAGAATACCATCATCTGGACCGTTTTTGTCGTTGTGCTTTCCACTATTCTGGGCTTCATCCTCGCGCTGCTTCTGAACAACGAGTTCAAGGGCCGCAAGATTGCCCGTGCCATCGTGGTCTTTCCCTGGGCCACCACTCTGGTCATTCAGGCCAGCGTCTGGAAGTTCATCATCGACACCGACTACGGCGCCCTGAATACGCTGCTCAAGACCTTTGGCATCATCCAGCAGAACGTCAACTGGACACCGACGCCTGAGGCCTTCTTCGCCTGGGAAATCGCCTGTGGTATCTTCGTCACCATCCCCTTCGTCTGCTTTACCGCCCTGTCCGGCCTTCAGAGCATTGACTCCAGCTACTATGAGGCTGCCATCGTGGACGGCGCAAACTACTGGGAAAAGCTGTTCAACATCACCCTGCCCCTGGTCAAGCCCAGCCTGACCGTGGCCACGGTGCTGAACATCATCTATGTGTTCAACTCCTTCCCCATCGTCTGGACCATCACCAAAGGCGACCCCGCCAGCCGCACCGACACGCTGGTCACTTACCTGTATAAACTGGCGTTCTATAACGGTAAACAGGGCGAAGCCGCTGCCGTTTCCGTCATTGGTTTCCTGATTCTGCTGGTTTGCGCCAGCGTCTACATGGTTTCCACCCTGAAGAAAGGAGATGAATGATCATGGCTGACAACATCCGTATCAATTGGAGCAAGCTTCTGAGCCGGATTCTGCTGTATTTTGTGGTGGCTCTGATCTGCCTGTTCATTCTGTATCCCTACTTCGTCATGGTCTGCACCGCTCTGAAGAGCCGCAGCGAAATTTTCTCCATGAACGGCACCATCTTCCCCGTGGATGTCATGTGGTCGAACTTCGTTGACATCTGGCAGAAGGCCCCCATGGCGAGGTACATGCTCAACTCCATCATTATTGCCGCCGGCTCCACCGCCATCGCCATGGTCTGCGGCATCCCCGCGGCTTACGCGCTGGCGCGTATGCGCTTTAAGGGTCAGACGGCTTTTCTGGGCTTCATCATTGTGTCTCAGATGTTCGCCCCTGTGGTTCTGCTGATCGGTATTTACAAGGTCATGCAGATCCTCGGTCTGACCAACTCTCTGCTGGGTCTGATCTTTATCAACGCCGCCTTCAACCAGGCCTTCACCATCTGGCTGCTCCGGGGTACGTTCATGTCCATCTCCGCAGAGATGGAGCAGGCCGCCACCATCGACGGCTGCAACCGGGTTCAGGCCATGTTCAAGGTGCTGCTGCCCGTTGCCGCTCCCGGCATCGTCACCACCCTGATTTTCATTTTCATCAACGCCTGGAACGAATACACCGTGGCGCTGTGCCTGATCTCCACCGAGACCATCAAGCCGCTGACAGTTGGTATCAATATCTTCAACGGCTACAACATGATCGAGTGGCAGTACCTGTTCGCAAGCTCCATCTTCGCAATTGTGCCCGTCGTGATTCTGTTCATGTCCATCGAAAAGAATCTGACCAGCGGCCTGACTGCTGGCGGCGTCAAGGGCTAAGCATCCTTCTCCCATCCGGCGGATTCCGTGCAGAGCACGGAATCCGCCATTTTTTTCCAATAGGGGGTGACAATTTTCAAAAATTGTGATATGGTAATAACAATTACAAAACAGGAGGAACCTTCACATGACTTATCAGGAAGTTCTGCAAAATGCCCGGGAATCCATCAGCAAAAACTGCAAAGCCTGCCCCGTCTGCAACGGCAGGGCCTGCACCAATCACGTCCCCGGCCCCGGCGCCAAGGGCGTAGGTGACACCGCCATCCGCAACTATGACAAGTGGCAGGAAATCCGTGTGAATATGGATACCATCTGCGAGGGCGGCACCCCTGATACCACCCTGGAACTCTTCGGCAAGCGCTTCCGCTTCCCCTTCTTCGCCGGCCCCGTGGGCGCGGTGACCCTGCACTACAGCGACAAGTATGACGACATGGCCTACAACAACATTCTGGTCAAGGCCTGCGCAGACAACGGCATCGCCGCCTTCACCGGCGATGGTTTGAATGCCACCGTGATGCAGGTCGCCTGCGATGCCATCGCCGCCTGTGACGGCATGGGCGTGCCTACCGTCAAGCCCTGGAACCAGGAGACCATCGCCCAGAAAATGGAACTGGTGCACGCTTCCGGCAGCTTTGCCGTTGCCATGGATATCGACGCCGCCGGTCTGCCTTTCCTGAAGGGCATGAACCCCCCTGCCGGCAGCAAAACCGTGGAGCAGCTGGCGCAGATCGCAAAGATGGCAGGCAAGCCTTTTATTATCAAGGGCGTTATGACCGTGAAAGGCGCGCTGAAGGCGAAGGAAGCCGGCGCTTCCGCCATCGTGGTCAGCAACCATGGCGGTCGTGTCCTGGATCAGTGTCCCGCTACCGCTGAGGTTCTGTGTGACATCGTGGATGCCCTGAAAGGCAGCGGCGTGAAAGTGCTGGTGGACGGCGGCATCCGCAGCGGCGTGGATGTGTTCAAGGCTCTGGCCATGGGCGCGGATGCTGTCATAATCGCCCGTCCCTTCGTCACCGCGGTCTACGGCGGCGCGGAGGAAGGCGTCAAGCTGTACATCGATAAGATCGGCGGCGAACTGGCGGATACCATGGCCATGTGCGGCGCGAAGGATCTTTCCTCCATTACCCGGGAAATGGTGTATTTCAAGTAATTCCGGACTCACAGCTGCGGGAAGCACACATGCGGTGCTTCCCGCTTTTTTGTCCGCAACTGACACCATGCGCAAAATGCAAAAAATGAAAAATTTATGAACGAAATTTTTGTTAATTGTTACGAACCTTTCATTTCAGAGACATTTGTACTTCACAAACGGACATCTTCGATGTATAATGACAGCGATATTCCGCCCGTCACCATGACCGGCACATCAGAAAGGACTGCCTATGGAGATCACACTCGCGGAGCGGCTGGATAAGCTGCTGGATGCCTATTCTCATGTGTATGATATTGATCGGGATGTCCAGGTGGGTGAAACTGTTTACCCCGCCATGGCCACCTACTATCTGCGCGATGAGAATTACCTGATTTCCAGGCGGCACGTTCTGTCGGCGTTAGAGCAGCATGAGTACCTGTATTTCTGCCTGACCGACCATCTGACCGCCGGGGACCTGCAAAAGCATATCGACCTGACCAAACAGGCGGGACTTGCGCTGGTTCACCCGCATCGGGAGCACATGTTCTCCAATGTGGGACTCGTGGTTCTGGCAAATACCATTGATCCGGAAGCCCAAAAGCTGATACGGCACACCCATTTCCGGAAAAACTACAAGCTGACCCTCCACGGCTGGACGGAGTATCAGCTGGCAGCTATGGAAGCATCCACTAACAGCTTCTTCTCCAATCCAGCAGGGAAAGAAGCCCGGAAAAACCTGGAGCGGAATTTTGCTCCAAAAAGTGAACGAAGGGAGTAAAAAACAAACATGAACGGACTTGTACTTCTGGTAATCAGCATTGCAATCCTGCTGTGCGGCTATGTGTTCTACGGCCGCTACCTGTGCAAGAAATGGGGCGTTGGCGAAACCAATGAGTCCACCCCCGCACACACCATGGAGGACGGCGTTGACTATGTCCCCGCGAAAGCCCCCGTCCTGATGGGCCACCATTTCTCCTCCATCGCCGGCGCCGGCCCCATCACAGGCCCCATCAGCGCGGCTGCCTTCGGCTGGCTGCCCTGCACGTTGTGGATTCTGATCGGCGGCATCTTCTTCGGCGGTGTCCATGACTTTGGCGCCCTGTTTGCCTCTGTCCGGCACGGCGGCAAATCTGTCGGCGAAATCATCTCCACGAATATGGGCAAGCGCGCCAAGCGCCTGTTCATCTGCTTTGCTTACCTGACCCTGATCCTGGTGGTTGCCGCTTTCGCTTCTATTGTGGCAAACACCTTCGGCGCCACCTTTGACGCTTCCGGCGCTGTGGATGTGGCTGCTTCCACCAGCAATGCCCGGGTGGCCATGGTTTCCATCCTGTTCATTGTCATCGCCATCATCTTCGGCTATGCAGTCTACCGCCGCAACCTGCCCATGAGCGTTTCCAGCGTTGTAGGCGTCCTGGCCATCGTGGCCATCATTGCCATCGGCATTAACTTCCATCCCATCTACCTGTCCTCCACCACCTGGATGTGGATCGTTGGCCTGTACATCACCATCGCCTCCATCGCCCCTGTGTGGATCCTGCTGCAGCCCCGTGACTACCTGTCCAGCTTCCTGCTGTACGCCATGCTGGCTCTGGCCGCTGTCGGCGTTGTCCTGGCTCGTCCCGACATGGGCAACATGACGCTGGCTGCCTGGTCCGTGGAGGGTGCTTCCGGTACCACTTACCTGTTCCCCGTTCTGTTCACCACCATCGCCTGCGGCGCCATCTCCGGTTTCCACTCTCTGGTGTCCTCCGGCACCACTGCCAAGCAGCTGGACAAGGAAACCGACGCCAAGCCCATCGCTTACGGCGGCATGCTGCTGGAGTGCGTTCTGGCTATCCTGACCCTCTGCGCCGTTGCTTACGCCTTCGGCTGGAACAAGGCCAATCCTGACTCCGCTCTGAAGGGCGCCACTGCCATTTTCGGCGGCGGTATCGCCCACATGATCGACGACGCCATCCCCGGCACCTACGACGTCCTGTTCACCCTGCTGGTGCTGACCTACTCCGCTTTCTGCCTGACCTCTCTGGATACCGCCACCCGTCTGGCCCGGTTCATGTTCCAGGAGTTCTGGCTGGACGGCAGCAAGGGTGAGACCCCTGAGAATGTCACCGGTTACAAGAAGGTTCTGTCCAACCCCCTGGTCGCTACCCTGATCACCGTGGTGCTGGGTGTCCTGCTGGGCCTGAACGGCTACGGCAAGATCTGGGCGCTGTTCGGCTCCGCCAACCAGCTGCTGGCCGCTCTGGGCCTGCTGGCTGTGGCTACCTGGCTGGGCAATGTGGGCAAGAGCAACAAGATGTTCCTGTTCCCCATGGCCTTCATGCTGGTTGTCACCATCTCCTCTCTGCTCATCAACACCAAGAACCAGTTCAGCATCATCGCCGCTGGCGGCGCTGACTGGGGTCCCTGGGCTCAGGCCATCATTGGCATCCTGCTGATCGTTCTGGCTGTGGTTCTCGCTATCGAGGGCATCACCACCATCTACAAGCAGGTAAAGGGCGCAAAGGCCACTGCTTAAGTTACCCGATAATATATCCCGGATGCCTTCCCGGCATCCGGGATATTTTTGCACTTGCGCTTTTGAAAAAAGGTACTATAATGGAACCGTGCGTCACCATCGGACGAATGCGCGTCGTATTGTATGTTTAAGAAGGTGTTTTCTTGGCAAGGCAAAACCAAACTCTGCTGGAAGGTCCTCTGTTTCCAAATATTGTCCGCTATACCATTCCCATCATTCTCACCAGTTTGCTTCAGTTGCTGTTCAACGCCGCCGATCTGGTGATCGTGGGCCGGTTCTGCGGCAGTGTCAGCGTGGCGGCGGTGGGTTCCACCGGTTCCATCACCAATCTGATGGTAAACTTCTTTATTGGCCTGTCTGTGGGCGCAGGCGTTACCGTTGCCCATGGCCTTGGCAGCCGGGAGGACGTGGTTGTACATAATACCGTGCACACCTCCCTTCCCACCGCGCTGGTCAGCGGTGTCCTTTTGACCATCATCGGTGTTTCCTTCTCGAAAACCTTCCTGCGGATGATGGGCACGCCGGATACCGTGCTGCCTCTGTCCGCAATTTACATGAAAATCTACTTTTCCGGCGTAACCTTCACCATGGTATACAATTTCTGTGCTGCCATTTTGCGGGCTGCCGGTGACACCAAAAGCCCGCTGATCTACTTGAGCATCGCCGGTGTGGTAAATGTCATTCTGAACATCTTTTTCGTCACCGTTCTGCAAATGAACGTTGCGGGCGTCGCCCTGGCCACCACCATTTCTCAGGGCATCTCCGCTGTACTGGTAACGATGGCGCTGATGAAGCGCACCGATGCCTGCCGTTTGGATCTGAAAAAAATGCGCTTTCACAAGGCGCAGCTGTTCAAGATGCTTCGCATCGGGCTGCCTGCCGGCATCCAAAGTTCCCTGTTCTCCATTTCCAATGTGCTGATTCAGTCCTCCGTCAATTCCTTCGGCGATGTGTTCATGTCCGGCAGCGCCGCCTCTGCCAATATCGAAGGCTTCGTGTATGTATCTCTGAACGCCTTCCATCAGACGGCAGTGAACTTCATCGGCCAGAACGCGGGCGCGCGGCACTACCGCCGGGTTTACCGGACGCTCTGGATTTGCCTGGGCTGCGCCACCGTGGTCGGTATGGTGCTTGGCTCTACCGCCTGGTTCTTTGGCCGTCAGCTGCTGTCTATCTACATCACCGACTCCCAGCAGGCCATTGAGTACGGTATGATCCGGCTGAGCTACATCTGCCTGCCTTACTTCCTTTGCGGACTGATGGATGTCTCCACCGGCGCTCTGCGGGGACTGGGCGCGTCTTTTGTACCCATGGTGATCTCAGTTCTGGGCATCTGCGGCCTGCGGATTTTCTGGGTTTACACCATTTTCCAGGTTCCCAGGTACCATACCCCTCAGTGTCTGTTCTTCTCCTATACCGTCTCCTGGATAATCACCTTTTTGTTCCAGATGGCTGCATTCCTGCTTGTCTGCCGAAAGTTCCCGAAAGAAGAAAATCCTGCCGCATAAGAATAGCTGTCATTGCGAACCAGTCCTCAGACTGGTGTGGCAATCCCCATAGTCGAAGGGGATTCCCACGCCAGCGTGCGCGCTGACTCGGAATGACAGCTTCTTTTATTTCGTCATCTTTTCCTGTTTCACTTTATGGTCAATGATGTGACGGCTGGCAAGCTCGCTGCGGATATCCTCTACAGAAATCCCCATTTGTACCATCAGCACCAGCACATGGTAAGCAAGATCGGCAATCTCATAAATCGTCTCTGCCTTGTCCTCCGCCTTACCGGCGATGATGACTTCCGTGCTCTCCTCACCCACTTTTTTCAGGATCTTGTCCAGGCCCTTCTGGAACAGATAGGTGGTGTAGGAGCCTTCCGGAAGCTCCTTTTTCCGGCTTTCCAGCAGCTGGTACAGTCCCTCCAGCTGGAACTTATCCGTCTTTTCGCCCCAGACCGGATTGTGGAAGCAGGATTCCGCCCCGGTGTGGCAGGCAGGGCCATCTTTTTTCACTCGCACCTCCAGCGCGTCGCAGTCGCAGTCGGCTGTAATTGACGCAATGTGCTGGTAGTTGCCGCTGGTTTCGCCTTTCAGCCACAGTGACTTCCGGGAGCGGCTCCAGAAACAGGTCAGCCCTTTTTCAATGGAAATTGCCAGGCTCTCCCGGTTCATGTAAGCCAGGGTCAGCACTTTCCCCGTCTCATCGTCCACGACAATGGCAGGAATCAGCCCTTTTTCATCAAATTTCAGTTCGTCCAGATTCAGCATATCATAACCTCACAGGTATCTTATTTTCTCGTAAAACCGCCTTCAGTTCCGGAATTTTCACCTGACCGAAGTGGAAAATGGAAGCCGCCAGTCCGGCATCCACCTTGGGAAGGCTCTGAAACAGTGTCACAAAGTCCTCCACGCAGCCCGCACCACCGGAGGCAATCACCGGCACGTCCACCGCGTTGGATACAGCTTCCAGCATAGGCAGATCAAACCCGCCTTTCACACCGTCGGTGTCGATAGAGTTGAGCACCACTTCGCCGGCACCGTTATCCACACATCGCTTGATCCAGGAAATCGCCTCCATGCCGGTGTCCTCCCGGCCACCCTTGGCAAATACCCGAAACTCGCCGTCCACCCGCTTCACATCGGCAGACAGCACCACGCACTGATCGCCGTACAGCCGTGCAGCCGCACCCACCAGGTCGGGGTTACGGATGGCGCCGGAATTGACGCTGACCTTGTCCGCGCCGCATTTCAGCACCCGGTCAAAGTCCTCTAAGGTGTTGATGCCGCCGCCAACGGTGAGGGGAATGAAAATCGTGGAAGCAACCTCTGTCAGAATGTCTGTAAACAGCTTCCGGCCTTCCGCCGAAGCGGTGATATCATAGAACACCAGCTCGTCCGCGCCGTTATCGCTGTAGTATTTTCCCAGCTCCACCGGGGAGGACACATCCTGCAAGCCCTGAAAATTGGTGCCCTTCACCACCCGTCCGTTGCGCACGTCCAGACAGGGAATGATTCGCTTGGTAATCATCTTGCCACCTCCACCGCTTGTTTCAAGTCCACCGCGCCGATGTAATAGGCCTTTCCGATAATCGCCCCGTGGAGCTGCATTTTTGCCAGCGCCTGCACATCCTCGATAGAGGACACGCCGCCGGAGGCGATCAGATCAATGCAAAATTTCTCCGACAGCACCCGGTACAGCTCCCGGTTGGTTCCCTTCATAGCCCCGTCCCGGGAGATATCGGTGCAGATCACGGTTTTCACACCCCGGGTCTGCATTTTTGCAAAGAAGCTTTCCGCCGTCAAATCCGAAGTCTCCGCCCAGCCTTTAATGGCAACAAATCCGTCCTTCAAGTCCACGCCCACGGCGATTTTCTCCCCGTATTTCTGGAGCGCCGCCTCTAAAAAAGCCGGGTTCGTCACAGCAGCGGTGCCTAAGATCACCCGGCTGACCCCGATGGCAAGGTATTTTTCCACCGTCTCCATATCCCGGATGCCGCCGCCCACTTCGGCGAACAGGCCGGTGGATTCGACGATGGCACGGATGGTGTCCAGATTCGCAGGCTTACCGATTTTCGCGCCCTCCAAATCCACCAGATGAATGTGGCTGGCTCCAGCGGTGGCAAAGTCCTTCGCCACGCTGACGGGATCGTCGCTGTAAACCGTCATCTGGGCATAGTCGCCCTTGAAAAGCCGCACCGCCTTGCCGCCAAAAAGATCAATGGCAGGATAAATGTACATTGTCCGCCCTCCTCAGATTTCGCTGAACCGGCGCAGGATGGAAAGTCCCACATTGCCGCTTTTTTCCGGGTGGAACTGGCAGCCGAACACATTTCCCTGCTCCACCGCCGCAGTGATGGGAATGCCATATTCCGTCACCGCAGCCAGTGAGTCCTCACACCCCTCCGCAAAAAAGGAGTGGACGAAGTAGACGTACTGTCCGTCTAAACCTTCCAGCAGCCTGCCGCCGCGAATTTCCAACGCGTTCCAGCCCATGTGGGGGATTTTCAGCTCCGCCGGGAGCTTCCCCTCCATGGGGACAACCTGTCCCTTTAGCAGTCCCAGCCCCTCGTGGCAGCCATATTCGTAGCTTTTTTCAAACAGCAGCTGCATCCCAAGGCAAATGCCCAGCAGGGGCTTTCCTGCCGCCGCCTGCTGCCGCACAAACTCCGCCATGCCTGTCTCGCGCAGCTTGTTTGCCGCATCTCCGAATGCACCCACGCCGGGCAGAATCAGGCGATCCGCTTTGGCCAGTTCGTCCGCGTTACCGCTGACGAAGGCGTCCTGCCCAATGGCCTTACAGGAAGAGCACAGGGAAAACAGGTTGCCCACGCCGTAATCAATAATTCCAATCATCACAGAACCCCCTTGGTGGAAGGGATCTCGTTGCTTCCATCCAGCGACACTGCCACTTTCAACGACCGTGCCACGGACTTGAACGCCCCCTCCACAATGTGATGGGAATTCTTTCCCGCAAGCTGGCGCAGATGCAGGCTCATGGGACAGTTCCGGACAAAGCCCAGGAAGAATTCCTCCACCAGTTCCGTGTCAAAGGTGCCGATTTTTTCTGTGGGGATTTCCAGCTCATAGCACAGGCAGCTTCTGCCGGAAATATCCACCGCCGATAAAATCAGCGCTTCATCCATGGGGAGCAAAAAGCTTCCGTAACGGGTGATACCCCGCTTGTCCCCCAGCGCCGCCTGAAAGGCCTGTCCAAGGCAGATACCGATATCCTCCACGCTGTGGTGGTCGTCCACCTCCACATCGCCTTCGCATTTCACCGTCAGATCAAACTTTCCGTGGGCAGCAAACAGGGTCAGCATGTGGTTGAGAAACCCCACACCCGTATCCATTTCCGCCTTTCCCGTACCGTCCAGATTCAGCCGCAGGGAAATTTTCGTCTCCGCCGTATTCCGGGTAATTTCACTGGTTCTCATAAAGCACCTCTTTCACGGTGTCAATCAGCGCCGCCATTTGTTCCGGCGTGCCGATGGTAATGCGGTTAAACTGGCAAATCCTCGGATTCGTAAAATGCCGCACCAGAATGCCCCGCTTCTTCAGTTCCAGATACAGCTTCCCACCGTCCATTCTCTCCGTCTTAGCAAACAGGAAGTTGGCGCTGCTGTTGAGAACCGTAAAGCCCAACGCTTCCAGCTGCGCCACTGTCCATGCCCGGGTCTTTTGAATCGCATCGCATTTCTCCCGGTAGTAATCCTCCGCATCCACAGTAGCCTCACCCAGCAGAAGAGTCAGACGGTTGATGTTATAGGGGTTGGTGGAATACTTGATCTTTTCCAAGTCCGCGATAATGGCAGGATTGGCAAAGGCATAGCCCAGCCGTCCGCCAGCTAAGCACCGGGACTTGGAGAATGTCCGGGTCACCAGAAGATTGTCGTAGGTTCCAACCAGCGGCAGGCAGCTTTCCCCGCCGAAATCCACATAGGCTTCATCGATGAGCACCAGGCAGTCGGGGTTTGTTTTCAGAATTTCTTCAATTTCCGCGACCGGAATGGTCATGCCCGTGGGCGCGTTGGGATTGGCAAGGACAATCATTTTGTTTTTGCCGCAGTATTTCCGGTAATCGATGGAAAAGTCATCTTCCAGCGGAATTTTCTCCGCTGGGATTCCGTAGAGTTCCGCATACACCTCATAAAAACCGTAACTGATATTCGGGAACGCCACGCCGCCCCCGCCGAAGGCCATGAAGGCGAAATTCAGTACCTCGTCGGAACCATTGGACACGAACACATTTTCCGGACTTACGCCGTACAGCCCCGCCAGCTTTTCTTTCAAATTCTTCGCCGTAGGGTCGGAGTACAGCCGCAGCAGTTCCACCTGTTCCCCGGTCATTGCCGCCACCACGGAAGGGGCGGGGGGATAGGGAGATTCGTTGGTGTTCAGCTTGATGTACTGCATATCCCGGGGCTGTTCCCCGGGGGTGTAGGCCTCCAAGCTTTGGTACTGTTCATTCAGAAACCGGCTCATGCTTTTCCCTCCTTACGCACGGTCACGGATCTGCCGTGGGCGCGAAGCCCTTCCTTTTCCGCAAAGGCAGCGATTTGCTCCGTTACCACCCCCAGCGCATCTGCGGTGTAGTAGGTGAACTGGCTCTTTTTCACGAAATCATCCACGCTTAAGGGGCTGGAGAACCGGGCGGTGCCGGAGGTGGGCAGGGTGTGGTTGGGGCCTGCATAGTAGTCCCCCAGCGCCTCCGGACAGCTTCTTCCCATAAAAATGGAGCCGGCGTTTTTCACCGCGTCCAGATAGGAGAAGGGGTCGTCCACCATCAGCTCCAGATGCTCCGGGGCAATCTCGTTGGCGATTTCAATGCCGGACATGAGGTTTTCCGCCACAATGATCTTGCCGTTATTCTCAATGGATGCCCGGGCAATTTCCTCCCGGGGCAAGGCAGGCAGCTGCCGTTCCAACTCGTCACGCACGGCAATTGCCAATTCCTCACTGTCTGTCACCAGCACCGCGCTGGCAAGCCGGTCGTGCTCCGCCTGGCTCAGCAGATCCGCCGCAACGTGTACCGGATTGCTCTTGCCGTCAGCAATCACCAGAATCTCACTGGGCCCGGCGATCATGTCGATGGACACCATGCCGAAAACCTGCTTCTTGGCCTCAGCCACAAAGGCGTTGCCGGGGCCAACAATCTTGTCCACCTTGGGAATGGACTCCGTGCCATAAGCCAGTGCGGCAATGGCCTGGGCGCCGCCAACCTTGAAAATTCTGTCCACACCGGCAATGCTGGCTGCCGCCAGAATGACAGGGTTGATCTTTCCGTCTTTCCCGGGAGGGGTCATCATCACAATCTGGGGACATCCCGCAATTTTCGCGGGAATGGTGTCCATGAGCACCGTGGAAGGATATGCCGCCGTTCCGCCGGGGACGTACACGCCCACCTTCTCAATAGGCGTTACCTTCTGCCCGAGAACAACGCCGGGCTTGTCCGCAATCACGAAGCTGTTGCGCACCTGCCGGGAGTGGAAAGCGCGGATGTTCGCCGCCGCCTCCTTGAGAATTTCCAGAAAGCCCGGGTCCACGGAAGCCAAAGCTTCCTCCATTTCCTGCTGGGATACTGCCAGCGCGGTAAGCTGCGCCTTGTCAAATTTTTCACAGTAGGCCAGCACGGCCTTGTCGCCGTTTTTCCGCACGTCGGCGAGAATATCTGCCACGATGGCCGTCACATCCACCGCCGGAGTCACCCGGGCAAAAACTTCCGAATTGGGCACCTGCCCATATTTCATAATCTTAATCATGTCCGTTCTACCTGCTCCTGTAGTTTTCCCCGGATGGCGTTGATGGCGTCATCCTTGAATTGATAGCTTGCAATGTTGGCAATCAGCCGGGCGCTGATGGGAACGATCTCCTCATACACCGTCAGGTTGTTCTCCTTCAGGGTGGTACCCGTCTCCACTATGTCCACAATCACATGGCTGAGGCCCAGAATGGGCGCCAGCTCGATGGAACCGTTCAGATGGATCATGTCAATATCCCGGCACTTTCCGGCGTAAAAATTCCGGGTGATATTGGGGAATTTGGTAGCCACCTTCAGCGTCTGCCCCACCGGGTCCCGGAAGTCCTTTTTTCCGGCCACTGCCATGCGGCATTTTCCCATTTTCAGATCCAGCAGCTCGTACACATCCGGCTCGTATTCCAGCAGAATGTCCTTGCCCACAATGCCCAGATCCGCCGCGCCCCGTTCCACATAAATCGCCACATCCGAGGGCTTGACCCAGAAGTAGCGCACGCCTTTTTCCGGGTTCTCAAAAATCAGCTTCCGCCCCGGGTCTTCAATGGCGGGGCATTCATAGCCGCTGTTTTTCAGCATGGCGTAGGCCTTTTCTCCCAGCCTGCCCTTGGGCAGGGCAATGTTAATCCAGTCGCTCACAGCACTGCCCCTCCCTTCTCCAGCCGCAGCAGCTTTTTCCAGTTTCTTCCTCTTGGCAGCTGAGTCGCCACCAGCACGCTGCCTTCTTCCGCCGCAGCTTCCGCCGCAGCCGTCAGCTCCGCCAGGGGAACGGAACCGTCATGCAGAATCAGGGTGTCCACATCCCAGGCATTTTCCTCCCGGTACAGCTCCTGCAGCAGGTCTACATAGATTGCGAAGCCGATGGCGCGGCTTTTGCGCCCCATTTTCCGGGGCAGTTTGTCGTACTGTCCGCCGGAAAGAATGCTGGAAGGGATTCCCTCCAGATACCCCCGGAACACCACGCCGCTGTAGTAGCCCAAATCATTGCTGACGGAAAAATCCAGCCGTACCTGATCGCCGTAACCGCTTTTTTCCAGAATCTTCAGCAGGGATGCCAGTTCCTCCATGGCCTGCTGTTCTGCCGGGGCAGTCAACCAGGGCCGCAGAGCTTCCAGCGCCTCAGCGCCGCCCCGGCAGGAGGCCACCGCATTCAGGGTTTCCCACGCACTTTCCTTTTCGCCGCACAGCGCCTTTAGGTCGTGGGTGTTTTTCCGTTTCAGGCAAGCCATAGCCTGCTTGCGCTGCCGGCTGTCAAAGCCGCAGCGCTCCAGCACTGCAGCCAGCAACCCCATATGGGAAATATCCAGCACATAGCTGCCCCCCAGCAACGCCAGGCTCTTCATCGCCAGCAGCACCGCCTCGGCGATGTCGTAGTCGGTCAGGTCGCCCACACATTCCAGTCCCGCCTGCATGATTTCCCGGTAATCCCGGTACACGTTCTCGCTGTAGTAGACCTTCTGCACCACCCCGGGTTCCTCCGGAGCGTTTTTTACGATGGACAATGTCACGTCCGGCTTCAGCGCCATGAGCTTGCCGCCCTCACCGGAGAACGTGATCATCTGATCCGAGATCAGAAAATCCTTGTTGCGCACATACAGGTCGTATTCCTCAAACTGACTCATTTTATAGGGCGTATAGCCGTAGCGCTGATACAGCCCCCGCAGGGCAAATACCGCCTGCTCCTCACTTCTCCAAATCTGATCCGTCATCATTCAGCTTTCCTGCTTTCTTCAAATTGTCCAGTGCCTCCCGGTAGCCGCTGCCGTAGTTCAGGCACCGGTTCACCCGGCTGATGGTGGCAGAGCTGGCGCCGGTGGCCTCCGATACCTCCAGATAATTGCTTCCCCCGTCCAGTAGGCACGCCACCCGCATCCGCTGGGAAATGGATTGCAGCTCCTTGATTGTACAGATATCCTCAAAAAACTTCCTGCAATTCTCCGGCGTGCGCAGCGTCAGAACTGCCTCATAGAATAATTCTTCGTCACGGTGTCGCATTTTCTCCATGGTATCCGTTTCCTTTCTCCCGTTTGTTTTTGTTACTTTATCACTTTACTCTACTAAAGTCAAGTCATTTTTTACAAAAACAGCGCACCAATTTTGTGCGTTTGTTTCACAGATACATCTGTCCGTCTCAAAAAAACATTTTTCGTCTCTCCCTATTGACCTTCGGCTTTTCCGGTGGTAAAATGGGAAAATCACAGAAACTGAGAGGTGCTTTTTATGGAAAAAAAGAATATCGACTGGAGCAGCCTTGGTTTCGGCTATGTCCAGACCGATAAGCGCTTTGTCGCAAACTACAAAAACGGCGCGTGGGACGACGGCAGCCTGACCGACGACGCCACCATTACCATGAGCGAGTGCGCCTGCGTATTGCAGTACGCCCAGACCTGTTTTGAGGGCATGAAGGCCTATACCGCCGAGGACGGCCGGATCGTCTGCTTCCGTCCCGGCCTGAACGCCGCCCGGATGGCGCAGTCTTGCGAGCGGCTGAAGATGCCCGTGTTCCCCGAGGATCGCTTCGTGGACGCCGTGGTGCAGACCGTCCGTGCCAACGCCGCCTGGGTTCCCCCCTTCGGCTCCGGCGCAACGCTGTACATTCGTCCCTTCATGTTCGGCTATGACTCCATCATCGGCGTCAAGCCCGCTAACGAGTATCAGTTCCGTGTCTTTGCCACCCCCGTGGGTCCCTACTTCAAGGGCGGCGTAAAGCCCCTGACCGTGCGTATCTCCGATCTGGATCGGGCTGCGCCCCGGGGCACCGGTCATGTGAAGGCTGGTCTGAACTATGCCATGAGCCTGTATAACATCGTGGATGCCCACGAGCAGGGCTATGACGAAAATGTCTATGTGGACTCCGCCACCCGTACCCACATCGAGGAAACCGGCGGCGCCAACATCATCTTCGTCAAGGGCAACACCCTGGTCACCCCCAAGTCCGACACCATTCTGCCCTCCATCACCCGCCGTTCCCTGGTGTACGTCGCCAAGGAGTACCTGGGCATGGAGGTGGAGGAGCGTCCTGTGGCCCTCACCGAGCTGGGCGACTTCACCGAAGCCGGCCTGTGCGGCACCGCCGCTGTGATCTCCCCCCTGGGCACCATCGTGGACCATGGCAAGGAAATCCACTACGCCGGCATGGGTCCCACCATTCAGAAGCTGTACGACACTCTTACCGGCATCCAGATGGGCCGTATCGAAGCCCCCGAGGGCTGGATTCAGGTCATCGAGTAACCATCCCAAAAGACGGACATTTCCTGCGCACCTGCTTCCCCCGGGAGCAGGTGCGTTCTTTTTTTCAGGAAACCTCTTGCAATTTGGCGGATGCTGACGTATACTAGGTTCACACAACAAAATACAGGGGAGCTTGTATTGGCAGGCTGAGAGGAAGTCATCAACTTCGACCCTTAACCTGATGCGGATAATGCCGCCGTAGGAAGTCATACTGCAAGGATTTTGTACGGGAGGCGCTTCAGGTGTCTCCTGTTTTTTGTTGCTCTTTTGAGGAAGGAGGAACGGCAACCTGGCTGAGGGGGAGCGCCCTGAGCCTTGTACGAATACGAACCCTCGATGAAGGTTCGTATAACAGCGATGGGAAGCCGTGTTCCGGCGTGAGAGGATGCCAGTAAGCATCGACCGAACTTCCATGCAGAATCCATCAAGGGGGTTCTGTAATTATCACCTGTTGGAAGCGTCGCTGGAAATAAGCCGTTTCCGAAGGAATCAAAGGAGAAATTACCATGAAAAAAACAAATGTAAAAAAGCTCGTTGTGGCCAGTATTCTCTGTGCAGTTGCCGTGGTGGGAAGCCTCTTTTCCGTCCCGGTGTTCGGAAGTAAGTGTTCGCCGGTGCAGCATATGGTCAATATTCTATGTGCTGTTTTGCTGGGGCCTGGTTATGGTGTCTGCGCCGCCTTTTGCGCCGCGCTGATCCGGAACCTTCTGGGACTTGGCAGTCTGATGGCCTTCCCGGGTAGTATGTTCGGCGCGCTTCTGTGCGGACTGGTTTACTGGAAAACAAGAAACATTCTGGCGACCCTGATCGGTGAAGTGTTCGGCACCGCGATTCTGGGCGGTCTGTGCGCCTATCCTGTGGCGATTTACCTGATGGGCCAGAATGCTGCCGCCATTGCCTTCTACGCCTACATCATTCCCTTCCTGATTTCCACCGCCGCCGGCGCGCTGATTTCCGCCCTGCTGATTTACAGTCTGAAACGTGCCGGATTGCTGAACAAAATGCAGGAAACCCTGAACCGGTAAGAGAGAAAAAATATGTGGAACACCATTTTTGAAGCTGTCAGAAGCACCTGCCCCCTGATTCACAACATCACCAACTACGTCACCGTCAATGACTGTGCGAATATTCTGCTGGCCTGCGGCGCATCTCCGATTATGGCAGACGATGTGGAGGAGGTAGCGGACATCACCGCGATCTGCGGCGGCCTGAATATCAACATCGGCACGCTGAACAGCCGCACCATCCCCGCCATGAAGCTTGCGGGAAAAACTGCCAATGCCCTGCATCACCCTGTCGTTCTGGATCCGGTGGGCGCGGGCGCTTCCCGGCTCCGCACGCAGACGGCAATGGAGCTGTTGGAAGAAGTCCGCTTTGCGGTGATTCGCGGCAACATCTCCGAGATCAAAACCCTCGCCTCCGGCAGCGGAACCACCAAAGGTGTAGACGCGGATGTGGCAGACAAGGTCACTGAAGCCAATCTGGACAGCGCCGTGGCGTTTGCGAAGGCGTTTTCCCGGAAAACCGGTGCGATCATTGCTATCACCGGCGCCATTGACATTGTGGCGGACAAAACCACTGCCTACTGCATCCGCAACGGGCATCCCATGATGTCGGACATTACCGGAACCGGCTGCCAGCTGTCCGCGCTGACTGCGGCCTTTGTCACAGCGAACCCGGAGCATCCTCTGGAAGCGGCTGCGGCGGCAGTCTGCGCCATGGGTCTGGCGGGAGAACTCGCCCACCGGCGGCTGACACCGCTGGACGGCAATGCCTCCTACCGGAATTACATCATCGACGCCATCTATCATCTCACACCGGAGCAGCTGGAGAAAGGTGCAAACTATGAAGTGCGATAAACAAGCCATGACCCTCTATGCCGTCACCGACCGGGCATGGGTGGGAAAGCAAAGCCTGTATGAGCAGGTGGAGTCCGCCCTGAAGGGCGGCGCAACCTGCGTCCAGCTCCGGGAAAAGGAGTTGGATGACGCCGGATTTCTGGAAGAAGCCAAGACAATCCGAGCGTTATGTAAACGCTATCACGTCCCCTTCATCGTCAATGACAATGTGGACATCGCCATTGCCTGCAACGCCGACGGCGTTCATGTGGGACAGGAAGATATGAAGGCCTGGGACGTGCGGAACAAGGTGGGCGACGCTATGATCATCGGCGTGTCTGCCCACAGTGTGGAGGAAGCTCAGGAAGCCGTACGCAACGGCGCGGACTATCTGGGGGTGGGAGCCATGTTTTCCACCTCCACCAAAGCCGACGTGTCGGTACTGCCCGTGGACACTCTGAAAGCCATCTGCGCAGCGGTGGAGATTCCCGTGGTGGCCATCGGCGGCATCCACAAGGAAAATATCATGACGCTTGCCGGAACCGGTGTGGACGGCGTGGCGCTGGTCAGCGCGATTTTCGGCGCGAAAGATATTGAAGCCGAATGCCGGGAGCTGCGGGCGCTTTCCGAGAAAATGGTGAACCCATGATCCAGGGAGCCATCTTTGATTTCGATGGAACGCTGTTTGACTCCATGGGCATCTGGGATACTGCCGGCAAGGACTATCTGCAAACCGTCAACCGGGTGGCAGCGGCAGATTTGCAGGACACGCTGAAAACCATGAGTCTGTATCAGTCCGCCTGTTATCTTCAAAAGGCATACCAAATTCCTCAGTCCGTGGAAGCAATCATGGCGGGCATCAACCGGGTTGTGGAGGATTTTTATTTCCATACGGCTCAGCCAAAGCCCGGCGTGGGCGAGCTGCTGGAGCTGCTGCGGCGGCAGGACGTGAAGCTGTGCATCGCCACCGCCACAGACCGCTATCAGGTGGAGGCAGCCCTCCGCCGCTGCGGACTGTCCCAATTCTTTCAGGCAATTCTCACCTGCACGGAGGTTGGGCACGGGAAAGAGCAGCCCCAGATCTTCCGGGCGGCGTTAGCCCTGCTGCAAACCCACCGCACCAATACCATCGTGGTGGAGGATGCGCTCCACGCCATCCAGACGGCAAAGGCGGACGGTTTTATCACCGTCGCCGTATACGATTCCCACGAAACAAACCAACAGAAGGTTCAGAGCCTTGCAGATTTTTACCTGCCGGATTACTCTGACCTGCGTGCTTTTCAGAAGTTCGCTTTGCGTTTTTAGCAAAGCCTTCAAAGCGGCAGACCGGGGGCACCACTCTCTGTCGCTCAATAAAAATAATGCGAAAAGGAGAAAACACATGAAAACAGCATTATCAATCGCTGGCAGTGACTGCAGCGGAGGCGCCGGTATTCAGGCTGATCTGAAAACGATGACCATGAATGGCGTATATGCCATGAGCGCGATCACCGCACTGACAGCACAGAACACAACCGGCGTGACAGGAATTCTGGAGGTTACCCCGGAATTTCTCGGACAGCAAATCGATATGGTATTTACGGACATCCGCCCGGATGCGGTAAAAATCGGCATGGTATCCAATTCCGCGCTGATCGAAACCATCGCCCAGCGGCTGCGGCACTACGAGGCAGAGAATATCGTGGTGGATCCTGTGATGGTGGCGACCTCCGGCTCCAGCCTGATCGAGTCCGACGCAGTTGCAACGCTGAAACGGGTTCTGCTGCCGCTGGCAATTCTGGCTACCCCCAATATTCCGGAAGCGGAAGTGCTGTCCGGAATGACCATTCAAACGGAAGCTGACATGGAGACCGCGGCGAAATACATTCAGGAAACCTACGGCTGTGCCGTTCTGCTGAAAGGCGGCCACAGCATAAGCGACGCCAACGACCTGCTGTGTGCCGATGGACAGCTGAAGTGGTTCCACGGCAAGCGCATTCCCAACCCCAACACCCACGGCACCGGCTGTACCCTGTCCAGCGCCATCGCCGCCAATCTGGCCAAGGGATATGACCTGAAAACCTCCGTGCAGCGTGCCAAGGACTACATTTCCGGCGCACTGGCTGCCATGCTGGACTTAGGACAGGGCAGCGGCCCCATGAATCACGCCTTCGATCTGGCGGGAGAATACGCAAAGGAGGCGCAGTAAGATGACGGAAAGACGCACTTCGTTGTTTGAAAACGGGTTAATCTGGTTCGGCGCAGGCGTTTCCATCGCGGAAATTCTGACCGGCACCTATTTTGCGCCTCTGGGCTTTGGAAAAGGCCTTGCGGCGATTATTGTCGGACATATCATCGGCTGCGTGCTGCTGTTCCTCGCCGGTGTCATCGGCGGCAAGACGGAAAGAAGCGCCATGGAAACCGTAAAAATGAGTTTCGGTCAGAAGGGCAGTCTGCTGTTTTCCATTTTGAATATTTTGCAGCTTGTGGGGTGGACCGCCATCATGATCTATGACGGTGCGTTGGCAGCCAGCGGCATTCTGGATGTGGGAAATTGGGTGTGGTGCCTGCTCATCGGCGCGCTCATCATCCTGTGGATTCTCATCGGCATTCAGAGTCTGGGCAAGCTCAACACCGTGGCTATGGTATCCCTGTTCGGTCTGACTCTCGTGCTTTGCTATGTGATTTTCGGGAAAGGCAGCTTCCACAGCCTTTCTGATGACGGAATGTCCTTCGGCGCGGCGGTGGAGCTGTCCGTCGCCATGCCCCTTTCCTGGCTGCCCCTGATCAGCGACTATACCCGGGAAGCCAAAGAGCCGGTGAAAGCCAGCGCCGTCAGCGCGGTGGTTTACGGGCTGGTCAGCTGCTGGATGTACCTGATCGGTATGGGCGCAGCCCTCTTTACCGGGGAATCCGACGTTGCCCAGATTATGCTCAGGGCAGGTCTTGGCATTGCCGGTTTGATCATCGTTGTCTTCTCCACCGTAACCACCACTTTCCTGGATGCGTTCTCCGCCGGTATTTCCAGCGAGTCTGTTTCCGCTAAACTGAACGGCAAGTGGATTGCGGTTGCGGTAACCGTTGTCGGCGTGGTCAGCGCCATTGCGTTCCCCATCACCGACATTACCGACTTTTTGTACCTGATTGGCTCCGTGTTTGCCCCCATGGTGGCGGTTCAGATTGCGGATTATTTTATTCTGAAAAAGGACAGCTTCGCCGTTGGGTTTGACCTGTGGAATCTGCTGATCTGGCTGGTGGGATTCATTCTATACCGTTTGCTGATGCAGGTGGACTTCCTTCTGGGCAGCACCCTTCCGGCCATGGTGATCACCTGCGGCATCTGCGTCGCCGCCGGAAAAATCCGGCAGCGCACCCATCGCTGATCCCCAGCCTTCCGGCCCGCTCTGCGGCACAAAACGTACGGCAGGCAAAGACTTTTGTATTTCAGTGCTTGACACTTGGCAAAAGTCGTGCTATAATCCACCTCACATAGAGATAACGCTTTGAAGAGGAAAAAGCAATTTCCTTCCCTTCTCCAGAGAGCTGCCGGGCGGTGCGAGGCAGTGTCGGGTGAAATTGTATACTGGCCTCTGAGCGGCCTGGCTGAACAGATTCTTAAGTAAGCAGGACGGATCCCGACCGATATCGCGGGAGGCGGTTGTTGGATCGCCGTTGAGTGGTCGCGTTTCGCGGCAAAAAGAGTGGTACCGCAAGGTTTTTATGTATGTAAAAGCCCTGTCTCTTTAGGTTTGAAGAGACAGGGTGTTTTTTTAGCCTGAATTCTTCAATACCGGAAAGGAACTAGAAAAATATGGTCACCATCGATAAGATCTTCCACGCCTCCGTCGTCCTGAAGGACATCATCCGCCCTACCCCGCTGGCAAAGGCCTACGGCATTGCCGAGGACTGCAAGCTGTACTTAAAGCCCGAATGTCTGCAAAAGACCGGTTCCTTTAAGCTCCGCGGCTCCGGCTATAAAATCGCCATGCTGTCCGACGAGGAGAAGCAGAAGGGCGTTATCGCCTGTTCCGCCGGAAACCACGCCCAGGGTGTGGCGCTGGCCGCCAGCAAGTGCGGTATCTCCTCCCTGATCTGCCTGCCGGACACCGCCCCCATCTCCAAGGTAGAGGCCACCAAGGGCTACGGCGCCCAGGTCTGCCTGGTGCCCGGCGTTTATGACGACGCCTACAACAAGGCGCTGGAATTAAAGGAAGAGCGGGGCTATACCTTCGTTCACCCCTTTGACGATGAGTATGTCATCGCCGGTCAGGGCACCATCGGCCTGGAAATCATGAACGAAATGAGCGACGTGGACGCGGTGATCGTGCCCATCGGCGGCGGCGGTCTGATCTCCGGCGTAGCCTGCGCCATCAAATCCATCAGCCCCCATGTGAAGGTTTACGGCGTGCAGGCAGCGGGCGCACCCAGCATGTTCAACGCCGTGAATCACGGTCACATGGAAGCCCTGAGCGCCGTTTCCACCATTGCCGACGGCATCGCCGTGAAGAAGCCCGGCGAGCTGACCTACGAAATGGTGAAGAAATACGTGGACGATATCGCTCTGGTCACCGAGGACGAAATCGCCGCTGCCATTCTGGCGCTGATTGAAAAGCAGAAAATGATCGCCGAGGGCGCCGGCGCGGTTTCCGTAGCCGCCGCCATGTTCCACAAGTTCCCCCTGGAGGGCAAAAAGGTGGTCAGCCTGATTTCCGGCGGCAACATCGATGTGACCAGCCTGTCCCGGGTCATTGACCGGGGCCTGATGAAGTCCGGACGCACCACCAACCTGCTCATTGAACTGGTGGATAAGCCCGGTCAGCTCATGGACGTGTCCCGGATCATCGCCCAGTGCGGCGGCAACGTGATTTCCGTCCACCACGAGCGCAACGGCGAAACCGAGTCCATCAACGGCTGCTACCTGCGCCTGACCTTGGAAACCCGTAACTATGACCACGTCCAGCAGATTACCCAAGCCCTGAAAGACGCAGGGTTCAAAATAGTATAAAGATATCTCATACAACAGACTCGGAGGAAAACTCAATTGACAATGGACAGTTGACAATTGTCAATTCTCAATTTTCAATTGTCAATTCATTGTTCAACTTGCTCTGTTGTTGAGAAAATGTAAAGGAGAAAACGCATATGGATACCAGCAAATACAGCATTGGCTACTACCCCGCGCCGGGCAGCCACTACAAATGGGTTCAAAAGGATCACATCGAAAAAGCCCCCCAGTGGTGCAGCGTTGACCTACGGGACGGTAATCAGAGTCTGGTGATCCCCATGAGCCTGGAAGAGAAGCTGGAATTTTACCATATGCTGCTCCGACTTGGCTTCAAGGAAATTGAGGTTGGCTTCCCTGCCGCCTCGGAAACCGAGTATGAATTCCTGCGAACCCTGATCGAGAACAACATGATTCCCAAAGATGTCTCCGTTCAGGTGCTGACCCAGTGCCGGGAGCACATCATCCGCAAGACCTTCGACGCCTGCAAGGGCGCGCCCAGCGCCATCATCCACTTCTACAATTCCGTATCCGTTGCCCAGCGGGAGCAGGTATTCCGCAAGAGCAAGGAGGAAATCAAGCAGATTGCCGTGGAAGGCGCAAAGCTGGTTAAAAAGTTAGCGGCAGAGTATGAAGGCAACTTCCGCTTTGAGTATTCCCCGGAGAGCTTCACCGGCACCGAACCGGAATATGCGCTGGAAGTGTGCAACGCAGTGTTGGATGTGCTGGAGCCCGGCCCAACCAATAACGTGATCATCAACCTGCCGGTAACCGTGGAAATGAGCATGCCGCACATCTACGCCAGCCAGGTGGAATACATGAGCGAGAACCTGAAATACCGGGAGTATGTAACCCTTTCCCTGCATCCTCACAACGACCGGGGCACCGGCGTGGCGGACACGGAACTGGCGCTGCTGGCAGGTGCCGACCGGGTGGAGGGCACCCTGTTCGGCAACGGTGAGCGCACCGGCAATGTAGACATTGTCACCCTGGCCATGAATATGTACTCCCACGGCGTGGACCCGGAGCTGGATTTCTCCGATATGCCCGCCATCTGCAAGACCTATGAGGACTGCACCCGGATGCACGTCTACGAGCGCAGTCCCTACGCAGGCGCACTGGTGTTCGCCGCCTTCTCCGGCTCTCACCAGGATGCCATCGCCAAGGGCATGACCTGGCGGAAGGAAAAGGATCTCCACCGCTGGACGGTTCCCTACCTGCCGGTGGATCCCCGGGATATTAATCGTACCTACGATGCCGATGTCATCCGAGTCAACTCCCAGAGCGGCAAGGGCGGTATCGGCTACCTGCTGGAGCAGAGCTACGGCTACATCCTCCCGCCCAAGATGCGCGAGCACCTGAGCTATCAGTGCAAGGCCGTGTCCGATCACGACCACCGGGAGCTGAAAGCAGAGGACGTGCTCTCCATCTTCATGGACTGCTACCTCAATGTCCGCAGCCCTCTGGCAATTTCCAGCCTGCACTTTACCCAAAGCGGTAAAGATGTGGAGGCCATCGTCACCTTCCTGCGCCACGGTCGGGAAACCACCGTGCAGAGCAGGGGCAACGGCTCTCTGGACGCGGTGAGCAACGCTCTGAAAGCCTATACCGGCGCGGCCTACACCCTGAAAGTCTACACCGAGCACTCCGTTCAGGAGCGCAGCTCCGGATCCACCGCCGCCGCCTACATTGGCCTGGAAGCCCCGAACGGAACCATGTTCTGGGGTGCGGGCACGGACACCGACATCATCAAAGCCAGCGCCAGCGCACTTGTAGGTGCCTTCAATAACATGACAAACAAGTAAAGTGAAGATCCAAGATATTTTTCTCTGAATCTTGTCTCCTTCTCTTCTATCTTGTATCTTCTATCTTAATATCTTGTATCTATTCCGGAGGAATCTTTATGGGTATGACATTAACGCAGAAAATCCTCGCCGCCCACGCCGGGCTGGAATCCGTGAACGCCGGACAGCTGATCCGTGCCAAACTGGACATTGTCCTGGGCAACGATATCACCACCCCCGTGGCTATCAACGAATTCAAAAAGAACGGCTTTGACACCGTTTTCGACAAAGATAAAATCGCCATCGTTCTGGATCACTTCGTCCCCAATAAGGACATCAAGGCGGCGGAGCAGAGTAAGCAGTGCCGGGAATTCGCCTGCTCCCACTGCGTCAGCCACTTCTACGACGTGGGCAAAATGGGTATCGAGCATGCGCTGCTGCCGGAGCAGGGTGTTGTCACCGCCGGCGACTGCATCATCGGCGCGGACAGCCACACCTGCACCTACGGTGCGCTGGGCGCCTTCTCCACCGGCGTCGGCTCCACCGATATGGCAGCCGGTATGGCCACCGGTGAAGCCTGGTTCAAGGTCCCCTCTGCCATCCAGTTCCATTTGACGGGTAAACTTCCGGCAAATTGCAGCGGCAAGGACGTTATCTTGACCATCATCGGCAAAATCGGCGTGGACGGTGCGCTGTATAAATCCATGGAGTTCACCGGCCCCGGTGTTGCCTCCCTTTCCATGGATGACCGTCTGTGCATCTGCAACATGGCCATTGAAGCCGGTGCGAAAAACGGCATTTTCCCCGTAGATGCGGTCACCATGACCTATCTGGAAGGCCGCTGCGAGCGCGCTCCCAAGGTTTTTGAAGCCGATCCGGACGCCATCTACGAGCAGACCATTGAAATCGACCTTTCTTCTATTGTTCCCACTGTTGCCTGCCCCCACCTGCCGGAAAACACCCATCCCGCTGCAGAGCTTTCCCAGATCAAAATTGATCAGGTGGTTATCGGCAGCTGCACCAATGGGCGTATGGAAGATATGGAAGCCGCCTACCGGACTTTGCAGGGCAAAACCGTCGCCCCCGGCGTGCGCTGCATCATCATCCCCGCCACCATGCAGATTTACCGGGAGTGTGTGGAACGGGGCTACGTCACCGCCTTCATCGACGCAGGCGCAGTCGTTTCCACCCCCACCTGCGGGCCGTGTCTCGGCGGCTACATGGGTATTCTGGCTGCGGGCGAGAAGTGCATTGCCACTACCAACCGGAATTTTGTCGGCCGCATGGGCCATGTTGACAGCGAAGTGTACCTGGCCAGCCCCGCCACTGCCGCCGCATCCGCCCTCACCGGCTACATCACCGCTCCCAAGGAGGTCTGAACCATGAATACACAGGGTAAGGTTTTCAAATATCCCGACAATGTGGATACCGACGTGATCATCCCCGCCCGGTACTTAAATACCCCCAATGCCGACGAGCTGGCAAAGCACTGCATGGAGGATATCGACGCCGAGTACGTCAAGCGGGTTTCCCCCGGCGACATCATGGTAGCCGGCTGGAATTTCGGCTGCGGCTCCTCCCGGGAGCACGCCCCGCTGGTCATCAAAACCTGCGGCACCGGCTGTGTCATCGCAAAGTCCTTCGCCCGGATTTTCTACCGCAACGCTATCAACATTGGCCTGCCTATTCTGGAGTGCGAAGCTGCGGCAGAAGAGATTCAGGCTGGTGACGAGGTCAGCGTAGACTTCGATACTGGCGTCATCACCGACCGCACCACCGGCAAAACCTATCAGGCGGAACCCTTCCCGGAATTCATCCAAAACATCATAAAAAAGGGTGGACTGCTTGCTTCTTTGAAGGAGATGTGATAAAATGACAAAAACTATCGCACTCATCCGGGGCGACGGCATCGGTCCGGAAATCGTCGAGCAGGCAAAGCAGGTTTTAGACCGGATCGCCGTACTTTACGGTCACGAATTTACCTATACCGACGTAGATATGGGCGGAAATGCCATTGATAAATGGGGAGATCCTCTGCCCCAGGAAATGCTGGACAAATGCCTCGCTTCCGACAGCGTCCTGCTGGGCGCGGTAGGCGGCCCCAAGTGGAACGGCGTTCCCGGCCCCATGCGACCCGAAAAGGGCCTTCTCCGGCTTCGCGCCGGGATGGGGGTCTACAGCAACAACCGCCCCGCCAAAATCTGGCCCCAGCTGGCTTCCGCCTCTCCTCTTAAGCAGGAAATCGTGGACAAGGGCATTGACTTTATTATTGTAAGAGAACTGATCGGCGGTATCTATTTCGGAAAGCATGAAACCGTCACCGAAAGCGGAGAACCCGTTGCCATTGACGAGCTGCGTTACGCGGAAAGCGAAATCCGCCGCATCGGCCGCATCGGCTTTGAAACCGCCCGGAAGCGCGGGAAAAAGCTGTGCAGTGTGGAAAAGAGCAACGTACTGGATTCCTCCCGGCTGTGGAAGAAGGTCATGCACGAACTTGCTGCGGAATATCCGGACGTAACCCTTTCCGATATGCTGGTGGACAACTGCGCCATGCAGATTGTAAAGGATCCCAGCCAGTTTGACGTGATTGTCACGGAGAATATGTTCGGCGACATTCTCTCCGACGAAGCCTCCATGATCACCGGCTCCATCGGCATGATCCCCTCCTCCTCCTTAGGCGACGGTACCCGGGGACTGTACGAGCCTATCCACGGTTCCGCCCCGGATATTGCAGGCAAGGACATCGCCAACCCTATCGGCACCATTCTGGCAGCCGCCATGATGCTGCGCTTCTCCTTCGATATGGCCGCAGAAGCGGACTGCATCGAATCCGCTGTCTCCGCCGTATTGGACAGCGGCTACCGCACAAGCGACATTCTCCCCTCCGGCGCGGATCAGTGCAGCCTGGTCGGCTGCCGGGAGATGGGCAGATTGATCATAGAAAACCTGAAGAAAGGATGATTGTATGAAGCTTTCCGGCTCCGATATCCTGGTTCGTACCTTAATTGAACAGGGTGTAGACGTAGTCTTTGGCTACCCCGGCGGGCAGGTCATCAACATTTACGACTCCCTGTACAAATATCAGGACGAACTGCGGCACGTTCTCACTGCCCACGAGCAGGGTGCGTCCCACGCCGCCGACGGCTATGCCCGGGCCACCGGCAAGGTGGGCGTGGTCATCGCCACCTCCGGCCCCGGTGCCACGAACCTGGTCACCGGCATTGCAACCGCCTACCTCGATTCCGTCCCCATGGTCGCCATCACCGGCAACGTCCCCAACTCCACCATCGGCACCGACGGTTTTCAGGAAATCGATATTACCGGTGTGACCCTGCCCATCACCAAGCACAATTATTTTGTCGGCTCCATTGAAGATCTGGCGGACACCGTGCGGGAAGCTTTCCGTCTGGCGAAATCCGGCCGTCCCGGCCCTGTGCTGATTGATATTCCCAAGGATGTGCAGGTTGCGAAATTCGACTACGAGCCCCAGGAGCCGGTTGCTGCCGATGAAACCTTCCCTGCCAAAGAGATCCGCATCCAGCAGGCAGCGGACACCATCAACAATGCTAAAAAGCCCTTCATTTATTTCGGCGGCGGCCTGATCACCAGCGAAGCCCAGGACGAGCTGCTGGAAATGGCAGAACTGATCGACGCCCCCATCGGCTGCTCCTTAATGGGCATCTCCGGCGTCCCCACCGATTATCCCCGGTTCCTGGGAATGCAGGGAATGCACGGACATTACGCCTGTTCCACCGCCATGCACCACGCCGACTGCATCATCGCCCTTGGCTGCCGGTTCAACGACCGGGTCACCGGTAACCGCGCCAAGTTCGCCGTGGGCACAAAAATCGTTCACATCGACATTGACGGTGCGGAGCTGGGCAAAACCGTCTCTCCTGCCCATGGCCTCCGGGGCGACGTGAAAAAGACCCTGCAAAAGCTGATTCCCCTGCTGAACAAGGCAGAACATCCCGACTGGCAGGCGGAGATTGACCAGCTCATCGTTGAGGAGCAGGCGGGTCTGGACAGCCGGGAAGGCATGACTCCCCGGAACGTCATCAACACCCTGAACCGTTACTTAAATGAGAATACCCCCGTGGCAACGGATGTTGGTCAGCACCAGATGTGGGCCGCCCAGTATCTGAACCTGAAAAACAGCCGCCGGTTCCTTTCCAGCGGTGGCCTCGGCACCATGGGCTTCGGCATGGGCGCCGCCATCGGCGCACAGTTCGGAACCGGTGAAAGAACCGTTCTGGTCACCGGCGACGGCAGCTTCGGCATGAACCTGACCGAGCTGGCAACGGCGGTTGCCAACCATGTTCCCATGGTCATCCTGCTGCTGAACAACAGTGTTCTGGGTATGGTGCGTCAGTGGCAGACCCTGTTCTTTGACAAGCACTATTCCAACACCATGCTGGACAGCCGCCAGACCGACTTCGTCAAGCTGGCGCAGGCCTTCGGCGCAGATGCCAGCCGCGCATTGACGCTGGAGGAACTGGAGGACGCCTTGAACAAGGCCTTCGCCTGCGACGGCCCCTACCTCATCGACTGCGCCATCGACAAGGACGAATTCGTCCTGCCCATGCTGCCCCCCGGCGGTTCCATGGATGATATCATTACAAGGATTGGTGACTGATATGAAGAAATTTACTGTAGCCATTCTGGTCAACAATCAATTCGGCGTTCTGAACCGGGTCACCAGTATGTTCCGCCGCCGCCAGTTCAACATCACCTCCCTGACTGTGTCGGAAACGGAATCCGAGGAATTCTCCCGGATCACCGTCCAGTCCGAGGGCGACGGCGTGAAGAAAGAGCAGCTGATCAACCAGCTGTATAAGCTGCCGGACGTTGTATCCATTGCCGAGCTGGATAATCTGGACACCGTCAACCGGGAGCTGCTGCTGATCAAGGTCAAAAATGATCCCAACGTCCGTGGCGAAATCAGCGCCGCCTCCGATGCCTACGAAGGCAAGATTGTGGACTTCACCAAGGATTCCATGATCATCCAGATGATCGGTGACAGCCGGAAAATTGACAATTTCGTATCGCTGATGAAAGAATACGAAATTCTGGAGATCTGCCGCACCGGTATCGTGTCCCTCCAGCGGGGCGCTACCACCATCCGCCGGGTGACCAATCTCTAATTGGAATACCTGTCATTCCGAGCCAGTTCGCTTAAGTGGCGTGGGAATCCCCATCGATTAAGGGGATTGCCACACCAGTGACATCGGTCACTGGTTCGCAATGACATTACTAAAAACAAAAAGGAGTAATTAACATGAATCGTATTTTTTATCAGCAGGACTGCGACCTTCAGAAGCTGGCCGGTAAGACCGTTGCCATCATCGGCTACGGCTCTCAGGGTCACGCCCACGCTCTGAACCTGAAGGAGAGCGGCGTGAATGTCATCGTCGGCCTGTACAATGGCTCCAAGAGCTGGGCCAAGGCTGAGGCGCAGGGCATGACCGTCATGACCGCTGCCGATGCCACCAAGGCTGCCGACATCATCATGATTCTGATCAACGACGAGAAGCAGGCCGCCCTGTACAAGCAGAGCATCGAGCCCAACCTGACCGCCGGCAAGACCCTGGCCTTTGCCCACGGCTTCAACATCCACTTCGGCTGCATCAAGCCCCCCAAGGATGTCAACGTCATCATGATCGCCCCCAAGGGCCCTGGTCACACGGTGCGCAGCGAGTATCAGGCTGGCAAGGGTGTTCCCTGCCTGATCGCCGTGGAGCAGGATGCCACCGGCGACGCTCTGGATATCGGTCTGGCTTACGCCCTGGGCATCGGCGGCGCCCGTGCCGGCGTCCTGGAGACTGACTTCCGCACCGAGACCGAAACCGACCTGTTCGGTGAGCAGGCTGTGCTGTGCGGCGGTGTCTGCGCCCTGATGCAGGCTGGCTTCGAGACTCTGGTGGAAGCAGGCTATGACCCCCGGAACGCTTACTTCGAGTGCATCCACGAAATGAAGCTGATCGTTGACCTGATCTACCAGTCCGGCTTCAGCGGTATGCGCTACTCCATCTCCAACACCGCCGAGTACGGCGACTACATCACCGGCCCCAAGATCATCACCGAGGACACCAAGAAGACCATGAAGAAGATCCTGGCCGACATTCAGGACGGCACCTTCGCCAAGGACTTCCTGCTGGATATGTCCTCCGCCGGCGCTCAGGTTCACTTCAACGCCATGCGCAAGCTGGCTGCTGAGCATCCCGCTGAAATCGTGGGTCAGGAAGTCCGTAAGCTGTACAGCTGGAGCGACGAGGACAAGCTGATCAACAACTAAAACTCTGTGTCATTGCGGAAAGACCGCCGGACGACGCGGCAATCCCCTTTTTTGCGGGATTGCTGCGCCCCTGCGCCCCCGCAATGACATTTTCCTACTCTCCCCTATTCTAAAAAGAAAGCAGGAATCCTGTTATGATGATGAAAGACAAGGTTGTCAACGGCCCTCAGAATGCCACCCACCGCAGCCTCTATCACGCCCTGGGTCTGACAGAGGAAGAGCAGCAGCGTCCCCTCATCGCCGTGGTCAGCTCCTACAACGAGATTGTCCCCGGCCACATGAATCTGGACAAGATTGTGGACGCTGTTAAGCTGGGCGTCGCCATGGCCGGCGGCACTCCCATCGTGTTCCCCGCCATTGCGGTCTGCGACGGCATCGCCATGGGCCACGAGGGCATGAAGTATTCTCTGGTTACCCGTGACCTGATTGCCGACTCCACCGAGTCCATGCTCAAGGCCCACGGCTTTGACGGCGTGGTCATGGTCCCCAACTGCGACAAGAACGTGCCCGGCCTGCTGATGGCAGCCGCCCGGGTGAACATTCCCGCCATTTTCGTCAGCGGCGGCCCCATGCTGGCAGGCCGGGTGGACGGCAAGAAAACCTCCTTAAGCAGTATGTTCGAGGCCGTCGGCGCTTACACCGCCGGGAAGATCGACGAAGCCCGGCTGACTGTCTGTGAAAAGAGCACCTGCCCCACCTGCGGCTCCTGCTCCGGTATGTACACCGCCAACTCCATGAACTGCCTGACTGAGGTTCTGGGCATGGGGCTGCAGGGCAACGGCACCATTCCCGCCGTATACTCTGCCCGTATTGAGCTCGCCAAGCACGCCGGTATGCAGATTATGGAGCTGGTGCGGCAGAACATCCGTCCCCGGGACATCATGACTGCCGCTGCCATCCGCAACGCTCTCACCGCCGACATGGCACTGGGCTGCTCCACCAATTCCATGCTCCACCTGCCCGCCATCGCCAACGAGTGCGGCGTGGACTTTGATCTGGACATGGCCAATGAGATCAGCGCTGTAACCCCGAATCTGTGCCATCTGGCTCCCGCAGGCCCCACCTACATGGAGGATCTGAACGAGGCCGGCGGTGTTTACGCCGTGCTGAAGGAGCTGACCAAAAAGAATCTGCTGGACACCTCCGTCATGACTGTCACCGGCAAAACTCTGGGCGAGAACATTGCTTCCGCCGTCAACCGGGATACCAGCGTCATCCGCACGGTGGAAGAACCCTACTCCCCCACCGGCGGAATTGCCGTGCTTCGGGGCAATCTGGCGCCCGAGGGCAGTGTGGTCAAGCGCAGCGCGGTGCTGCCGGAAATGCTGGTGCACGAAGGCCCCGCCCGGGTCTTTGAGTGCGAGGAGGATGCCCAGGCTGCCATCAATGCCGGGGAAATCAAGCCCGGCGACGTGGTGGTCATCCGCTACGAAGGCCCCAAGGGCGGCCCCGGTATGCGGGAAATGCTGAACCCCACCTCCGCCATCATGGGCATGGGTCTGGGCAATTCTGTCGCTCTGATCACCGACGGACGGTTCTCCGGCGCCACCCGGGGTGCCTGCATCGGCCACGTCTCTCCGGAAGCTGCCTCCGGCGGCGTCATTGGTGTGGTGCAGGACGGCGATATCATCTCCATTGACATTCCCAATAACCGTCTGGAGCTGAAGATTTCCGACGAGGAACTGGCGCAGCGTATGGCAAGCTTTGTTCCTAAAAAGAAGGAGCTGTCCGGCTATCTGAAGCGCTATGCTGCTCTGGTTTCCAGCGGTGCGAAAGGTGCGATTCTGAACGTATGAAGCTGAAGGAACTGCATATCCGCCTGAATTCTCTGGCAATATTCCGTGCACTGCTGTCTGACCCGGTGGTGTCTTCCCTGCTGGATTATTTGAACAGCCGGGAATCTGGCTCCGTATCCACCGCTGTTTCCAAGTACGCTGCTTTCGTATCCAGCCTGTACGGCACGGAAAAACGGACGCTGGCAGGCTACATTCAGCATATCGTCAATAACGACGAAAATGCCTACATCCGCATGATCGGCCGGGGTGCACAGCCCTGGCCGGAAATGGAAGAAGAGGTGGAGCGGGAGCTGGAGATCCTCCAGGCTATCGCCGACCTGACTCCGGAAACGTTCCGGCAGGGACTGGACTGGACGGGGCACTTGCCTGTGTTCGCCGTGAAAAGCCTCAACATTGTGGACAGCTATCATCAGCGCTGCGCCAACATCCACCGGTTCGGCTACGGTATTTACGCAAAGCACATCATGTTCTACATCGGCGAGGGTAACCGCATTGTCCCGGTGATCAACCCTGACCAGACCCGGCTTTCCTCCCTCATCGACTACAAGCGGGAGCAGCAGATTATCTTAGACAACACCATCGCTCTGTTGGAGGGCAAGCCCGCCGCCAACATCCTGCTCACCGGCGATGCCGGCACCGGCAAGTCCTCCACCGTCAAGGCGGTGGTCAACGAGCTGTCCGACCGGGGTCTGCGGATTCTGGAAGTTCGCAAGGAGCAGCTCCACGCCATTCCCGCCATCCTGGACGAACTGAACACCAATCCGCTGAAATTCATTTTGTTTATTGACGACCTCTCCTTCCAGAAGGATGACGATAATTTCAGCGCCCTGAAGGCAATTTTGGAGGGCAGCGTCTCCGCCAAGAGCCGCAATGTGGTAATCTACGCCACCTCCAACCGCCGCCATTTGGTGAAGGAAAGCTTCTCCAGCCGGGATGGCGACGATATCCACCGCAACGACACCATGCAGGAGATCATTTCCCTGTCCGAGCGGTTCGGCATTCAGGTCACCTTCCAGAAGCCGAATAAGGAGACGTATCTGGGTATCGTCCGTCATCTGGCGCAGGAAAAGGGCATTACCATGGATACAGCGGAACTGGAAATGCTTGCCGAGCGTTTTGCCCTGGGTCGCGGCGGACGCTCTGCCCGTGCAGCTACCCAGTTCATCGATGGCTTGCTGGCAAAGCAATAATAGAAACAGCACGAACCTGGAGTTCGTGCTGTTTTTCGTTTCCGGATTGACGGCGACGACAAGATACGCTACAATGAAGTCAATACGTTTCAGGAGGCCGCCTATATGAATTTTCTGGAAATTGCGCAAGCCCGTCAATCCTGCCGCAGTTACGACGAAACTCGCCCTGTGGAGCAGGAGAAACTGGACGCAGTGCTGGAAGCTGCCCGGCTTGCTCCCTCTGCCTGCAATGCCCAGCCTTATTGTTTCACCGTCTGCCGCGGAGAAGCAGCGAAAGCGGCGGCAAAGGCCTGTCAAGGTCTTGGCATGAACAAATTTGCCTCTCAGGCACCGGCGCTGATCATCATTTCTGAGCAGCCCTACAGCAAATCCGCTGCCATGGGCGCAAAGGTGAAGAATATTGATTATCGCTCCATCGACATCGGCATCGCCGCCGCCTATCTGACCGCAGAAGCCACTGCGCAGGGTTTGTCAACCTGCATTCTGGGCTGGATTGACGACAAAAAGCTCCGGGAAATCTCCCAGATAGATACCCCGGCGCGCCTGGTCATCGCGCTGGGCTATGCCGCAGAGGGTGACAAACTGAGAACCAAAACCCGCAAAGAACCATCCCAGCTGATTCACTGGAAAGACGAAACATAGGGAAAAATCCCGGCATCGGATTCCGATGCCGGGATTTTCTATTACTTTTTCTGTCCGTAGTAGGCGTTGGGGCCGTGCTTACGCAGGTAATGCTTGTCCTGAATCCGCTGGGGAGCCGGTGCAGCATCCGGCGCAACCTGACGGGTGAAAATAGCCATTTTCGCCACTTCCTCCAGCACAACGGCATGATACACAGCCTGTGCAGGATCCTTGCCCCAGGTGAAGGGGCCATGGCTGTGGCAAATGACGGCAGGAACCGCAACGGGGTCGATGTTCCGATCCCGGAAGGTTTCGATGATCACCGTACCGGTGCCCTTCTCATAGTCCTCATCCAGCTCCGCCTGGGTCAGATGCCGGGCGCAGGGAATGGGGCCGTAGAAGTAGTCGGCGTGAGTGGTGCCGTAGCAGGGAATGTCCTTACCGGCCTGTGCCCAGGCAACCGCGTAGGGGCTGTGGGTGTGGACGATGCCGCCCAGCTGAGGAAACGCCTTGTACAGCTCAATATGGGTCTTGGTGTCGCTGCTGGGATTCAGGTCGCCTTCTACCACGTTGCCTTCCAGATCCAGCACAACCAGCATATCGGGAGTCAGCTCGTCATACTCCACGCCGCTGGGTTTGATCACAATCAGGCCCTTTTCCCGGTCGATACCGGACACATTGCCCCAGGTATAGGTAACCAGATTCCGCCGGGGCAGCTCCATGTTGGCCTCATAAACCTTTTTCTTCAGTTCTTCAAGCATAGCTTTGCTCCTTATAAACGGCTGTCATCGCGAACCGGTTCTCACACCGGTTCGCAATGACAGTTTGTATGTTATTGTGCCGCAGTAACGATACCGAGTGGTGCCCTATGGCGTAACAGATATTGCTCCGCTTACGCACGCATTGGCTGTCGGCACTGCCGACTTACTTCAGCTTCCAGGCCAGATCGTTCAGGAACAGCTCCTTCTCCAGAGCCTCCTGGGTGGTGTCCTTAGTGATGTGGACGAACTCAATGTCCATCATTCTTGCCCAGTCACGCATCTGCTCAGCGGAAACGTCGTAGCTCAGCACGCTGTGATGGGCGCCGCCGGCAGTGATCCAGCACTCCACGCCGTCCGTCAGGTTGGGCTCAGCCTTCCACATAACCCGGGCAACGGGCAGGTTGGGCATGGGCATAATGGGCTTGACGCAGTGGATGTCCTGCACAATCAGGCGCAGCCGGCCGCCCATGTCGATGAGGGAAGCCACAATGGCGTCGCCTTCCTTGCCCTCGAACACCAGACGGGCGGGATCTTCCCGATCGCCAATGCCCAGAGGATGTACCTCAATCCGGGGCTTAGCGGAAGCAACACTGGGGCAAACCTCCAGCATATGGGCGCCCAGAGAGTACTCCTGGCCCTCAACCAGATGATAGGTGTAATCTTCCATGAAAGCGGAAGCACCGTTGCCATTTTCGCCCATGGCCTTCATAATGGCAGTCATGGCGGAAACCTTCCAGTCGCCCTCGCCGCCGTAGCCGTAGCCCTGAGCCATCAGGTCCTGAGAGGCGATACCGGGCAGCTGCTTCATGCCGTACAGATCCTGGAAGGTGTTGGAGAAGGCCATGCAGCCCTCAGCGTCCATCATCTTCTTGATGGCAACTTCCTCGCGGGCCTGATAGCGTACAGTCTCGATGTCGTCGGTAGCCATGTCGTACAGGGAAGCGTAGCGAGCCATCATCTCATCCACTTCTGCGTCGGTGACGGCATCCATGGTTTCTACCAGCTTGCCCACAGGCCAGGTGTTGACCTGCCAGCCCAGCTTGGCCTGAACTTCTACCTTGTCGCCCTCAGTGACGGCAACTTCCCGCATGTTGTCGCCGAAACGCATGACCTTCATGCTCTTGGACACGGCAACACCCACAGCAGCCTTCATCCAGTCGCCCAGACGCTTCTGCACCTTGGCATCCTGCCAGTAACCGGCGACTACCTTCCGGGGCATTCTCAGGCGGGCAGCGATGAAACCATGCTCCCGGTCGCCGTGAGCGGCCTGGTTCAGGTTCATGAAGTCCATGTCGATCTCCTCGTTGGGGATCTCCTTGTTGTACTGGGTCGCCAGATGGCAGTAGGGCTTCTGCAGATTTACGAAGCCATTGATCCACATTTTGGAGGGGGAGAAGGTATGGCACCAGGTGATGATACCAGCGCAGGAGTCATCATAGTTGGCTTCCTTCACCACATCGGCGATTTCCTTGTTGGTCTTAGCAGTGACCTTGTAGACCAGAGGATAGGGCAGCACTTCGCTGAGCTTCTGTGCCATCTCCTCAGCCCGGGCGGCGACAGTATCCAGCACCTCAGGTCCATACAGGAACTGAGAGCCAACAACAAACCAGAAAGAATATTTCATATTACATTAAATCTCCTTCAGATGGAATTGACAGCCTCACGCTCTACCTTCAGCAGACCGCGGTACTGTTTCAGATATTGATTGAAGCCTTCCACATCCGCAGCTTCGGGGGCCACCGTGCTGCCCTTGACACCGGCGTAGACCCGGTTATTCAGGTAGTCCTCCAGCGTCTCGCCGTCGGATTTGCGCAGCATGTAAGAAGCCAACAGCGCCATGCCGTAGGGGCCGCCTTCACCGGCGGTTTCCATGCAGGTCACAGGGGCGTTGCAGGCGGCAGCCATGTACTTCTGGCCGACAACAGGGGTCTTGAACAGGCCGCCGTGACCGGTCAGACTATCGATGGCAACCTTTTCCTCAGCCAGAATGTCCATGCCGATTTTCAGGGTCGCCATGGTGGAATAGAGCTGGGCGCGGAAGAAGTTGGCCAGGGTGAACGCAGAGTCAGGACGGCGGGCAACCAGCGGACGGCCGGCGTCCATATGGGTGACACCCTCGCCTGCCATATAGTTGCACACCAGCACACCGCCGCAGTCTGCGTCTCCCTCCAGAGAGTGCTGATACAGCTTGGTGTACAGCTCACCGGTAGAGGGGGTTGCGCCGAACAGAGCGGCAGTCTCCTTCAGGACGCCTACCCATGCGTTGGTGTCGTTGGTGCAGTTGTTGCAGTGAACCATGGCCACGGGTCTGCCCGTGGGGGTAGTGACCATGTCGATCTCTTCGTAGACCTTGCTCAGGTTCTTCTCCAGAACCACCATGGAGAAAATGGAGGTACCGGCGGACACGTTACCGGTTCTGGGGGCAACCGCGTTGGTCGCCGTCATGCCGGTACCGGCATCGCCCTCAGGAGGCGCCACCGGGATACCCGCAGGCAGCAGGTTGTCCAGCTTGGCTGCGCCCTCTGCGGTCAGAGTGCCCGCATTGTCGCCAGCCAGCAGCACGGCGGGCAGCACTTCCCGAACCGTCCAGGGCAGATTTCTGGGAGCCAGCAGCGCCTCGATCTTGTCCAGCATCTCCTCATTGTAGCAGTTCTTCTCACTGTCAATGGGGAACATGCCGGAAGCTTCACCGATACCCAGGGCATTCACGCCGGTCAGCATGTAATGAACATAACCTGCCAGAGTGGTAATATGACGGATCTTCGCCACATGGGGCTCACCATTCAGCACCGCCTGATACAGGTGGGCGATGGACCAGCGCTGAGGAATATTGAAGCCAAACAATTCCGTCAGCTGTGCGGCAGCATCCGCAGTAATGGTATTCTGCCAGGTGCGGAACGGCACCAGCAGGTTCCAGTTTTCGTCGAAAGCAAGGTAGCCGTGCATCATGGCGGAAACGCCCATGGCGGCTACGGTCTCCCGGTTCTCCACACCGGAAATCGCGGTTTTCAGTCCCTTCCAGACCTCTTCCAGGTCATAGGTCCAGATACCGTCCACAAAGGCGCTTTTCCAGGTATAATCGCCGGAGGATACTGGAGTGTGACCAGCATCGATGGCAACGGCCTTAATCCGGGTGGAGCCCAACTCAAGACCCAGTACGGTTTCATGATTCTTCATGGAAATCTTCCTCATTTTTTTCAGATTCCCCGTCTCCGGATGGAGGCGGGGCTGTGGTATACTCACCGCGGCTGATTTTCAGCAGGGTGTGGAGCAGCAGTACCGCTCCCACCAGTGCAAAAAATATCGCCACCAGAATATAAAGGGTATTTCCATTCGCGGTGCCCAGCAGGCTCCACGCCAAATACAGCAAATATCCCCCGCCCAGAAGCCTGAGAATCAGGGAAATCTGGGGAGGCTTACTGGTTCCGTTCATAAAAACACCTTCCTTTGGAGCCTGGGAGGCTCGGAATGATTTGGCAGACACTGAAGCGCAGCCAAACCATTCCGAGTTTCCAAATTAACCCTTCTTGCGCTTGCTGACCAGGTCAACGGTAACGGCGCCCAGCAGCACCATGCCCTTGACGATCTTCTGAATGTTGGTGTCGTAGCCAGCCAGGGACATACCGTTGTTCAGGATGCCCATGATGAATGCACCAACCACAGCGCCGATGATGGTGCCCACGCCGCCGGAGGTAGCAGCACCGCCGATGTAGCAGGAAGCGATGGCGTCCATTTCGAAGGAGTCACCGGCCTTGGGGGTAGCGGACTGGTTACGGGCAGACAGGACGATACCGGCGACAGCGGCCAGCAGGCCCATGTTGGCGTATACCCAGAAGAACACCTTCTTGGTGTTGATACCGGACAGCCGGGCAGCCTTGGCGTTGCCGCCCATGGCGTAGATCTGACGGCCGGCAACGGTATTGGTGGTAATGAAGTGGTAGATAGCAACCAACAGAGCCATGAGAACCAGAACCACGGGGATACCGTTGTAGTTGGCCAGCTTCCAGAAGAAGAAGCAGACGATGCCGATGATAACTGCATCCTTAACAGCCAGCTGCCACACAGGAGCGGTGGGCAGGCCATGCTTCTTAGCGGTGGCCACAGCCTTAATCTCAGCCAGAATGATCAGCACGGAGATAATGGCAGCCACGGCCAGGCAGATCAGATCAATGCCCTTGCCGCCGTTGGCATTTTCAAAAATACGGATGGTAGGCAGGAAGCCGGTGCCAATCCAGTTATAGCTGGCGGGCAGGGGGCCCTTGGTCTGGGCCTTCAGGATAACGTAGCACAGGCCACGGCCCATCAGCATGGTAGCCAGGGTGACGATGAAAGGAGGAATCTCCAGCTCAGAAACGAAGAAGCCAACGAACACGCCGAAGGCAGCGCCCACAGCCAAGGCAGCCAGCATGGCAAGAGGCGTGCTGACACCAAAGTCGATGATCAGCGTACCAGCTACAGCGCCGCAGGAAGCGACCACGGAGCCAACGCCCAGGTCAACGTTACCGGTCAAAACACACAGCAGCATACCGACAGCCAGAATGACCACGTAGCCGTTCTGCATGATCAGGTTGTTGATGTTCATGGGGGTCAGGTTCTTGCCCCCGGTAAGGATCGCGAAGAAAACGTAAACGACAATCAGCATGATCATCATGCCATACTGTCTCATATTCAGTGTCGTCTTTTTGGTGGTCTTGTTGCTCATGCTTCAACCTCTTCCTTTCTGTTGTGGGCCATAATGCAGGCCATGATAGCCTCCTGGGTGATCTCATCGCCCTTGAGTTCGCCGGCGATCTCACCCTCGTTAATCACATAGGTGCGGTCGCAGGTACCGATAATCTCAGGCATTTCAGAGGAAATAACGATAACCGCCTTACCGGCTTTCGCCAGCTCATTAATGACGCAGTAAATTTCGTACTTGGCGCCCACGTCAATGCCGCGGGTAGGCTCGTCCAGAATCAGCACGTCCGGCTCAGTGAGCATCCACTTGGCCAGAACCACCTTCTGCTGGTTGCCGCCGGACAGGGAACCCACCGTCTGATCGATGGAGTTCGTCTTAACATTGATCTTGGTACGGTATTCCTCAGAGCGAACAGCTTCCAGATTGTGATTCACAATGCCCTTGTTGGAGAAGAATTCCCGCAGGGCGGACAGAGTCATGTTGAACTTGATGCTGTCGATAAGCACCAGTCCATAGGTTTTCCGGTCCTCGGAAACGTAGGCCATACGGTGCTTAATAGCGGTACGCACATCCTTCAGATCCGCTTTCTCGCCCTTAATCAGGACTTCACCGGAAATCTTCTGGCCGTAGCTGCGGCCGAAGAGGCTCATTGCCAGCTCAGTACGGCCAGCGCCCATCAGGCCAGCCAGGCCCACAACCTCACCGGAACGGACACTGATGTTGATGTCCTTCAGGATCTGACGGTCAGCGTCATCGGGATGGTACACATTCCAGTCTTTGACCTCGAAGATCACATCGCCGATGGGGCAGTCAGTACGCTTGGGGTAACGGTTGGTCAGCTCACGGCCAACCATGCCCTTGATGATCCGCTCTTCGGAGAAGTCGTCCTTCCCCTTCTCCAGGGTTTCAATGGTCTTGCCGTCACGGATGATGGTGATGGCATCCGCAACATAGCTGATCTCATTCAGCTTGTGGGAAATGATGATGCAGGTGATGCCCTGCGCCTTCAGCTGAAGCATCAGTTCCAGCAGCTGGGCGGACTCGCGGTCATTCAGGGCGGCGGTGGGCTCGTCCAGAATCAGCAGGTTGGTATCCTTGCCCAGCGCCTTTGCAATTTCAATCAGCTGCTGCTTGCCAACGCCCAGAGTGTTGACCGGCACATTGACATTTTCGTTTTCCATGCCAACCCGCTTCAGAAGCTCCTGCGCCTGCTTACGGGTCTCTGTCCAGTCGATGACGCCGCTCATCTTCTTGCGCTCATTGCCGATAAAAACATTTTCCGCAATGGACAGGTAGGGGCTCAGCGCCAGCTCCTGATGGATGATGACGATGCCCTTGGCCTCACTGTCGCGAATATTGCGGAACTTGCAAACCTCTCCGTTATAGACGATATCACCGGAGTAGGTGCCAAAGGGGTAAGTGCCGGAGAGGACGTTCATCAGAGTGGACTTACCAGCGCCGTTTTCGCCGCAGATAGCCATGATTTCGCCCTTTCTCACCTTCAGATTGACATCGTCCAGTGCTTTCACTCCGGAGAACTCCTTGGTGATGTGGTTCATTTCCAAAATATATTCTGACATTCTTTCGACTCCTTCTTGCCCGCCGCGCAGCCGGCGTTTCTCGGGGGGAAATAACCTAAACGATTAAAAGAGGCGGCGGCTTAGCCGCCGCCTCTTGCGGATTGTTTGACAGGAGATTAGCCAGCCAGCTGCTCAGCAGTGTAGTAGCCGCCGCCGATCAGCAGTTCCTCGTAGTTGGACTGGTCAACAGCCACGGGGGTGCACAGGTAGGAGGGAACGACCATCACGTTGTTGTTGTAGGTGGTGGTGTCGTTGATTTCGGGCTCGGAGCCGGTCAGAACCGCGTTGACCATGGTCACGCACTTCTCAGCCAGCAGACGGGTGTCCTTGTAGATGGACATGGTCTGGTAGCCGGCGATGATGTTCTTGGAAGCCATCAGCTCAGCGTCCTGGCCAGTGATCAGAGGCCAGTTCTCCAGGGTGTAGCCAGCGCCTTCCAGAGCGGAGCGGCAGCCATAAGCGAAGCCGTCGAAAGCGGTAGCGCAGATATCCAGATCCTCGTCAGCGTAGAAGCCGGACAGGTAGTTCTCACACCACTGCTGAGCGGTCTCCTGAGACCAACGCAGGATGCAGGTGTCCTCGAAAGAGGTACGGCCGGTCTTGCAGACCAGGGTGCCGTTGTCCAGGTAGGGCTGCAGAACCTTCATCAGGCCTCTGTGCAGCAGAACAGCGTTGTTGTCGTCGGGGGAGCCCATGAAGAACTCGATGGTGTAGGTTTCGGTGG
>JBJDYL010000133.1:0-3484 GCA_051867285.1 Faecousia sp. | reverse complement strand
GAATGAACGTAACCAGCAAAATCAGCGTTGACCTGACCAAGCCCAATGTCTGCGCCAGAGTGGAGGCGGTGCAGGGTGACGGCAACACCCGATATGTAGAGGTAGCGTTGCTGTCCGGAGGAAACCCATGGGAGCCGTCGGACGGCGTTGAGCCAGCCGTGGCGTACCGCAAACCGGATTACACAAAGGGACTGTATAACAAGCTGGCGGACGGAGACAGCGCTATCACCATCAGCGGAAACGTGGCAACCATTATCCTCGCGCCGCAGATGCTGACCACCGCCGGTACTGTGCAGACTACGCTGGTGTTTAACGACGCACAGCTCAACCGGTTAACCACGTTCCCGTTTTCCGTGTCGGTGGCGGCGAATCCCGGCGCGGGTGCGCAGAAATCCGAGGACTACATCCGGCTGCAGTGGCTGGAGGACAAACTGGACGAGTATATCGGTAAAATTGAGGGCGGTGCAACGGACGAGGCTGTTGTGCAGCGGATCGTGGACGCATACCTGGCCGCCAACCCTCCGACGGTCACGGAAACCGACCCCACTGTCCCGGCCTGGGCAAAACAACCGCAAAAGCCAACCTACACCGCCGCCGAAGTCGGTGCCCTGTCCGCCGAGACACTGCCCGCCGCCATCAACACCGCCCTGGCACAAGCCAAGGATAGCGGGGAGTTTGACGGTAAGGACGGAGACCCTGGCGCAGACGGCTACAGCCCCACAGCCAACGTCGCACAGACAGACACCGGGGCGGTCATTACCATCACCGACAAAACCGGAACGACAACCGCCACTTTGAAAAATGGTGCTGATGGGCAACCAGGCCACACTGGCGCAACCCCCAACATCCAGATCGGCACAGTGGAAACACTGGAAGCCGGGAGCGCAGCTACCGCCTCCATGGACGGCACGCCTGAAAATCCCATTCTGAATCTGGGAATCCCGCAGGGAGCCCCAGGTTCCGGAGGTGGAGGCGGCATCGCCGTCACCGGCGCAACGGTAGGGCAGACCATTCGGGTTGCCGCTGTGGATGATGACGGTGTTCCCACAGCGTGGGAGGCGGTGGATTTAGACGGACTAGACGTAATAGCAGACGTTACCCTTGAGAAAGACACCAGCACTCTTATTTTCAGTGAGGATTTAAATGGACAACCATTTGAGTTAAAAAAAGTAGTTGTAGAATTAACATCCGTTAAACAGAATGGTGATTGGGCTCCCGCCGCTGGAGAAACGATCACTTTCAACGGGCTCACTAAGCAAAGTTTCTCGGTAAACAATGCTACGTATGCTACAGATAACTACCTGTATTCCTTCCCGGCCAAACCTGACGCTGTAACTACCGATACGTACACCGGATATTTATTTGCTAAGTGGGAGTTGGAATTCGATGAAAACGGGATAATGCTAGGCAAAGGCAGAACAAGCACTATATGGGAAGATGCTGATGGTGTTTTCTATCTCACTAACGGTACACAAGATTATTGGGTTGCAAATCAAGAGAATTATTTCACCGGCCGCTTGTTGGCAAAAGACGGGATAAATAAAGTTGGAATCAAATTTCATTACTCTTCGTTGCCGGTAGGCACACATATTGTAATTAAAGGGATGAGAATGTAATGAGGTGATTTAAGTGAAATACATTAACGGAAAATACATTGAATCAACCCCGGAAGAAATCGCCGCCATGCAGAAGCAAGCTGAACTTGCTGAAATGCAGGAGAAAGCCCGCCCCCTGACCGCCGAAGAAGTCACCCGCCTGATCATCCGGCAGCAGGTTAACAGCCTGTCCATCGACGATGCAACAGCCTCCCGCATGGTGGACTATTTCCCGGAGCTTAAGCAGGACGGCTCCCTGGTAAAAGCCGGTACCCGGATCAACTGGCACGGCATCCTAAAGCAAGCCGCAGTTGACCTCTGGGACACCGCAGAGAACAACCCGGACAGTGCTCCAACTTTGTGGGCGGAAATCCAGTACCGCAGCGGCTACCGGATCATCCCGGAGACCATCACCGTCACAACTGCCTTTGCGGAGGGCGAGTATGGCTGGTGGGGGGATGTACTGTACCGGAGCAAGGTAGACGCCAACGTCTATACGCCGGAGCAATATCCGGCTAACTGGGAGGCGGTGAGCGTATAAAAAAGGCAATCATCCTGATCATCGCCCTGCTGCTGATCCTTTTGGCGCGGATTCCCGGCACAATTTAAGGAGGTGTGTATATGATGAGCGTTTGGCATCTGCTATGGATCGTCCCGCTGTCTATGTCCTGCGGTGCATTTTGCATGGCGATAATCGCGGGAGGTACATCATGACCAATACACAAAAGCAATGCCTGCTGGCCTATCTGGGCTACTACACGGGAGCCATTGACGGCATCTGGGGGCAGCAGTCCCGGCAGGCAACGGAAGCCTTTCAGCGGGACTACCAGCTGACCGTGGACGGCGTGTTCGGCGACGCTACGGCCAAGCGCATCCGGGAGGTGATTGCCGACCGGGAGCAGCCAATACAGCAGCCCCAGAGTGTCACGGAGACGGGCGGCGGTGAGAACTGGTGGAAAGACATCAAGCATTTTACCCGGGATGAACCGTTCATCGCCTGCCCATGTGGGAAGTGCGGAGGATTCCCGGTGGAGCCGTCGGAAAAGCTCATGCGCATGGCCGATACGGTGCGGGAGCACTTCGATGCTCCCATGATTCCCACCAGCACAGTCCGCTGTCAGGCCCATAACGACAGTCTGAAAGGCTCTGTGAAAAACAGCTACCATGTCCGGGGCAAAGCAATGGACTTTGTTGTGAGCGGTCACCAGGCAAGCGAGGTTGTCTCCTATGTCCAGACCCTTGGCATCCACTATACCTATGCCATTGATTCCAGCGCCGTCCATATGGACGTGGAATAGGGGAGGGGTGATACATATGGAAAGCATTATTACCGCCCTGATCACCGGAGGCATTACCCTGCTGGGCGTCCTGATCGCCAACGGCAAGAGCCAGGCAGTCACGGAAACCAAACTGGACGAGCTGACCCGGGAAGTCCGGGAGCATAACAACTTCGCCCGGCGTATGCCGGTGGTGGAGGAACAGATCAAAGTCATCAACCACCGGATCGAGGATCTGGAAGAAATCAATAAGCGTAATTAAACTTTAGGAGGATACATATTATGGAACTTCTCAGCAACATTGAAATGCTCAACACCTGGATTAATCCCACTGCGGTTTGCTTCTGCCTGATCGTCGGATACGCAATCAAGCACCTGCTGCCCAGTGTCAGCAACCGCATCATTCCCACCGTGGTGGTGATCGTGGGCATCGTCGTGTCCCTCTGGGTCAACCAGTGGGCAGTGATCACCCCGGACATCATCCTCTCCGGCGCCCTCAGCGGCCTGGCTTCCACCGGCCTGCACCAGCTGTTCAAGCAGTGGATTGACGGCGGCGGCAAATACGAAGAGCAGTGATATAGAATTCCCCTCCCAGGATATCCCCGGGAGGGG
>JBJDYL010000132.1:0-15140 GCA_051867285.1 Faecousia sp. | reverse complement strand
TCATCATCGGCCACTCCGAGCGCCGCGCCATGGGCGAGACCGACGCCGATGTCAACGCCAAGGTTCTGGCTGCTCTGGAAGCCGGCCTGATCCCCATTATGTGCTGCGGCGAAAGCCTGGAGCAGCGGGAGTCCGGCATCACCGCCGAGCACATCACCATGCAGATCAAGCTGGGTCTGGCTGGCGTGCCCGAGGACAAGATCCGCAAGGTCATCATCGCCTACGAGCCCATCTGGGCCATCGGCACCGGCCTGACCGCTACCCCCGAGCAGGCTGAGGAAGTTTGCGAGATGATCCGCAGCGTGGTTCGCAAGCTGTACTCCTCCAAGAACGCCCGCGCCATCTCCATCCTGTACGGCGGCTCCATGAACGACAAGAACGCCTTCGAGCTGCTGGCTCAGCCCGACATCGACGGCGGCCTGATCGGCGGCGCTTCCCTGGTGCCCGAGAAGTTCGTTAAGATCATCGAGGCTGCCAACCAGCCCACTGTGTAATCGCAAATCGCAATCCCGGGCAGCTGCGCAAGACGTAGCTGCCCGTTGCTTTCATTTTTTAATTGATAGTGGACAATTGACAGTTGACAATTTTGGTATTGCATCCGGCAATGATTGAATTGTCAATTCTCAATTGTCAATTATCAATTTGCACTGAGGTGTACTATGAAAACACTGTTATTATCCGCGGCGGATGCGAAAACCCCTGCAACCGCCGCTGACCTGATCCGCCGGGGGGAACTGGTGGCAATCCCTACGGAGACGGTTTACGGTCTGGGGGCAAACGGTCTGGATGAAGCCGCCGTGGCAAAAATCTTTGAAGCCAAGGGACGGCCGCAGGACAATCCCCTGATTCTGCACATCTGGGACGCAGAGCAGATGGCGCTGTTCTGCCACGACATTCCCAAAGCGGCGTACGATCTGGCGGAGGCATTCTGGCCGGGACCGCTGACCATTGTGCTGCCTGCCCGGGACAATGTGCCCCGGCGCACCACTGGGGGCCTGGATACCGTGGCTTTGCGCTGCCCGGACAATGCCGTCACCCGGGAGATTATCCGACTGTCCGGCGTGCCCATCGCCGCGCCCTCCGCCAATATTTCCGGCAAGCCCTCCACCACCACGGCAGAGCATGTGCTCCACGACCACGATGGAAAAATTGCGGCAATCGTGGACGGTGGTCCCTGCCGGGTTGGTGTGGAATCCACCATTGTGGATTTGACAGAGGATCGTCCCCGGCTGCTGCGTCCCGGCGGAATTGGCCCGGAACAGCTGATTGCCGTGCTGGGAGACCTGGTGGTGGACAAGGCGGTCACCGCCCAGATTGACAAGGACGCGGTAGTGAAGGCACCCGGCATGAAATACCGTCACTATGCTCCTTCGGAGCCGGTGGTGATTGTGTCCGGCTCCCGGGAAAAGGCCGCCGCCTACATTCACCGGCATTTTACCCCCGGCGACCGGGTGCTGTGTTTTGAAGAAGAGCTGCCCCTGTACGCCGACTGCGCCCCTCTGTCCTATGGGCAGGAAGCGGACGCCAACACCCTGTCGGCGGGACTGTTTGCCGCCCTACGAGAGCTGGACGACCCGGCAATCCATCAGGTCTACGCCCGGTGCCCGGTGGGCGGGGGCGTTGCCTACGCCGTGCAGAACCGACTGAAAAAAGCCGCTGCCTTCCACATTGTGGACGCGGAGGTAGAACTGTGATTCTGGGTATCACCGGCGGCACCGGCTGCGGAAAGACCACGCTCCTAGACTGCATCGCAGAGCAGGGCGGGCTGGTTCTGGACTGCGACGCCATCTACCATGAGCTGCTGCGCACCGACCCGGTGCTCTTAAGTGCCATTGAAGCCCGGTTCCCCGGTACGGTGGAAAACGGGGTATTGCAGCGGAAAAAGCTGGGAAGTCTCGTATTTTCTGACGAAACCGCTCTGTCTGATTTGAACGCCATTACCCACGGCGCGGTAAAGGCGGAGGTACTGCGGCGTCTGGAAGGAAAGCCTGCTCTCGCCGCCATCGACGCCATCGCCCTGTTCGAGGGTGGACTGGCACAGCTGTGCGATGTCACGGTTGCTGTCACCGCCCCGGAGGAAAGCCGGATTCGGCGGCTGATGGTGCGGGACGACATCAGCCGGGACTATGCCGCCCGGCGCATCGCCGCGCAGCACGACCCGGCGTGGTACCGGCAGCGGTGTGACTACTGCCTGGAAAATAACGGGACACAGGGAGAATTTCACCGCGCCTGCCTTGCCTTTTTGCAAAACCTTGGTATAATGGATGCAGAAGAAACAGAAAGGAGCGCGAAAATATGAATATTGAGGAACTCCGGGAGTCTCTGCTGATGGCTCCCAAGAATGGATTCTCGCGCATTACGCCGGAGCAGCGGGAGGAAATGGAACGCTACTGCCGCCGGTATATGGCGTTTATGGACGCCTGCAAAACCGAGCGGGAGGCTACCTCCTGGGCAGTCCGGGAAGCGGAAAGCCGGGGCTACAAGCCCTTTGCACCCGGCACGGACGTGAAGCCCGGTGACAAAATCTACTACAACAACCGGGACAAATCCATTGCCCTGGCGGTGATCGGCCAGGAATCCCTTGCCAAGGGCGTGAACATCTGCGCAGCCCATGTGGATTCCCCCCGGATGGACGTAAAGCCCAATCCCCTGTACGAGGAATCCGAGATCGCCTATTTCAAGACCCATTACTACGGCGGTATTAAGAAGTACCAGTGGCCCACCGTGCCGCTGGCGATTCACGGCGTGGTCTACCGCAAGGACGGCACGGTTGTCACTGTGACCATCGGTGAAGATGACGCAGACCCCGTGCTGATGGTGTCCGACCTGCTGATTCATCTGGCGGCGGATCAGATGCAGAAGCCTTTGGCGAAGGGCATCGAGGGCGAGCAGCTCAACGTGATTCTGGGTACCGAACCCATTGAGGGCGAGGGCGCGGATCTGGTGAAGCTGAACATTATGAAGTGGCTGAACGAAAAGTATGGCTTGGTGGAAGAGGATTTCCTGTCTGCCGAGCTGACGGTGGTTCCTGCCGGACGCTGCCGGGAGGTGGGCCTGGACCGGAGTCTGCTGGGTGCGTATGGTCACGATGACCGGGTGTGCGCCTATGCGGAACTGGATTCCCTGTTTGCCATTGAGAATCCCAGAAAGACCGCTGTGTGCATTCTGGCGGACAAGGAAGAGATTGGCTCCGTGGGTATTTCCGGCATGCAGAGCCATTACTTTGAGCATTTCGTAGGCGGTCTGTGTGATGCGCAGGGCGTTAAGCTGGAGGACTGCTTTGCAAATTCCTTCTGCCTGTCCGCCGATGTTTCCAATGCCTTTGACCCCAACTTTGCCGAAACCTGTGACAAGCGGAACAACAGTCGCCTGAACTACGGCGTTGCCATCTGCAAGTACACCGGTTCCCGGGGCAAGAGCGGCGCGTCCGACGCTTCCGCCGAGGCCATGGGTCATGTCCGCACCACGCTGGACAATGCCGGGGTTATCTGGCAGATTGCCACTTTGGGCAAGGTGGATCAGGGCGGCGGCGGCACCGTGGCCGCGTACATGTCCAACCGCAACATCGTCACCGTAGACGCCGGCGTGCCTGTGCTGTGTATGCACGCCCCTATGGAGCTGGTTTCCAAGCTGGACTGCTACGAGACCATGCTGGCCTGCAAGGCAATTTATCTGGCATAAGAAAACAGGGGGAAGAGGATGTACCCCTTCACCCTGTGACCCGGCAGATTCCCTTGACAGGTTGTAAAATCTTGGTATAATAAGCATAGAAAAGGGCGCTGCCGGTGACGGTTAGCCCCAGAACATTAGTTCTTCAAAAGAAGTAACCGCATTCTGTGGCAGGAGGGCGGTTACTTCTTTTTTGTGATCGGAAAAGCCGGCAAAGGAAATGAGCACCAGAAGCAGTTGAAACAATTCTTCATATGTAACTACATTCACAATTACCACTCCCTTCCGCATTTGGCAGGGGGCAAAGAAGGATCACCACCTGAAAAGAGAGGGATAACCGCCGATTTGTCTGGCAGCGCCCGGCTTCCGGAGAAGCCGCGATTACTATACAGAAAAACAAGAATCTTGTCAAAGTATATTTCATTATCTTGACTTTTCTTCCGATTTCGTGTATAATGCCCCCACAACCAAATAGGACAGTTCGTGACCATCCTGTCGGTAAACAAAACTAGGGGATTTGGGTGGGCGCTTTGCGCCCATTTTGTTTTGTTATGGGCGCGGACTGCGCTCATTTTTCTTTTTAGGAGTGTATCACATGAAAAAGACCACAAAGTATCTGGTGCAGGCTGCGATTATCGCCGCTCTGTACGCCGTGCTGACCCATCTGCAGAACCTGCTGCTGCCCGGCTCTGCCACCTGGGCCATTCAGATGCGCCTGTCCGAAGCCCTGTGCGTGCTGGCGTTCTTCACACCCGCCGCCGTGCCGGGGCTGACCGTCGGCTGCCTGCTGTTCAATATCACCTTTGCCGCTGCTCTGCCGCTGGATTTTGTGGTGGGTTCTCTTGCCACGCTGATTGCGGCGCAGGGGATGTGGATGACCCGCAGCGTAACCGTGAAGGGCTATCCGCTGCTGGGAATGCTGATGCCCGCCGTTGCCAATGCCATTCTGGTGGGCTGGGAGCTGACGGTGTACATCGGCGGCGGTTTCCTGCTCAACGCGGTGTACGTTGCCATCGGAGAAGCCGTTGTGCTGCTGGTTCTCGGCACCGCCCTGTATTACGCGCTGAAAAAGCGCGGGTTGGATAGAACCCTGTTTGCATAATTTCCTAAAACCGCCCGGAACCAGTGTTCCGGGCGGTTTTAGGGCGTATCTGAAAACTGGCAATACGCTGGGCAGCGAGGGATTTTTTCCCTGTACAAACCGTTTTTTCGCAGGAATACTGGGCGTATTGCAAGGAAAAACGGTGCCGCACAGGAGAAAAAGAGCCGCTGCTTGGGCGTTTGGGCAGTTTTCAGATATGCTCTGGTGTGGGAGCTTGTTTTTTGGGACAAACTGTGGTATTATGTCCCACCGAAGGAAGTGACAGCATGATCGAGTTTCAGCGACTGCGATTATCAGAAAAAGAAGCATATGAGAAAATTTTGTTCTCCTGTCCCGAGCGGAGCTGCGAATACGCCTTCGCCAATATGTATTTGTGGGGACGGCAGGAGGCGGCGTTTTTCCCGGATTGTGTTGGGTTTTTCTCCCATTTTTACGGAAAAAGCGTGTATCCCTACCCAATCGGCACCGGTGACCGCCGGGCCGTGCTGGAGGCCCTGATCCGGGACGCCCGGGAACGGGGAATCCCCTGCCGGATCGTCAGCATGACAAAGGCGGAAACGGAGGAACTGGAGCAGTGGTTCCCCGGAAAATTTCTGATCCGTACCGACCGGGATGGATTTGACTATGTGTACGCCATCGATGACCTGGCCGATCTGAAGGGACGAAAGTTCCAGAAAAAGCGCAACCATTTTAACCGCTTTCAGGCACAGCATCCGGACTATATCTGCATTGCGCTGACGCCGGAAAATATAGCGCAGGCACAGGACATGGTGGACGCGTGGTATCAGCGCCGCATCGCAGAGGATCCCCACGGCGAGTATCTGCTGGAGCAGGTTGCCATCAACCGTGCTTTCCGGCATTTTGCCACACTGGGTATGGAAGGATTGATGCTGCAGGACGGCGGGGAAATTCTGGCGGTGACCATGGGATCCCGCCTGTCTCAGGACACCTTTGACGTCCACTTTGAAAAGGCGCGGGAGGATGTGGACGGTGCGTACGCCGCGATTAACTGCGAATTTGCCCGGTATCTGCGGTGCAAGCACCCGGAACTGGAGTACCTGAACCGGGAGGACGATATGGGACTGGAGGGCCTGCGCAAGGCAAAACTCAGCTATCAGCCCCATCATTTTGAAGAAAAGTATTATGCTTACCTGGCGGAGGAATTCCATGGAGACTAGAGCGCTATGGGAGCTGTGCTTTGGCAACGAAGGCGGATGGATTGATGCCTTTCTGGAAGCAGCGTTCGACCCGCAGCATACCCGCATTCTGACCCGGCAGGGGAGGGCGGCTGCGGCGTTAACCTGGATGGACGCCCAGTGCGAAGGGCGGCAGCTGGCCTATCTCTATGCCATCGCGACCCACCCGGATTTCCGGGGACAGGGGCTGTGTCGGGAGCTGATGACGCAGACCCACCGGGAACTTGCCCAAATGGGCTACGCCGGGACGGTGCTGGTTCCGGCGGACGCGGGGCTTCGGCAGATGTACAGGAAAATGGGCTATGAAAATTTCGGCGGGCTTCGGGAATTTTCCGCGGCGGCGGGGAGGCCTGTACCCTTGCAGGACGTGACTGCGGCGGAATATGCCGCTCTGCGGCGGGAACTTCTGCCGGCAGGCGGCGTGATACAGGAGAACGGCGCCGAGGCGTATCTGGCGGAAAGCGCGTCGCTGTATGCCGGAGACGGCTTTTTGCTGGCGGCAATGCCGGAGAAGGAAGGGCTGTTCGGCGTGGAACTGCTGGGCAATCCGGAGTGCGCCGGAGGCATTCTGGGGGCACTGGGATATGAACAAGGGATATTTCGCACCCCCGGAAATGATCAGCCTTTTGCCATGTTCCGCCCGCTGGGGTTGGACGCCTGGACGCCGGGTTATTTCGGCCTGGCATTTGAATAAGAATACCGGCGAAGCGTTTGCTTCGCCGGTATTGTTTTACAGCAGCAAGCTGATGCCGTAGATGACCGCAAGATGCAGGGGATAGTACAGGTAAAACAGCCAGCCAAGCGGGTATTTCCCCCGCTGACCGTTGTACAGCGCCAGCAGCGGTATGCTGAGCAGCGACCACCATTGCAGCCTTCCCATCGACAGGCACAGCAGCAGGGTTCCCGCCAGCAGGGAGCGCATGCTGCGGCCGCCGAAATACACAATCACCGGCAGCAGCACGCCAAACAGGCCGTAATCCACATCGAAACCGGGAACTACCCGGGGTAGCAGCTCACAAATCAGGATAACCCCAGCTAACATGGCGATTGCCGCTGCGCGGGAACAGGAATTTTCCTGCTTTTGGGCATTTTCTACCGCGCAAATCAGCCCGACGGACAGGGAAAAGGTTACCAAAATGCACTGGTACAGGGAGTGATCGACAATCCCATAGACTACCTGACATACCAGCGCCAGCCCCGCCAGCCGGAGAAAATACTGCCGCCGGTCGTGGGTGTAATGGCAGCCTTCGGCGATCATGTAGGCGTAGATGGGCATGGCAAGCCTGCCAATGATCCGCAGAATCCGCCACTGGGGCAGCAGATAGGCACCGATATGGTCAAAGGTCATGGCGATCATGGCAATTATTTTCAGCTGGTTGCCGGTAAGACCGAACCGGGTCTGGACAGCGGGCATGGCGGGCACCTCCTTATGTCAGCCCATTATACCATGATCCTGTTTCAGCGTCAATCCGCCGCTGGGAAAGGAAAAGCAGCGCCGGTTTAATCGGCACTGCTTTCCGTATTTCTTTCATCCCAAATTGCTGCCAGCGCCATACCCCACAGCGGGCCGATGGCAAACCCCAGTGCGTGACTCTCCCAGAGACTTGTGCCGTTCAGCGCTACGCCCAGCAGCAGACCCAGCGCCGCTCCGGTGGCGATGCGTTGGGATTTTACGCTTGTGTCGTATGTTTTCCTGGCCTGATTGGCTGCCAGAATGGCAATGGGTACGCCGGTGAGTACCCAGGGCAGGGCTGCCCGAAAGAAGCTGAGGATATTCAGCATTTGTTCTTCTCCTCCAGAACCGCACCGTAGCGGAAGATCATGGCGGCGAGAATCAGAACGATGCCCGTTGCCACGCTGGGCAGATTGCTGATATCACCGGTATCCTCTGCGCCCAGGCAGACCACAATCACGCAGGCAATGACGGTTGCGACAATGGGCATGACGATGCAGCGGATGCCCAGCTTCTGAATCCGGTCAGCGCCCTTCACGGTGAAGGGGGTGCCCTCCACCTGTTCCGCTTTCAGGTAGCCGTAGGCGTAGGCCAGCAGGGTTGCATCCGTCAGAAGCATCACCAGATCGGACAGCAGCACAGCCAGTGCCTGGTTCAGACCTGCACCACCGGACGGAACTGTGATCAGTTCACCAAACAGGCCAAATACCCGCCCGCCGGAATACCAGACCGCCACGCACAGTGCGCCCACGGCACAGCAGACCGCTCCAACAATGGCGAAGATCATGGCTATCTTGGCAAGAATCTGGAAAACCCGGAAGGTTTTCTGAATGGTTTCCAACTGCTTCATGGCGATCACACCTTCTCCCCTTCAATGTATTCAGGACGCCGGGGAATGATGACTGCGGCAATGATATACGCCCAGATACCGGCGCCGCCGCAGAAGCCCAGAACCACCCATGCCAGGCGCACCAGCGTGGGGTCGATGTCAAAATACTCTCCGATGCCGCCGCACACACCGGCCAACATGATGTTATCTTTGGAACGGTATAATCTTTTGCCTTTCATAGTAAATCCTCCTTATGTGTTTGCCGGAGTGCCCGGCGGTGTTTTTCCTTGGATGGCTTTATTATATGCCGGGAGGGCTCTTTCTGATAGGCAGTTTTTTCAGGGGAATGTGTTCAATTTATAGATTTGTTCAGGAAATGTGGACGGTGATCTGCTCTGCGTCGGAAACAGCGCCTTTTTCTGTGGGAACCGCAACGTGGTAATTGGTGATTTCCTCCGTTTCTTCCCCGGTGAGGGCGATGGTCACATCGCAGACGCCATCCTGGAGCGTCATCTCCGTGACAGTACAGGATTGCCTGGCGGGCACGCCGTCCAGGGGAATCAGCAGCAGGTCGTGGGAAGCAAACCAATCTTCGTCGTAGCTGCTGCAGGCATCCCGCAGGGTGTCCAGCAGGTATAGCCTGTCCCATTTCGAGAGATAAGCGTCCAGTTCCTCCCGGGAAGTGATTCCGGTTGCGGAAGGACCGTGGACGAAACTCGCAGTGGTATGCACATTAACCGGGGTTTCCACGCAGGTAGAACTGATGCCGCTGTCCGCCATTGCGTTGGGGGCAGCAGTCTCGGGAACGCCCTGCGCGGCCTCCATCCGGGGCGCGGCGGCATCCCTCGCCTCAGCATCTTCCATCGGGGCCGCATCTTCCATCGCAGCTGGCGCAGCCGCGGACATTGTCGCGGTTATGTTCATTGACTGCATATTGCGGGAAACCGCTGCCGCGCAGAGGAGTACCGCCAGGCAGGCAGCCAGGGCGGCGTACCGCTTCCAGGGAATGATTTTCCGTTTGCGGCAGCGGAGTTCATCTGCCTGTGCGATGAGATCTGCGGGAAGCAGGGTCAGCACATCGTGAAATTGTTCGCCGGTCATAAGCAGAAGCCCTCCTTTTCCAAGTGTTCCTTCAGCCCCAGCCGGGTGCGGTACAGCAGGCTCTTGACCTTGCTTTCCGACATCCCCAGGTAGGCGGCGATTTCCTTCACCGGATCCAGAAAGTAATACCGTCCCAGAAAGGCGGTCTGGACTTCCCGGCTCTGCAGCCGCAGGTACACGCCAATGGCATCCGCCAGCAGCTTGGCGTTGAGAATTTCCTCCGTGGTGTTGCCCCCGGAAACGCAATCATCCAGTTCGGAAAGGGACAGGGCGTATTCCGATGCCATTCGCTTGTCCCGGGTGCGGTAGCGGAACCGGTCGATGGAGATTCTCCGGGTCAGCTTGGCAAGATAGGCGGATAAGATACTGGGGCGGTGGGGCGGCATGGAGTTCCATGCGGCAAGGTATGTATCGTTGACGCTTTCCCGGCTGTCCTCGGCGTTGTTTAGAATGTTGTGGGCAATTTTTTGAAGATACCGGTCGTACTTTTTCTCCGTCTCCGAGATCGCCTGCTCGTTGCGCTCCCAGTAAAGGGTCACGATCTGTTCATCCTCCATTGGCATAGCCTCCTCTCATATGCGTATACTCGACAAAAATGGCGGTTGGTTGCAAACATGAGGAAAAAAACCTTCCTTTTTGAGGAAGGCTTTCTTCTTTGTCACAATGATAACGATACCGAGCTGTACCCAATGGCGTAACGACGATAGACCAGCTTGCGCACGCATTGGCAGGCGGCCCTGCCGCTTGCGGAGGGCCCGCTTCTTTGTCACAATGATAACGATACCGAGCTGCACCCAATGGCGTAACGAATACAGACCAGCTTGCGCACGCATTGGCAGGCGGCTCTGCCGCTTGCGGAGAGCTTGCTTCTTTGTCACAATGGTAACGATACCGAGCTGCACCCAATGGTGTAACGACGATAGACCAGCCATGCACGCATTGGCTGGCGGCCCTGCCGCCTATTCGGCGCTCAGTTCGATGCGGTCGTTGCTGATACCCTGCTGGTGGAATACCTTCAGCAGCTTTTCCGGGGTCATCCCGGCGCGCTCCTCGCCGGACAGATCCAGCACAATGGAGCCGCCCTTCATCATGATGGTGCGGTTGCCCAAAGACAGGGCGGAGGGGATGTTGTGGGTGATCATCAGGCAGGTGATTTCATTTTCCCCCACGATTTGCCGGGTCAGGGACAGCACCTTATCCGCAGTGGCGGGGTCGAGGGCGGCGGTGTGCTCGTCCAGAAGCAGCAGCTTGGGGGTGACCATGGTGGCCATCAGCAGCGTCAGCGCCTGCCGCTGGCCGCCGGACAGCAGACCCACGGGCTGATTCATCCGATCCTCCAACCCCAGGCCCAGCTGGCTTAAACGCTCCCGGAAATCCTTCCGGTCAGACCGGGAGATCACGGAGAAGGGGGAAGTGCCGGAGGAGGCGCGCATATAAGCCAGCGCCAGGTTTTCTTCGATGGTCATATTGGGGGCAGTGCCCTTCAGAGGATCCTGGAACATCCGCCCGATGAATTTGCTGCGCTTATAATCCGGCAGGCTGGTGATGTTCTGACCGTCCAGACGGATGCTGCCGTTATCCACAGGGAAGGTGCCGGCGATGGCATTGAACAGGGTGGATTTTCCCGCGCCGTTGGAACCGAGAATGGTGACAAAGTCGCCCTTGTGAAGGTGCAGGCTTAAATCCGTCAGGGCTTTTTTCTCATTGATGGTTCCCGGGTTGAAGGTTTTGGAAATATTGGAAATTTTCAGCATTCGTTCTTCCCTCCCTGCGCGGTGGCGGGCTTCAGGCTGTTCTTAATGGCAGGCAGACCGATGGCCAGCGCCACGATGGTGGCGGAAATCAGCTTCAGACATTCGCTGGGCAGGTCGAGGCGCAGCGCCAGCGCGATCATAAAGCGGTAAACGATGGAGCCGATCATGGCGCCGAAAATCTTCAGCCAGAGCTTGCCTTTGGGCAGCAGCGTCTCACCGATGATCAGGGAGGCAAGGCCAATGATAACCATGCCGGTACCGAGGTTAATGTCCGCGGTTTTCTGATACTGCGCCAGCACTGCGCCGGACAGGGCGGTGAGGGAATTGGACAGGCACAGTCCCACGGTGATGGTAAAGCCCGTGTTGATGGAGGAGGCCCGCACCATGTCCGGATTGTCGCCGGTGGCGCGGATGGACAGGCCCAGCCGGGTTTTCAGGAACACCGCCAGCAGCACGCCGATGCACACCGTCACAATTGCTGCGGGAATCAGCTTGTAGCATTTGCCCAGGTAAGGCTGTACCAGGGAAAAAACCGTGACAGCGCGTATCATGTTCACGTTGGAGGAAAAGCCCATCACCGCCAGATTCACAGTGTACAATCCCGTGTTGGAGATGATGCCCGCGAGAATGGAGGGGATCCGCAGCTTGGTATGCAAAAACGCAGTAACGCCTCCTGCACAGGCGCCTGCCAGCATGGCGGCGGGCAGCCCCAGAATGGGATGCCCGGCGACCGCACAGATGGCGGACACAGCGCAGCCCAGGGTGAACGCGCCGTCAGTGGTCATGTCGGCGATGTTCAATACCCGGAAGCTTAAAAACAGCGCCAGCGCAACCAGCGCATAGATGCACCCCAATTCCAGGGCGCTGAAAACAATGGCGGTGGAAATCATGAAAACACTCCTTGGGGGAATAAAGTAGAATCACGACAAAAGCCTTCCCTCTTGGGAAGGTGCATTTTGTTCCGTGGGAGGATCAGGAATCCTCCCACGGAACCGGAAGCTATGGGGAATCAGCCGGCGGTGGTGACTTCGTTGACGGTGTTCGCCATGGTAGAGAACACACTGTAGTCCAGGTTCAGCGCCTTGGCGGTGTCGGTGTTTACGGTGATGATGCCGCCGTCCATCACATGAAATTCGGGAACGGCGCCGCCGGTGAGGATATCAAAGGCCATGTCGGCGGTGTAGGTGCCAAGCTCGGTGTAGTTTACGCCGCAGGTGGTGAAGGCGCCGGACAGAACGAAGGAGTCAGCGCCGGTGTAGTGGGGGATACCGGCCGCGTTCAGCTTTTCGGCAACGGTGACCTCAGCAGCCATGACCACGTTGTCAGTGGGGGTAAAGACCGCGTCCACCCGGCCGATCAGCGCATCGGTGGCTTCGGCAATCTCACCGGTGGAGTTGCCGGTTTTTTCCAGATAGGCGATGCCCTTGGCATCCAGATAAGCCTTGGCTTCGGCAATGGGAGTGGCGGAGTTGACTTCCGAGTTGCTGTAGAGCAGACCCACGGTCTTGAGATCAGGCTGTGCAGCCAGCATCATGTCCAGAATGAAGGGGGTGTTCAGAGCGTCGGAGGTGCCGGTGACATTGGACAGCCCGGTCAGACCCGCGGACTCCGGATCAGAGCAGGCGGCATAGATGATGGGGGTGTTGGTGCCTTCCGCGGAGGTGATCATGGTCTGAGCCGCCAGCGTGGCGATGGGGATGATCATATCGACGCCGTCACCCACAACCTGTGCGCCAATCTGACCCAGCAGGGAGTTGTCGTTCTGACCGTTGTATTCCTTGATTTCAATGTTTACGTTGGCAGCGGCCGCTCTGCTCTGCAGCTGTGCTGCGACGGCGGTACGGATTTCATCCAGAGAAGAATGATCCAGCTGCTGCACGATGGCGACGGTGTAGCTGGTTTCGGCGGCCTGGGTTTCGGCGGGAGCTGCGGCTGTCTCAACAGGAGCAGCGGTAGCGGCGGGTGCAGCGGTGGAAGCAGGGGCGGATGCGGAACCGCAGCCGGCCAGCAGGGAAGCGACAAGAATCAGAGAAGAGATAACAGAAATAACCTTTTTCATAGTAATACTCCTTTTTATTTGAAAATGATGGTGGATAAGGTAGATGGGGTGGTCAATCCCGTGTCACCATCGTTTCCCCGGTAATTTCTTCAGCATATGCGATTCTCCTTTCGGAAATGAAAAAAGTCCTTGTTCCCCTAAGGGAACAAGGACAGAAAATACTTTTTCTGCGGTACCACCTTGTTTGCCGGAAAATCCGACCGCTCTGCCGGCGCCAACACGCCGTCTGCCCGTTAACGCTGGCAATGCGTCAGAAGATACTCGGGATGCTTCCCTTTCCCCCTGCCCTCAGCGGCCCATTTGCTGCTCCGCTTTTCGCTTCCCTCTCAGCTATGGGAAACTCTCTGTGGATGCGCTTGCAGCTTTACTTCCGCGTCTGTGGTTTTCTTATCAGGTTACGCCCTTTATACACCATCCGAAGCCGTTTGTCAAGCATTATTTTTCACAAGGGACGGACAAATGTACGCGCAGAAGAAATTAAAGGTGAAACTGCAAAATGATGAATGCAAAATGCAAAAGGAGGGTGTCCGCTGCGCGGACGATACTTTATAAACTATTTCCGAAGGAAATACCACAATTCTGCATTTATCATTCAGCATCCCGGCATATGCGCCAGCAGATGCTAGTACTCCCGCACCACGCCCTTGACGATGCCGATGATTTCCGCGTGGGTGGCGTCGATGGGGGCGTAGTTCTCATTTTCAGGCATCAGCCAGATCTGACCGTTTTTCCGCAGCAGGCGCTTGACCGTAGCTTCGTCCTCAATCCGAGCAACCACAATTTGACCGCTGTCTGCGCTCTGCTGAGGCCGGACGATAACCTTGTCTCCATCCAGAATGCCTGCGTCAATCATACTGTCGCCCCGCACCCGCAGGGCAAAACAGCCGGGGTCAGGCCAGGGCAGGGTACCTTCCTGATTTTCCACAGCGAGAATGGGCAGTCCAGCTGTCACCACGCCCACCACCGGAATCTGACCGGGGCGTGCGCCGGTGACCAGCGCCCGCTTGCGCCCCTTGGCGCCGGGGGACTGGAGCAGACCTTTCTCCTGAAGCGCCTGCAAGTGATAGCTGACAGAAGCGGTGGAACGCAGACCCACTGCCGCACCGATTTCCCGGACGGAAGGGGAGAAGCCGTTTTCCTGAATAAATTGATTTACATAATCCATTATCTGCTCGGCTTTGTTGCTGGTTCTGGGCATGGCTGCACCTCCCTGGAAGGTTTCGTCAAATGACTTACCTGGATTATAGCACATATATTCGAAAAAAGAAAGAGTAATCTCAAAAAACTTTCGCAAAAATCAACATGCGCCAGACTATACTGAAACGGAAAGGAGGAATGCGGTATGGAACCTTTTGACAGAAACCGGGAAGGGGAGGTTTGGCAGCGGGTGCGAAATCCCCAGCCCGCAGCGCCCCGGGAGGGCCTGCGGATACTGCGCCGGGAATCGCTGGCACTGGCGGGTGTATACCGCCAACTTATGTCGTCGCTGACGGGGAAAGCCGGGGAGAAGGTAGGGCAGCTGTTCCGGGAGGAGGCGGCAATCGCGGCCTGCCTGCGTGGGTTGGAGGTGCTGCGCGGGGAGGACGGCGGAAAGCTGAAAACGCCCCAACCGGCCAAAGAATCAACCGTGAGGCTGCTGCAGGGATGCTACCACAGAACCCGGAACTGCCTGACGGAGTACACCGCCCGGACAGTGGACGGGGAGACGGGAGCGGTATTCCGTCAGCTGGCGAACCGGGCGGAGCAGCAATGTGTGCGAATTACAGAGCTGCTGGGGATACTGTAGGGAAAGTACGAAAGAATCCCTGATGCGAAAGCATCAGGGATTCTTTTATGGTGACCCGTACGGGAATCGATCAAATCAAGGAGCACCCGCCGTCCAGCCGTCGGGTGGCAAGTGCCCACTGGGCACTTGCATTTAGCCTAAACTCTCCCCAGAATTATCCTATACAATCCGGCGCAGGGATTGCGAGCCCG
>JBJDYL010000131.1:0-3566 GCA_051867285.1 Faecousia sp. | reverse complement strand
TTCTGGGCCCCAAGGGTCTGATGCCCTCCCCCAAGGCCGGCACCGTGACCCCCAACGTGGCCGCTGCCGTCAAGGAAATCAAAGCCGGTAAGGTTGAGTACCGTCTGGACAAGACCAACATCATCCACTGCCCCATCGGCAAGGTGTCCTTCGGCGCTGAGAAACTGGCCGAGAACATGGACACTCTGGTCAAGGCCGTTGTCAAGGCCAAGCCCGCCGCTGCCAAGGGCCAGTATATCAAGTCCTGCACTGTGGTTTCCACCATGGGCCCCGGCGTCAAGGTCTCCACTGCCAAGTATCTGTAATCAGATGCCAGATTCCCCCGGATGCGTTTGCATCCGGGGTTTTTGCGTTCCTCCAGCCAGATTGCAGGTTGCAAAATCCTAGAATAAATGTTAAACTGGTTTAAACGTGGAACCATGTCGAAGGGAGTGCGAATACGGCTTATGAAAGTAGGAATTGTTACCATTTACGATACGGAAAATATGGGAAACCGGCTCCAGAATTACGCGCTCCAGCGCGCGCTGTCCCGATATGCTGACGAAGTTGTTACCGTCAAAAACAAGCCCAAGCTGGAAAGCACTCTGGCGAATTGGAAGCAGAGTTCCTCTCTGGCGGATTCCGCCGTGCTGAACTGGGCGTTGGGAAAAGTGAGAAAAGCAAAGCTGCTGCGCTTCAACCGCAGGTACATCCCGATCAGCCGGGGCTGCTACTGGTGTAACGAGGAAGATACTGCGATGAAGCCCGCCGACCGGTGCGATGTTTACTGCGCCGGAAGTGATCAGATCTGGAATCCCCATTTTTACCGAAACGGAATGTTCAATTTTTTGGGCTTTGCGCCCAAGGAAGCTGCCTTTTCCTATGCTGCCAGCTTCGGCATTGAGGAAATCCCGGCGCAGTATCAGGCGGATGTTCGCAAAGGACTGGAACACCTCCAATATATCTCCGTGCGGGAAGAAGCTGGAAAACAGATTGTGCAGGAACTGACCAGCAGAACGGATGTGCAGGTTTTGATCGATCCCACCATGCTGCTGTCCGCTGAGGAATGGTCAAAAATACTGGCAAAGCCCGCTGCGGACTTACCGGAGCGCTACCAACTGATGTACTTTTTGGGAGAAGTGTCCCCGGAACGGAGAGATGTCATTTTCCAAAATGCACAGCGTACGAACTGCCCGGTGATTGACCTCATGGACCCGGAAAGTCCCTTCCATAAGATCGGACCGGACGAATTCCTGTATCTGATTCAGCATACGGAGACGTTTTACACAGATTCCTTCCATGGCAGCGTCTTCAGCTTCCTGTTTCAGCGCCCGCTGGCCATTTTCGACCGGGTGGATTCTGCTGGTGCCAGCATGGGAAGCCGGCTGAAAACCTTTGCCGAAACCTTCCGCCTGCAGGGCTGTATTGCCAAGCAGGGTCAGCTTCCGGATATCCCTGCACAGGCCGACTATTCTGCGGGCTATGAAGCGCTGGAAGCGGAAAGAGAAAAAGCATTTGCCTTCCTGGATATGGTATTCCAAAAGGCCCCGGAGGAACGGAACGAGGCGAAACTATGATTACAGTATCCAAAAAAGAGAATTGCTGCGGCTGCGGTGCCTGTGCGCAGGCCTGTCCCCGGGGATGTATTACCATGGCAGCGGATTCCGAGGGGTTTCTCTATCCCCAGGTTGACGAAGCCAAGTGTGTCCATTGCGATGCCTGTAACCGGGTCTGTCCCATGGAGGCTCATGAAAAGCAGGCTGCATCCGTTTGTGCCTATGCGGCATACACTGATGACGCGTCCCTGCGGCAAAACAGCTCTTCCGGCGGTATCTTTTCTGTGCTGGCGCAATGGGTTCTGGAAAACCAGGGCGTGGTGTTCGGCGCGGCTTTTGACGAGGATTTTTCCGTCTATCACCGGGTGATTCAGTCACCGGAGGAGCTGGGAATACTGAGAGGCAGCAAATATCTGCAAAGCCGTACGGAAAATACCTACTCCGAAGTGAAACAGCTGCTGGAATCCGGGTGCATGGTGCTGTATACCGGCGTGGCCTGCCAGATCGCCGGATTAAAACGTTATTTGAAAAAGGAATATCCCCTGCTGTTTACTGCGGATGTACTCTGCCATGGTGTTCCCTCTCCTCTGGTTTGGCAGAACTATTTGCGGCATCAGGAGGCGCTCCATAATAGTTCTGCGGAAAGTGTTAATTTCCGGGGCAAAACCTTCGGCTGGAAGCAGTTTTCCATGGAAATTACCTTCCGCAGCGGGGAAACTTACTGCGTCCCCCACGGCGAAGATCCGTTTATGAACCTGTTTCTGGAAAATATCTGCCTGCGCCCATCCTGTCACAGCTGCCGGTTCAAGGGATTTCCCCGCTCTTCCGATCTGACGCTGGGCGATGCCTGGGGCATTGATGGAACCATGCCGGAAATGGACGACGATCACGGCACCTCACTGGTTTTGGTGAACTCCAAAAAAGGCCGGGAATTACTTGACCAGATCAGCGGCTGCCTGTGCTGCAAACCCGGCGAACTGGATGTCCTGCTCCCGGTCAGCGCAGACTCCCGCACCCCCGTCCGACCCCATCCCAGAAGAAACGCGTTCTTCACCGCCGTCGCCAAAGGCGCAGATTTGGATCGGATGCTTGCCATTCTGAAAGGATCCCTCCCCCAGCGGGCGCTGGGCTTTGCTGCGCGGCTAGTTAAAGACAAATTTATCGAAAAAAAGCAAAAAACTACTTGACATATAAAACATAATGTGCTAAACTGTCAAAGTTGCCAAAGACAGCAGGTTCCGTAAGGAGTAAGTCCTGCCGAGGTGCGTCAAATAGGTTTATTTGCGTGTCTTTCTGTCTTCTGGCAGGAAGACACTTTTTTATTTTCGGAGGTGAAAATTATGCCCAACGCAAAGGTTCTTGAGAGCAAGAAGGCAGTCGTTGACTCCCTGTCCGGCAAGATCAAGGAAGCTTCTTCCGTGGTTTTCGTGGACTACAAGGGTATCACTGTCGCTCAGGATACCGAGCTGCGTAAGCAGTTCCGTGAGGCCGGTGTCGAGTACTCCGTTGTTAAGAACACCCTGACCAATTTCGCCGCAAAGAATTGTGGCTACGATTTCTCTGAGGTTCTGAACGGTACTACCGCTATGGCTTCCACCACCGGCGACCCCATCGCCCCTGCCCGCATCGTGTGCGAGTTTGCCAAGAAGAACAAGCTGAAGACCCTGACCATTAAGGGCGGCATCGTGGAAGGCTCTGTCCTGTCTGCGGATGAGCTGAACGGCTTCGGTGAACTGCCCAGCAAGAACGCTCTGGTCGCTTCTGTCCTGGGTACCTTCCTGGCACCTATCTCCAGCCTGGCCTTCGTTCTGGATCAGATCCGGATGCAGAAGGACGGCTCCGCTCCTGCTGCCGAAGCAGAAGCCTGATCGCGTAACCCCACAAACATCTATTTTCTACACATAATTTAGGAGGAAATTAAAATGGCTAGTGAAAAGATCACTGCTCTGGTTGAGCAGGTTAAGGAACTGACCGTCCTGGAGCTGTCCGAACTGGTCCACACCCTGGAAGAGGTTTTCGGCGTTTCCGCCG
>JBJDYL010000130.1:1213-3620 GCA_051867285.1 Faecousia sp. | reverse complement strand
ACATCCACTCGGAAAAGGACGTGCTGAAGCTGGTAAATACCCTGATTGCCAACACCAAGGGCGAGGGCGAAAAATCAGCGGAGGATTTTTGGGTGAAATCGGAACGGCTGTTTTACACGGCCCTGATCGGCTACATCTGGTATGAGGCCCCGGCAGAGGAAATGAACTTCACAACGCTGCTGGAAATGATAAATGCCAGTGAAGCCCGCGAGGACGACCCGGAGTTTCAAAGCCCCGTAGACCTGATGTTTGAACGGTTGGAGCAGAAAGACCCAGACCACTTTGCCGTGCGGCAGTATAAGAAATTCCTGCTGTCCGCTGGCAAGACCCGTTCCTCCATCCTGATAAGCTGCGGCGCACGTTTAGCTCCCTTTGACATCCGGGAAGTGCGCGAGCTGATGGAGGACGACGAAATGGAGCTGGACACCATCGGGGACGAAAAGACGGTGCTGTTTCTCATTATGAGCGACACGGACACCACTTTCAATTTCATTCTGGCTATGCTCCAAAGCCAGCTTATCAACTTGCTTTGTGACCGGGCCGATGATAAGTACGGCGGACGGCTGCCTGTCCATGTGCGGCTGATCTTAGACGAGTTTGCCAACATCGGCCAGATACCAAATTTTGATAAACTGATCGCCACCATCCGAAGCCGGGAAATCTCGGCTTCTATCATTTTGCAGAGCCAGTCGCAGTTAAAGGCCATCTACAAGGACGCTGCCGAAATCATATCAGACAACTGTGATTCTGTGCTTTTCCTGAGTGGGCGCGGCAAAAATGCCAAGGAAATCTCCGACGCGCTGGGCAAGGAAACCATTGACAGTTTCAACACCAGCGAGAACCGGGGAAGCCAGACATCCCACGGACTGAACTACCAGAAGTTAGGAAAGGAGCTGATGAGCCAAGACGAAATCGCCGTGATGGACGGCGGCAAGTGCATCTTGCAGCTACGGGGTGTGCGCCCGTTTTTATCGGAGAAATTCGATATTACCAAGCACCCGCGCTACAAGTATCTTGCTGACGCCGACAAGAAGAACACCTTTGATGTGGACAGGTTTTTGACCGCTACGCGCCGGAAACGGCAGCAAGTGGTGACACAGGACGAGGTTTTCGACCTGTACGAAATTGACCTGTCGGACGAGGACGCCGCCGCTGAATAAGCAGCGGCTATTTTCATACCCAAAACCAAATCAAACAATTTTGTGAGCCGCAAAACGCGGCAGAAAGTGAGGACATTTATGGAATTTTTCAACAGTGCAGTGAACACTTTGCAGACTATCGTGATCGGACTGGGCGGCGGCCTGTGCGTCTGGGGCGGCGTCAATCTTCTGGAGGGCTACGGCCAGGACAACCCCGGCGCTAAGAGCCAGGGCGTGAAGCAGCTTGTCGCTGGCGGCGGCGTGGCCCTGATCGGCGTGACCCTGATTCCCCTGCTGTCCGGCCTGCTGGGATAAGCCCGGCGTTTGTCCGTAACCATCCGCACTAATCCCCTCCGCGCTCTCCCGGCCTGACCGGGAGGGCGCGGGAAAGGAGGTGTTTACCCGTGATTAGTGAAATCATTGAAGAATGGATAAAAGGTATTCTGATCGACGGCATCACGGGCAACCTGTCCGGGCTGTTTGACAATGTAAATGCCAAAGTCGGAGAAATCGCCGCCGATGTGGGAGCCACCCCGCAGGCGTGGAACAGCGGCATTTTCAATATGCTGCAAAACCTGTCCGAAACGGTGGTGCTGCCCATTGCAGCGGCCATCCTTGCCTGTGTCATGTGCATGGAGCTGATACAGATGATAACCGAGAAAAACAATATGCACGACTTCGACAGCTCCATGTTCTTCCGCTGGATTTTCAAGTCTGCGTTTGCCATCCTCATTGTCAGCAACACATGGAACATCGTCATGGGCATCTTTGACGCCACCCAGAGCGTCGTCAACCAAAGCGCCGGTGTGATTATCGGGGAAACGTCTGTGGACTTTAACAGCCTGATACCTGACCTTGAAAGCCAGTTGGAGGCTATGAGCGTGGGCGGGCTTCTGGGCCTGTGGTTCCAGACCCTTGTGGTGGGCCTTACCATGAACATTCTCGCCATCTGCATTTTCCTTGTGACCTACGGGCGTATGATTGAAATTTACGTCGTGACCTCGTTAGGGCCTATCCCCCTTGCCACCATGGGAAACAGCGAATGGCGCGGCATGGGCCAGAACTACTTGAAATCCCTGCTGGCGCTGGGCTTCCAAGCCTTTTTAATCATGGTTGTTGTCGGTATCTATGCGGTGCTGATACAGAACATTGCTTCCGCTTCTGACATATCCGGCGCAATCTGGGGCTGCATGGGCTACACGGTGCTTCTGTGCTTCTGCCTGTTCAAGACCGGCAGCATCAGCAAATCCGTATTCTCGGCGCATTAA
>JBJDYL010000130.1:0-1113 GCA_051867285.1 Faecousia sp. | reverse complement strand
CAGATGGCTTATGTAACTGTCCCCAAGGACTTAACCCATGTGAAATCCAAGGTTGTGTTTGGCCTTACCAAACGGCAACTGATCTGTTTTGGCGGGGCGCTGCTGGTAGGCGTTCCGTTATACTTTCTCACCCGTGACTATCTCTCCACCAGCGCGGCGGCCCTGCTCATGGTATTTATCATGCTGCCGGGCTTTTTGCTTGCCATGTATGAGCGTCACGGCCAGCCCCTTGAAGTGGTGGTAATGCAGATGATTCAGTGCTGCTTTCTCCGCCCCAAGGAGCGCCCCTACCAGACCAACAACGCCTACGCCGCCCTTATGCGGCAGCATCAAATGGAACAGGAGGTAAAGGCCATTGTCCAAAAAAGAAATTCCAAAAGAACCCGAAAAAACAAAGCTGACCCGCGCCCAGCGAAAAGAAATTGAGGCGGTAATCCGCAAGTACAAGGGCGACGGCAAGCCCCATACGGCGCAGGCTACCATCCCCTATGAGACCATGTACCCGGACGGCGTGTGCCGCTTGACGAAAAACACCTTTTCCAAGTGCATTGCCTTTGAGGACATCAGCTATCAGTTGGCCCAGCCGGACACCAAGACGGCCATTTTTGAACACCTGTGTGACCTCTACAACTATGTGGACGCCTCTATCCACGTCCAGTTTTCGTTCCTGAACCGCAGGGTTGACCCGGTGCAGTACGCCAAGAGCTTTGAGATCGCGCCGCAGGGGGACGACTTCGACGACATCCGGGCCGAGTACACCGGCATCCTGCAAAAGCAGCTTGCAAACGGCAACAACGGCATCGTCAAGACCAAGTACCTGACGTTCACCATTGAGGCCGATAGCCCGAAATCCGCAAGGGCCAGACTGAACCGCATCGGCCTTGACCTTTTAGGCTACTTTAAGACGATGGGAGCTGTGGCCCATGTGATGAACGGCAAAGAACGCCTTGCGGTGCTGCATGGGGTGTTCCACCCGGACGGGGAGCTGTTCAACTTTGACTGGAAGTGGATGACCCCCTCCGGCCTTTCCACCAAGGACTTTATCGCCCCGTCCTCCCTGTGCTTCGGCAATGCAAAGACCTTTGGCATGGGCGGCAAATACGGCGCGGTGAG
>JBJDYL010000129.1:0-122475 GCA_051867285.1 Faecousia sp. | reverse complement strand
TAATACTCGGCATCCTGAGGCATGGGGTGCTTTTTCCGCATCTCGGTTTTGAACCGATATAGTGCCAGAAAATCGTCCAGCATGTACGGCATAAATCGGGAGGTATTTCCGCCAATACGGTAATTGTAAATCATATCCGGTATAATGCCCAGGCGCTGGGTCTCCGGCATTAAGCGGAGAGCAACACTCAAATCTTCCCCCATAAATTTCAAAACCGGTGGAAAATCAATTGCATCTGTGAGCAGTTCGGTTCGATATAGCTTTGCATACAGCGTTACAGGATAATTGCTGATACCAAAACAGCTGATATACAGTTCCTTAATGATTTCTTCATGTGTATATACCTTAGGATTGTCAAAACAGGGAGCATGATGTTTGCTGGGAAGTCGGATTCCTTTCCACATTTTCTCTGTAGATGCACACACGCAGTCCAGTTCCTTTTTCTCCGCTTCGTCGTAGAGTAGCTGAAGGGCATTGGGCATCAGAGTATCATCCGCATCGGCCAGGAAGATATACTTCGCCGCCTGCGCATATTCCGAAAGAACCCCCACAGCTCGTGCCAGCATTGAACCTTTGTTGGGCTGGTGAATCACCTGAATACGCTGGTCTTTTGCTGCATAAGCATCACATATCTGGCCGCTCCCATCGGTAGAACCATCATCAACCAGCACCAAGCAGAAATCTAGAAAGGTTTGATTTAGAGCACTTTCAATGCACTGCCATAAATATCGTTTTGCATTATATACAGGTACGATAATTCCAATAATTGCTTTTGTCATCATTCTTTCTTCCATTCCAGCTTAACTTGTCACGCAATCTAATTTACTATCTCAACGGTATTTTGTGTTATATTTCTATCCACAGATTTAACCACAGCTCAAAAGCATATTTCCTTCTCTGCAAACCTACAGTCGTTAATTCTCTTGGAAATCAAAATTTTGCCTTCCTCCGGATATATGCCGTCAACAGCCATCCCGCCGGAATGCACAGCATGGTCAGCAGCGGCTTGGGGGATTCCTTGATATAGTTCCGGTTGTGGGCAAGCTGACTGCTGGAGCAGTAGTGAATCGCAGTTTTCAGTAGATACTTTACAGGCACATTGGGAAGTGACAAAATTACACTGCGCAATTCTGCAAAACTCTTTGGGCTGTTGAGGTATTGCTTGTACTGATTCGCCGTCATTCCATCCGGCTGATAGTCCACAATGCAAAGCGGCGCATCCACTGCAATAAAGCGATAATCTGCGCAAAGCTTTAGGATCATATAATGGGGATTAAAATTTTTCTCCCCTGGGTATTCCGGCATCGGCGCGACCTTTTGATAGCAGTCTGTCCTGACAACATATTTCTTGTCCCCCCGATTGTTCTTTGAGGCCAGCAAATCAATGGGGTTAATGACCCCACCATCCGGCAAATGATCTCCGATCAGATCTCCATTGGCGGTATAGTCCAGCCCAATCAGGCCTGCAATATTCTCGGCTTTACAATTACACCAGACCTTCTGAATTCGTTCAATTGCATCATCCGGGAGCCAATCGTCAGAATCGATACAAATCGACAATTCCGTATCCAGACGTGCGATTGCCGCGTTATATCCGGAATGCAAACCACCATTTTCTTTATAGACATAGGTTATCTCTATTTTGTTTTCCTGAACAAAACCATCGACCACTTGCTTTGTCTCATCTGTAGACCCATCGTCAATAACAAGCCACTTAAACCGCTGATTTGTCTGTTTGACCAAACTGTCATATACACGATGGAGAAGCCCAGCCCGATTATAAGTAGGCGTAAATACGGTTATAAATTTAGCGTTATTCGTTTCAGTCGATGAAAGCGATTCCATTGCTTACGGCCTCCCGCATCTCATTTTTCTGGGCTTCTGATAAAGACTTGGAAAAACGGTACTCTCGGCCAAATACCCTCGTATTTTGCATAATAGAACTGTTTTTCTCCTTAAATTCTGATAAAGTACACACAACTCTCGCCGGATTTCCTGCGACCACAGTGTTTTCCGAGACGTTTTTCGTTACCACACTATTTGCACCAACAACAGAATTATTTCCGATACAGACTCCCGGAAGAACGGTTGCATTTGCACCGATAAATACATTATCTCCAATATGTATCTTTCCGATTTTCGTATAACCCAGACTTTTTTTGGTGCTGGCATCATGCGCCATCAGCGTGACACGAATCGACATTGTCACATTGCTGCCAATTTCAATCAGGAAACAGTGGGTTGGGTCAATATAGCATCCCTGTTGGCGGTTAAAGTCCTTACCCACTTTCATGCCTCTGGCCACTAACGTTTCCGTCGGCACCTCTCCAGTTATTCTTTGTGCAACTGATTTAAGAAATGTGTAAATATTCATAATACACCTGTATTATACTTTCTCTAATGCGGAAAGATAGTAATTCTGTAGCCATTTGGCATTTTCTGCAATATCAAAGCCAGCGGCTTTGATCTGTACGCTGGTATCTTCCCGAACCGTTTCTTTTGCTGCCGCAATGGCTTTCTTCGCCCAGACTTCCGCACCATCTGCAAGTGGAATTTGCTGTACCAAATCCGTTACTTTGCATTCAATCGGAACCTTATCCGAAATCAAGCAAGGCAAACCAGCTGCCTGTGCTTCCACCATTGTCACGGGGAGCCCCTCATAAACGGATGGAAATACAAAAACATCCATGGCCTGCATCAAATCAGCAACATCGGGTCGCAGACCGGCAAACGTAACACTATCCTGTAACTGCAGTGTCTTCACTTTTTCCTTGATTCGGTCTGCGTTTTCTCCTATATCTTTACCGACAAGAAGAAGCCTTGCCTTGGGCGCAATCTGCTTAATCTGATAATAAATATCAATCAAAAACCAGTGATTCTTGGGAGGAGAAAAACGGCCCACATGACCAACCACAAATTCATCCGCTTCTATCCCAAGCTGCTTTCTCAGGGAGCTTCTCTTTTCATAATCGACTGTATACACCCCCGTATCAATTGCATTGTTCAAGATCCGGAATTCGGCTCCACGGAACATCCACTCGCCAGCATCCCTACCGCAAGCCATCAGATCCGTAGCATACTTGGGGATGAATCTCCGATAGAGCAGTTTGATTGGATATTTGATATCCTTATCCTGACTGGCACTGTGGCTGTGGGCAATTCTCACTTTTACACCATGTTGCATGGCAACGCTGAGAATTACGGAACTGAGGCAATCCTGATGGACATGAATGATCTGGTACTCCGGATGTTCATCAAAGAACTGTCCCAGTAGCTTTCTATAGTGCAAGCTAAAGGGATTCAGAACCGGCAGATGATAAACAAGTCCTCCCAATTGATGAATTTCTTCGGCATAATTCCCCTCATAGGGACGATGGGTAAGAAAATCAAACTGTATCGCCTGGCGGTCAATGCAGCGATAATAATTCATCAGCATGGTTTCCAACCCACCCCGGTTCATGTGGGTCACAACCTGCAGAACTCTCATCATGGTATCACCTTTCTAGAATTACCGTTTTAAATACTCCCACAACGTCATGAAGCTATAGTTCGCATCGATGCCACCGTGTACGATTCCCGCTGAATAAAAATAATAAGCAGAAAAACAAATGATCGACATTCCTTTGAGCGCTTTGTAATCATTTCTTCCGAATAACCCCAAGATCCAAGGCAGAGCAAGGGTCTGAAAAATCAGAAAGTAATTTGCCAGGCGCGCAAAATAGTTTGCTGTCCCAAACAGACCGACAAACATGATTACGGCATTTACCATCATCAAATTCACAATCATGTTCATTGCCCTATTGTTGCTATGCTGCAAATGCTCCTTTCTTAGGAACGACAAAACCAATGGAACCCATACAACGAGAACACGGAAAATATTAACACCCTCACCCGAGAAGGAATTTTCGGTATAGTTGTATCCAAGCGCATCTGTTACAACATCAATTGCGGATAGAAACCGCGACATGAACAAAGCAATAAGAACCGATCCCGCCAGTAGGAAATATGTACTGTTGCTCCATGGACGAAATGTCACAAACGGTACAACGAGATAGATAAACGCATAAGGGTGAAATAATCCCGCAATTGCCACCCAGAATAGGTATTTCAGCCAGTGCCTCTGGATCGCATTGTCTGTTGCCAGCACCAGGAACGCCACCGCCATTGTCTGCTTGATGGCAGCCATTGTGAACCCATAAACACCCATCGTCACAAAATAGAAAATACTCAGAAAAATATTGCAGGTATACTTTCTAATAAACCATAGGTAGATTCCAATTGTAATCAGAGCGGTCACCATGAAATAATCCTGTGTGGATGCACCAAGGGATTTCAGGAGAGTGCAATAACATTGCAGACCCGGTGCAGCTGAGACCTTACGCCAGTCAATATCGGCAATGTAGCTGAGATCATCTCCTATATTTTCGTACATTTGGCGATACACATAGGTATCGTTGCCACGAGTCCGCAGACCTACAAATACCGCAAAGGATACGGTCATGATGAAATAGAACAACTTCTCTTTTCGGATGTAGCACTTTCTGCCGTAATCGTCCAGCATGTATCTGGATTGACTGTCTGACAGAAACGCCAAAAGAAGCCCACAAAGGACCGTTGGGAGAATTTTCAGCATGGCATAGCCCCCTGCATAATGCGTTCAATTGTCTGTTGCACGACTTTTTCTTTATCAAACACGTCTTCCATGTGCTTTCTTCCTGCCAAGCCCATTTTGTATTTCTCCTCCCAAGGCATTTCGCAGAAATGCTTCATTACCTCATATAAGCTCTGTGCATTCTTACGCTCACATAGGAAGCCCGTTTCGCCCTCTATCACCGCCTCCATGCACCCGTGAATCCGGCTGGTAATAATCGGGCGACCACTAGCAGCGCACTCGAGGTTCGTATTTGCCATACCCTCATGCCAAGACGGAAGCACAAAGCAGTGACAATTTGCGATATAGGGACGCACATCCTTCTGGTATCCATGGTAGTGGAGCCATCCCTCAGACTCATATTTTTCAATAATGCCTTTGTAGTCCTCTTCATAGCCACCAAGCACATCCAAAGTACAATCGATGCCATCTGCGGATAATTTGTGCATCGCCTCAAACAACTCATTAATTCCTTTTTCCTTCATCACCCGTCCCATAAAAAGGAATTTAGTTGTTTCACCGGCAGGATAATCTGTCACATGATATCTGGTCAGGTTTACGCCTGCCCCCATCAGAAGACAAGTTCTGTCTTCCGGGACGATACCTGCTTTGATGAATAATGTACGATTTTCTTCATTCTCGAAGAATACGGTTTTTGCGTCTTTCAACCCGATCCTATACATAGCCGTGACAATACAGCGCAGCATCCCTTTATTCTGGAAAGCAGTACCAAGTCCAGTGATATTCACTGCATAAGAAACGCCCAGAAGTCGGCATGCAAGACCCCCATAAATATTTGGTTTGATTGTATAGGTAAGAACGAAATCAGGTTTTTCTTTTTTAATAACCGTCAGAATCCTGCAAAGCAGAGAAAAATCCTTCCAAGGATTGATTCCACGTCTATCAATCGTCAGATCATACACACGGCATCCCAATGCGTTTATCTCTTGCACCGATCCATTATCTGGCGTGTAGGCACAAACTGTGTTCGTTTTTAGCAACTCGGTAATTAACTCCTGTCGGAAACCAAACAATCCTTTGCTGCTATTCGCTAAGATCAGTATCTTCATATCATCTTATTTCCTGACCATGATTTCATTGTATTTCATCATGTACACACCATCATCATAGGCACCGATTTCCTTCTGATTTGCCACGCCAGAAAGATTCCCTACAATGAATTTCATGTGGTCACAGCCACACGCATACGCATGTGGATACCCACCACCAAATCGGGGATTGACTTCGGAGATGAAATACTCGCCATTGACGTCAAAGATATCAATGTCGATTTGGCCACGATAACCTGCTTCACCAACGAACTTTTCGATCAGTGCAAACAGCTTCTCGTCCTTGAATGAAACCGCTTTGTCGGTCTCACCTGCACGCATTTTCAGCTTCTTCTTGGTAAAGATAGAAACCACTTCACCTGTCAGCATATCGATGTACACATCTGCGCCGATTTCCTGACCATCCAGGAACTCTTGAATCATCAGGTCATCCTCATGGGCAAGCAGCAGTTCCAGCGTTTCTTTGTCGTATACCTTGGAAATCGCAATGCTGGCACTTCCCCGTGCCGGTTTTACAAACACAGGGTAGGTAATCTTTCCGGCCTCTACATCCGCATAAAATGTTTCCTGATCCATATAGGATTTGGCGCATTTATATCCATGCTCCATCAACCAGCCATACATTTGGAACTTGTCCAGCGCCATCTCGCACAGGTCGTAAGAAGAACCAATCACAGTTGTTCCAACAGCATTGAAGTCCGCAACATGCTCTGCCAGCAGAGAAAGCTCCGGGTCAATTAAGGAGAGCACACCATCAACCTTCTCTTTCTTGCAGATGTCCAAAATCACATCCAGATACCCAGGAGCGGTCATCCTCGGCACAATATAGTATTTATCCGCATCGTAAATTGCCGGAGCAATATCACTGCAATCTGTAGCAATGACAAGACCTTTGCCTGCTAATGCTTTTTTTAAATACTGAACGACTTTATTCCGCGTTCCCGCACTGAGTATCAAGATATTCATTATCAGCTTTCTCACTTTCATAATCGTTTCTAAAAATAGCATATCTTATGCGATCAATGAGCACACCACGGCGTAACAAATCTTCCCTAAATCGCCCCTCTTTTTGAAAGCCATTTTTTTCATAAAGAGAGCATGCTGCTACATTATCCGCATCGACGTTCAAATAAACTTTATTCAACAGTAATTCTTCGAAAGCATAGCGCAAGATCATTTTTGTCGCTCTTGAAGCAACACCTTTACGCTTGTATGCTTGCTCACCCATACTAATGTAGTATTCAGCTTTCGAGTTTATCTTATCTATTGCAAGTAGACCGATCAATCCAACAGGCCTCTCATTCACCAGAATAACGCAATCATACCGAATTGTATTATTTTTATTAGCAAACCATGCGCAGGTTGCCTCATATTCAAGCGGAATATTGTAGTGGAGGTAGTAATTATTTTCAGGATCATTGATCCAACGTATTTTCAGTGGGATATCCTCAAACTTGAATTCCCTAATAGAAACATCCATATATTTCTTCCTTATTTTTTTAAACTCATTTGTTCTTTTCGTTGATCAATAAACTTTCCAGCCTTAAGTCCTTCCCCCACCTGTATATCGGATCGCTTCACTGTTTTTATTACCGTCTGGGCAATCAGCTTTATATCTCCCCAAAAAGTAATTTTTGAAATATAATCGCAGTCATATTTGAGCTTTTGATCCCAGCTAATTGCGTTTCTTCCATTTACTTGTGCAAGCCCGGAAAGACCAGGTCTAACATCATGTCTGTGCTGCTCTTCCTCTGTATAATAAGGAAGGTACTCTACAAGCAAAGGACGGGGGCCGATAACACTCATGTCGCCTTTGATAATGTTAAAAGCCTCAGGCAGTTCGTCTAATGATGTAGAACGAAGCAGGCGGCCAAATTTTGTCAGTCTAACATCATCCGGCAGCAAATTGCCGTTCTCATCCCTTGCATCTGTCATGGAACGGAACTTGTACAATTTGAAAATTTTCCCGTCTTTGCCCGGCCTGTCTTGTGTAAATAACACCGGGCTGCCCAGCTTGACTCTGACGAGAATGGCTAAGATTATGTACAGCCAAGAGAATACAATCACTGCTGCCATACCACAACAAAAATCCAGCGGACGCTTAAAGTATTTCTCGTAGGGACCGTATGGTTTATGTACCTGCTCCATAGTATCCTCTCCTATGTATGCTTCTTACTCGTTTCTTTCTTCAAAAGGGTAGGTGGTTACGCTGGTCTGGCGCTTCTGGACGATGACGGAATTGTCCGGGTAGCTGCCTTTCAGCACGCTGCCTGCTGCCACAATGCAGTTTTTTCCGATGGTGGTGCCTCGAAGAATGACCACGTTGCAGCCGATCCAGGTATTGTCGCCGATTTCCACCGGGGATGTAAGGAATTTTTCTGCTTTGACACCGCCGGGGACACGGAAGTCGTGGTCGTGATCATAAATCTTCGTGTCCGGGCCGATTTGCACCCCTTCTCCAATGGTGATTTTCCCCATGCAGGTAATGCTGACACCGTTGCCCAGGGCGGTATTGCTGCCGATTTTCAGAATTCCATTTCCCGAAACCGACAGTCTGGAACGTCTGTGGGCACGGACACGCTTTCCAAGGCACAACGTGCCCTGCTCTGCGATAATCACTTCCGTGTTTGGAGAGAAGCGCTGAATACCATCGAAGCAGAAATGGTTCCCGTGAAAAAGCTTTATCGCACCAAACTTTACGGCACTAAACAGCACGCTGATCAGATTAAACAAGCGTCTACGCAAATGAATCCCGCCTTTCTGCCTGCTGTTATGCAAAGCATGCATGGATCGTCCGAATGATCTTCTCCTGCTGTTCCTTCGTCATCTTATTATCGCTGGGCAGGCACACGCCTCTATGGAAGATATCCGCACCCACGTCCTCCACACCACCGGCGGTGACGAATTCGTGCATCCGGTACATGGGCTGCAGGTGCATGGGCTTCCAGATGGGGCGGCCTTCGGCGTTGATGGAGCTGATGGCTTCCAGAACCTCCGTGGGGCAGGTTTTTCCCGACTCTTTGACGTAACACACGTCCTGCTCGCCACGCACCTGCTTACACATGGCAGCTTTATCAATCAACATGGCACTTAGCCAGTAGTTCGGCCCGCACCCCTCCACAATGGGGTTCATCTGCACAGGCAGATCCTTCAAACCTTCCCGATATCGCTCGTAAATGGCCTTTTTCTGAGCCAAGTGCTCTTCCAGATAGGGATACTGCCCCCGGATGACACCGGCGACCACATTGCTCATGCGATAGTTGTAGCCCACCTCTTCATGCTGATACCAGGCGGCGTTTTCACGGGCCTGGGTGGACCACTTTCTGGCCTTGTTGGCAACTTCCTGGTCATTGGTGAGAAAACATCCGCCGGCGCTGCCGGTGATCATTTTGTTGCCGTTATAGGAAATAGCCGCATAGTCGCCGAAGCTGCCGCACTGTCTGCCTTCCCAGGTTGCCCCCATGGCTTCAGCGGCGTCCTCGATGAGCAGGGCGCCGTGCTTTTCACAGATTTCCTTGATCTTCCGAATGTTCCCGGAGAAACCGTATAGCTCGGCGCAGACCACCAGCTTGACCTCCGGGTACATCTCGAAGGCCGTCTCCAGCGCCACCGGATCCATATTCCAGGAATCCCGCTCGGTTTCAATAAACACCGGAATGCCGCCCTCGTACACAACGGGGTTCAGCGTTGCAGCAAAGGTCATATCGGAGCAAAACACCCGCCTGCCCTCCACCGCGCCGTGGCTGATAGCGGGCTTTCCGTAGAGCTTCTCTCCGGCAAACTTCACGCACAGATGGAGCGCTGCCGTACAGCAGGACAGGGCAACCGCATATTTAACCCCCACCTTTTCCGCCGCAATCCGCTCAACCTCATTGATGTTCTTGCCTATCGTGGACATCCAGTTTGTCTCGTAGGCTTCCATCATGTATTTCAATTCCTCTCCGTGCATGGTGGGGCTTGCCAACCATACCTTGGAGTCAAAGGGCTTGATATCCGTTCCCTTAAACATGTCCGTCACTCCTTAACTCTATCTCCAGCATCTCACCGTTTTCGGCATCCTGAACGATACCGGGCTGCGTCCAGTGGTGTAATACCTGACGCACGCATTGGCTGGCGGCACTGCCGCCTAACCGGGACGTCATTTGCACTATGCGTAACGATACCGAGCAGTACCCAATGGTAAAGCGATTTCTGCCAACCTGGCGCACGCACTGGCTGGCGGCACTGCCGCCTAGAAGAAGCTAATACCCTCGCCGGTTTCTTTCTCGTAGCTCTGAACCCATTCTTCCTTCACATCGTTGGGAACCAGAATGTCGTTTCGCAGCTCAATCACCAGCCGTCCCTCCTGGGCGGAGATGGATGTGACCACATATTTTCCGGTAACCGACATGACTGCCTGCTCGCCGTTGGCAAAGCGCTGCCGTTTGCCGTTGATGACCAGTTCTACTTCGCCTTTGGTATACTCCATGAGGTTGCGCAGCGTGACCGCCCCCCGGGAGTCCTGGAAGTAGCCGGAGAAGTCCTGAACCTCCACGTTCAGCGACCTGCAGATGTCCCGGATTTCCTTGCGGATGTTCTGGGGCATGGTGGTATCCGCCAGAATCACGCACTCCACTGCGTACTTTTTGACGGAAGCGGCGATCTTATCAACGCCGCCTACAACGGGCAGACCACCCAGCATATTGCCGAACCCTTCTCCCCGGAAATCCACCATGCACACCGGGTGGGCAGTATTGTCTGCGTCCCGCTCCAGATGCTTCAGCACAATGTGGCTGGTCTCTCCCACGCCCACGATCATCACGTTGATGGAGGTGCCGTTTCTGCGCTTGCGTACCCGTCCCCGCTCCATGAGAAAGAAACGGTAAGAGAAGCGGCTCACAGTGATCAGAACAAACTGAATCACGGCGCCGATGAAATAATAGGTAATCGGCATTCTCAACACAAAAACAACCGAGCCGACTATCTGAATGACGCAGGTCACAAGGCAGGCAACCAGAATACGGTTCAAATCACTCAGGCCGGCATATTTCCACCTGCTGTTATACAGCTTAAACAGGCCGAAAACCACCAGGCAGCAAACAGTATAATAGGGCGCAAACTGCAAAAACGCCGGGATGTATTGGACGGCCCACTCGTTAAACTCAGAAGCCACATAGAACCGCACGATCAGCGCACTGAAATACGCGAAATTGACTGCAAAGATATCAAACACCACCAGGGCAAGCCTGAGGAAAAACCACCGGATATACATTTTCATCTTATTGCTGGATTGCTCCATAATACTACCTCCATAGGTTATGATCGTTGACACCGGCAGCCAGATATGCTTCTTTGCCGGAATGCTTACACAAACGCAAGCTCCTTCTGTATGTTCATTTCCTCCGCCTGATCCGCCTGGGCGTTGACCTCCTCGGGAGACCGGTAGGTGGGAACCGCCTTCTTCAAAGCGGCGCGCACAGCTTCGTCGTCCCCTGTGTCGCAGGCCGATTCCAAAGCTTTCAGCCGCCGGTCGATCTCCTCCCGCGGCAGGGGCGTGTCCTTCTCGATAAAAATCAGGCTGTTTTCCGTCTTGTCCAGCTCCTCGGTTTTCACCAGAAGCTCCTCGTACAGCTTTTCTCCGGGCCGCAGTCCGGTTTCCACAATTTCAATACCGCTGACGCCGGACAGGCGGATCATACTCTCTGCAAGGTCCAGAATCTTCACCGGCTGTCCCATATCCAGCACGAACAGCTCGCCGTTTTGGGCCATGGCGCCGGACTGGAGCACCAGCTGGGATGCTTCCGGTATGGTCATGAAGTAGCGGATAATCCGCTTGTCCGTCAGGGTGATGGGTCCGCCGCTGGCAATCTGCCGCTTGAACAGCGGAATCACGGAACCAGCGGAGCCGAGAACATTGCCAAATCTTGTGGAGCTGTATTTTGTCCTGCCCCAGGTGCTGGCACTTCCCACAATCATCTCGCACATCCGCTTTGTGGCGCCCATGACGTTGGTGGGATTCACGGCTTTGTCGGTGGATACCATCATGAAGCGTTCCACCGCGTATTCCTCACTCAGCTCCACCAGATTCCGGGTGCCGAACACATTGTTGTAAACCGCTTCCATGCAGTTCTTCTCCATCAGAGGAACGTGCTTATGGGCTGCCGCGTTGATAAGAATTTGCGGGCGGTATTTTTCAAACACGCTTGCCAGTGCTTTTTTATGAGTAATGGAACAAATCTCGATTTGCAGGTCGATTTTGTCCCCGTAGGCGATTTTCAGCTCCTGCTGAACATCGTAAGCGCCATTTTCGTAGATGTCCAGAATGATAATCTGCCTGGGGGACATCTTCGCCAGCTGTCTACACAGCTCAGAGCCGATGGAACCGCCGCCGCCGGTGATGAGAATGACCTTATCCCGGTAATAGGCGTTGGTCTTTTCGTCGGAGATCGCAATGGATTTGCGGAACAGCAGCTCCTCAATGTCAAAGTCCCGGAGATACCGCTTTTTTCCGGCGGTCTGCATCATGGGATAGTCGTAGACCTTGATCTTGTAGCCCGCCTCGGAATAGGCGGCGAAGAGGATGCGTTTTTTCTCGTCGGACAGATTGGGGATGGCGAACACCACCTCCTGCACCTGATGCTTTTGCAGGGCTTCCACGGTGGTCTCATTTTCCAGCAGCACCGGAATGCCGTGGATGGAACGCCCGGCCTTCTCGGTGCTTACGTCGATGAAGCACCGGGGGATGTAGGCGGAGGCGGCGTTTGCCAGCAGCTCCTCCGCCAGCGTAACGCCCACACGGCCCGCGCCGATGATGGCAATTTTAATCTTGTGCTCCGCTTCGTTGTTGGCGTGGATCAGCTCCTCCCCGGCGAAAATCCGTAACAACAGCCGCAGAAGCGCGCCGAAGCCGGTATCGGCGGTACCGCACTTGAAACAATAGCGGTAGACCATGCGGATGGCCAGCGCACCCAGCAGATTCATGTTGGCGATGGACAGAAGCCGGGCAAAGGTCACCTTCTCGATGGGAACAAACAGCGGCAGAATCAGTTCAATGGCAAGCGTTGCTGCAAAGGCGATGGCGTCCACGATCAGCAACCTTATGTAGCACTGGATGCCGCCGTAACGCCAGATCTGCTTGTAAATATTTCCAACAAACCGCGCCGCGAAAACACACACGAAGGAGATGATCCCGTGGGTCAAAATCCCGTTCCAGGACAGCGCCTCATTGCTCCTGTAGAATACCAGCAGCAGAAGGTCTACAACAAGCAGGATCAATATGTCGTAAGCCACCAGCTGCCACCGGATATTGCATTTCTTCATTTCCCAAACTTCCTCTTTCCCTATCCACGGGTTTTCATAACAGTAATAAAACCCCACCGATTGCCGCATCACGCAGTCGGGCAGGGCGTCGAACAGACTGCGCATTTACGGCCGCCTCATCCCGGCGCGCATGAATATTTCCTGAATTTCTCTGGATTTCATTCTGCGGCCATTTTAGCTATAATTATACTGCTTTTTTCGGCTCCCGTCAATCATTCCCCTGTCTTTGTGGGCGTTTTCTATGATTTGAAGCCCGCTGCGGTTGAAACAGGTTCTTCCTTGGTAAATGTGACCAACTTGTGAAAGAAATCCTGAAAAAATAGTTTTCCAGCCTCTGCGCAGCAATTTTGCTTCCTTTGAAATTTCGCTTTATAGGGGCCAAAAAAGACAGTATTGGCAGCAGGAGTGTGCCGTTTGGCACACTCCCCTTAATCGCGATGTTCCTTCCAGAGCAGAAACACACTCACCGCAAATGCTGCGCCCTTTGCAAAGGCTTCCAGCATGATAGCGGTGAGCGCTGTCATCATTTTGCACAGCACCGGACGATGGTGTCCGCCGCCGTGATGATTACCAGCACGGTGACAAAGCCCACCGTAAACCACACAAGTTCAGTCACAGTTATTCCTTCTTTCTTTGCATATTTCGTTCCCGAATAATTCGGTAGAACGTTGTTTTGGATATCTTCAAACGGCGCATTGCCTCTACAGCGGTGATTTTCCCCTTCTGCCACAATGAGACTACAGCATCCAATTCAGGCCGTTCAAGGGGCTTGCGGCCCTTGTACTTGCCCTCCTGCTTGGCTATGGCGATCCCTTCCTTCTGCCGCTGAAGCAGGTACTCCCGCTCCAGCTGGGCCACGGCTCCGAATATCGTCAGGACAAATCGGCCGCTGGGGGTGGAAGTATCCAGCGCTTCCTTTTTTGATATGAATTCCACCTTCTTGGCAGTCAGCTGCTCCACCAGCTCCAGAAGGTCTTTTGTATTTCTGGCAAACCGTGAGATACTCTCCACGATCACCACATCGCCTTCACGCACAAAGTCCATCATCTTTTTCAGTTCCGGACGGCTGGTATCCTTGCCGCTCTGCCTGTCGATAAAGACCCGCTCAACGCCAAGTTCCTGCATAAGCACTTCCTGACGGGCTGTATTCTGCCCTTGGCTGCTGACGCGCACATAACCAACTTTCGTAAGGCTGTACGGTTGATGTGGACGTGCAGGCCACAGGTGCCGGACTGATGGGAGCAGTAGCCCATTTCTTTCGCCGTTTCCAACACTTTCGCCCAAGGCATCTGATGCAGGTGGAAGTCCAGCGTCATGGGATGGGTCACGATTTCCATGCCATCGTTGAGGGAACCATCGTGTTTTATGTAAACCAGTTCCTGATCGTGGTTCGCAATCTCCACAATTTTTCCTGCGTTGGCATTTGACTCCCCCGCGCCGTCTACCTCCAGTTCTACGCCAAAATACCGACTACCTTCGCCGTAAAAAATAGGTGCTGGTTTGTAACAGTAGTCGTGAATATAGTGGTGCTCTTCATGACGACAATGGCAGGAATAGCATCGCGCCTCGTAGTCATCCTCGTTTTCATAAAATGCATCATCTTGATGGATTGTTCTGCCGCAATCAACACAAGTTGTATATTGGCGATCATAACAGGACTGGCACAAGGGCGTATCTCCATCACCCTCATTATCGTCCAGCCAGATTCGCCTCCCGCACTGCTCGCAGACGATGGTCTCCGAATTCCAGCAGGATTCGCACAGCAGAACCCCGTCAAACTCCGTCAGTTCTGAGAGCGGATGTTCCCTGCCGCAGATGTCGCAAATGCGTTTCTCTTCCATGGATATATTACCTCCAAAATAAAAATGACCCGGAGCAAGATAGCTCCGGGCTTCATGGAGATAGTATATGATTAAAAAACGTTGCTTTATCGAGCGGATATTGGATGCTTTTTTGTCAAAACAACGGAACATAGTGGTAAATCATGCAAAAGAAAGGATGATCAACGAATATGAGTTCCAAAAAGCAAGCAGAACAAGTCAGAATGATGCGTGAGCGAACGACCCGGCTTGATCGTGCGGGAGACTACTGGACAGAGGAAGAAAAGGAGATGCTGGTTCAGAAATTCATGGCAGGAGAAGGTATCACTGCCATTGCTTTGGCGTTACAGCGGTCGGAACCTGCTGTCTATCAAATGATTGAAAAACTGGATCTGTTCAACCGGAAGGCCCAACCTATGCGGAGAAGATGTAATCGTAAGCCAAGTGGCTGCCTATGTCCCAAATGCGAGAATTATCCGTCAGACTGCACCAAGTGTCAGAATAATTCAGATCAGACAGGAAGTACAGGAGGATGCATAAATGTTTGATGAATACCCGGATGTACTGACAGCAGAAGAGGCGGCAGACGCCCTTAGAGTGGGCTATAATGCACTGTATAGAATGTTAAGCAGCGGCAAACTCAAAGCATATAAAAATGGTCGGGTATGGCGGATTCCGAAGGAATCCATTAAGGAATACATCCTGGACAGCACAAAAATGCATCTGCATAGGCCCCTCTTCTAATCCCTGTGGTGGGGACTTGAGAGAATGAATATTTGCTGCACACTCTGATAACAGTGAGCCCAAAATAAGGATTACCACGCCCCATTTGACAACCTGCCAAAAGAGTGGTGCTTTCACGGACTGCCCGTTTCGCTCCCCACCTTCTGTAGGGGAGGGAGCAGTATTACGGTTGTATTTGGCACTCCTTTTGCCTTTCTGGGCATTTGCAAGCTGCTCATAGAGCATCAGGTATTCTCTTTCCGACTGATGGATTCGGTAGTGTTTGTCTACGAATATATAATCGGAATCCAAGTCAGGGGCGATATCGGTATAACGCACAGTAATCCAGTGTTTGTTATTTTTAGAAATAGACAAACATGCTGCAGCTATGATGACTTTGGTTCCTGGCCTTATTCGCTGCACATTTCCTATAGAATATTCACTTCTATCTGAGTATAACTCCCGAGCAAGTAAGGAATTCTGTACCTGTAATGTGTTTCGATAGATCAGCATTGTTTCCGCATCCAAGTGCTTGCTTTTCTCTGTAGAAATCAGCTGCAAGAAGTGTCGCCCGTCCCTGTCGAGCGCATTCTCTATCACGACACCTCTCAAAAGGATGGGAACAAAACCATTTCTGTCATATTCCGCGGCATGAAGCGCCTCTGAATCCTCTTCTTGGGGGTACATCAGGTTGATAATCAATTCCTCAAATGAGCAGCAGAGATAGGATCTGCAGCAGTACTTATCTGCAATTTCAGCGTTTATTTCAAGCCACTTCATCCAGTGGTGCGCACGATCATATTCATATTTCTTTCTGAGTGATTCCGGAATGTATTCCATACTCTGTGCCTCCCCTGTAAGCGTAATGCACCATCATTGCGTTATTTTTTGTACTCCGATCACAGAATCGTTTCTTAAATAAACACATTTTAGATACACCGTATATCTATAATGAAAATTATAGCACAGTATTGCCGTAAAATAAATACATATTTTAGAGTGAGGCGATATTTGTGGCGGTTAAGAGCGTTTCCATCCGAATTGAAGAAGCAATGCTGAAGAAGATTGGCTATGTGGCGGATTATGAAGGCCGCTCTATCAATAGCCATATTCTGTGTCTGGTTCGTGAGAATATCAAGAACTTTGAGAAGGAACATGGTGCCATCTCCGGTGATGTTGATGCAGCAGAGAATGTAAAGCCGCCGAGGAAATAGATTTTGTATTCAAGAAGATCCATGCCCTGTTTTCAGCCGGCAATTCTCACCGACTGAAAACAGGGTATATTTCGTGCAACAAGTTGCATTACAAATATGGAGTTTTCCATATGGTTAAGCAAAAAAAATTTGCTTTATATTGATCTAACATAAGAATAAACAACAAATAAGGAGATGTTTTAATTATGTTAGAACAGTACGCTGATGTATTATCCATTGGAGAGCTTCAGCAAATTCTTGGGATTGGACGTAATATGGCGTACACATTACTCCAAACCGGTCAGATATCTGCATTTCGCGTTGGTCGAAAAAAGTGGAGAATCTCCAAAGCATCTGTTCTGCGTTACATTGCGCAAAATGGTTGAATGATTTCTCTCATAGGATTCCGGCCCCAGTGTATCAGCACTGGGGCCGGCAATCATGCAAGTCGATATTATTCATTGGGATGGTCGGTTGCAGGATTGAACTTAATATCTCTGTAGTTATAAATGTAGTACTCTTTCAAAACACGTTTGATGTAATAGTACAGGTTTTTATATTCCCCAATTCCTCCTCGGTATCGATGCCCATCGACATAACTGACAGCATTAAAAACAAAGTGCAGATGGGGATAACCTGTGTCCTCGTGAAGGGCATACACAATCTGATACTCTTCAGAAAAGTACTGACAGATTTGATTTGCAATGCACATCAATACCCCAACAGAGTGAACTTCGTGAGGCAGAAAGGATACAATAAAATGATGCGCTCTGATATGGGAGTTTTTCTTGAAGTGCTCTGATACCTGGATCATACTGCCGGCAATATTATTGAAATCTACATTGCAGCCTCCAATAATATCACCTTTTGCCTTATTTCCGTCTGTTATGTATGCGATTAAATTGGGGATTGCCAAGTCATCTTGATATTTTCCACTGCCGGAGACCATTTTAAAGATTGCCATTTTAATTTTCCTCCAATTATTCTTTTTATTGGGCTTTTTTCGCAAGGGGTAGCAAACGCTACCTCCAGGGGCCCTACTAATATGTTAGTTCGTTTTAACTTTTAACAATTGGATTTGATATATGGCAGTGACAATTATCTGTTTTTATTTTGATTGCGTATTACTAGTTTGGTCAGAGGGATCAAAATAGAAAACCGTTATCTAAATCTTATTGAATGCTTATTATTGCTATCCTTATGCATTCGGGTAAGCGTCAATCTCAGTCTCAAGAAAAAGGGTACCTGGCTGCCGTTTGTGGCAGCCAGGCGATCAAAGGTCAGTATATGTCTGGTTCAGGGGCTATGCCGACGAACGCATCCACGGCACCACCAATGGCATCCCACAGAATGCATCGTCCGACTTCCGGGATCAGGTGGAAGATGCGCGTTCAATCGTGTCCGCAAACCTCCGGGACAGGCAAGGTGTAAAAAATAGGATCGGATCTTCTCCATCCCTGATTAAAATGGTTTGCCCCCTGATGCAGAAGCATCAGGGGGCTTTGCTCTATTTACCAATTTTGCTGGTTCCGTTCATTTCCCGGAGGGAATTTGTGTGAATCAAAGCACCGGAACGATGATGGTTCTATCGGAGCCATAGGGCACTTTGACGCCGGTCAGCCATACCGCGCGGTAGCCGGCGGGAGCGTTGGCTCTGATTTCGGAGGCGGAGAACTGATAGCTGCCGCCGGAGGTCTGCACCTTGGTGATGGTGGCAGTGCCAACGTTCTTGCCGCGGAGATTCACATAGATGACATTCAGCGTGGCCATCTTGTCGATTCGCACGGTGACCTTTCCGGACTCGCCGTAAGCCACTTCCGCGCCGGTGACCTTGGACTCGTCCACCAGGACGTAACCCTTAGGCACATTGGCTTTCGCAGCAGCCAGGACCTCCTCGGCGGTAAAGGCCTTGGTCTCGCCCGCAACACCGTTGTCAGTCAGGTTCACAGAAGCGATCCGCTTGCCGGCATAATCCACCAGGGATACGCTCAGGGTAGCATCCGCGTAGACAACCTCGGGCTGTTCAGGCTCTGTGGGCTCGACAGGATTGGTGATTTCAGAACCGTTGGTATCTCCACCAATGCCCAAGTTACTCAGGGCGGTAGCCAGGTCTTCCCAAGTCAGGGGTGCCAGGGCCGCATTGGGATCGTCGCAGACCTTCAGCTTCGTAACGGACAGGATGCCTTCACCATTGTTGGTGATCGTGATGGTCTGTTGGACGGAAGTATTCTTATTCAGCACGGTATAGAACATATCGGTGCTGGTGCTGATGGACTGATCGCCTGTCTTACCAGTAATCGTATAGGTAGTTGCGGCATTCAGTGCCTTCAAACCGATCTGAACTTCACGGGCAGTTGTGATTTTCAACACAAGAGCCTGTCCCGGTTGGAGATAAATCTCATTCTTGGGACCATTCTTCAGCAGATCATCCACATTAGCCTGCGTGTACTTAGCAGAGGATGCGACAACAGCAACTTGAGCTCCATCCGGAATCTCGCCGCCGGCGTAGACCTGATCGGAACCAGTGTAGGTCACGCTCAGTCCAGCCAGAACCTGATCACGCAGCTCGATGAATGTGGGCTTGTCTTCCTCGTCGGTCTGGTAGAAGTCGGGTTCAGTCGCAAGGGTACCATAGATACGGAAGCCGTCCAGGTTAACAGTAGTCTTACCTTCCTCAGTGCTGATGTTAGTGATCGTCACCGTATAGTTACCATGGGACAAGCCGGTGATGCTTGCTACGGGGACATTGTAGCCACTCACCGCCTGGCCGGTCGTGGCGCTAGATCCACCATTTTGCAGAGCGGTATTGACCTGAAGCAGCTTAACCGTAACCACCTTAACCGTGTTGCCATCACCGTTCTTCACGTGGATCATCAGCCAGCCGGTTTGCGGGGTGCAGTTGGCATAAATATCCACACCGGTGCCGGTGAAGGCGAATTCAGCCTTGTCCCCCTTCGCGCTGCTGGTAGCCTGAGTTCCATTGGAGGGGCCGGCATTCTCGTGAGCATACTTCTGGTCATAACCGTATTCATCCTCGTTGCTGCCGGCAATCCGGGTTGCCTGCGTTCCGCTGCCCTTGCTAGCATTACCTGTCCAAGTGCCGGTGTAAGCGGCGAAGCCTTCCTCGTAGTAGACGGTGGTGGCGGGGTAGATGGCAACTGTATATGTATATTCATAGTCCGGGGCGTTATTAAGTATATAGGTAAACTCTATATAGTCAACATCCTGCATGACTTGATCCAGCGTATAGGTGAAACCTGTTCCAGCATCATTCACTTTGGCAGATCCATAAAGGCCATTGGAGCAACTAATAATCTTTCCGTCGTTGTTACCATTCTCCAACAGATCAATCTCTACAGGCAAACCGAAGTCAACTACATAGGAAGGAATATCGACGGTCACTTCCGCGACAGCGGAAGCTTTCGCATTCATACTTCCCGCGCTGTATTGAGACGAATAGGTGTAGCTGAATTTGACCTCGTTGGTAATGGCGCCGCGTTTCACCACGGTACCAAAGTTTTCATTGGTCAGCGTCAAGCTGGTGGTGTAGGTGTAAGCTTTGTCCGAAGTAGTAGAGGTGCCCATATCCGGATTGGAAATACCAGCGTCGTTGGTCAGTTCATCCGTGAGCTTTTCGTTGTCATAGGTGATGGTACCGTAGGTTGCATTGGTAGCATAGCGGGTAACCACAACGGAATAATTGATGGTATCGCCGATTTTGACCTTCATGCCCTCGGTATAGGGAATAGTCTCACTGCCACGTGTGATGCTCGTGATGGTCTTCTCAACGGTAGGCAGCTTCTGAGCTACGAACTTCACTTCCATTGGATCGCTGGCACTTCCGATACCATCTGTGCTATTCTTCGTCTGCGTGGTGACACCGTCGCAACCCAAGGCAATGGCATTGGAGAACAGAACCTTCATCCGCTCAATGGTCATGTTGCCCTCCAGCAGCGCCCAGCGGAAGCCGTGCAGGGAACCATTGACCGTTTTCCAGATAGTTGCATCACTGTTACTTGTGGGAATTGTATCCCGCGCGGGATCAATGAAAGGCCAGGCGTCGCTGTCCGTTCCATCCGGGTTGCTGCCATTTGCCAAAGTATAATACTGTCCGTCAGTTCCTTCGATATACATGTAGGTCAGGGCATAGCCATCATCCGGGGCCGCGAAGAACATGATATTGAAGCGACCGGTGTAGGTGCCGTTGCCCGTCCATTCGCCGGTGCTTACGCCGGTACCGTTAATCGGGATCAGCTCGCCGCCGTTGATGGAGTAGTAAACGGTGCAGTTCTCAATGGTGGAAATATTAAAGTAAATACCCTTGGAGGACGTATTCGTATCCGCATCGCCAGCGGTGACGGTGACCAGCCACTTTTGCGTGCCAACTACATTCCCGTCGGCATCCTTGATGGTGGCGGTGACAGTCACGGGGCTGGAAGTCACATTCTGGCCAGCCAGAATCGCCGCGTTGGTATAGGCACCAGCTGTGGTGTCATACTTGCCGGCTACGCCAACGTAATTGCTGTCAGCGGAGGACCACTCCACAGTCTGACCATCCTCCAACGTTACAGAAATGGTCTCAGTGGTATTTTCCTTGATGGAAATGGGCGTTCCGTCGGACACGGTTACCGTGTACACAGTGGTATCGGTGGTGACAGTGGTGGTGCCGTCCTTCAGGCCGGTAATAGTGAGCTGATCACCGGACAGGGTCGCAGAAGCGACTGTGCTGTTGCCAACCACGGGCGTGCCGGTGCTGGCATCATCGAAAGTTTTTGTTCCGCCAACAACCAGATTCACAGACTCAGTCTTTCTGTTGACCGTGATGTTATACTGGGTGCTGCCAACAACTGCCGTGGTAGTACCAGCAGAAACACCAGTGAAGGTGATAGTTGTGGATGCGGCAACAGGGTCAGCTGCAGACTGGGTGTATACCGTGATATTCGGGGTAGTGCTGGTGCTGGTAGTGCTCTGGGTACCGATCTGGGTTACATTGCTGGTAGAGCTGGTAGTGGAGTAACCCCAAGTATAGGTATATGTCCAACCTGTACCCATAACATAGCTACGACTTCTTTTTGCGTACAGCGGATAGTAATTCGTTCCATCGGGGGTGTAATAGTACCCGGAAACAGCCGTCCAGTTGTTGGAGTTGCTGGAAATCAGAGTATTGCAGGTGACAGAGGCCTGTGTATACTTCACGCCGCCCTCCTGTTCATCTGTACCCGTTACTTCGATTTTAGCAATGCTGGTGTCTGGACCTGTATAGTTTCCCGAATAGTTACCGGTATTGTCGGTAATGGTTTCGGTTCCGCCAATCTCAAGTGTAACATCTTTTCCAGTCAAGGCTCTGCCGGAAATGGTAACATCGGAGAAATGTGGTACGGTGCCGACAAAATAGCCATCCACCAACTTGACGGGGAAGGTGTCTACCGTGTTATCATCGTTGGCAACGTTACCGATGAAATCAGTGCAGCCGTCAAAAGTACTGTCATAAGGAATCTTGATTTCGGCGCTACCGGTGTAATTACCGCCGTTCAGCGTGATGCTGTAGGTAACTGCCGCACTATAACCTGCGTATGGAGCAGCATTGTCTTGCTTTTGAGCGGACACGCTGGTCAATCCCTTGGCAGTTGCAAAGACACTAGAATTTGCATCCGTTACAGTAACAGGGTCGGTCAACCCCAGATCATAGGTCTGGAAGTCCATAGTGTAGTAGCAGTTGTCACCGGTACCCCAGGCGCTCTCCTTATTTTCATAGAGGATCGCGACCTTGCCGTTGCTCAGTTCGGTCAGGCAGGAATACATGAACTGGCTGTTATTGGAGGTAACGGATATCGCCTTGTCGCTCTGCCAGGACATGGTCTTGTCACTGTTGACATAGCCCACAAAAATCTTGCCGTTCAGCCGGGCGCTGGCGCTGGAATCAGCAGAGCCATTGCTGTTGCTGCCGGTGGGGCAGGAGACCAGGATCACCTGCTTGCCGTCCACGGTCTTGGAATAGGAGATGGCAGAAATCTGGGTGTTGGAGTTGGTGGCGATGCCGGTGTTCACAGCGCTGCCCCAACTGTTAGTAGTCCAGGAATAATCCACATAGCAGAGCGCAGAAGTACCATTGCGGTAGAAGAACCGCAGGGTGCCGTCGCTCAGCGCTACAACTGCAGCCTCAGAGCTCCAGGAAGCCCCGGTAAAGTTGGCGGAACGCGTCCAGGTCTTACCATCCGTGGAGTAGATAAAGCCCATCTGCTGGTTGCCGCTGTTGTAGCTGTAAACCGGGAAGATGATCTTGCCGTCGGTCACCAGACCCCGGCCGGGGCCAACCAGGCAGACCTGCTCAGAAGAGGTCTTCACGTTGGGAATCAGGGTGGGTGCGGACCAGTTCTTGCCGCCGTCGGTGGATTTGGTCAGATACAGGTAGCCTGTCCGGACGACCTGATAGGGAGAGTCGGAGAAGAACAGATTGGAGCTAGTTCCATCCGTACCCGTGATGTTGAAGTAGGCATCCACAGTATAGCCGGAAACCACGTTGTCGGAGGAATCGTAGATCTGGCCGTCCTTCAGGTAATAATCATAGGAAGAGCTGTCGTTTTTCGCCAGCTTCAGGGTGCCGTCGCTGTTAAAGCCCACAGCGGTGGAAGGCGCAGTATTGCCGCTGCCGTTCAGCGCCACACCGTAGGGGTACAGGTCGCAGAGCATATAGACCGTGCTGCCGTCGGTGGCCAAGGCAGGGTCAATGAAGGCAGTGGAGCCACTGCCATTGTATGTATTGCCATTATCACCCAGGTAGTTGGCGAAGGTATAGTTCCAGTTCGCACCGTTATCCGTGGAGTAGGAAACGATGGTATCCAGTCCACCGCCGTCATAGGTGGTATTCCAACGGGCGTCCGCTGCGGCCACGATGGTACCGTCGCTCAGGGTCACCATAGCGGGAATCCGGAAGCTATTGCTGCCGCCGGTGCCCTGCACAAAGGGATTGCCGGTGGTGGTGCCGTCAGCAGGCTTGGTGCCCATGGTCAGAGCATACCCAGCCGCTTCTCTGGTCAGAGCGAAGGACGCAATGCCGCCTTCCAGCGTCTCGTCCTCTTCCTCAGCGACGGGGGCCTCTGTGATTGCTTCCGTGGTTTCTTCCACAGTGGTCTCCTCTGTGGTTTCCTCCACAGTGGTTTCTCCTGTGGTCTCCTCAGCAGTCGTTTCTTCTGCAACGGTTTCCACAGTGGCATTCTGAGATCCGCCGTCAGTCGTCTCGTCAGAGCCTTCGGCAGCGAACGCGCTGAAAGGTACTACGCTGAGCATCATGCATAGTACCAGAAGCAGCGCCAGGAATCGCTTACACTTCTTCATATTCATTACCTCCTGGGTAAATATTCACAAAAAGATATAATTGCCATTGGGCAAGGATTTCCGCGATTGATCACCAGTTTCGCCGCGCCTACAGGTCACGCCCTGACATTGCGCTTTCAGCGGCTGCTGAATCGTTATTTCCCCCGGGATACATGGTCTCCCGGGCGATTTCCCGCATCCGCTGTGTGACACGGCACATATAGGTGGGAATCCCCGCGCTGGAGCCGGTCTCCGCATAGGAAATGGCCGCGCAAGGGTGGCAAACATTTTTATTGGGGCATTTATCGCAAACGCCGGACAGCCGCAGGGCAGCGGATTTCTCCATCAGGGTCTTCCAGCGCTCGGCAAAGGGCCCACCCAGAATATCCACCTTTGGTTCCGGCATCATGCCGCAGGGGGTCAGCCAGCCGTCCCAGGTGATCCAGAAGGAAGCCCTGCCCGCCCGGCAGCGGATACGACCGTCGGTGGGATCAATACAACCTTCATCCAGTCCCGGCGGCTCCACGCAGCCCCGGCAGATATCCTCCAGATAGCGGCGATACCGTTCCGGGCCGTTCTGCAGCCGGAATACTTCCATTCGATATTTTGCGGCCTCTTCCGGAGTGAACCGGCCATCATTGACACCGGTTTGCGCCGGATCCCGGCGGATGGGGGGGAACATATAGGACGTGGCGTCCAGGATCAGCTTCCGGGATTCCGCATAGGACACCATGGCAGGAAGATCCTGGGCGTTATCAGGCGTCAAGCTACAATTGAGCTTGACGCAGATGCCCGCGTCAAGCAAGCCTTTGACGGCCCGATCCACTTTGGAGAACACGCCGTCCACATTGCACAGCCGGCGATAGGTTTCGTCACACGCACCATATAGGGTGAGGTTGATCCGCCGGGGCGGCATTTGCTTCAGACGAGCCAGCGCCTCGCCGTCAATCAGGGAACCGTTGGTATTGATGGAAAGCAGGAAGCCCATGGAAATGAGCTTTTCATAAAGCGGCCAGAAATCCGGCCACAGAAAGGGTTCTCCTCCAGTCAGAAGTAAGTACAGCAGTCCAGCGTCCCGGGCTTCCTCTGCAATGCGGAGCCAATCCGCCAAGGTCAGAATCTTCCGCTCGCTTTCCCGAACCTGCTGGGGCGTTTTGCGGACGTAGCACATCTTGCAGGCGAAATTGCACACCGGGGACAGCTCAAAAGTGCCGCCTACGGGAATTCCACAGCGGCTGGCTTTGTTATACAGGTATTCCGTCAGGGGTGTAGCGGAGGGATTTGGTTGGTTATTCATGGGCAATTACCTCCCGCAGCTCCCGTTCCAGGAAATCCACAGCACGACGCTCAGGGGTGCATTCAAATTCAAACACAGGAACCTCTAATGCCAGCGCCATAGCCAGGTCAACAGCAGCGGAAACAAACTCCCGGTTCCAGGAGTACATGGTCATGCCAGCGTAAATGCTCCGGAAGCCTTCCGACAACTCCAGCCGCCGCAGGCGACACCTGGGAGCCTGCCGCAGCATCACCACGGCGGAAACAGGGCAGCAGTCATTGACATGGCATCGGGAGGAACCGGCATAGGGGGAACCCCAGGCCAGCCAGCCATTCTGCTCCCGGGACAGAATGGGCCGATCCCCATTGATGAGCCGGGCGTTCCGGTGCCGCTGCCACAGATCCGCCTGCGTGGACTTTCCAATGCCAGAGGGGCCGGAAAACAGAATACCGCCCAGTTCCGTGTCCACACAGGCAGCATGGAAGCACAGACGGTTTTTCCGGATCAGAAGAGACTCCCATCCGCTGAAAGCAAAGCAGTTGCCGATGTCGGAGACAAGCTCCCGTTTCCGCGGCAAGTACTCCGCCAGTACCCGGCCCGCCAGCCGATCCTCCGTCACCCGGACAAATCGAATGAAGCCGTCCATTCCGTCAAAGTACCAGCGGACGAAGCCCCCTGCGCCGTCGGGATACACCTCATAGCTCTCGCTGCGATACAGGGGGGTACCCTCCGGCTGGGGGAGGTCGGGATTTTCCCGGTACTCCACCAGATAGTCTGGCCGGGCAGCGTCCGTCAGAAACGGCAGAAAGCCGTCGGCAACGGTTAGGGGCTGAGGCGTCTGGATGGTGATCCCCACACCGGCAACCATCAGATGGTACAGGTGGGTATCAGGCATCAGGAGTTGAAGAGTCTACCTGCCACGGTGGTGCCGTTTGTGTAGCAGTAGCCTTCAATGTTTTCTACCGGCGTTTCACACTCCGAACTAAAAACCGGTGTACCACCCAAACCAGGCCAGAAATCTCCATCGATAGTTCCATTGCAACTTCCGTCCGTAGAATTCACGTCAATCCCGCAGGTTGCAATATGCTGGGACAATTCATAACTTTCCACAAAGAGCTCGGGTTTTACATAAGCTTTCATATTTCATTCTCCTCTCATTTTCTTACTGATCAGCCATACCGATGCGCACTACCTCCGCGTCGCCCAGGTAACAATCCACGGCGTCCACGGTGGCGCTTCCACCGGCAGGCAGGAATTCAATGGGATAACAATATGTCAAACCGCCATAGCAGTCCTGATCCAGGAGGCAATGGCAATAGACAGTCAAATTGGTCAGATCATCGCCGGAAATGTTGGAGACGGTGATCTGGGTGCCCTCCACGCTGACCGACAGGCGGTCTGCCATTAGGGGACTCTCCGCTTCAAAGGAAGCTTCGCAGGAAAAGGAAACACAGGCATCGGCCAAATCCATGGACATATTTTCATCAGAGAAAGCCAGCGTCGTCATGCCTGCAGGCAGATCCTCGACGGTAAAGCGCAGCAGCTTTCCACTGACCAGTGTCATTTCAATGGTCGCCCGGGTCAGCTGGGAGGCGGAGACATTCCGAAGCTGAATTCCGGCAATATCCGTCCCCTCCTGATTCTCGCAGTCCGGATTGATCCCGGTGAACTGGAACAGACTGTTGATCTCCAGTCTGCCGTCATCCACCAGCAGCGGAAAGGCGACTGTGGGAACCCGTTCTTCCGTGGTCTCCTCAGGTATATTTGTGGAAAGCTGCGCCTCCGTCTCGAACTCTACAGCCTCCCCGCCGCCCGAAAGGCGGTACAGAAGCCGCGGCATGACAAATACCGCGACAACGGCCAGCAGAAGAATCACAACCACAAGGATCAGGATCCCTCCGATGGGCTTCTTTTTCTTCTTTTGGAGGTACTTGGCCATGGTTACTCCTCCACCAGCATATTGAGCTTCCGCATCTGATCCAGGAAGGCGTCAATATCCTCCCCCGCCACAGATGCCGGAACATCATACTCCTGAGTCAGGGCGGAAACCAAATCCTCTCTGGTACATTCGTTTTGTAGCTTTTGGTACAGAAAGCCTCCGCTTTCGGACAGGGCAATCAGTCCTTTGACGGACAGAGCCGCCTCCCCCGTGGGGATCAGCAGCTGCTCCTGGGCAATCGTACGTAAAATAAAATTATCGCGAACTCTCATAGCCGCTCCTTCGTGAATTCTGCATGAAAACAGGGATCTTATCCGGGATCCACCAATAGAAACACTCCCACCAGAAAGATCCTATTCCTGACAAGTGTACCATAAATAGGTTAAGAAGTCAATCACTTGCCCTGCCGAAAATCCAAAGAACTTCCGGTTTTTCTCCCACGAAAATATCGTCCTTTTGGGGGCAGTTTTTTGTCATTTTTCCGGTGGCCTTACCCAGCTGTACAGGCGCTCGGCAATCCTGCGCAGTGGGATAATCCGGATCCATATTTTTTCAAAAAATGCCCACCAGAAGCTGCCGGGCTCAAGCGGTTTTCCCTTCCGCTCCACCCGGGTCACAATGGCGATGACCTGCTCCCGGCGAATGCCGGGTTCCAGTATCGTCTGGGCGTCGCCGATCATGGTCAGGCTCTCCGGCCCGGCCTTGTAAACCCGGTGGAGCACATAGCCGCCGCTGCTGCGCTGGTAGAGCAGCATATCTCCCCGGCGCACAGGGCGGGTCAGGCGGGACAGGTACACGGTGTCCCGGCCATGGATCAGGAAGGGGCTCATGCTATTTCCGGTAATAACCAGCGGCAGCGCGTCAATAGACGGATCCTCCTGCAGAAGCCGGCGGTATTCCTCCAGCAGGATCTCCGGATCCATGGTTTTGGTTTGCGTTTTCAAATCTACTTTCCTCCCGTGAAAATCCGCTACAGACCCAGCTTTTCATAGAGCTTCTGTATTTTCCGGACCTCTTCCTTGTCCGCCAGCAGGATGTTCTGGGCTTCTTCGGTGTGCTGCTGCCAGGTGTCTCTTGTTTTGACCAGCCGGTGAATCCACGCCGCCGGAAGCAGCCATGGTTTGTCCTGTAAATAGGTATACCGGCTTTCGATGGTTTTCGCCGCCGGGAAAAGCCGTCTGGCGACGGTGCCGATGCGGGAAATCTTTTCCCTTCCCCGGCTCTGATTTTTCAGGGACTCGGTGCCGCTGTCCCGTCCCGCCCGGCCAAAGACGCCTCCGTCCATGGTGAATTTCAGGAAGGCACGCATGGTCTCCTCCTCCACAGCTTGCAGTGGGATGGGGCTTTCCACGCCAAAGGCTTCCTGCACCATAAGCAGGACGATATTGGCAAAATCCGTGAAGCGCAGCTTCTCCAGTTCCTTCTGGATCCAATCCCAGTCCAGGGATGTGCCGAAGCGGCGGAGAAACGCCGCCACATCCAGATACATTCGGACGCCTGCCCCGGAGCCGGTGACATGCTTGGCAATGTGGGTCAGCAGATACAGAAAATGGAACTCCGGCTTGAACTGATAGCGGTGGTCGCCGGCTGCTTCGGCATACTGCCACGGATCCCGGAAATACCCTCGGTAGTCCGCCTTGTCGGAGACGTTGACTTCCATGATTTCCGAATGGATCTCATAGTATTCCACATCTTTGGTATAGCTGAATACCGGCTCCCAATCGGTCTCCGGCTGATATCCCAGCGAGCGCAGCAGTTCGTCGCTTTTTTTCCGATCCTCTGACCGGATCACAAGGTCGATATCGCCGAAGGTTCGCAGTTCCGGCACCGGGTAATACTCCCGCAGGACAAAGCCTTTCATTATAATATGGTCGATTCCGTTCCGGGACAGTGTCTGGCTGAACACATCCGCCAGCGCCGCCCGGCGGGCAAACAACGCGATGGTGTTCAAGCAAACACTTCGCAGGGACGCTTTCATCTGTTCGTCCGGGCAGATGGGCCAGGACATGGTCATATAGCCCAGGATTCCGGTAACGCAGTGAATCTGGCTGAGCTGCACCAGCTTCACCCAGTCCACATTTTCCCACACCTGCGGCTCTTCCTCCCGAAGGTAAGCCCCCAGCAGATGGAGAAGATAGGTATATTCACGTTCCATACAGGTGACTCCTTCGTAACAGTTTTTCGGGCACGGCCCGACATAAAGGGTATCAGCTGATGATCAATGCCACCCACATCCATGGTGCCGGTGATGATCAGCACTTTGATCTTCTCCGCGAAAGCCCCTTCTTCCTTTATTCCCTGTATTTTCTTCCCTTTACCAGGTAGGACACGAAGTAGAAGGGGAAATAAAGCCGCCAGTTCAGTGCAAGCCGGAGCGCGCCATGGACAATGCCGCAGCGCTCATCCGAAAGGGGCTTCCGGAATTTTTCACAGATTTCCACAATTCGCTGCCGGTCACGGAGATAGTGCAGCTTCCTATGCTTAAATTCCTCCGAAACGCAGGAAAAAACATGCTTCACATACAGATAGTCCACAATTGCCAGCAGCTGCGGGGTTTGACCGGCGAACAATGTATCCCCGGAGACGGTTTTTGCTACATTTTGAAACACGAAAACCAGCTTGTCATCCAGCTGAGGCCGGTATCTCCGGGACAGCGAGCCTGGATTCGAGATGTCATTGAAAAGGATGCTTTTTCCCACGACACGGATGGTTCGGCACTGCATGGCATATGCCATGCAGAAATTGAAATCCTCTCCAACGCTTAAATCTTCGATAAAACGGAGCGCATGATCGTTGATGATACTCAGCTTGAACCGCTTGTTGCAGGGAGACATGATTTTTCTGCTGCTCAGCAGCAACGCCAACCGCTGCCCTGCAGTTTTTTGATTCTGAAGCTCTGAGAATAATTTGGACTCGTCTGAAGTGGGGCCTCCCACAGTTTCGTGGGCGAATACCAGAAGATCATCGTCCTCCGATTGATCCAGTACGGAAAAGTAATCCGATGAAACATAATCGTCACTGTCCAAAAAGGTCACAAATTTCCCTGTTGCTCGATCCAAACCCGTATTTCTGGCCCGGGAAACGCCCCCATTTTCCTGATAAACATAGTCAACATTTGGATGCTTCGCGGCAAACTCCAGCACGATTTTCTCACTGCAGTCCGTGGAGCCGTCGTTCACAGCAACGACCTGAATATCGTCACGACCCTGCATGACCAGGCTTTCCAGGCACCTGGAAAGGGTCTTTTCACTGTTGTAAATGGGAATAATCACACTGTACTTAATGTTTTCGGCCATGGCAGTCAAGTTTTCCCTTTCACAGTTTTATAAAGAATCGTTACATCTCAATGTTTGTAAAAAGTGCCAGGACTTCATCCTTCACCGGCTCCAGGCAGAATGCCTTTACGGTTTCCATATTATACGCCCCACAGCGCTTGCGCAGGGCGATGTCCTCTTTCAGAATTCGGATTGCATCCGCAAAACCGGCAGCATCCTCCGCGTCCCGCAGAAAGCCGGATTTGCCGTCAACCATATAGTCCTGAATTCCCCGGGTGTTGGAGGCGATCACCGGCAGGCCGCAATACATGGCCTCCAGCGCTGCCAGTCCCAGTCCCTCCCGCCGGGTAGGGAACGCGAAAACATCCGCCTGCAAGCAAATCTCCGCCACATCCTTCCGGTATCCCAGAAAGTGCACATTCGCCTCCAGCTTCAGTTCCCTTACCATGGTTTGCAGCCGCTCCCAAAGCTCGCCTTTTCCGCAGATTATATAATGAATCCCGTCGTCCCGTAGTCGCGCCAATGCGCGAAGGATAACCTGGTGGTTTTTGTTTTCATTCAGCTCCCCAACGGACAGCACCAGAAAATCCTCTTCCGTCAGGTTCAGCTCCGTGCGGATGTTGCTGCGTTCGTCAAATTTTCGCAGCCGCTGCGTATTGACACCGATGCCGTGAATGTATGCTACCCGGCCTGCATGAAAGCTTTTGGCCAGTGCTTCGTCCTCCCGGTTGATGGTGACGATCACGTCGCAGAGGTTCGCCATGAGCCGTTCCACGGGATAGAAAATCAGCCAGTTTTTCTTGCCTGCGCCCTTGAAGAAGTGGAAGCCGTGGCACATATAGACCACCTTGGTTCCGGTCTTTCTCGCTTTTCTTGCCGCCAGGCGGGTAACTACGCCCATGACAGGTTCGTTGGTCCAGATGATGTCGTAGTGGTTTTCCTTCAAAAGGCGCTTCATATCCTGGCAGCCAGCCAGGTTCCGAAGGGAGGTGGGACTGCGCTCCAGGCGTACCGTATGGATGGCAGCCACGGTGTCCGATAAGGCGCTGCGCACATCGTCCATCCGGCCGCCCACCTCGGAGCAGGCGATCTCCACCCGGAAGCCGTGTTCGCTTAAATTTCGGACATGGGGAACCAGAAACTGGATCATCATCATGTCCGTGGAGGTAATCAGAATTTTCTTCATGCCAGTTCCTTCAGAATCCGCCGGGCGATCTGTTCGCCGGTTAAGCCATACTGCTCCCGCAGATGGGACTGGGTGCCCACCGTGGTGCAATAGGAGTCGGGGATGCCCACCCGGAGCAGCCGCGCCCGGGAGGATGTTTCCGCCATAACCTCCGCCACGGCGGTTCCAAGGCCGCCCACAATATTGTGCTCTTCGCAGGTCACAATCAGCTCGTGGCTTTGGGCGCAGGCAATGACCGTCTGCGCATCCATCGGCTTTATCGTGGGGAAGGTAAAAATAGTGGGGCGGATACCACTGCGTTCCAGGATTTCCCGGGCAGCGGCAACTTCTCCGTAGATGTCTCCGGTGGAGAAAATGGCGACGCGGGTGCCTTCCTGAACCGGAATTGCCTCGCCAATCCGGAAACTGTCGATTGTTTCCCGGGCCACCGGTTCGCCGCCCCGTCCCAGACGGATATAGCAGGTACCGGGGTACGCAGCCACGGCCTTTGCCACAGCGGCAGCCTCCACCCTGTCCGCAGGTGCGAAAACAGCCACATCAGGGAGAGCGCGCATCACCGCCAGATCCTCCGTGGCGTGATGGCTCATACCCAAAGAGCCATACACAAAACCGCCGCCCACGCAGATGATCTTCACGTTGGCGCCATGGTAGGCGCAGTCATTGCGGATCTGTTCCAGGCAGCGCAGAGTCGGAAAGTTGCCGATGGAGTATGTAAATACGATTTTCCCCTCCAGTGCCATACCGGCGGCCATGGAGGTCATATTCTGTTCGGCGATACCCACGTTAAGGAACTGATCCGGTACCGCTTCCCAGAAGGGCTTCAGAACGTCAAAGCCCAGGTCGCCGGTGACCAGTTCAATATTGCGGTTCGCTTTCGCAAGCTCCAGTACGGAACGGATAAAGGCGTTTCTCATTTGCGCACCTCCTGAAGCTGAAACCATGTGGGATGATAGGTGGCGCCGACGGTGTGATCCCGGTAAATGTCCGCATCCGGGCCGGGCAGCACCGGCGCTTCCACACCGTTGGGGGTATAGGGATCCTCCACCCCTTCCGGCTTGCACTGGTGCAGGGCATTCACGGCACAGTCGTATTCCCACCCGTCATGGGGAAAGCGGTAATGCCAGAGAATATTGTTTTCCATAAAGGGAATGCGGTGTCCCTTCACGGTGTGCGCCACAATCACCATGGGTTTCTCCTCACTGGGATGCAGAAGCGCGCTCCGCAGAGCATCATGGTCATGACCGTTCAACTCGACCACATGCCAGCCAAAGCTGCGCCATTTGCCGGCCAGACCGCCACTGCTCAGGATGCGCTGGCAGAAGTCCAGACTCTGCATATGGTTGTGATCCACGATGGCTGTCAGATGATTCAGGCCATAAGCAGCCGCGGCCTGCGCCGCTTCCCAGACGGAGCCTTCGTTGCACTCTCCGTCACCCAAAATCGCAAAGACCCGGTGGGTCTTGCCGTCCTGCTTTGCCGCAATGGCCATGCCTGCGGCCACCCCCAGGCCGTGACCCAAAGAACCGGTGGAAATATCCACGCCGGGAACCATATGGGACACATGGCCGGACAGACGGCTGTCATTGCCGTAGTAGGTCATCAGCTCCTGCACCGGGAAGAAGCCGCATTCCGCCAGCGCACTATACAGCGCAGCACCGGTATGCCCCTTGCTCAAAACGAGCCGATCCCGCCCGTCCCACTTGGGTTCCTCCGGCCGGTAGTGCAGCACGTCCGCATACAGCACTGCAATAATGTCCGCTACGGAAAGCACCGAACCAATATGGCTGCCGCCGGAGACATGAGTCATTTCCACAGCATGGCGGCAGATTTTCCAGGCCAATTGTTCACTCGTCATCATATTCCACTCTTCTTTTACCGAGATATTTTATCCAAATGCTGCACATCTTGCTGCTGCAGCGTCCAATCCAACGCCTCCGCATTACTCAGGATCTGTTCCGGGCGCTTGACGCCGCACAGCACCACGCTGCCGGGAAGGTAATCCAGAATAAACCGGATAGCCACCGCGCAGACGGGCTTGCCGTAGACCTCTGCAACGGTTTTCAGCTGCTCCACAATCTCCAGATTTTTCAGCAGCTTTTCCCCGTGGAAATTCACATAGATTTCCCGGGAACGGCGGTCACCACTGCCAAAGACCACATTTTTATCGTACTTTCCGGTCAGAATACCCTGTCCCAGGCTGCCCCAGGTCAGAGGGGACACTTCCATTTTTTCGGAAAGCTCCAGAATGTCCTGTTCCTGATCCCGGCAGGCCAAAGAATACTGATTCTGCAGGGAAACGAAGCTGCCTTTATAGTGTTCCAGCTCCGGAAGATCCGTTCGCTTCAGGTTGGAAAGGCCGAAATAGCGGATATTCCCCTGGCGGCGCAGGATTTCCAAGGTCTCAACCACTGTGGACAGATCCGTTTTTTCGTCCCGGTAGTGGATCTGAAACAAATCGATATAATCGGTTTTCAGCCGCCGCAGGCTGTTCTCACAGGCGGTCACAATCCACTCAGGGGAATTGTCATAGGTCGTTCTGCCATTTTCCACACGCACACCGAATTTCGTGGCGATGACCGCCTCACCGCGCCGGGAGCCCAGAGCCTTGCCCAGGGTTCGCTCGGACTGCCCCAGGCCGTAGGTATCTGCCGTGTCAAAAAAATTGATACCCCGATCCAACGCTGTGTTGACCGCAGCGACCAATTCCTGCTCCTCTACGGTTCCCCAACCGTAGCCGCCCATGGGGCATCCGCCCATGCACAGCCGGGATACCCGGAGGCCGGAATTCTTAAGTGTTATGTACTCCATTTCCCCTACCTGCTTTTCCGTTTTTCACCTGTGCTTCCGCTTAAAAATATAGCCAAATGCCTTGCCCAGTACCGCATGTGCAGTCATCAGAAGTATGGTGACATCGGTTTTGAAGGAAACCGTGTGCGCGTACTGCACCCGAAGGGCGTTTTTCTTTTTCAGAACATATTTTTCATACATTTCGTCCGCGTTCACGTCACCGACGATTTCATCCAGGTTGATAAACTGAACGGAACTGTAATCCGTAATGCCCGGCCTGACCTGCAAAATATCCAGCTCTTCCCCTTCGTACTGATTGACATATCGCAAAAGCTCCGGACGGGGGCCGACCAGGCTCATCTTCCCAGAAAACACCTGGCCGAGCTGGGGAAGCTCGTCCAATTTGGTTTTTCGCAGAAAATTTCCGATTTTCGTAATTCGGGGGTCATGGAAGGAGGTGGTGCCGCCGCCGATCTGGTCGGCGTTGCGCACCATGGTGCGGAATTTGCAGATAAAAAAAGATTGCCCCTGGTAGCCGCCCCGTTCCGCGCGGTAGAATACCGGGAAGCCGTCCTTCACAGCGATCATCACGCCAATGACCAGGTAGAGCGGCAGGAGAGTCACAATCGCGGCTCCGGAAATACAAATGTCCAACCCGCGTTTCACGCAGCGGTTATACACGCCGGCATACGCCGGCTTCTTTTTCTGACCGGTTATTGCATTCATCCTCTTCTTTTCCCCTTCGCGGTTTTTGCCGGAACAAGCTGCCCGGCACACACCTCCCTGTGTATTTTTTCTTTATTTATTATAACACGATTCATTCACTTATTCAATATGATGATGTACAAGAAAACGTCTCTTTCTGCAGACTGCCGTCGTAAAAATCCCAAAATTGGCAGATTGATTTCCTCCAGCAGCCTGGCTGTACGAACGCCTGTACGGATTGCGGAAGGTGCCGCATACACATTGACAATACAATCCAAATGTGGTATTCTTAACAATAACTATGTTTCATTGCCCATTTACCGGAAAGGAACCGGTATCCACCAGAGGATTTGTTTCGATTTTGAAGAATTGCGAGCGTTCAGTCATGGATTTTTTCCACTCCGTGAAGCAAAAACTCCATAATGAAAGCCCCCAGCAGATCAAGCAGGAGCTGATCTGGCTGTGGGGCCACATCAAACGCTACGGCATGCTGACGCTGGCCGTCGGTACCCTTGGGCTTGTGGGCACCGGTATGGGACTTGCCTCCAGCGTGGCGTCCAAGTATCTGATCGACGCGGTGACCGGATACGGCACGGACATCATCGGACGGGCTGCCGTGATTATGGCGGGTATGATGCTGGGCAGCCTCGTGCTGCAGGCTTTTTCCTCCCGGGTCAGCGCCCGGGTTCATATCCGCGTACGCAATCAGATGCAGCATACCGCCTACAGCCGGATCCTGCGCTCCACCTGGGAGTCGCTGGAGCCTTACCGCAGCGGCGACCTGCTGAACCGTCTGAATTCCGACATCAATACCGTGGCGGACGGCGCTATCAGCTTTCTTCCCAGCCTGGCGACCACCAGCGCGAAATTCGTGGGCGCTTTCGCCATTATGCTGTATTTCGACCCCTCCATGGCTCTGATCACTTTGCTGGGAGCGCCGGTAACGCTGGTGCTGTCCCGATTTCTGATGGGGAAGCTCCGCCGCCACAATCTGCTGTTGAAGGAACTGACTGGGGATGTCATGTCCTTTCAGGAGGATTCCTTCCGCAACCTGACCAGCATCAAAGCCTTTTCCGCCGCCGGAAGGTATGAGGAGGAAATGTACCGGCTCCAAAACCGGTACGCGAAGGCTTATCTTTCCTATAATGGCTTTCAGATCGGCACCTCCACCGGCCTGTCCCTGGTGAGTATGCTGGTAACTGCTGCCTGCTTCGGCTGGGGCGTCTACCGACTGTGGGCCGGAGCCATTACCTACGGTTCTCTGACCATGTTCCTGCAGCTTGCCAACATGCTGCGGGGTTCCTTCTCCTCTCTGATCTCCCTGGCCAGCCAGGCCATTTCCATCACCACCTCCGCAGGCCGTGTGATGGCAGTCGAAGCGCTGCCCTTAGAGAACTGGGCCGTTCCGGAGGGTTTGCCGGACGACCGGGAGCTGGAGATTTCCCTGAATCAGGTATCCTTCCGGTACCGGGACGGGGATATTGTTCTGCATCCATTTGATTTTTCTGTACATCCCGGCGACCAGGTTGCCATCACCGGCCCCTCCGGCGAGGGAAAAACCACCCTGCTGCGGCTGCTGCTGGGCCTAGTAGACCCCTGCGGAGGAAGCGCGGAGCTGGTGGGGGAAAACGGAACCCGGTACCCCATTTCCGCAGGCACCCGGTGTGCCTTTTCCTATGTCCCTCAGGGAAACAGTGTCTTTGCCGGAACAGTTGCCCAGAACCTGCGTCTGGTCTGTCCCGATGCCACCCGGGAGGACATGGAGCAGGCGCTGAAAGCCGCCTGCGCCTGGGAGTTCGTCAGCCAGTTCCCCGACGGTCTGGAGCACCAGCTGGGCGCCGGCGGACGGGGAATCTCCGAAGGACAGGCTCAGCGGATCGCCATCGCCCGCGCCCTGCTGCGCAAAGCTCCCATTTTGCTTTTGGATGAAGCCACCTCCGGCCTGGACGTGGAAACGGAGCAGCAGCTAATGAAGAATCTTCGCAGCAGTGGACTGGCACGCACCTGCATCCTGGTAACGCACCGCCCGGGAAGTACGGAATTCTGCAGCCGCGCCTACCGAATTTCCAACGGGTATGTGACCGAACTGCGTTCAGGAGAAAACGCCCATGATTGATCTGCACAGCCACATTCTGCCGGAGCTGGATGACGGCTCCCAAAGCCTGGAGGAATCTCTGGCCATGGCCCGGCTGGCTGTCCAAAGCGGTGTGAAAGTCATGGCGGCCACACCCCACTGTATAGATGACCGGGCTGAGCAGGTATACGCCGCATGGCGCCTGCTGCGGGAAGCGCTGCACGACACCGGGATCCCCTTGAAGGTTTGCCTGGGTATGGAGATCTTCGGGACTGCAGATACCGCCAGGCTCCTGCGCAAGGGAAGGCTGTTTCCCCTCAACGGCTCCCAATATCCCCTGATCGAATTTTCCTTCCGTTCCACCGGAGAGGAAGAAACAGAAATCCTGCATCAGGTACTCCAGGCAGGCTACCGGCCCCTGGTTGCCCACCCGGAACGCTACGGTTATGTCCGGGAAAATCCGGCTCTGGTTAACCTGTGGACAAAAATGGGCTGTCTGCTTCAGGTAAATCGGGGCAGTCTGCTGGGACGCTTTGGAAGCGGTGCCCAGTGGATGGCGGCGGAGCTGGTGGAGCGAGGATTTGTTACGGCTGTGGCCACCGACGCCCACTCCCCCCGGGTGCGGACGCCCTGGATGAAGGACATTCAGTCTCTCCTGTCCCAGGAGTATTCCCCGCAGCTGGCCCGTGAGCTGCTGCTGCGCAATCCCCAGCGCATTTTGAAAAACGAACCGCTGCCGCCGGTGGAACCGGAGTGGTTTTAACAGAGAGGCGAAGAAACCTATGAGAAAAAAAGAATGGCCCTATGTGCTGCTGATCGCCCTGTGCCTGGTAGTCTTTTTCGCGTACCGGATTGTAAACCAGATCAGCGCGGATACTGAGGCGCCGAAGATTTCCGTGGACACCCAGCAGCTGGAGGTGTCCGTTCAGGATGACAAATCCGCCCTGCTTCAGGGCGTGACAGCCTGGGACAACAGGGACGGCGATGTCACGGCCTCCCTGCTGGTGGAAAATACCCGGCTTCTGGACACGGACGGAACCGTTACCGTCACCTACGCTGCCTTTGACAGGGCCGGCAATGTAGCCAAGGCACAGCGGCAGGTGCTGTACACCGATTATGAAAGTCCGAAGTTCACCCTGGAGGCCCCGTTGTTATTCGCCCAGAACTCCAACTTTGACGTGCTCAGTGTGATCGGTGCCCAGGATGTGGTGGACGGCGATATCCAGCACAGGATCCGGGCTACATCCCTGGATGCAAGTTCCATTTCCACGCTGGGCAACCACAAGATTCAGTTCCGGGTCACCAATTCCCTGGGCGACACGGTGGAGAAGGTATTCCCAGTGGAAGTATATGCCGCCGGAACCTATGATGGGGTGCTGAATCTGACTGAGTATCTGGTTTATTTGCCTGTGGGAACTACCTTCCTCGCGGAAACCTATCTGGAGGATTTTACACTGAATCACGAAACCGTCTCTTTCAAACGCGGCCTTCCTGAGGGGTATTCCCTGCGCACCTCGGGCCGGGTCAATACCAATACCCCCGGCGTGTATTCGGTGGGCTTCACCGTAACCTACACCCCGGAAAACGAAGGAAATACCCAAATGGTCAGGAAGTATACCGGTTATTCCAAACTGATCGTTGTGGTGGAAGGATAAGCCTATGGAAAAGACATATGACTACGCTGAAGCCGGCCTGCTGCCCTTCGACCCAATTGTTCTGATTCAGGATGTGGCAAAGCGTTGGCTGGTGGTGGTACTCGCTGCGCTGGTGCTGGGCGTGGGTGCCTACATAAAAACAGACCTGGGATATACGCCGGAGTATCAGACCACGACTACCTTTGTGGTCACCAGCCGGGGCAGCTCCTCCTCCGTCTACAATAACCTGTCGTCCACCTCCAGTCTGGCCTCTGTGTTCACGGAGCTGCTCAACAGTTCCATTCTGCGCAAGGCGATTCTGGAGGACCTGGGCGTCCAGTCCTTTGACGGCACCATCAATGCCTCCGCCGTTCCTGAAACCAATTTGCTCACCATGACCGTCACGGCCTCTGATCCCCGCACAGCGTTTCTGGTATCTCAAGCCATCATCGACAACCACGAGAAAGTCACCTACCAGATCATTAGCGGCGTGGTGCTGGAGGTTCTGCAAAGCCCTGCGGTGCCGAGAAATCCCATCAATCGTGCCGACGCCTTCGGACAGATGAAGAAATTCCTGGTCATCGGCGCTTTGGCCGCCTGCGTACTTCTGGCGGCAATGTCTTTCTCACGGGATGCCGTCCGCAGCGGACGGGAAGCCCGGGAAAAGCTGGACTGCAGCTATCTGGGAGAAATCCCCCATGAAAAGAAGCGAAAATCCCTCCTCTCCCGTCTCCGGGGCCGGAAATCCAGCATCCTCATCACCAATCCTGTCACCAGCTTCCGCTTTGTGGAAACCATCCGCAAGCTCCGCCGCCGGGTGGAACAACATATGCCCGACGGGAATGTGCTGATGGTCACCAGTCTTTTGGAAAACGAGGGCAAGTCCACCATTGCTGCCAATCTGTCTCTGGCCCTGGCTCAGAAGCACAGTCAGGTACTGCTGATTGACTGCGATATGCGCAAGCCCGCCTGCCACACGGTGCTGGAGGAGACCGATTTTGCCCATGGCCTGCAGGACCTGCTGACCGGTGCGGCACCCCCCTCCGATTGTCTGATCCACTACAAAAAAAGCCATCTGTATCTGCTTTTGGACAAAAAAGCCTCCAGCAACTCCAGCGACCTGATCTCCTGCGAAAACATGCAGACGCTGCTCCGGTGGGCCAGGAAGGAATTCGATTTCGTCATACTGGATCTGCCCCCTATGTCCGGCGTATCGGATGCGGAGAGCATGACACAATATGCCGATGCCAGTCTGCTGGTCGTCCGTCAGAATGCCGCCACAGCCCCTGCCATCAACAAAGCCGTCGCCGCTCTGGATGGCGGCAACGCCAAGCTGCTGGGCTGCATCCTGAACAACGTCTATTCCACCAGCCTGTTCTCCGGCCAGGGACACAACTACAGCGGTTATGATAAGTACAATCACTATGGAAACTATGGCCACTATGGTGCCAAAGCGTCCAACAGTTCACAGAAATAGGAAAGGCTGCCAGTATGGAATTTGAAAAATACGAAGAACAGAAACTTGATCTATTCATACTGCTGGATGACTTCCTGAAAGAAGCCAAGCGAATGTGGCTTCTCGCCCTGGTGCTGATCGTCCTGGGCGCTGCCGGACTGGCGGGCTACCAATACTTACATTACCGCCCCAGCTATGAGGCCACCGCTTCTTTTACGGTGCAGGTTTCCAATCCCCTCTACGGCAACGTCAGCGGCTACAATGCCAAAACTGCGGAGCAGCTGGCCAAGACATATCCCTACATCATTTCCAACAGCATATTGCAGAATAACGTGAAAGAGGAATTGGGAATTTCCGCTATGCCCGGCATCTCCGTATCCGCCACAGCCGGATCCAGCATCATCACCCTGAAGGTTACGGATTCGGATCCCCAGCGGGCCTATGACGTGCTCAACGCGGTCATGAAGTACTACCCTGAGCTTGCCCAGTTTGTGGTCGGCTCCACGGAAATGAACCTGCTGGATGAAAGCGGCGTGCCCACACAGCCGGTAAATTCCTTCGACCTCAGAAACAGTTTGATAAAAGGCGGCATGATGGGCGGTCTGCTGTGGTGCGCATTGGCACTGTTTATGGCGCTCACCAAAAATACCGTTCACAACGAGGACGAGCTGAAACAGGTGCTGAATCTGCCATGCCTGGGTCAGATGCCTAACGTGAAGGTGCGCAAGGCTGCCTGCCCCCTGATCTTCAAAGGCAAAAAAATCCCCGCCTTCACAGAGGGTATCCGGCTGCTCTGCCTGCGTGTGGAGAAAGCCATGGAGGAAGACCAGAAGAAAGTTTTGCTGGTTTCCAGCGCCATCTCCGGCGAAGGAAAAACCACCGTTTCCGTCAACCTGGCCATCGCATTGGCGAAAAAAGGCAAGCGCGTGCTGCTGATCGACTGTGACCTGCGCAATCCTTCCGTAGCCAAAGCGCTGCAGATATCGGACAACAGCGCATATTCGTTTGTTGAATACCTGGAGGGCAATGCCAACATCCGGGACATTCTTACCTCCACGGAGTTCCCCAATCTGACCGTTATCTGCGGTGGTTCTGGTGGGAGATCCGGCGCTACAGAGCTGCTCTCTCAGGAACGCACCGCCCGGCTGATTCAGGCTACCCGGAACCTGTTCGACTATGTGATCCTGGATACGCCTCCCTGCTCCCTTCTGGCTGACGCCGCCGAAATAGCGAATATGGCGGACTGCGGCCTGTTGGTCATCCGCCAGGATCTGGCCACCCGGGATCAGATCTGGGACGGCGCCCAGCGTCTGACGGACGGAAAGCTGCCCTTGATCGGCTGTGCCTTCAACGGCGTCCGCAAGAGCCTGTCCGCTGGCTACGGCTACGGGTACGGATATGGATACGGATATGGATACGGCTACGGATACGGAAGCAAGTCCAAATAACGTATGGCTGCCCCTGGACCAGGCGCGGAGTCGTTTGCCCGGATCCAATGGATCGGTCTGATATCCTGTTTTTCTGTGGATATTCTTGGCAATTAAAATAGATATTGACAAATCCGAACTGGAAAGATATAATGCCTTTAGAATTAGGTTTTGCCAATCGCATCTTGTTTTCTGGGTATAGAAGTTACGATTTTCGTTGAACCTGTCCAGAATAAATTGCATTCTTCGATGTTTGCAGGGAGGAGTAAAACAAAATGAGAAAGTTTGTAACCTTTATTGCAGCGCTTATCCTGTGCCTGAGCCTGTCTGCCACCGCTTTCGCTTCCACCGTTAACAGCAATCAGGGCGGAAATTCCGGCGGTGACACCATTTCCCCCAAAACCGGCTCCAGTACGGTTGCAGTGCTGGTGGCAACTGCCTGTGCCGCAGGCGGTGTCGGCTTGGTTTCTTACAAGAAAAGCAAAGAATAAGAAAAGGACTGAATGGAGCGGTAGAAAATATCGCTCCATTATTAATTGGGAAACATGCAAAATAAGAAAAAACTATATCTGATCATTAGTATCGTGAGCTTTTTGATTGTCCTGATCGCCCTGATGGCCATTGGGGTACTGCTTTTTTCCTACAAGCAGTCCAGCGATGACTATACCCAACTGGCCCAGGAGGCGCGGGTGGAATCCACGACGACGGAAACGGTCGCCGCGGAAACCGCAGAGGAGACCATGCCCACAGTTCCGTTGGTGGACATCCCCATCGACTTCTCGTATCTGAAAGAGCAAAACGAGGATATTATCGGCTGGATTACGGTGGACGGCACGATCATTGACTATCCGATCCTGTACGACAGCTCCAACATGCTCTACTATCTGAAACATAACTATGCCGGAACTGCCACAGACTATGGCTCCATTTTCGTTCTGAGTGAAAATGCCGATGACTTTACGGACTTTAACACCCTGGTTTACGGTCACAACATGCTGGATGGGAAGATGTTTGCCCAGCTGCACAAGTTCCGCAACAGCAGTTTTTTTGACGAGCATGGTCAGATCCTGATCTATACCCCCGACCGGAAGCTGACTTATCAGGTCTTTGCCGCCTACCGTACGGACAATCTGAATATCATTGTAAATAACGATTTTTCAACGGAAGCGCTGCGGGAAGCGTATATCGAACGCATTTATACGCATACGGATTTTGCGCTTTTTAAGCCAGAGTATCCGGTTACCGCATCGGACAGGATCGTCACCCTTTCCACCTGCATCGGAGATCCGAATTACCGGTATGTGGTGCAGGGCGTGCTCGTAAGCGATGAACTGGGCGAATTTACGCAAGCGCAGAACACGGATGAGGATGCAAGCGAATCATGAAACAGAAAGCAGGAAAATATCTCCGTAAGGAAACGGCAGAGAAAAAAACAAAAAAAGCGAAAACCATCGCCATTGTGTTCAGCATACTGGCAGCTGTTCTGGTTTTGATCGCCGCTGGCATCGCTATTTTTATATGGTATTCCGGCAGTGTGCGCGGAAGCATGTTTGCTTCCCGTACCAGCATCTCAGCGAACATTCCGCAGCCAGAGGCTTCTGATCCGACAGAAGCTGCTGAAACATCCGCCCCCATATCTGCAGATTGGATTGATGAAAACGGCGTTGCCTACAACTACCGGGATGATATCATCTCGATCCTGCTCATGGGTATTGACTACATGAACGACGAGCGTAATTGGTATTACGAAACGGTCTCCAATGGCGGAAACGCGGATGTCATGGCGTTGGTGATTCTCAATACCAAAACCTTCGATTTTTCCATCCTGTATATCCCCCGTGACACAATGGCGGATGTGATTGCCATGGATGCGGAAGGAAATTACATAGATACCGTCCGAACAAATATCTCCACAGCACACAGTTATGGAGACGGAAAAGAGCTGAGCTGCCAGCTGACAGCAGAAGCCGTATCCCAGCTATTGTATGGTATCCCTGTGAACCGCTATGTTTCGCTGGACTATGATGCACTGTACGCCCTCAATTCCATCATCGGCGGCCTGAAGATTACCTTCACCGAAGATTATACCTTCTTCAACAGCTCCTACACCGCGGGCAATACCGTCACCATGAGCGATTTGCAGTTGCGCACATTCATGACCTATCGAAGCATAACCGACATTGAGGGTGCTTATAACCGCGGCGTCCGAAATATGATTGTCCTGAAAGCGATGTTTGATCAGTGCAAGGATGAGATCGCCGCGGATCCAACAGTGGCTTTGGACTTTATGAGTCAGCTCAGCAGCTATCTCACAACCGATTTGGATCTGAGTGAAATTACATTCCTCGCCAGAAATATTGGCAAAATGAATTTTACTTCGGACACGATTATCAGGTTACCCGGGGAATCCGTGATGGGCGAAAAATATGCGGAATTCCTTCCGGATGAGCAGTGGCTTCACGACTTCGTGGCAGACACATTCTGTGTTCCGGCAGCGTAGTAGAAAGTATTCGCAAAAGAATTCACCGTAATATAATATTTCCGGGGCTGCAGCTTTGCAGCCCCGGTTTTTTTGCATCACTCACCCGCCGAATCGCAATCAGCAGACGAGCCTGAACCCTTAAAAATATACGACGGGTTTCTTTTTTGGGGAGACCCGAAAAGAGCTCAATTCCTTTGACGTTCGGAAGGTCATAGGTTCGAGTCCTATATCGTCCACCCAATCAGAAAACCCATCCAAAAGGATGGGTTTTCTGATTGGTATGGTATTAGATGGGACTCGAACCCATCTGAATGCAACTGTCCGGTGGACAGTTGCTGCCACCAGTTCAAAAAGCATTCGCGGAGTCGCTGCCTGTAAAGACCCTGTACCTCGATGCCGACAGCAAGGGAAAGCCTGAATGGCTCAATGTCGTGAAGAATCAGAAGTTCGATGCCCGCGTGCTGGTAACCACGCCTGCCCTTGACTGCGGTATCAACATCTGGGATAAGCAGCTCAAGCATGTCTGCGTGATTACGGACGACCGCACCGCATTCATCCAGATGGTTGGTCGGAAGCGCTGCTCCCCCGGGGAGAAGTTCACGGTTCATGTCATGGAGCTGTCCAATCAGAAGCTCGGTGCGCGGTACGCACGCGCTCAGGAGATGCTGGATTTTCTGGAGGCATATGAGGAGTCTGACAGGAAAAACCGGCAGCGGATGAGCAGTCGGATCTGGAATGACGAGAATTCTGAGCTGCGGAAGTATTTCCAGTTGGACAGCGGCAATCTGTATTGCAACAAGCTCGCCTTCCACAAGCTCAGACGGAAGTTCCGGTTTTATCAGCAGCTCAAGAACCGGGAGATTGGTTTTCAGGATGCCGTATGCGGGTGGCTTGGGAAGTCAAAGGAGCCTGCGCCTGCCCAAAACAGGGAGGTACTTCTGAGCTTCTGTCAGACGAACGAGGATCGTGAGCTGGATGACGATGTGTTCGATATCCTTCGGCAGCTGGTAATTAAAACCGCCTCCGACAACGGTTTCTATGAAGATCATCCGGAGCGTCTGCCTGACATGGGCTACGACGGTGTGAATCACCGGCTGAAGTATCTGGGGCTGGAGTACAGTGTAGTTAAGAGCAGCAAAAAGCTCTGGCTGCGGAAGAAGCAGGAGAGCACACCGGTTCGTTAGGCTCCCGCATTTCGATTGCATATTATCTACAGGAGCAGAGGGTTCCTCCCCTGCTCCTGCTGGTGGGACGCTTTAATTGGGAGTATGCCATCCGGCAGACCAGAACAGGATATGTTTCCGGAAAATCTGGAAATACTTTTACTGAGAGGAGGAATGCACATGGATACTCCCGACAAATCCACATTGGCAAAGTACCTGATGCTGACGTACTTTAACAAATATACCTACGAGAAAGGCGTCATATCAAAGGAAGATTATCTGGCCCTTGCAGAAAAGATCCGCCGGAAGTATCCGGTTCCGAAGTCATAGGCGGGAGTTACGCTATCCGGTAACTCCCCTTTATTTTTTTGTATTTTTCGGTGTCTTTTTCCATCAGGAAACACTTGACTATTCCCTTGTCTTTCAATATACTCACAGTAATGATGATAAAACGAAAAGAGATGATCCCATGGATATACACACCATCCGGCAGGAACTGAAACGAAAGAGCATCTATGACCTTCCCCTGCGGGTCACCTTCTACGCCCGCGTCTCCTCGGAAAGCGATGAACAGCTCAACTCCCTGGGCAACCAGATCACCTACTACGAGGATCTCATCAAGCGCAACGCCCACTGGACTTTCGTGCCGGGGTATATCGACGAGGGTCTCTCCGCCGCCACCACCAAAAAGCGGGAAAATTTCAACCGCATGATTGACGACGCGGCGCAGGACAAATTCGATCTGGTGCTCACCAAGGAAATCTCCCGTTTTGCCCGAAACACCCTGGACTCCATCCAGTTCACCCGGCAGCTGTTGGGCTGCGGCGTGGGGGTGTTCTTTCAGAACGACAACATTAACACATTGGACGAGGACTCGGAGCTGCGGCTTTCCATCATGTCCTCCATTGCCCAGGACGAGCTGCGAAAGCTCAGCAGCCGTGTCAAATTCGGTCACCAGCAGGCAATCAAGGACAAGGTGGTGCTGGGCAACAGCCGGATTTTCGGCTACGTCAAGGACGCCGGGCGGTTGGTCATCGACGAAGAACAGGCGCCCATGGTGCGGGAGCTGTTCTCCCTCTACGCCACCGGCGACTACTCCATGAAGCAGCTGGAAACCCTGTTCTGGGAGAAGGGCTACCGCAACCACAACGGCAAGAAAATCGCCCACACCACCATGTCCAATCTGATTGCAAACCCCAAATACAAGGGCTATTATGTGGGCAACAAGGTAAAGGTCGTAGATTTGTTCACCAAAAAACAGAAATTCCTCCCGCCGGAGGAATGGGTCATGTTCAAGGACGAAACCGGGGAGATCGTCCCCGCCATCGTCTCCGAGGAGCTGTGGGACGCCGCCAACGCCGTACTGAAAAAGCGCAGCGAGGATGTGAAGAACAGGCAGGGCATCTGCAACCACGCAAACCTCTTAACCGGCAAACTGTACTGCACCCACTGCGGCACTGCCTATTACCGCCGGGATTCCGTAGACCGACAGGGAAACAAGAACAGCAAATGGGTCTGTTCCGGCAAAATCAAAAACGGAGCGGACTCCTGCGACTCCTTCGCCATTTACGAGGACGAGCTGAAGCCCCTGCTGCTGGAAGTGTTCCGGGAGGCCGAGCCGCAGATTGAGGCGCTGATTGAAGAATATATCCAGATGTACAAGGAGCTTCATCAGGGCGACAGCATGGCTCGCCGGATGGAAACCCTCCGGTGCACCATCGACACCGTCCAGAAGAAAAAGCAGAAGCTGCTGGCCTACAATGCCCAGGGTGCCCTGACCGACCGGGATTTTCTCGACATGAACGCCGAATGCACCCGGGAACTGGAAGCCGCTGAGAAGGAGCTGGAGGAGCTGACCGCCCAGCGAGACAATGCTGCGGACTTCAAAAAGCAAATTGACACCATCCGCGATACCCTCCGCGCCGCCCAACGCGATGCAGCGATCGGCGTCATTAACAAGGAATTTGTTGACCGGTATATCGACAAAATCTTCGCCACGCCGGAAGATGACCACACCCTGCACCTGCAAATCAAGCTGTATACCGGGGAAATTGTGGACAAAACCCTTGAAAACTTAAGAAGTCGTACGGGTCACACGTTCAAGAAGATGATCGAGGCTTACGAGCAGGGGCTGCAGTAACGCCCCGGGGAACGGACAGCTTTCCGGCTGTCCGTTCTTTTTTACGGGAATGCGCCGGTTTTCTTGATTTTCCCGCTGCATTGTGCTATAGTTACTTAAATTCCTTCATCGGAGGCACATTTCCCATGCGTCTTTTCACCAAGAAAACCCTCTGCCTGCTTTGCGCGTCCGCTGTGTCCGCAGTTTTACTCGGCTGCGGCGGTGCCAAACAGCCCACGGTACCGGATATGACCGAAATTATCACCCTGCCCACCGCCCCTGTTGCCACGGAAACCGCCGCCGACCCCAGAGACGAGGTGGAAACCCTGACCGCAGTGATGGCAGCCGGAGAGATTTACACCCTGAACTACTACCCCAACCTGAAATCCGTGGATTTAAGCGGCAGCACCTGCTACGCTACCATATTGGAATACGCCGATGCCCACCCCAACGTTGACGTTACCTACACCGTCCCCCTGGGCGGCTCTGAGGTATCCAACAAAACTTCCTCTGTGGTGCTGGAGCCGGGGGCGTTTACCTATGATGCGCTGGTGGAGAACCTGCAATACCTTCCGAATCTTACCACCATTTCCCTGCCCTCGGTGAACCTGACCCCAGAGCAGATTGACACGCTGCTGGAAACCTATCCCCAGCTGACACTGGATTACAGCATTTCTCTGTTCGGAGACTCCATCGAACTGAGCACCACCCAGCTGGATTTAAGCAGCATAACCAGCGCGCAGGTCAGCGAAGCCTGCGAAAAGCTGGGAATGCTGACCAATCTGACTGACGTTACTCTGGGAAAAAGCCTCTCTATGGAGGATGTGGCAGCTCTGCAGGATTCCGCGCCCCATGTCACCTTCCACTACACCTTCACCCTGTTTGGAAAAACCCTTTCCACCACCGATGAAGAGGTGGAATACAAAAACCAGAACATCGGCAACGACGGCGAAGCCCAGATCCGGCAGGCGCTGGCGATTCTGGACAATTGCAGCCGCTTCGTGCTGGATAACTGCAAGCTGGACTACGAGGTGCTGGCCAATATCCGGGAGGACTTCCGGGACGGCCCCAAGGTGGTCTGGCGGGTGTACTTCGGTGTGGACGGGCGGTATAATCTGCTCACCGACGCTGACACCCTGCGGGCGGTGTATAATGTCACCGACGACACCTGCGGCCCCATGAAGTACTGCGAAGATGTGAAGTACATGGACATCGGTCACAACGAATATCTGACCGACCTGAGTTTCGTGGGATATATGCCCAATATTGAGGTGCTCATTGCCTCCGGCTGCGCGGCAACGGAACTGGTGGGCTTTGAAAACTGCAAGAAGCTGACCTGGCTGGAGCTGGCCAGCTGCCTGAAGCTGAGCAATATCGATTCTCTGGCAGGCTGCGAAAGTCTGACCTACCTGAACTTGTGCTATACCAAGGTGACGAGCTACATGGCGCTGGACGGTCTGCCCCTGAAGCGGTTCGTCTGTCTCAGCCCAAAAGCCTCCGCCAAGGAGCAGAAAACCTTCACCGAAATCCACGACGGCTGCCGCACCGTGTTCTACGGCTACAGCAACCCCTGGACCCCCTGGCGCTATGACGACAACGGCAAAACCTATAACGAATACTATAAAAACGTTGTCCGCAAGGCCTTTAACTACGATGAACTGGAAAAGTACCTGCCCAAAGAATGATGCTTTAAGCCGCCGTATCACGGATACGGCGGCTTTCCTTTTGGAAACCGTCTTGCACTTTTCAGAAAATATCGTATAATGGGTTGTAGTACCCGACAGATAAAGGAGACTCCAATGAAATACGATTTTACATCCATTTTGGACCGCAAGGGCAAAGATGCCGTGGCCATTGACCGGGTGGGCGCTCCCGGCTCCCCCTACCCCGCTCCCCGGGAGGGCTTTGATGTGATTCCCATGTGGGTTGCGGACATGAATTTCCCGGTGGCGCCCTCCATACAGCAGGCCCTGTTTCAGCGCATCAGTCACCCCGCCTTCGGCTATTTTGATCCCCCCGCAGCCTACTATGATGCCATCATCCGCTGGCAGGAGAGCCGCAACGGTGTCACCGGCCTGACAAAAGCAAACATCGGCTACGAAAACGGCGTTCTGGGCGGCGTAACCACCGCGCTGAACGTGCTGTGCTCCCGGGGTGATAAGATACTGCTCCACTCCCCGACCTATGTGGGCTTTACCCACACGCTGGAGGATAACGGCTACAGAATCATCCACTCCCCGCTGGTGAAAGACGCGGCAGGTATCTGGCGCATGGATTTTGCCGATATGGAAGCCAAAATCGTAGAGCACAAAATCCACGCCGCCATTTTCTGCTCTCCCCACAACCCCTGCGGACGGGTCTGGGAGAAATGGGAAATCGAACAGGCGATGGAGCTGTACAAAAAATACGACGTCATGGTAGTCGCCGATGAAATCTGGAGCGACATCATCCTGTCCGGGCATAAGCATATCCCCACCCAGTCCGTCAGCGAGGATGCCAGAATGCGCACCGTTGCCCTGTACGCCCCCTCCAAAACCTTCAACCTTGCAGGTCTGGTGGGCAGCTACCATATTATCTACAACCCTCTGCTGAAGGACCGGTGCAGCCGGGCGGGCATTCTGCCCAGCTACAATACCATGAACGTCCTGTCCATGCACGCCCTGTTGGGTGCGTACTGCCCGGAGGGCAGCGAATGGACCGACGAGCTGCGGCAAACCATCACAGATAACGTGAATTTCGCCTGCGATTACATTGCAAAGCATTTTGAGGGCGTGGAAGTCAGCAAACCCCAGGGCACCTATATGCTGTTCATCGACTGTGCGAAGTGGCTCACCGCCCACGGCAAAACCATGGACGAACTGCTGAAAAGCGGCTGGGACGTGGGCGTTGTGTGGCAGGATGGCCGGGCATTCCACGGGGAAACCCACATCCGCATCAATCTGGCGCTGCCATTGAGCCGGGTGCAGGAGGCGTTCCGCCGCCTGGATCAATATGTTTTCAATGCCGTGGATAAATATTAAACGCAGAATCATCTGACATCGTGCGTCAAAACGTACAAAAAACTGACGCTGTATTCCTTTGTTCTGAAAAAAGGCCATATTTTCGACGGGAATCGGCAAATTATTAGCTTGACCAATCCCTTCGGCAGGCCATCTGTATATTCTTCATATTCTTGACTTATACAGGTGGATGATATATAATATCTCAAATTTAGCAGTGTGTTTTTCCTTCCGACCGGCTCGCTCCGCCGCAGGATTTGGATTGCCTTTTGGCATTCCCTGCAAGGTGTGGTGAGACAAATGCAGTACAGGATCAAACGGCTTCGGATACTGCGAAAAATCGGCAGCCGGATACCGGCTGCGGAACCCAAACTATCGCAAAGGAATGGATGAGATGGATAAGCGAAATGATGACGAACTGGAAATTGACCTGCTGAAGCTCATGAGTGCTCTGTGGCGCAGGGCATGGGCGATTGTGCTGGTAACCGTGATTTTCGGCGCCGCCACTTTGGCCTGCACCGTCTTTCTGGTAACGCCGCTGTACAAGGCGGAATCGCTGATGTATGTAAACAGCAGCAACATTTCCCTGGGCGGCGCCAAAGTCAGTATCAGCCAAGGGGAACTGACCGCTGCCCAAAGTCTGATTAAGACCTACGTCGTCATCCTGAATTCCCGCACAACCCTGAACGATGTGATCGAGCAGTCCGGCGTGTCCTATACATACGAGCAGCTGCAAAAAATGATATCCGCCGAATCCGTGAACGCCACGGAGGTATTCAGCATTGAAGTCACCAGCCCGGATCCCCAGGAAGCTGAGCTGCTGGCAAACACCATCGCCCGGGTGCTGCCGGAAAAGATCGCCTCCATCGTGGAGGGCAGCTCCGCGCGCATTGTGGATTACGCGGTGGTGCCTGCCAAGAAGGATTCTCCCAGCCTGACCAAGTATACGGCCATTGGCGCGCTGCTGGGGTTTGTTCTGGCTTGCGGTGTCATCGTGGTCAGAGAGCTGATGGATGAGCAGATCCATGATTCCGACTACCTGATCCAGACCTACGATATTCCTGTACTAGCGGTGATCCCCGACTTGCTGTCCACCAAGAACTCCAATGATTATTATCAGAGTGCAGAGCAGCGGGTGAAAAAGGCGAGGTAATTGGACGATGAAACGAAACCATAAAAACAGGGACATGCTGACCCCTGAAGAAACAAAGAAAACCATCGGCGCGAACCTGAACTTTGCCGCCGCGGAGGCGTATAAGCTTTTGCGCACCAATCTGGCGTTCAGCCTGCCTGTCAAAGACGGCTGTCAGATTATCGGCGTGACCAGCGCCCTCCGGGGAGAGGGAAAAAGTACCACCGCCATCAATATAGCCTATACCATCGCGCAAACGCAAAAGAATGTGCTGCTGATCGAAGCTGACCTGCGGCTGTCTACCATTGCCAAACGGCTGCAGCTTCGCCCCAGACCCGGCTTGACCAATTTTATGATTGGTCAGTACCGCGGCAATGACGTGCTTCAGAAATCCGGCCTGCATCCCAATCTCTGGGTGATCACAGCCGGCGATACGCCGCCCAATCCAGCGGAGCTTCTGGGCTCCAAGCCCATGGAGGTCACGCTCAAGGCTATGTCGGAACTTTTCGATGTCATCATCGTGGATTTGCCGCCTGTCACAGCTGTTACGGATGCGCTGGTTGTTTCAAAGCACCTGGACGGTATGCTTGTGGTGGTACGGCAGGACTATTGTGACCGGGCCGCCGTGGATGAGACCGTGCGCCAGCTCCGATTCGCGGACACCAAAATTCTGGGGTTTGTCATGACCGGGGCGGACACCCATAAAAAAACCTATAAACGCTATGGAAGCTATGGTGATTACCGGCAGCATGCTTCCAGAGAATCCGGGAAATAACCATGATTGACTTTCATACGCATATCCTGCCCTGTGTGGATGACGGCAGCCAGAGCATTTCCGAAAGCCTTTCCATGCTGCAGGCAGAGGCCCGGCAGGGAATCCGGACGGTGGTGCTGACGCCCCATTTCTACGCCCACGAAAACAGCCCGGCTGTGTTTCTGGAGCGGCGGCAGTGTGCCTGGCAGCAATTGCAGCCGCATCTGTCGCCGGAACTTCCTGAGCTCCGTCTGGGCGCGGAAGTCCAGTATTTTGAGGGAATCTGCGCCGTGGAGGATATTCGGAAGCTCCGGATAGAGGGCACCAATTACCTCCTTTTGGAGATGCCCTTCTCCCGCTGGTCCGAACGAATGATTTGCGATATCCTGACACTGAACGATTGCGGGGATACGACTGTTGCGCTGGCCCATGTGGAACGGTATCTGACCATGCAGCCCAAAGCGGTATGGAGCCGGCTGCGTGCCTGCGGTGTTCTGATGCAGGCCAATGTATCTTTCTTTAAGCATTGGAAAACGAGATATAAAGCAATGTCCATGCTTGCAGGCGGGGAAATTCACCTGCTGGGGTCGGACTGCCACAATATGAAAACACGACTGCCCAACTGGGATCTGCTTCCGCAAAAGGCTTGGACACTTGCCGAGCAAAGACCCGCCCATGCAGCGTTTTCGGCATCGGTTCCATAGGATCCCCAAGACTTTCGTTTATATCGCCTGAGTCAACGGAGCACTCCCTTCCTACCCCGGGATTATTTGAATGAATTCCAGGCATGCACTCAGGACGGCGGCAGCTATCCTGAGTGTTCCGTATATATTCCCCAATTTTACCGTTTGCATTCGCCTCAGAGCAAAGGAGCTGTATATGCTGCATTCACTGAAACAAATCCGGCCCCTTGGGCTGATCGGGCTTCTCCTTCTGGCGCTGCTTTCCGGCTGCGCACATGCTCCGGAAGCTGCGGAGTCTGCTGTGCGGAAAGAAACGGCAGCAGTGCCGGAACGCCAGCCGAAGGAAGGAATCCAGACGATTCTGATGGTTTCCCTGAACACCGCGGACACCCCCCAGGATTCGGAAGCTTACCGCAACGGAAATCAGGCGGATCTGATCCTGGCGCTGGTCATCGACGAGGGACGCGGGGAAGCGACGGCGCTGCAGCTGAATCCCGATACGGTGGTCTCCTTTACTCCGCCGGGATCCAGCGAACCAACGCAGACAACTCTGGGTCTGGTGTATTCTTACGGCAGTGGTGGGTCGGACAGCTGTCTCAGCGGATCCAAAGCGGTGTCCCGGCTGCTTGGCGGCGCACAAATTGACCATTATATGACCTTTACCACCGATTCCATCGGGATTGTCAGCGACATGATCGGCGGTGTCCCGGTAGGGGCAGAAGCGGCGGAATCCGCCGAGGCGGAGTACGTCACCCTTCTGGGAGAAGATGCCGTAGAATTTTTCCGGTTCCGGAATGCGGAGGATACGGCAAACGAAGAACATATGGCCCGGCAGCGTCAGTACATGGCCGGGATGTATGCTCCCTTTCTGGAAAGCGCACAGCAGGAGGATTTTCTGACCAGGCTGACCCTCCAGCTGGGAGAACGGTTTTCCACGGATCTGACACTGTCCCAGATGGTGCAGATGATGCAGTCCCTGGAAACCTGTCCGCTGGAGGAAACGGTTTTGACGATTCCGGGAACCGCCGACTGTGCGGATGGACAGCCTCGTTTCTATCCGGATGACGAATATCTGGCGCAGACGGTGGATCAATTATTTTTTCAGGAAGCCATGTAACGAAAGTTTAGGAATGACCGCTTTGACGATGTGAGGGAATGCCAATGCGAAACAATATGTACACGAGCGTTAACCGGATTTACAGAAGCCTTGCCGGCTGTCTCGCCGCGCTCCTGCTTTTTGCCACGGTTCTGGCAGGGTGCGGGCAAACCGGTTCCGCTCCGGAAACTGCTGCCACATCGGTGCCGGAAGAAACCGTAGCCGAACTCAGCGTGTCGGATCTTCTGAAGGCTGTCCTGACGCTGAAAGATGATCTGGAGAATGCTATTGACGACGCGCAGGACGGCAATCTGGAGGACGCTCAAACCAAAGTGGACGGGCTTGCCCAAAAAACGGAAACCATTCGGGCATCTCTGAATCTGACCATGAAAAATCTGGGGGACAGCATGTCCTCCCTGCAAACCCAGCTGCGCAATATTCAGGATCTGTTGGATCTTGTGGATCTGGCATCCGAAACCCTTCTGAATCCGGCTTTGGAGCAGATCCGGCAGCATCCGGTTTCTGAAATGCGAACCGGTGACGGGGTCAGCACCAAACTGATCTGCGACTATCTGGATTTCGCGGAATCCCTGATGCCTGCCGTTGAGACGCTGGTGGAGAAAGCCAATTCCGTGGACCTGAGTCTCGTGGACAGCGACGGGGACATTGCGGAGCATCTGGAATCGGCAAATGGCCTGCTCGATATGTACCGGGAGGACAACGCCGTATTTTCCCGGCTGAAATCCATTTTTGGCGCGGATGGCGACCGGCTCTATGTGGTCGCAGCCCAGAACTCTGCGGAAATTCGGGCCTCCGGCGGTTTCCCCGGTGCCATCGGCACCATCCGGATCCGGGACGGCGTTCTGATTCTGGAAGATTTCAGGAAAGTCTATAACGTTCTGTCGTCCTATACCCCTTCCCAGGCAAACATCACCAACACGGAACGCCGCCTGTTCCATGGCGGTCTGTCTGCCCCCCGGGATGCGGATTTCTGTCCGGATTTTGAGCGGGTAGCCTACATCTGGGCTTTGGGCTATGAAGCCGAGCAGGGAGAACATGTGGACGGCGTGATTTCCATGACCCCTGCCATTGTGCAGAAGCTGCTGGCTGCCATGGATGAGGAAATCAAGCTGTTTGACGGCACGATTCTGGATGGGGACAACGCTGCCCGCGTGCTGCAGCACGATCTGTATTTCCAGTATTTCAGCAATGACTATATCTCCGGCCGGGACATCATCGCGGATCAGCTGTTTGCAGACACCGCCAAAAAGACCATGCAGAAGCTGATGGAAAACCTTGCGCTATCCGACATTTCGGAGTACCTGTCCATTGCCGGCGAAGGTTTCCAGGATCGCACCCTGATGCTGTGGATGGACGACGAAGCGGAACAGGCCATTCTCGCCAAGCTCGGATGGAACGGCGGCCTGAACACCGATCCGGAAAAACCTCAGGCAGGTATCTATTATAACTGTACCGTTGCCAGCAAAATGGGCTGGTTCCTGATTATGGATACCGAAATTGGAGAACGGGTCAAAAATGAGGATGGCTCCTACACCTATCCCATTACGGTCACATTCTCCAACGACATGACGCAGGAGGAGTACCGCACCGCCAGCGGCTACATCACCGGCAGCAACGGCGGCGCCATCGGCGGTTCCGCTTACTTCTTCGCCCCGGCGGGTGGCACTGTAAGCGACTTCACCACATCGAATAACGTGTCCATCGAAATCGCCACATACCACGACCTGCAGCTGGGATACATGCGCATTTTCAACATTCCCCGCAACAAAACAGTGACCGTCACCTATAACGTCACCACCGCTCCCGGTGTGGAGACACCGCTGACGCTGAGCAAGACGCCTACCATGCAGGAGTATCATGAGTAAGTTGAGGTAGCAGAATGAAAACAAGACGCTTCCTTTCGGGGGTTCTCACCGTTCTGGGAGTTGCTCTGACCATGGGGACAATCTGGCTGGTAATCCTCGGGCTTTCCGCTTCTCCCCGGATGCTGGTGCGGCCGCAGGCTGCGTGTAACCGGGCGCAAGAAATGATGGACGCCATATGCCGCGGAGACTATGAAACGGCATCCCGGTTCCTGTACGGAACCCCCAGTCTTGGCAGCCCTCCGGAAACCAGCAGTCCGGCGGTGGATTTGCTCTGGGACGCATTTCAGGACAGTCTGGAATGCGAGTTTCTCGGGGACTGTTACGCGGCGGACTCCGGCGTTGCCATGGATGTCAAAATCCGGAGTCTGGATCTTTCCAGCGCAGCGGAGGATCTGGGCAATCGGGCGCAAGCCCTTTGGCAGGAGCGAATTGAGACGGCGGAGAACAGCTCGGAACTGTACGATGCCCAGAATAATTACCGTCAGGACCTGATTGACCAGATTCTTCTGGAAGCTGCCCGGCAGGCTCTGGAAGAAAACAGGCAGTATCAGGCGCACACCCTTTCCCTCCACCTGATCCCCGCGCAGGGAGAATGGTGGGTCATGCCGGAAGCCGGGCTGCTGGAGGTGCTCTCCGGCTCGATCCCCGGCTGAATCCCGGAAAGACGCCGTCTGAAGAGGTACGATCACCATGGATAAAGTAGCATTGATCTTGGGAGACACGCTCATTTACTGGAGTTCTGTCGTTATCGCCCTGGCGGTACTGACAGGGATCGTGTTTTTCCTGGCCGCCTGCCTTCTGAAGTCCGCAGAGATGGCGGGAGCCATTCTGGCCTGTCCGCTGGCAATCGCGCTTTCCCTGCTGCTGGGACGGCTGGTGCACTGGTATTTCCGGGCGGACAGCTACGAAAGCTTTGCTGCAGCAATGACGGACTTCTCCGGGACGGGATATGCGCTGATCGGCGCCTTCGCCGGTTCCCTGTTGGCAGCGGGAATTCTGCGGCTGGTAAAAGCCGTGGGAAATCTTCCCCGGCTGCTGGACTGCATGAGCATCGGCGGCTGCGCGGCCATTGCGTTGGGAAGGCTGAGCTGTTTCTTCACCACCCAGGATCGGGGGGAGATTCTCGATGGCGTGACGAACCTTCCCTGGGTATTTCCCGTTGTGAATTCCGCTTCCGGACTTCCGGAATACCGGTTCGCCACCTTTTTCTTCCAGGCCATTGCCGCCGGATGTATTTGGGGGATTCTGCTCCTGCTGTCCCGGAAAAAGCGCCGGGACGGGGATATTACCCTAATGTTTCTGCTGCTTTACAGCGCCTCCCAGATTGTGCTGGACAGCACCCGTTATGATTCCCTGCGCCTTCGGAGCAACGGCTTTATCAGCATTGTGCAGCTGCTGTGCGCTTTGACGCTGGTTCTGGTAATTGCAGTCTTTGCGACTCGTTTGAAGAAAAAAACCGGCTGGAAGCCGGGGCATGTCGCCGTCTGTCTGATTACCGCAGCGGCAATGGGCGGGGCTGGATACATGGAGTATTATGTGCAGCGGCACGGCAATCAGGCGGCCTTTGCCTATCTGGTCATGAGCGGATGCCTTTGCGCAGTTGTCCTTCTGGGGATTCTTCTTTGGCATTGGACGAACCGTGAAACGTGCCGGGCCGAGGAAGCCTGACGGCGATGATTGGGAAGTGAACACATGGAGGAAACAAAGAATCCGGGGAACCCCCGGCACAAAAAGGCAATCGCCGTTGGCGCTGGAATCCTGTCGCTTTTTCTGACAGTCGGACTCCTGCTGGCGATTACAGTATATGGCGGCGCGCCCAGAAAAAAAGCAGCGGCGCCAAGCGACCTGGGCGTGGTGGAACGCTTCTATATGAACAGCGCCAATGCCGTCAGCGAAGCTGCCGCCGGAATCCAGAACACCAAAAAGAAATACTGGATCAGCGGCGATGCCGTGGCTGCGCCAAAGCCGGATAAAAACTGCTACGGCAAAACTGCCAACCCCGCAGAACTGTCCGGCATCGCCGATGCGGCGGCAGATCTGCTGGACGGCCAATCGCTGTACTTTTCCACCGACGTAACCCTTCTGAAGGATACCACGATCTGCTACTATCTGGATGAGACGATTCTGGCAATTACCTGGAAGCAGCCGATTGACAATACGGTCTACACCTTTTCCGAAATAAAGGTCGCAGATCCCTCACAGTTCCGCCGGTTCCTGTCCGGCGGGGAGTATGGCTCCGGCAAGCTTGCCATTCCCACGGAGATGGCAAACAGCGTCAACGCGGTGGTCGCCTCCAGCGGCGATTATTACCAGTACCGAAACGCCGGGGTAATTGTGTACGACGGTGTGGTCTGTCGGGTGGGCAGCGGCGCGGACACCTGCTATGTGGACAGTAACGGCGATCTCTGCTTTACCCATGTCCGGGATCAGATGACCATGGAGTCTGCCAAGCGTTTTGTGGAGGAAAACCACATTCAGTTCAGCGTGGCGTTTGGACCGATTCTGGTGGAGAACGGCGAGAAGCATGCTTTCGGCGCCTACGGTTTGGGGGAAGTGGGAGAGCAATATGCCCGTGCCGCGCTGTGCCAGCTGGGGCCGCTTCATTATCTGCTGGTCAACGCCAATGCGGAAGGAAACCAGCACGCCTACCCCACCATGTATGAATTCGCGGATCGTATTTATCGAACCGGATGCCGCATGGCCTATGCGCTGGACGGTGGACAGACGGCGGTCATCGTCATGGACGGTGAACTGATCAATCAGGTAACCCACGGTTATCAGCGGAAAATCAGCGATATTATCTATTTTGCAACCGCGCTGCCCAATCCCCAGGGATAGGCGCCCGCTTGCAGGAGACATTAGAAAGCGAGGAGGGTCTGGGTGTATCAAAAGAACTTACAGGGCTGGATGAAGCACATCGATTTTATTCTTCTGGATATGCTGTGCCTGAATCTTGCGTTTATCGCCGCGTATTTCACCCGGAACGGTCTTTGCTGGCCCTATGAAAGCAGAGATTATGTAAACCTGTCTGTTGTGCTGACCCTGGTGGATTTCACAGCGCTGATTGCAATTGAAACCATGAAGGGCGTACTGCGGCGGGGCTATTATCTGGAATTTGCGGCAACGGCAAAGCATGTGATTCTTGTGGAGCTGATCGCAATTTTCTATATGTTTGTCATAAAGGAAAGCGCTACCTATTCCCGTATCATTCTGGTCAGCTTTGCGGTGTATTATCTGCTGCTGAGCTATACGGTGCGTGTACTCTGGAAAAACTCTCTTTACAGCAAGCATCGGTCTGGGAATACTGCGCTGTACATCGTCACGACCTGCGACCGGGCAGGGGAAGTGGTAGCACGGTATCTGTCCGAAAATCCCTCCCATTATCTGCTGACCGGCATCTGCCTGCTGGATACGGATCAAATCGGAGATACCATTCTGGGTGTTCCGGTCAATACCAATCGGGGAAGCGTGCTGCAATTCCTTTGCCGGGAATGGGTAGATGAGGTGGTCGTTTCCATTCCGGCCCATTTTCCACCCGCCACTGACCTGGTCGATAGACTGGTGGAAATGGGTATTGTTGTCCACATCGAGGTAGAGCAGGAAACGAATCTGTGCTGGCAGCGGCAGGAAGTGGAAACCCTGGCAGGCCGGACGGTACTTACTGTAGGCATGAATATGGCGACCCCCATGCAGGCCTTCCTGAAACGGGCGTTGGATATTGCAGGCGGTCTTGTGGGCTGCGTCCTGACCCTGGTCCTCACGATCATCCTCGGCCCTATGATTTATGTTCAGTCCCCCGGCCCGATCTTCTTTTCCCAGACCCGGGTAGGCAAAAACGGCAAGCTGTTCAAGATGTACAAATTTCGGAGCATGTACCCAGATGCCGAAGCGCGAAAGGCAGAGCTGATGGCGCAAAACCGAATGGGAAGCGGCGGACTGATGTTTAAGCTGGACTATGACCCCCGGATCATCGGCTGCCGGAAGCTGCCTGACGGCACCATAAAAAAGGGCATCGGCAATTACATCCGGGACTGGAGCCTGGACGAATTTCCCCAGTTCTGGAACTGCCTGAAGGGCGATCTGTCCCTGGTCGGCACCCGGCCGCCTACGGTGGATGAATGGGAAAAATATGACCTGCACCATCGGGCACGGCTGGCCATCAAGCCCGGTATCACCGGTATGTGGCAGGTCAGCGGACGCAGCAAAATCACCGACTTTGAGCAGGTGGTGGAGCTGGATAAGAAGTATATCCGGGAATGGAGCATGGGGCTGGATTTCCGGATCCTGCTGCAAACAGTCAAGGTTGTGCTGCGCAGGGATGGAGCCATGTAGGATGATTCAGGAAACCGGCCCACTGCATGTGACCGGAAACCTCGGAGTGCGCGTATGATGAGAAAAATGCCAAGGATTGCGATGCTGGGCCACAAGCGAATCCCCTCCCGGGAGGGCGGTGTGGAAATTGTCGTGGAAGAACTCAGTTCCCGTATGGTGGAACGCGGCTGCGACGTAACCTGCTATAACCGTTCCGGACACCATGTCAGCGGGAGATCGTTTGACGTTCCAAAGATAACAAGCTATAAAGGTGTCACGCTGAAGTCGGTACCCACTGTTGATCAGAAAGGGCTTGCTGCACTGACGTCTTCCTTTTTCGGAGCGATTCTCTGCGCATTTGGAAGGTATGACATCGTGCATTTTCATGCTGAGGGGCCTTGCGCTATGCTCTGGCTTCCCAAATTATTCGGCAAAAAATGTATCGCCACCATTCACGGGCTGGACTGGCAGCGAGCCAAATGGGGCGGTTTTGCCAGCAGGTACATAAAATTCGGCGAAAAAATTGCCGCAAACTATGCAGATACGGTTATTGTGCTTTCTGAGGGGGTTCAGAAGTATTTTCTCCATACTTACGGGCGAAAAACCGTCCGGATTCCCAACGGCGTAAACCGGCCCGCCATTCGGGAGGCGCAGCTGATTCAAGAGAAATTTGGCTTGTCAAAAGACGGATATATCCTTTTTCTTGGGCGTTTGGTGCCAGAGAAAGGCGTTTCCTATTTGATTGACGCGTTCAGAGAAGTGCAAACGGACAAAAAACTGGTGATCGCCGGTGGGAGTTCCGACACGGATGCGTTCTTAGAGGCGCTGAAAGAACTTGCACGAGACGATGAAAGGATCCTCTTCACGGGCTTTGTGCAGGGGCAGCTGCTGGAAGAATTATTCAGCAACGCATATGTGTACTGCCTTCCCAGCGACCTGGAAGGAATGCCGCTGAGTTTGCTGGAAGCAATGAGCTATGGTAACTGCTGTGTGGTAAGCGATATTGCGGAGTGTACGGAAGTCGTGGAAAACAAGGCTGTGGTATTTCGTAAAGGGAACGTGGAGGATCTGAAAGTCAAATTGCAGACACTTTGCGATCAGGCAGAATTGGTTCAAACCTACAAAAGCGCTGCCGCAGAGTTTATCTGCGGGAAATACAGCTGGGATGATGTCGTTGACAAAACATTGGAAATATATGCAAACGAGGCTGCGGTATGAAAGTTCTCCTGGTAAACAAGTTCCATTATAAAAAGGGCGGCAGTGAAACCTACTACTTCACGGTTGCTAAGGCTCTGAAGGCCCGGGGTCACGAAGTCGTGTTCTTTGCCATGAAGGATACGGAGAAGAATATCCCCTGTGAACAGGAGAAATACTTTGTGTCCAATTCGTCAGTACAGGGCAGCGTCCTGAGCAAACTGAATATGGTCCTTCACCTTGCATACTCCCGGGAAGCCTATACCAAAATGAAGCTGCTCCTGCTGGAGGAAAAACCGGATCTTGTGATCTTGAACCTTGTGCACAAGCAGCTTACCTTATCCATTATCGATGCAATCAAGGAATTTGATCCGAAACTGCCCATTTTCTGGACGATGCACGACCTGATTGCAGCCTGTCCGGCCTATACGATGCTGGACGGAAACGGCAATGTTTGCGAGAAATGCCTGTCCGGCAGCTTTCAGCCCTGCGTGGAGAATCGCTGCATCAAGGGTTCCAGACTCATGAGTATGCTGTCCAAATACGAAGCGGATTACATCCGGAAAAAGAAATGGTATGATCAGGTCGACCTGTTTATCTGTCCGTCGGAATTCTACCGTCAAAAACTGCAGGAAGCAAACTTCACCACAAGCCGGATCATTACCCTTCGCAATCCCCTGCCGCCGGATACAGAGTATGCGCTGAATAGCCGGAATGACGGCTATGTTCTCTACTTTGGAAGACTTGCAAAAGAAAAAGGCGTCAAGACCCTGATTGACGCAGCCAGGCAAACCCAGTGCCATCTCGTGATTCTGGGAACAGGCCCAATGGAGGCCGAATGGAAGGAATACGCCAAAGGACTCGGAAACGTGGAATTCCGGGGGTTCCAGACGGGTACGGCGCTGACGGACACCATTAAAAACAGCCTGTGTGTTGTCTTACCCTCGGAATGGTACGAAAATGGGCCATACAGCGCGATGGAAGCCATGGCGTTGGGAAAGCCGCTGATTGTCTCCGATCTCGGCGGCCTGCCGGAGTTGGTGGAAAACGGGAAAAACGGCTACATATATCACGCTGCGGATGGTTCGGATGCGCTGGCTGCCTGTATTCGGGAAATGAATCGATTATCTCCGGCGGAATATGAAGCCATGGCACAGTGTTCACTGGAGAAAGCGAAGCAGTTGTTTGACCCTGCGCATTATGTAATGGAAATTGAGAAGTTATATGCAGAATGCAGCGGATATCACAATCATGCAGGATATCGGATCATAGATCACGAAGAGGTAAAGGGTTATGTCTGAAAAAAAATTGAATGGTACTGTCATTGTTACGTACCGCTGCAATGCACGGTGTACCATGTGCAATCGGTATAAAGCCCCGTCAAGGCCGGAGGAAGAAATCTCGATTGAGACAATCCAAAAACTCCCGAAAATGTATTTTACCAACATAACCGGCGGAGAACCCTTTATCCGCACGGATCTGAAGGATATCGTACGGGAGCTTTACAAAAAAAGTGACCGTATCGTCATTTCCACAAATGGATTCTTCACTGACCGCATTGTTGATCTGTGTAGAGAGTTCCCTCAGGTTGGCATCCGGATTTCCATTGAGGGTCTGGAACAGACTAACAACGAAATCCGCGGCTTACAGGACGGGTTCAACCGGGGCTATACCACGCTGCAAACCCTGCGGAAAATGGGCATGAAAGATGTGGGCTTCGGCATGACGGTTCAGGATAAAAACGCGCCTGACCTGGTGCCGTTGTATAAAATCTCCGATGAAATGGGCATGGAATTTGCCACAGCTTCTCTGCACAACAGCTTCTACTTTGTGGAATCGAAGAATATCATTCATGACCGTCCCATGGTCGCCAAAAACTTTGAGGATCTGATCAATGAACTGCTGCGCAGCAGCAGCCCCAAGAAGTGGTTCCGGGCTTATTTCAATCACGGCCTGATCAACTATATTTACAGTCAAAAACGGCTGCTGCCCTGCGATATGAGCTTTGACACTTTCTTTATCGATCCTTACGGCGATGTGATGCCCTGCAACGGCACCAAGGACAAGGAAGTCATGGGCAATCTGAATACCCAAACCTGGGACGCGCTTTGGAACAGTCCGGAAGCAGAAGCCGTTCGCAGGAAGGTTCGCTGCTGCGAACGGAACTGCTGGATGATCGGCTCCGTTTCCCCGGCTATGCACAAGTATATCTGGGTGCCTGGCCTCTGGGTAGTCTGGCATAAGTTCAAAGCGCTGTTTACCAAACATCCCTACAGTATGTACGAAAACAAGATTTGCCGGGATTACCGCGACGGAAAAGTGACCAAAGAGGACCTGGACCAATGCAGCACCTGTGATCTAAACTGCACCACAAGCAATGGACTGAGCCAGGCGTCTCAGGAGCAGCTGCAGCACATAGCCTGTGGAGCAATTATGGATGGGGATATTTCAAAATAGAATGAATCTGAGGTGCTTATGATGAACGATCTCATCAGTATCATTATCCCGGTCTACAATACCGAGGAGTATTTAAGTCAATGTTTGGAAACTGTTGTAAATCAAACATACTCGAATTTACAGATCATTCTGGTCAATGACGGTTCTACTGATTCGAGTTTGGAAATATGTTATCAGTTTCAAATGAAAGACAGCAGAATTGAGATTCTGAATAAAACCAGAGCCGGATTATCTGCCGCAAGAAACGATGGAATGAATGCAGCAAAAGGAGAGTATATTTGCTTTATTGATTCTGATGATTATGTAAAAGATGATTATATTGAAGTGTTATATGGTTTGGTCACGGAGTTCAACTGCGATATTTCAATATGCGGCTATTATAAAACCTATGAAAATGGAGATCAGGTGGAATTTCAGTTTACCAACGAAGGTTATATAGACAAACATGACTTATATAATTCCTTGCTTCATAATGACAATATAGGCAATTACGCTTGTAATAAAATGTATCGAAGAACTCTTTTTCGAGGCATAACATACCCTGTCGGCAAGGCATTTGAAGATATCTACACAACGTATCTTTTGATCGAGGCCGCGGATAGCATTGCAATTAGCCAGGAAAAAGTTTACTTTTATCGGCAGAGAAGCGGTTCTCTCTCAAACTGTATAAACCTAAAAAATTTGAGTGATCAAGAAGCAGGCATAGCGATTCGGAATGAATATATTCAATCTCATTATCCCGACCTGTCGCGTGCTTGCGATAAAGACCATCTTAAATTTCTGATTGTCATTTATAACCAAATCTCCAAAGGATTTGCATATTCAAAAGAATTGGAAACATACAGAAATAAGATATGCCTTTACTGGAAAAAAACAAAATGCGATCAAGTCAAATATAACATTATGTGTTTTTGCATTGTGCTTTTTCCATCCATATATTCTCGCGCACTTTACCATCTGCACCATAATCGTCGTAAATAGTCGATATTGGCACCAAGTGTAACTGTAATCATGTTATGTTGATGGTTATGTGGAAGCAACTCGCAGGGAGGTTCGCTGCTGCGATTGGAACCGCTGGATGATCGGTTCCGTTTCTCCGGCTATACACAAGTATATCTGGGTGCCCGGTCTCTGGGTAGTCTGGCATATGTTTAGGACGCTGTTTGCCAAGCATCCCTACAGTATGTGTGGAAATAAGATTTGCCGGATTCCCGCGATGGAAAATGACCAAAGGGGCTGGATCAATGCAGTACCTGCAATCGGAACTGCACCGCAAGCAACGGGCTGAGCCAGGAATCTCAGGAGCCGCTGCTGAATAGAACAGAAGAAGATCCTGCTGACATTATTATTCCTGTAAAGAGTACTGATGTATAAGCAGAAAGGTATGGAGACATGAGAGTAAAAGGAAATGCAAACGGGTATAACAGGTATTTGTTATTTATACTCCTGTTCTACTGTTTCCTGTTTAAAGATTATATTGAGCAATATATACCCGTTGTTGGATTGACAGATGAATTGTTTTCTTTGCTTGCAATACCTATTTTTCTTTTGGCATTGAAGCGTAATCAGTTTATATTGACTGTTCATCGAACTGGATATGGAAAATACATATTGCTGTTTCTGGTGATTGGTTTGATTTCAAGCAGTCTTTTTCAGTACCAGAGTTTCCTGAAAGTTGCATTACCAGACGCTTTTATATGTATTAAGTTTTGGCTTGCGTTGTACATTGGAACCCAGTTTTTTTCCAAAATCCCTTTAGAGCGGTTTGCTCACAAGATATATTTCCACATAAAGCTCGTGTCTCTCTTATATCTTCTTCTCTTCTGCGCGGATCAGGTATTGGGGCTGTTTCCTTCCAGCATCAGATACGGCTTGCGATCCACCCAGTTGATGTATTCACATCCTACTGTTTTTGTGGCGTGCTGCGTTTTTCTGATTGTGATCCTGCTATCCATCAGAGAATTTATATCGGGCTATCGGAAGTGGTTGATTCTGCTTCTCTTCCTAATGTGTACTACGTTGAGAAGCAAAGCTTTCGGAACGGCTCTGGCCACCTTGTTCATTTGTTATTTCGTCTTTTACAGGAAAAAACAAATTCGAGTCCGGACACTGCTCATGTTTGTACCTTTAATCATCGTATTAGCCTGGGAGCAGATAGAATTCTATTTTTTCAGTTCCATACAATCTGATTCGGCTCGATATCAGCTTCTGGTTAAATCCCTGGAGATTGCAAAAGATCATTTTCCGTTGGGAAGTGGTTTTGGTACGTTTGCCTCTCATTATTCCGGTGTAAACTATTCTCCATTATATGCCATGTATGGATTGACGAATGTAAACGGTTTAAGGGAAGGCGCCACTTACTTTGTTAGTGACTCATTTTGGCCGATGGTAATTGGGCAAGCTGGATTTCTTGGATTGATTGCGTTTACAATAGCCCTTTTCATGCTGTTTAAGTCTATTCAAAAAATACGAAATATACGTCCGTCTTACTACGCCTCTGCACTTTGTGGAATATGCTATTTATTCATTACGTCTATGGCGGAATCAGCATTTGTTCATCCTGTGGCAGTTCCCATCGCAATGTGGATCGGTATTATGCTCGGCCAACAGTAAATTGTGATATATGCACTCTCTTGGAATGGAAACCCGGAGTTTGCTATACTTAATATTAGCCGCGCCGCATGTGCTGAGCCAAAGAAGCACACAAAGAATATAATCAGGAATAGTTAACTGGAGACGATTAGAATGGAAGAAACTATTGTAAGTATCCACTGTATGGCTTACAATCATGAAAGATTCATTGCAGATGCTCTGAATGGATTTGTGAGCCAAAAGTGCAGCTTCCGATATGAAGTCATTGTTCATGATGATGCGTCTACCGATAAAACTGCGGAGATTATCCGAGAATATGAACGGAAGTATCCGGAGATCATCAAACCGATCTACCAGAAAGAAAATCAGTACTCAAAACAAGTCAACATTCTGTTCAGCCATGTTTTGCCCAAGGCAACGGGAAAGTACATTGCCTGTTGTGAGGGAGATGATTACTGGGTGGATCCCTACAAACTACAGAAGCAGGTAGATTATATGGAATCCCATCCGGATTGTACCTTTTGCTTTACAAACGGATATATCGAAGATGTCAGCAATCATTCCGCCAAAAGGCCGTTTATCCCGTACAGTGCTGCCGACGCGCATTTTTACCAGGACCACGACCGGGACTATACTCTGGATAACTTCTATGAGTTGGAATTCATTCCCACTGCGTCTTTTCTTTTTCCCCGAAAAACGCTGGAATCCATGCAGGAATTGTATCTTGCGAAAAACTGTCCAACCGGAGATCTGAAACTTCGCCTTTATATGTGTTCGCAGGGGTATGCGCATTACATTCACGAAGCGACTTGTGTCTATCGCGAGAACGTGCCGAATTCCGCAATGACGCGGTGGAAAAAAGACAAACGACAGGAAGTATACAAACGCGCCAAGGAAATTGCAGATATGATTACGGATCTGGATACATTTACAGGATCTGTGTACACGGATGGTCTGTCTAAATTCTTGGATATCCACACCCTGCCCATGCTTAATCATGCCCGATCTTTTGCCGTCTTTCAGGATGAACGGTGCTGGAATAGGTTTCTGAAGTGCAGCCCTGCTGTGAAATGCAAAATTGTTCTTAAAATTTTCATGCCCGAACCGCTTTACCAATTCATACATAGTTTATTGAAAAAATGAAAAACGAACGTATTTTTTCCAATTTTTTATGGCGCTTTGCGGAAAGGAGCGGCGCACAGTGTGTAAAGCTGCTGGTGGAACTGGTTCTCGCCAGATTGCTGCTGCCAGAGGATTACGGCTCTGTTGCGCTGGTTGCTGTATTCATCACCATATTGAATGTTTTCGTGGAAAGTGGCCTGGCCAGTGCACTAATCCAGAAAAAAGATGCGGATGACATAGATTTTTCCAGCGTATTTTACTTCAATATCGTTTGGTGTTGCGTTTTATACTGTCTGCTGTTTGCCTCTGCACCGTTTATTTCTGCCTTCTACTCCCGGCCTGAACTGACCGCGATGATACGGGTTCTGGGGTTGTCGGTTATTATCTCTGGCGTAAAAAATGTGCAACAGGCCTTTGTCAGCCGAAATATGCAGTTTAAGCGATTCTTTTTTGCGACCCTGGGAGGAACTCTTGGCGCCGCAGTTTTGGGAATTCTGATGGCATATTTGGGCTTTGGCGTGTGGGCTCTGATTGCGCAGCAGCTGTTCAACACCGCAGTTGACACGTTGATTCTGTGGCTCACCGTGAAATGGCGGCCTAAAAAGGTCTTTTCCATTCATCGTCTGAGATCCCTGTTGAATTATGGCTGGAAACTGCTTCTCTCCAGTCTGCTGGATACTGTATATACGAATATTCGATCTTTGTTGATCGGGAAAATATACACTACATCTGAATTGGCATTTTATAATCAAGGGGAGAAATATCCCAATGCCGTTGTTGGAAACATAAATACTTCCATTGACAGCGTTTTGCTGCCTACCATGTCAAACGAACAGGATAACGCAGTCAGAGTGAAAGAAATGACCCGGCGGGCAATCAAAACCAGCACCTATATTATGGCGCCTCTCATGATGGGATTGGCGGCTACGGCAAACAACCTTGTATATATTGTGCTGACTGCGAAATGGCTCCCCTGCGTATTCTATCTGCGTATCTTTTGCATCACTTATATGTTCTACCCCATTCACACCGCAAATCTCAACGCAATCAAAGCGTTAGGGCGGAGCGATATGTTCTTAAAACTGGAGATTATCAAAAAAGTTGTTGGCCTGGTGCTCTTGGCGCTCACCGTAGGAATCAGCGTAGAGGCCATGGCCTACAGTCTGCTGCTCAGCAGCGTCCTGTGCCAGATGATTAATGCCTGGCCCAACAGAAAACTGCTGAATTATGGCTATTGGGAACAGCTAAAGGATATTCTCCCCAACATCGTGCTTGCCACGGTTATGGGCATTCTTGTCCACTGCGTGGAATTCCTGGGATGGAGCGCTGTACCGACTCTGTGCGTCCAGGTGCTCCTGGGAGCAATCCTCTATGTGGCAGGTTCTATGATTACGAAAAATGACTCTTTCCAGTATCTGTGGGAGATTGTCAAGCCCATGGGGCAGAAAATCATTCCTAAAAAGTAACAGAAAGGAGGATTACCATGGCCGACATTTTGGTTGCAAGGTCTTCCATGCCAACCTACGAAGAATACTGCGCGGAAATCAAAGACCTGTGGGAAAGCCATTGGCTGACCAACATGGGTGCTAAACACGCCGAATTGCAGACAATGTTGGAAGAATACCTGCATGTCCCCCATGTCACCTTATACACAAATGGACATCTGGCGCTGGAGAACGCCATTGCCGCATTGAATCTTCCAGCAGGCGGTGAGGTCATCACCACGCCTTTTACCTTTGCCTCCACAACCCACGCCATTGTGAGAAACGGCCTGATTCCCGTTTTCTGTGACATAAACAGGGACGACTATACCATCGATGTCAATAAAATCGAGGCGCTGATCACAGAGCAGACGGTGGCAATTATCCCCGTCCATGTGTACGGCAATATCTGCGATGTGGAGCAAATCGAAAGAATCGCAAAAAGCTATGGCCTGAAGGTCATCTATGATGCTGCTCACGCGTTTGCCGTGAAGTATAAGGGCGTATCCTCCGCATGCTTCGGCGATGCGTCCATGTTCAGCTTCCACGCCACGAAGGTTTTTAACACCATTGAAGGCGGCGCGGTTTGCTATAAAAACGACGCCTGGGTGCAGCTGCTGAACGATATGAAAAACTTTGGGTTCCACGGGCCGGAAGAAGTGGCGTATATTGGCGGGAACGCGAAAATGAATGAATTTCAGGCAGCTATGGGAATCTGCAATCTGCGCCACCTGGAGGAAGAAATTGCGAAGCGGAAAACGGTTGTAGAACATTACCGGGAGCGGCTTTCCGGTATTGCGGGAATCCGGCTCAATGTGATTCAGAAAGACGTGGAATCCAACTATGCGTATTTCCCTGTGGTATTTGACGGATACAAATACACAAGGAACAAGGTGTTTCATAAGCTGGCTGAACAAGGCATTCGTGCCAGAAAATACTTTTATCCTTTGACAAACAGCTTTGAATGCTACCGGAACTATCCCACGGCAGGTGTGAAAAAGACACCGGTGGCGCAGCATACCGCGCTGCGCGTACTGGCTTTGCCGCTGTATGCGGATTTGCCCCTGGAGGACGTGGACAGAATCTGTGATGTGATTTTGAGGTGAGCTTTGAATGAAAAAGATTCAATTGCTGGGTGGATCGGTGCAACCGGAAAAAACCATTCAGGTGATGGAAGCGTGCACATCTGGTGATTATATGAAGTTTTACGAAGAGATGCTAGAAAAGAGCGAGGATAATAAACAATGAAGATAATGGTTTTGCCAGGTACCATTTGGCAGGTACCGTTGATGAAAAAAATAAAGTCCATGGGGCATGAACTTTATCTCACAAATCCTCAGAAAAATGAAGGCGTTTATGAGATTGCAGATCATTTTTTAGAAGCTGATATTTTTGCTTACGATACGATTATTTCTTACTGTAAGAAGGAAATGATAGATGTTGTAATGTCAGAGGAGTGTGATGTTGCCACTGATGCGGTAGCAAAGATTAATAAGGAAATTGGCGCAAATTGCATTTCAGCTGAAATGGCCGAACTCTTTACGAACAAATATAAGATGAGGGAGTTTTGCAGTGCAAGGAACATAAATCCCATTCCACACAAGCTTTGTAAAACCATTGATGACGCATATGCGTTTTATAGAGAAAACGGGCCTAAAGCGATTATGAAGCCCATCGATAGCAATGCAAGTCATGGCGTTTTTACAATCAACTCTGAAGATGATATTATAAAAGGATTTGATGAAACGCTTAGTTTTTCGAGAAATACAAAAGCCGTTCTGCTTGAAAAATATATAGAAGGAACCGAATTTACCGTTGATGGTATCATGACTCAAAAAGGTCATATCACATTGGCAATATCTGAGAAGGATCATTATAAGCATAATGACAATATTGCCAATTCACTTTTCTTTACTCAACAGAATCCGAAATTTGACTACACATTATTAAGGAATACAAATGATGCTTTATTAAATGCAACTGGTTTACCTTTCGGCTTAACACATGTTGAGTATAAGTTTATGGATGGCACATTCTATTTAATAGAAATGGCAGCCAGAGGCGGCGGAAACCTGATTTCGGCGATTATTGCTCCGTTCATGGGCGGCGTGGATAACTACGATTATCTGATCCACAGAACATTGGACGAAAACTATGACAGTAATATTTCTGTGGATATCGATAATGATCGGACAGCAATATTAAAATTCCTGGACCTGCCATGTGAAGGTGGGATCGTCAAGGCAATTCACGGAGAAGACTATCTTCGTCGGGAAAGCAGGATCAAGAGTTACAGGCTGAATTTCTCTGTTGGAGATTTTATCCATCAGCCAGAATGTGATTCCGTTAGAATCGGATACTACATTATTTGTGCTGAAACAAGAGCGGAATTTGATGAGGTTACCGAGAACATCTCTGTAAGGTTTGGTATTGATATTGAAGATCCGTAATTATTGGCAAACGCAGAGGGGATGAAAATGCTTCCAACGGAAGTGGATGCTGGTAACAGAAGATCAAATACGACGTATCGATTCAAGGATTTTAGGGGGGCCGAAGATGAGACCGTCTCATCTTTCAGAAAAAAGAGGAGCATACGAACATGGAAATCATCGATGAAATCATTGACTATTTGGTTAGAAACCGAGTCAGCACGACAGAAGTTGCAGATGCTCTTGGCAAGACAGGTGCGCTTCCAAATCTGATACCTATTAATCAGGGGCACTACAGAGCCGGAAAAATCAAATGGGTCTATGCCTACGAAGAAAGCAACTGGCCTGTTCATGAGCAGGTACAGGATATTGAGGAAGACAAAATCATATTGGTAAGCACATTTGGCTGTAATGACCGTGCAATTTTTGGAGAACTGGTCAGCAAATATCTTCTTTTGTACCGCCAGAGCAGAGCCTTGGTGATCTGCGGAAAAATGAGAGATGCGGCTGCGCTCATTAAAGAAAATTGGCCTATTTGGTGTGAGGGCTTTAATCCAGAAGGTTGCTTCAATCGAAAGCCCTGTACCGAATTGGACCGTTCACTGCGCGAAGAGTATTTTGAGAGGTATGATGGCGCAATAGCAGTATGTGATGACTGCGGTGTTGTGGTAATTCCAAAAGAGAAAAATACGAAGGATTTTCTTCAAGCGCTTCACCATATGGAAGATCAGGAAGACATTTGGTTTGATCGACTGGATCATTATAAAGAAAACACGTTTGAAATTGTATGTCAGAAGAAATACCTGGAAGATGAGGCGTATATGTGCCGGAGGTTTTGACATCTTGATTCCTCCTATCCTTAAACCAACACAATTCCCTATCGCCTTACCACACGGAATGCCACAATGCATCTATAAGCATTTGTTTGAAGTAGAGGTTTTAACATGGCGCAGATGATTCCATTAAACAGCTTTAACAGCGAGATCGGCGGATATATTGAGCTGGACACCTACTCGGGCAAAATGCTCCATGCGGATGGCGTTAAGCTGAACTGCGGCAGAAATGCCCTTGCCTATTTGCTAGAAGCAAAGGGCATCAAAAAGCTCCTGATGCCAAAATTCATGTGCGATTCCTGTGACAGGGTTCTGGCCAGTCATGGCGTCACAGTGGAATACTATTCCATCGGGCTGGATTTTAAGCCCATTGTCCCGGCGAGAAGCGACTGGCTTTATGTTGTAAATTACTATGGACAGCTGTCCAATGCATATCTGGCTTCTCTGGGCGACCGGATCATCGTGGACAACGCCCAGGCCTACTTTCAGGAGCCGATTCCGGGAACCGACACGCTGTACAACTGCCGGAAGTTCTTCGGCGTTGCTGACGGTGCAATCCTCTACACGAATAAAATCATCGACATTGAAACGCAGGATGAATCCTTCCGGCGCATGGGCTTCCTGCTGGGACGGTTTGAACGGACTGCGTCAGAGTTTTATGCTGCATACGTTGAAAACAACCATATCTTTGCAAACGAGCCCATCAAGCGGATGTCCAGGCTGACGGAAAATCTTCTGCACGGCATCGATTATGAGCAGACCCGCAAACGCAGAACGGAGAATTTCGCATTTCTGCATGAACATCTGGGACAGCGGAACAAGCTGCACCTGACCATCCCGGAAGGCGCGTTCATGTACCCGCTGTACATGGAAAACGGCGCAGAAATTCGAAAGGCTCTGCAAAAAGAGAAAATCTACATTCCCACCCTTTGGCCTGCGGTATTTGACCGCTGCTCCGAAAATGAGCCGGAATACGACATGGCAAAGAATATCCTGCCTCTACCTGTGGATCAGAGGTATGGAAAAACGGATATGGAACATATTCTCAAACAGATCGAGGAGCTTTGGGTATGAAAAAGATTCTGGTATTAGGCGGGGCGAAAGCGCAGGTGCCCCTCATCCAGGCGGCAAAAAAGGAAGGCTATTATGTGGTCCTGTGCGATTGGACAACCACAAACCCTGGCATTCCCTTCGCAGATAAGCATTATCAGGTCAGCACGCTGGATCTGCCGGCAGTGATGGAAGTGGCAAAAAAGGAGCAGGTGGACGGTGTCATTTCAAACTCGGAACCGGCTATGGCAAATGTAGCCGCTATTTCCAGCGAGCTTGGTCTTGTTGGCAATTCCGTACAGTCTGTAGAGCTGCTGCAATCGAAATACGGCTTCCGGGCGCTTCAGAAACAGATTGGCATATTCGCTCCGGAGGCGTTTGAAAGTGACTGCGCTCAGGATTTTTTGGAAAAAATCAAGAAAATGCGTTTTCCTGTGGTCGTGAAACCCAGCAAAAGCTCAGGAAGCCGAGGAACCACCAGATTTGACGCATTTGACCGTGAGGCAATATTACAGGCATTTCAGGAGTGTGCAGAGTTCTCAACGAATAACAAGGTCACTGGCGAAGAGTTTATCGCCATGCCGTCACCGGTAAGCATTCAGGCAGATGCTTTTGTACACCATGGTAAGATTTTATGGAATGGAGCGGCCTCCGCAACAGAATTGGAAAAAATGCCAATGTTTCCAAATCTGTGTGTGTTCCCGAATACGCTGAGTCAGGCAGAAAGGGGACTACTGGATTTTCAGGTTGGCAAGATTCTAGACGCAGCCGATTTTCGGTTTGGGGAAATCAATATCGAAGGCTTCTTCACAGGAAAAGGTGAACTGTTCATCATTGAGATCAACGCCCGCCAGGGTGGATTCCGCTTTCCAGAGCTTGTATATGACCACAGTAAGATCGATATGCACAAGCTGCTGGTAACGACCTGCTGTGGCGATGATTCTTATTTTGAGAAGGTACTTTCCGAAGAGCATGAATGCAATTTCATAACACTCTTTCTCGTTTTTTCAATGCAGCATGGTATTTTCAAGGGAATTCAGATAGCACCTGAAATCCAGCAGTACGTTTATAAAATCACGGACGCCATTCCCCAGGGGAAAGAAGTACGAAAAGCACTGAATGCAACAGACGCAGTTGGAGTGGTACGGCTGTGTTTTCCTGACCGCAAAACACAGATGGCACTTTTACCGGAGCTGGACAATCTGATTTCTGCTGAGGTAGAAGCATGATTGCAGATCGAAACATGGCTCCTGAAAAGGTCTTGATTTTCTTGTAAGGGTATCGGATAATTTGATGCTGGACTGGGTCCTAGCAGGACTGGAGTCAACGAGGATAGCTATCGTGAGATTTTGGGCACTTCTAGAGGCATGAAGGAAGACAAGGTGAGCTGGATCAGCTTTTTCCAGTGGCTTCACTGCCGGGTGCCAGGGCATCAGCTTCTCCGATCCTTCGAGGGATGGAGATTTACCAATATAGGGGCAACATGGTCAGTACCAGTAGCAAGTATTCGTAAAGCTCAATGTTGTTTGCCTTCCACATTCAGGATCCGGACGGCGCAGAAGTGCTGTTAACGCCCCATGATGTGGAAGACCTGCGCCAAAAACTGAATTATGAACTGTAGAACGCGGCATTGATCCCGTATCCCGAAAACAAGTCCCAATGATTCGTCCAGCATTCGCTGGCAGACTCATGTGCTGTCTCCGGGGGACTAAACTGCCGCAGTATGCTTCTTAGCAGCAGGATAGTTCCTGGCGGGAAGTGTTCACAATTTCGTCGTTTTTTGTTTTCAAATCCGTTATTGGATGTTCAAAACCCCCAGGTATCTTAATAACAGAAAGGTTGCGGAAGCCGTGAGCCGCTTCCTTTCGACTCCGTAGATCCTCTTTTCTACCTCTCTTCTTTCCAAACCCCAAGCGGAAAGCCCCCGGTGTCTGGTCACAGCTGCCGGGGGTTTTTCCATGGGGAAAATTTGTAATTTCTTGACATTTCCCAGCCCGGTAGTATAATGAAAACAGAAATACATTGAAGGAGATGTTTCCCATGTACTACCACATGACTGTCGCGGGCCTGGAGCGGGACCTTCCCATCTGCCCGGTAAATGAGAACCTTTCCATCGCCGGCTTTGTGATCTTCGGGGATCAGGAGCTGACGGTTGCCTGCGCCCGGGAGCTCTTAAAGCGCGCCCCGGAATACGACTACATCCTCACCGCCGAGGCCAAGGGTATTCCTCTGGCTCACGAAATGGCGCGGCAGGCCGGAGACGCCAAGTACATACTGGCGCGGAAGGGCCCCAAGCTGTATATGCGGGACATTTTCAGCGTCAGCGTCAACTCCATTACCACCGCCAAGGAGCAGAAGCTCTATCTGGACGGCGCGGATGCCGCGCTGATGAAGGGTAAGCGGATTCTGCTGGTAGACGACGTGATTTCCACCGGCGAAAGCCTGAAGGCGCTGGAAGCCCTGGCGGAGAAGGCTGGCGGCATCATCTGCGGACGCATGGCAATTCTCGCTGAGGGCAACGCCCAGCAGCGCGAGGATCTGGTTTATCTGGAAAAGCTGCCCCTGTTCCACCCCGATGGAACCGTGATGGAAGATTGAGACAGCTCTGTCGCAAAAATAATTCCCTGTCAATGCAAGCAGAAGGCAGGCAACGTGGTGTACCATGTTGCCTGCCTTTTCTTTATGCCGCAGCCAAAAACAGAGGGGAGGCGATTAGATAAACGGATATGTTGTTCATGCCGAACAGAAGGTCGCGATGATACCAGAGCTTGGGAACAGCTCCTGCACCAAAGGAAATCGACGGGCTTTACCCTAGAAATACTGCACGAATTTCCGTATTTTTATCGTCGATATTTATAGATTGTGTAGGGAGCCCCTCCCCGATTTTTGGATGATTATATGTAACTTGTGGATGATTCTGTGAAGTCTAAATTCTGGGTTATGGGTATAATGAATGACAACAGATAAGGTATCCAATTACTTTTCTGAATATACCGAGGAGGAAACAGTATGAACAGAAAAATTCTGGCACTGCTGCTGGCGCTGGTTATGGTAGTCGGCATGTTTGCAGGCTGCGGCAAATCCAAATCCAGCAGCAACGAACTGACTCTGTGGATGGCGCCTATGGCAGGCTCCGACGCGGAGGTAACTGATGCAGAGTTCTGGACCGAAGTAGCCAACACCTTTGGCAAGGAGAACAACTGCACCGTGAAGGTGGAGATTATTCCCTGGGATAGCTACGAAGAAAAGTACCTGACTGGCGTCACCTCTACGGACGGTCCCGACGTTGGCTGGCTGTACATGGAAATGTTCTATGACTACATCGAAATGGGCGCCCTGGCGGATCTGGACTCTTATTTCACCGCAGAGGACAAGGCGAACTACCTGTACTACGACCTGGGCAATATCCAGGGTGGTCAGTACGCGCTGCCTTTCGTCGTCGGTAACCCCCGCGTTCTGCTGGCAAACACCGACATTCTGGCGCAGGCCGGTGTGGATGCCATCCCCACCACCTGGGATGAGCTGACGGCCGCCTGTGATGCCGTTCTGGCAAACTGCCCCGGCGTGACCCCCCTGATCCAGGACTGGGGCAATCCCCACTATGGCTCTCTGAACGAGATCTACTGGCCCTACTTCTGGAGTGCCGGCGGTGAGATCGTGGATGACGAGGGCAATCTGACCCTGAATTCTCCCGAAGGTCTGGAAGCCACCAAGTTCCTCTACGACATGGCGCAGAAGGGCTATCTGGGCAGCAACTCCACTGCCTGTGACGATGTGAAGGCTCCCTTTACCAATGGCGATGTTGCCTTCGTGATCATGGCATCCGGCAACGCGCTGCAGCTCAGCGGTGTCAATTGGGACTATGTTACCGCTCTGAAGGGTCCCCAGGATGCCGAAACCTTCGTGGCCGCGGACTCTCTGGTTATGTTCAACTCCTGCGAGAATAAGGAGCTGGCTGCAAAGCTGATGAAGTATCTGACCAGCACCGAAGTCATGACCAAGTATCACCAGACCATCACGGATCAGCCTCCCATCACTGTCGATGAGGCGTACACCGGCAGCGAGATCTTCTCCACGCTGTTTACGGATGATGCCGGCATGCTGCGCTCCCTTCCCGTTTTCAAGGGTGCAAGTTCCATGTATGATGCTCTGTTCAAGAACATTCAGTCCATGATGCTGGGCGAGCTGACTCCCGAAGAGGTTCTGTCCAAGACCACTGAGTACTACAACTCCAACCTGAAGTAATCAGACAAGCAATTCGTTATGATCGGGAGAATCTGCTGGATTCTCCCGATTATCGCATAAGCATTATTGCGAAGGAGTGAGATAATGAAGCAAAAACGACTGGAAGCTGCACAGGGTTACGTATACATATTGCCAAGTTTTATCCTGATTCTTTGCTTCAGCATTATTCCCATCTTTATGTCCGCTTTTTTCAGCTTCACGCAGTACAATGTTATGAATCCTCCTCAGTTTGTCGGATTGAGCAACTATGAGAAGGTATTCCAGGACGAGTATGTCCGTGAAGCGCTGTTGAATACGCTGAAGTATGTTCTCATCACTGTACCCATCCAGACGTGCCTGTCCCTGAGTTTCGCCGCGTTTCTGGCAATGAAATTGCAGAATAAGTCCGGCGAGTTTCTGCGCAGCGTTATGTTTATCCCCGTGATTGCTTCGGCAGTGACCTCCGGTACCATCTGGAGAACCATCCTGGGCACAGACGGCGGTATCCTGAACAATCTTCTGGGCATCTTCGGTGTGGCTCCCATTAACTGGCTGGGCGATTCCAGAACCTCTTTGATCAGTATCTGTATCGTAGCCATCTGGAAAAATGTCGGATATTTTCTGGTTATTTTCTATGCGGGCATTATGGATATCCCCAGAAGTCTTTATGAAGCCGCCCGCGTTGACGGCGCCAATACCTACCAGCAGTTCTTCAAGATTACGCTGCCGATGCTTAAGCCCATTACCTCTCTGGTAGTCACCCTCGGCATCATCTGGTCCTTCCAGGTGTTCGACTTGTCCTACCAGATGACTGGCGGCGGTCCCGGCTATTCTTCCGTTACCATCGTCATGGCCATCTACAATGCGGCGTTCAAACAGTACAAGATGGGTTACGCCTGTGCACTGGCCATGCTCCTGCTGGTGATCGTACTGATAATCAATGCCTTGAAGCAGCGGATCTTCGGCGAAAAGGAGGATTGAGCAGATGGAAAAGAAAAAATGGACGGTTGCCTCCGTTCTCGGCCTGGCGATTATCGTTATTTTTACGATTACCTGTATCGCTCCCTTCCTCTATATGGTCCTGATGTCCTTTACCCAGTCCACCACCTTGAAGCTGCGGCTGTCTGACATCGATTTCAGCGACTTTTCCAACTATTCCTATGTTTTCAAGAAGAGCGGTTTCTTCACCGCACTGAAAAACAGCGCTATTGTTGTGGGCTGCTCCTGCTTTTTCAACTGCGTCGTTGCGTCTATGGCCGCATACGGCTTTCAGAAGAAGCGTTTCCCGGGCCGCGAGGCGATCTACAACATTTACGTTGCCACAATGATGATCCCCGGTCAGGTTACCATGATCCCCGTGTTCATCATCATGAAGAAGCTGGGACTGCTGAACACCTACTTCTCCCTGATCGTTCTGATTATCAATGCCTTCGGCGTTCTGCTGATCCGCTCCTTTATGGCCGGTGTACCTGACGATCTGCTGGAAGCCGCGAAAGTTGACGGATGTCCGGAGCACAAAATCTTCCTGAATATCGTGATCCCTCTGATTAAGCCTGTTCTGATCAGTCTGGTCGTATTCACCTTTGTGACCTCCTGGAACGACTTCCTGTGGCCTTTGGTTTCCACAACGGATTCGAGTATGTATACGCTGACAGTGGCGCTGTCTCTTCTCAAGACCCAATACGCCACCAACTACGGTCTGATTATGGCTGGCGCCGCGGTTTCTTTCGTTTTCCCGTTTATTCTGTACGTTTTCCTTCAGAAGCAGTTCGTGGAAGGCATCGCGCTGAGCGGCGTCAAGGGCTAACAAACCATTATGATTTAAGAGGTATTTGCAATGGGTTTTATATATAAAGTCGCATCCCCCATGGAAAAAGTCTTTTCCTCCGCTTCCGATGTGCCGGAACTGGGTGAAAAGGTGCTGTCCGGACTGAAAGGGGAAACAGTCTCTTTCCAAATCGCATATTTTTGGGACGATGACAGAAAAAACTGCGGCTTCTGCCAGGTGGATTCTCCCCTGAAGGAGCAGATTCGCATCCGGGAGGTTCGGCTGGTGCCTTGCGAGTACCCCTGCCACCGGAAGCGTGACGATGGATATCTGGTCACCGAGTCTGGACTGTATCCGGATCTTCTGACAGATCTGACTTCGTTTGGCTTCCCCCTGGTTCCTGGTCAGTGGCGCAGCCTTTGGGTGGATGTGGTTTTGGATAAGGATCTGCCTGCCGGCAGCTATCCCATCCGGATCACCTTAAAGGCAAAGGAAGAATGCCTTGGGGAGGTGTCCGTAACCGCAGAAGTCATCAATGCGGTGCTGCCGGAGCTGCCTGTACCGCATACCGAATGGCTCCATTGCGACTGCCTGGCAAATTACTACAATGTGGAAATTTTCTCCGAAGCGCACTGGCAGCTCATTGAAAACTATGTCCGCACAGCGGTTGCCCACAAATGCAACATGCTGCTGACGCCTGTCTTTACGCCGCCTCTGGACACCGCAGTCGGTGGGGAGCGCCCCACTGTCCAGCTGGTAGATGTCACGGTTACCGAGAACGGTTATGAATTCGGATTCTCGAAATTTGACCGATGGGTGGAAATGGCCAAACGCTGCGGCATCGTGTATTTTGAAATCTCCCACCTGTTCAGCCAGTGGGGCGCCACAGCCACACCCAAAATTATGGCCACGAAGGATGGCGTGTATCAGCAGATCTTCGGCTGGGATACACAGGCCGCCGGACCGGAGTACTCCAGCTTCATGCACCAGTTCCTGACAGCTCTGAAGCAAAAACTGGAACAGCTGGGCATTGCGCAGTACTGCTATTTCCATATTTCTGATGAGCCCTCCATGGAGCATCTGGAAAACTACAAGGCTGCTTTGCATGTGGTGGCAAAGGATTTGGAAGGTTATCCGATCATCGATGCCCTGTCAAACTACGATTTCTACAGGCACGGTCTGGTAGAACAGCCCGTCTGCGGACTGGACCACATCAAGCCTTTCCTGGTAGAAGGACAGCGGCCTGAAAAACTGTGGGGTTATTACTGCACGGCGCAGTGTGTGGATGTTACCAACCGGTTCATTGCGCTTCCCGGTTTCCGGGAACGAATTCTGGGCACACAGATGTACAAATTCCAGTTGGCCGGATTCCTGCATTGGGGCTTCAACTTCTATAACTCGGAATATTCGTGGTATCCCATCGATCCCTACCGCTGCACCGACTGTTCCGGCGCGTTCCCCTCCGGCGATCCCTTCCTGGTCTATCCCGGCCCGGACGGAAAACCGGTGGGCTCCATCCGTTTGATGCTCATGGACGAGGCCATGTCGGATCTTTGCGCCATGAACCTCCTGGAATCCCTGACGGACCGGGAAACGGTCATGGCCTGCATCGAAACAGGCGAAACCGTTCAGATTGATGTCTATCCCCAAAGCTCCCAATGGCTTTGGGACATGCGCAGCCGCATTAACCGAAAAATTGCAGAAGCCGTCAGCCACAGCTGACAACACAAAATAAAAACTGCCGCATCCCAATGGATGCGGCAGTTTTTGCGGTTAATGGAAATGCTTTGCAGAGGAATGGTATTCCGAAGGCGACATTCGGACGTATTTCCGAAATTGCAGGGAAAAATACTGATAAGACGAATAGTTCAGCATACCGGCAATCTGGGAATATGTATAGCGGTTCTCACGGATCAATTCCATCGCTGCGTCGATTTTCATGCGGTTAAAGTATTCGATCACGCCGCAGCCTTTGTACTCGTGAAACACACGCTGAAGCAGTGACCTGCTGATCATATTATCCCGGCAGATATCCGCCACAGTCAGACTTTGGCCAATCCGCGCCTGCAGATAGGCGGTCACCTGCTCCACCAGATGCTGATGACTTCCAGACGCGGGTGCGGCTTTTGGCATCTCCGACTCCTCGTTCAGGCTGCGGTATAGATGAATCATCAAGATCTCCAAAACCGACCGAAGCACCTGCTCCGACCCGAAGGGTGCGTCAGGGCGGCAGCGCAGAGGACTGGCCAGCGGCAGGCAGAAGGTTCGTTTCGCCTCCTCCACAAGTCTGCCGAATAGGCGAACCTGCATCTCATTGACCCGGAGCACCTTCTCCCGGAACACCTCCATATTCGGAGAATCACAGTCAAAGGAAATAACGATCAGGTTAGGCGCCTTCTTTCCGATTGCGTGAAAGGCGTGGAATTCATTCGGCTGATGGAAGATCACATTTCCCTTTTCCAGAAGCATCTTCCGGTCTCCGGCAATCACTTCCACTGCCCCGGAATCCACATAGAGGATTTCCCAGAAATCGTGCTTCTCCCCTTTGAACACATATCCGCAGTCGTACTCAAAGTAGTGGATTGTAAAGATCGTTGTAATATTAAAAACGGAATTCAGCGCAATGCTTTTGTAATGTCCGCTTTTCCGCGGAGAAGGGCTGTCAGATTGATTCATAACGTATAAAAATCCTGTTCAAAAGATAGCTGGAAAATAGGCTGAGGAGCGAAAATCCACAGATCAGGAACACACAGGCCGCGTACAGAAATGTAAGCTCCGGAAGCAGGGGCACAAGCAGGCAGATCCCGTGCACAATCAGCAGCAGCGCCGTGGAGGGAAAGTGAGCCACCATCATCAGCAGCGCATTTTTGACCGCCTGCTTCCAGGTACAGCGAAAATGGGAAACAATGGGCAAAAGGTAGAGGATTACAGAGAGTGCACCCAGAAACGCAATGACAATTATGACACGGGGAATCTGATACAGCCCCGGTAACATCACCGGCAAAATCCAGTAATCCACCAGCAGTACGGCACAAACCCCCAGAAACGCCAGCCAGGACAGCGTGGCCTGCCCGAAATTACTTCGGAAACTGCTCCAGTATGTGTTCCAGACTCCACCATCCTCCCTGCGGACGATGCGCATGGTCACATGGCTCATCGCGCTGACCGCCGCGCCAATCGTAATCACCGGAATACAGCTGAGGATAAAAAACAGATTCAGTAGAATCAAATCGCAGAGCGTACTCACCCGATCCATGAAACTGCTGTCATAATCAAGCGTATTGCGCGGCATAAACTCCCTCCCATCACGGCTGCTTCTTACATTTTACGGGAAGTTTCCCCAAAATGCAACCATATTCTAATCAATTGGCAAACATTGCAGCGGTGCATCCGGTTTTTTTGTCATTGCCGGCTGTGAATTGCCGTCAGACGACACTTAGAAATGCTATCTGACGGCAACCGCATTCCTTGCAGCGTGTTCGGCCGTATCCGAAATTACCCTATTCCCTGACAAAGATCTATGGAATCGGCAGGCAAAGACCGGCTTTGCTATCCAATATTTTTATAATAGGTGGAATAGGCTTCGATGTCGCGGCTGATCAGCTCGTCGGTCTTTTTGTCGTATTTACACTTGTAGCTGCGGGCGTAGACCGCCAGCTCGTCCTCTCCGGAACGGGTCTCCATCTTCACATAATAGTCCTTCTCATCCGTTCCCAGCAGCTTCATCTTCACATAGCCATCCGCCACCTCCGCCTGAATTTTCACCGGGAAATGGTACTGATTGCGGAACTGGAAATCCGTGGTCAGCCAGTTCACCGAAGCATCTAATCCCGGGGGGACGTAGGTTACCTTTGCGCCGTGGCAGGCGCGGAACACTACCTCCAGATCCGCCAGCAGCACACAGTTATACAGCGTAGTGGAGCCTTGACATACGCCGCCGCCAATGGAATCCGTCAGCCGATTGCCGGAATACGCCGGGGCGGGCAGATAGCCCCGCTCTTTCGTACGTTCCCCGACCACCTGATTGTAGGAGAACGTCTCCCCGGGCTGCAGCACATAGCCGTCCAGCGCCTGGCACAGCAGCCGCAGGTTGTTGTTTCGGTTCTCATTGGTATTGTGCTTCGTCTCACAGGTGCCCAGCGTATCCTGAAATAAGGCATCCTGCCCCATGACCTTGGGCGCAGTGTATTCCAAAGGGATTGCAACGATCTCGCCGTATTGTGCTTTGTTCAGTTCCTGGTTCAGGCGGGCTTTCTGCACGGACTGCCCGTAGGCGCCAGGCTTCACGCCATAGGTTTCCCAATCCGGGGCGTCGTTCACCGGTTCGGCGTACACCTCCTGGTACAGTGTCTCCGGGGCGATCTGCTCCGGAACCGTCTCCGGGGTCACCTGGGACTCGATGGAATAATTCCCGGAGTGGCACAGGGGGATGGCCTGGGCATAGGCATCCAAAACAGCCTCATATACCCCATCCACATCCAGATGCGCCGACGGCACGCCGACAGTCACTACCAGCGTCTGCCCCGGCGCGGCAGGATCAAACCGGTCGGTAGCCAGCTCCGGCGCAGCCCCTTCCAGATGCCACTCTGAATTCTGGTATTCCGTATCATGCCGCGCCGCATAATCCTCCAGCAGCCCGCGGATTTCGTTTTCCTTCACCTTCAGATACGGGCGCAGGGAAATCTCACCGCCCTGCTTCCGTGCTTCCCGGAGTACGCCGGTAATCCGAACCGTCACACCGCAATCCTCCGGAACAAGCGTCAGGGTTTCTTCCGGAAGCTGAACTGTGAGTGGCTGGGCGTACAGCGTCTGCCCAAGCGCCTCTTTCAGCGCCCTTCCGGCATCCATGGCCGACATGCCAGACAGATTCAGGCCGCCTGCCTGAGTACCCTCCGGAATGGGCGCGCACAGCCACAGACCGACCATACTCAGCACCAGAAGAATACAAATTCCCAGCACTGCCGGCAGAATCCATCGCCTGCGTCTGGCACCCAATACATTTGCAAACGTCAGCATGCTCTTTCCTCCGGTATTTCGTCCAAAATACGAACTTATCCTGCTTGCATTCCATCCATTTTACCATGAGCGCCGATCAAAACACAACGCCTTACAGTCTTTGTATTTCCGTCAAATCCGGATGGCTCCGCACCTGACGGCGCACCCAGCGGCTGTTCACATTATGAAACGGCGCAGGGCCTTCCAGTTCGCAGTCTCCGATGGTCATATCCGCCCGGATTGCGCTGTCATACACAGACCTTCCGAGGAAGGGAATGGGAATCCGGGAAAGCCACGTCAGATAACGGGCGTGATACTGAATCTCTGCAGCGAAGCTGGCAAAGGAGACGTCGGCGGTGTGGGTCGCAAGAATCGCCAGTGCTTCCAATTGGGAAGGCTGGTTGGGATTTCGGAGGAAAATGGTTTCATGGTCGCACACCGTGTATCCGGCGGCAGCGTTGTTTTCCTCCACAAACCGGCGCAGTCTCCTGTTCCTTTCCCCGTTCCGGTAGGCGTCCGGCACCGGAATCCGCCCGTTTTCCGCCAGTCCTGCAATTTTCAGAACATACTGCCGGGCAATCAGGTACGGCCCCAGGGAACTGGTTTTCCCAAAATACCGCTTCAGCGCCGGATGATGGCGCTGGCCCCGGGCAGAGACTACCCGGTTGATTTCCACGTTCAGATTTTTCCGGTTGGTGAAACTGGCATCCGCCAGACACCGGGCGAGGATTTCCGTATGAAACCCAATAAAGCTCACCGTCACGCCGGGCGTATCCCCGTCCGCAATCCTCCCGCATTCCGCGTCGTGCTCCTGCTCCCGCAGCTTTACCAGAGAGTACACCCATCCGGCAGCATCCGCCACAGCGTACAGGTACCAATCGTCAAAAAACAAGGCACATTCCCGCTCTTCATTCCGGTCGTTGGGAAAGGTGCGGATCTCCCGGTCCAGCAGAAGATCTGCCAGGGATTTCCCGGTCATCCAGAAACCGTCACCGGTCTGAAACAGGGCTTCTTCCGGGAGTTCCAGTACCTGAAAAAATGGGGGCGGCGTGCAGTTTTTCTGTTCCATAACTTTCTCTCCGTATGCAGGGGTTTCCCATACCATATTCCCTTTTTGTTCGATTGTCAACAAAAATAAAATGCAGCCCCGCATTCCGCGGGGCTGCAAAAGTGATTGGATTATTCGTGGTGGCTGGTGTGCAGCAGCTCGTGGGTCTTGTCCTTGAAGGGGCCGTTGTAGAACACGTCCATCAGGGGGTTCTCATGAGGCTTCTTGATAACCATGTCGCTGTCGGCGTTGTACAGGCCCTGACGGCGGGTCTCCACACGGGTAGCCTTGGTGCCGTAGATGGGCTGACCGCCGCCCATGACACAGCCGCCGGGGCAGGCCATGACTTCGATGAAGTGGTAGTTCTTCTCGCCGGACTTTACGGAATCCAGAACCTTCCGGGCGTTTGCCAGTCCGGAAGCAACGCAGATGTTGACATCGATTCCCTTGTAAGGAACGGTGAACTCCCGGATGCCTTCCTTGCCGCGGACGCCGCAATCGGCGATGGCTTCCAGAGAGGGAGTGTCCTCGCCATTAGACAGTCGGCGCAGAACGGCCTCGGTAACGCCGCCGGTGGTGCCGAAGATCACACCGCCGCCGGATCCCATGCCGAAGGGCATGTCACAGGCTTCGCTGGGCAGAGTCTCAAAGTTGATGCCATGGGCGTCGATCATGCGGATCAGCTCGGTGGTAGTCAGAACCATGTCGGTATCCTGCTCGCCGTAGGTGTGGTAGTCGTCGCGCTTGGCTTCCATCTTCTTGGCAGTACAGGGCATGATGGAGACGACCTTGGTCTTCTTGCCCTGGGCATTTGCCTCATCCCGGTAGTACTCCTTCAAAACGGCGGAGAACATACCCTGAGGAGAACGGCAGGTGGAGACATTGGGCTTGAATTCGGGATACTCATTCTCCACAAACTTGACCCAGGCGGGGCAGCAGGAAGTCAGCAGCGGCAGGGTGCCGCCATTGGCGACCCGATCCAGGAACTCGGCGGACTCCTCCATGATGGTCAGGTCAGCGGTATAGATGGTGTCGTAGACTGCGTCGAAGCCCATGCGGTGCAGGGCGGCCACGATCTTGCCGATGGAGTTCTCGCCCTTGGGCAGGCCGAAAGCCTCGCTGACCGCCACGCGGACGGCGGGCGCGATCTGCACAACCACCCGGGTGTTCTTGTCGCCCAGAGCCTGCCAGACCTCGGTCATGTTGTGATGGATGGTCAGAGCGCCGGTGGGGCAGACCACCCGGCACTGGCCGCAGCTGACACAGTTGGTCTCCGCCATATTCCGGTTGAAGGCAGGGGTGACAATGGCGTCGGTGCCACGGTGGGCAAAGCCCAGCACGCCGATGCCCTGCAACTCGCTGCAGGCCCGGACGCAGTTGCCGCACAGAACGCACTTGTTGGGATCGCGAACAATAGACGGAGAAGAGAAGTCCACAGGCTGCTCTTCCCGGTGGTTCTGGAAGCGAACCTGATTCACGCCCAGCTGATAAGCCAGCTTCTGCAGCTTGCACTTGCCATGCTTGTCGCAGGTGGTGCAGTCCCGGCAGTGAGCCGCCAGCAGCAGCTCCACAATGAGCTTGCGGTGCTTGCGCAGGCGCTCGGTGTGGGTATAGATCACCATGCCGTCCCGGGGTTCCTCGGAGCAGGAAGCGAAGCACCGGCCCCGGTCATCCTCCACGGTACACAGGCGGCAGGCGCCAAACACGCTAAGCTCCGGCTGGTAGCACAGGGTGGGGACCTCGATACCCGCATTACGGATGATGGTCAGGATATTTTTCTCATTGGTAAATTCGTACTTTTTGCCGTTAATGGTAATGGTTCCCATAGTTTCCCCTCCTTATGCTTCCACATAGATGGCATCGAAAGCGCAGTTCTCCTTACAGGCGCCGCACTTGATGCACTTGTCGGAATCGATGGTGTAGGGTTTCTTGACAACACCGGAGATGGCGTTGACGGGACAGTTCCGGGCACACTTGGAGCAGCCCTTACAGAACTCGGGATTGATGACATAGCGGCGCAGGGCGGTACACTGCTTGGCCCGGCACTTCTTGTCCACGATGTGCTCGATGTACTCATCCCGGAAGGTCGCCAGGGTGGACAGAACCGGCAGCGGGGCGGACTTGCCCAGACCACACAGAGCCATGGTCTGAATCATCTTCGCCAGCTCCTCCAGGGTATCCAGATCCTCCAGCTTGCCCTGACCGTTCACGATGCGCTCCAGAATCTCCAGCATCCGCTTGGTGCCCTCCCGGCAGGGCGTGCACTTACCGCAGGATTCCCGCTGGGTGAAGCTCATGAAGAACCGGGCAACCTCCACCATACAGGTGTCCTGACCCATAACCACCATGCCGCCGGAGCCGATGATGGCGTTGTACTTCTTCACGGAGTCGAAGTCCAGAGGCACGTCCAGATGGGCCTCCGTCAGACAGCCGCCGGAAGGACCGCCGATCTGCACGGCCTTGAAATCCGCGCCGTTCTTCAGACCGCCGCCGATGTCAAAGATGATCTGCCGCAGGGTGGAACCCATGGGCACTTCGATCAGGCCGGTGTTCTCAATGGCGCCGGTGAGGGAGAAGGTCTTGCAGCCGGGGCTGCCGGGGGTACCGATGGACTTGAACCAATCCGCGCCCTGCAGAACGATCTTGGGCACGTTGGCATAGGTTTCCACGTTGTTCAGAACAGTGGGCTTCTCCCACAGACCCTTTTCCACGGTTCTGGGGGGCTTGGTTCTGGGCATACCGCGGTTGCCCTCGATGGAGGCCGTCAGCGCGGAGCCTTCGCCGCAGACGAACGCGCCTGCGCCCTTGTTGATGTGCATATGGAAGTTGAAGTCGCTGCCGAGGATGTTGTCGCCCAGCAGTCCCCGCTCTTCCAGCAGCTTAATCGCGTTTCTCAGGCGGGCAACGGACATGGGATACTCAGCACGGACGTAGATATAGCCGTTATCTGCCCGGACGGCGTAGCCGGCGATCATCATACCTTCAATCAGCTTGAAGGGGTCGCCTTCCATGACGGAGCCGTCCATGAACGCGCCGGGGTCGCCCTCGTCACCGTTACAGACCACATAACGCTCGGTTTCCTTCTGACGGGCAACCTGCTTCCACTTCTTGCCGGTGGGGAAGCCGCCGCCGCCGCGGCCGCGCAGGCCGGACTTGTCCACTTCGTCAATGACCTCGTCCCGGGTCATCTCAAACATAGCCTTCTTCAGGGCTGCAAAACCGCCGGCTGCCAGATACTCGTCCAGAGACTCGGCGTCGAACTTGCCGCAGTTTTCCAGAACGATTCTCGTCTGCTTGGCAATGAAGGGGATCTCATCAGGCTGAACGTAAGCCTTGTCACCCTTCTTATACAGCAGCCGCTCAATGATCTCGTCTCCCAGGACGCTCTTTTCCAGAATGTCCTTGCAGTCATCAGGCTGCACCTTGACATACTGGATCACCTTGTCGCCCTTCTGAATCCGAACCAGAGGTCCCAACTCACAGAAGCCCTGACAACCGGTCTTTTTCACGCCCACGGACTTTTCGTCATGGTGACCGCCGCAGGGGGAGAACACCAGTTCTACGCCGGGGGTCTCCTTTACCAGCTTGGAAAAAATCTCGTGAATCTTATTGGAGCCGGTGGCAATACAGCCGGTGCCGGAACAGACCAGAATCCGGCAATCATAGAGCTTGATCTCCTCGCAGGCGGTATTCTGCGCCTGCACCAGTTCTTCAGCAGTCTTAATCATTAGCCTTTCCCCCTCAATTCCTCGATGAGTGCCAATGCCTTCTCCGGGGTCATGGAAGGATGCACCTGGTCGTTGACCATCATGGTAGGAGCCAGACCGCAGGCACCCAAGCAGGACACCGTTTCAACAGTGAAGAGCATATCGTCGGTGGTGTGCTTTTTCTTACTCAGTCCCAGCTCTTTCCACAGAGCCTCCAGCACCGGGGTGGAGTGACGAACATGGCAGGCAGTGCCGTCGCAGACCTTGATGACATACTTACCCTTTGCTTCAAAAGAGAAGTTTTCATAGAAGGTTGCCACGGAGTAAGCCTTTGCCTCAGTGATTCCGATCTCCTTCGCCACATAGCTCAGCAGTTCCGCAGGCAAATAACGGTATTCCGCCTGAATATCCTGCATGATGGGGATCAGGGATCTGGCATCCCGCACGTAACGGGAAATGATCTCGTCCGTTTTGCGGTAGTAGGATGCATCCAGCATAGTATGTTTTACCTCCTTATGCTTATCACCGGGATAAGCGGTTTTCGGATTGCCAAGCCTATTATATCAACAATCGCTCCTATTTTCCATGAATGTATCTTCCAGAATTCCGGGGCGAATTTTGTACACAATCCATAGAATCCCCCGAAAACAGGGAAAGAGCCGCTGAAATGCGGCTCTTTTGTTCCGGTTTTCGCAGTCCAAGTAAGCGGCTGCTAACTGTTTCTGCAACAGTTTTATTCAGTTAATACTCAGCTTTCTGCAAGCAGCAGCCAGCTCCCGCAGGGTGCTGCACGACACCATAGGACATACCGCCGCCACGCTCTGCACGCTGCGCAGGTACTTCCATTTTCCTTCCGGAATTGGGTTCAGAAAGATGACCCGTCCGGCCAGACGTTTGGCCTCCGTCAGAGCTTTCAGCGCCCGGGGCTGGTCGATGGTTTTGGTGTCCGAAAGAATCAGCAGCGTGGTGGCAGCGTTGAGAACAGCCGGCTTCTGGACGCACAGATATTCCAGCGCCGTGCCCAGATCCGTGCCTTTTCCGTAGATTTTGGAATCCCGGACGAAGGTGCGGAACAGATCCATATTCTGAAGCTGAAAGGCATCCGCCTCTGTTACGGTTTCGGAAAACAGGAAGGTGCGGGAATTGTCGGAGACCTGATTCAGGCTCTGGATGAACCGCAGGGCAAACTCCGAAAACTGCACCATGGAACCGGACACGTCGCACAGCAGCACCAGATGTTTTCGGTGCGCCCGTTTTTTCTTATAACGCAGATGATAGAAGCTGCCGCCGGTTTCCAAGCCCTTGCGGATGGTTCTGCGAAAATCCAGTTTTCCCGTGTGACCACCGGCGCGGCGGCGGGCAGACAGTTCGCCGTTAATCTGCCGGGCAACACTCTGAATCAGTTCAATGGCCTTGGGAATTTCCGTGTCCTTGAAATCTGAGATATCCCGGTACAGAATACCGATTTCCGGATCCAGCTCCTGCCCGCCGAGGCCCGCGTTTTCCATGAGCATCTGCTGCTCCATCAGGGTACGGGCAAAGACAGAGTGGATGAAATCGCCGTAAAGCTGAGGATTCCGCTCGGCAGTACCCCGGTACTTGTCCATAAAATTCCGCAGACGCTCCCGGGCTTCCTCCGGCATGGCGGCGTAGGTCTCCCGCTGCTGCTCATCCAAGTCCAGCGGCTCGCCGTTCAGCTGCAATTCTTCCTCCGCTTCCTGCCGGTGCTGCTGCAGTTCCTTCTCCCGTTCCATCTGCTCCTTCGCCTGACGGCGCATGGCTTCCTCAGAGATAAAAAAGCCGTCAAAGGCGCGGTCAAAGGAAATCTGTTCCTCCCGGGATTTGGCGTAGACGGTGCGCAGGGCGGTTTTCACCCGTTCCCTGTCGTCCAGCCCCAGGGAAATCAGCAGACGGCTGGCGTCCTCCGTCTCTTTCGGACTGACGCTCAAGCCCTCCAGCCTGAGAATCCGGGAAAATGCGGACAATTTTTCTAAGTAAACCTCCGGCTCACCCATGGTGGTGCCCTCCGCAGCTTCCGCCGCACTGGCAGGCATGCTGTGGCTCCTCCCCATCCAAATCCATGGCGTCCAAATCCTCGTTGTTTTTCAGCACAAAGCCTGCGGTCTGGCGCAGGGCATCGGGGGTCAGCTCCCGAATACCCAAGGCGTCCAGCGCCGCCGCCCAGTCCAGGGTTTCCGCAATGGAGGGTTTCTTCAGAATCACGTCGTTGGCCCGGAGCTTCTGCACCGCCAGCGCCACCTGGGCACACAGCCGGTCGTCCACATGGGGAAGCTTCGCCCGGAGAATTGCAAGCTCCTTTTCCATATCGGGGTATTCAATGTAGAGGTAGGCGCAGCGGCGGCGCAGGGCCTCGCTCAAAGGCCGCGCCCGGTTGGAGGTCAGCACCACGAAAGGAATGGTCTTTGCCTTCACCGTACCCACCTCGGGAATGGACACCTGCATTTCAGAAAGCAGTTCCAGCAGGAATGCCTCAAATTCCTCATCCGCCTTGTCGATTTCGTCGATCAGCAGCACCACCGGCTTTTCCGAGCGGATGGATTGCAGCAAAGGCCGCTCCAGCAGGTATTCGTCGCTGAACAGGGACTTTGTCAGAGCGTCCCGGTCCTGAGTATTCATGTTCACCTGGATGGACAATAGCTGCTTCTGGTAGTTCCACTCGTAAAGCGCCTTGCTCTCATCCAGTCCCTCATAGCACTGCAGACGCACCAAATCCCGGCCCAGTGCAGAGGCCATCACTTTCGCAACCTCCGTCTTGCCTACGCCTGCCGCGCCCTCAATCAGCAGCGGGCGTCCCAGCTGCAAGGCAACAAACAGCACCGTGGCCAGGGTTTCGTCGTAAATATAATGGGCTTCGTCCATTTTCTGCTTTAACTGTTCATAGGTCATGGAAATCCCTCCTTTTTTTCAATTATATCACAGATAACCAGGTTTCGGAAGTAACAAAGTCACAAAGCTGCCGGCGCAATCCAGCCGGCAGCTTTGACGCTGCATTATTCGTCTTCACCATTCAAATACCAGCCCACATTGTTGGGAATTGCAGGATCCTTGTCATAACGGAATACCTTACGAATAGTGGAGTACCATTCCTCGAACTGGTTATCCTCAGCATACCGCCAGGCGGTGCCGTAGGGCTGCGAGCCAACGAAGGACATTTTGCAGTCGGGCTTCAATGCCTTGAAGCGGTCCTGCTCTTCCTGGGGCACCCGGGACTTGCCCTCATACATGGCGCACAGATTCACAAGGTTCAGGTTGTCCAGCGGAGACAGGTCGGTGATGTGGGTATAGCTGATGTTCAGCCTCTCCAGCGATTCACACTCCTGCAGACCCTCCGCGCTGTAGATATACTCGCAGAAGGCCGCTTCCAGCACCTTGAGATTTTTGCAGTTGGCAAAGGGCGTCAGGTCGCTGATCATAGAGCCGGAAATAATCACATATTCCAGGCTCTTCATGCCAGAAATGAAGGAGGAATCCTTCAGATACTCATTGTGCCCGATGTCCATAAAGCGCACATCCTCAAGATACTTGAGGTTTGCGCAGTTGCTGTCCACCAGATAATAGGTCGACCGGAATATCTGCGCGTCAGTCATGGAGGTGGCTCCCGAGCCGATGGCAACCCGCCAGACCACCTTGGTCTGCTCCCGGTAGTCGTCCCGGAGCTTTGCCATGACCTCGTTGGAGATCTGGCAGTTTTCCAGCACGAACCGCTTGCAGTTGGGAAGAATATCCAGCGCAGCGCGAACCTCCGCTTCCCCTTCGTCGCCGATGTTTACATTTTTAATGTGGATCTCCTCGTCGGCAGTGGAGATCTTCGTACCGAAGAAATCGAATTCATAGTGGACAGTGGCTTCGGGCACCGCGTCCATGACGGTTTTGGCTTCCTGCTTTGTCAGCTTCACCGTTCCGTCGAGGTCGCACAGCTCCACGGACATCAGCTTCGGCAGCATACTCAGCCGGGCTATCGTCTGCTCCAGCTCGCTGCCTTCCATGGCGGACAGGTCAATGGTTTCCGTCCCCTCGTCGTAAGCAAGCCCCAGAATGGTGACGGTATAGCCGAATTCCAACTCCGGGAAGTCCGCCCGCAGCTGCTCCACCTGCTCCATAGTCAGCTCCGTCTGCAGGAAGGTCACGGCCGTCACCTGAGGAAGATGGGGCAGGTTCGACCTCAGCGTGTCCAGATCATAGTCTCCTTCCTCCAGCGCCAGGGCAGTGGTGTCCGGCGCGAAGGATTTTCCGCCCAGACTGACCTGATAGGTTACCTCCACCTCCGGCAGAGCCGCCTGCAATTCCTCCAGGATACCATAATCTCCGCATTCCGACGCATCCACCCGCTTCAGGGCAGGGAAATAGGTTTTCAGATAGGCAATTTCATCCCGGCTCAGGCTGGACAGGTGCAGCTCCGAAGAAAGGCTGTCATAGGAACCGTTCTGGAACGGCACCATCCACACAATCTGGCAGTTCGGCAGCTTGGCCTGCAGCTCGTCAAAGTGTTCTTGGGAGATCTCCTCTTCCCGCAGATCCAGGGTCAGGGCGTCGATGGGATACGCCTTTCCCTCAACAAATACATGGTTGTCCCGATACCACAAAAATCCGATGGCTCCGGCAATCACCAGCGCCAGAACCAGCGCAATGACTGACAGAACGATAATCAGTTTTTTGTTCATGGCAAACCCTCCTATTGAATTCCTTCCCAAGAGCATACCACATTTTCCCCGTCAATGCAACTATTTCGCCAGCTTTCCGCGGAAAAGCGGAAAGCTATGGGCGCGGATACCATCGGAAAGTATTCGCAGGATATCGAATTCTCCGGTTTTCGGATTGGTGGGATCGGGAAGCGGCGGCACATAGACCACCTCGTCACAGTTTCGCACCCGGATGACCGCTTTGCCGGATTCCTCCCGGCAGAGCAGTCCTATGGCACGGACGGTTTTTCCCAATTCTATCCGGGATGCCAGACGGTTGGTTCCGTAAGCGCCTGAGCGAATTTCCGGCTCGATCACCACATAGGCAGCGTCTCCCCGAATATCCCGAAGCATCAGCCGGGCTATTCCTCTGCCGTCGGCTGTTTTCGCCATGGATACCGCCGTGCCTTCCACCTGAACCAGCGAACCGCCCCGGCTTTCATAATCCGTCGCCGCCTTGCACCCCATAACACTCGGAGCATACCGGTATCGCGCTTTTCCTGTCAGTTCATATCGGGTCAAGTCCAGATACCGCTCCCCGTTGCGCTCCCGGAGAACGCCGGCAATTTTCAGAGCTGTGCCAACCTGAATCTTCTGAGTAAATTCCCCCTGAACCGGGATGCCGCCGGTATCGTCCTGCAAATAGATCGTATTGGGGAAGGTGGTATATGGATTGGTATTTCCGGAGGTAGCGTACCCCTCCACCTGAAATACACCGCCAAGTGCTCCGCTTCGCGCCTGAGAAACGGTGCTTTCCGTAACTGACGCACCCTGATAATGCAGGGTCAGATCCGCCTGAAAGCTTCGGCTTTTGCCGTCCACCGTTCCCTGTACCACCGCCGTCAGCCGAACCTCCCCAGGCTCCTGCCAGAGAAAAGAAATAACGTAGGATCCATCCTCTGCCGGAGAGAAATCACCGGCTTTCTGCCCGTTGCACAGCAGCGCAACACTGCCAGCGCAGAAGGGAACTTCCTCATAATTGTAAAGCTTCAGTGTCAAATCCACGGCCTGTCCCGCTTCGGGCGTATCCGTTTCCGCGGAAAAGCTGTGGATGCCCATGTCCGTAAAGCTGTCCACCCACACCGGCGCCGTCACGGCGACATCCCCGTCGGGCTGGGTAATCCGCAGGAAATAATAGGGATACCCGGTGGGAAGGTCGAAGGTCATTTTCCCGGAAGCCGGGTCCATCTGGTGGGATACAAGAATCCTGCCGCCGGTTGTCACGGCCTCCACGGTTCCCATGGCATCGTCCGTGGGATCCTCCAGCAGCACGTTGACCTCCAGCGTATCTGCAAGGCCGATAACGGAACCCATGATCTGTCCGTTCAGCCGGTATTCGATGCGCAGATCCGCATCCTGCGTGGCATAAACCCGGCGGCGCTGCATAGCCTGATACAGGTTTTCCTCAGAAAGTCCTTTTGCCAGCACCGCCGTTCTGGTCTGACCCGCGCTTCCCCACTCCCCGTGGTGATTGTTCTGACCGGCCGTAGGCGCCACATGCCAGCCCTGATCCAGCGCCTGAATGTAATAGTCGTAGTAGGACGCGCCGTTTTCTCCCTCCACTTCCAGAAGCTGCATCACCGCATCATACTCCGGGTCATACTCCCGGAAATTATGGAATTCTCCGTAAGCGGTACCCGGGTGGTTAAACTGGCTCACCGATCCAGGAACCTTTTGCAGTGCGCCATAGTAGCCTTCCAGCGTCTCAAAGCCAGGCTGCTCCCGGGTTTGCCATCCAGGCGTGTGAAACGTATTGATGTGTCCAAGAGCCGCATCCTCACCCCAGGTCATTTCATAGCCAAAAATGCCCACAAAATTGGAATTGGTCACGGAGGCCGCCGCCTGTTTTCCGGCCGCCCAGTTCGCGCTGACTGCCGAGCCATCCACGGTAATATCACCGCTGTCCGCGTGGTCGAAGGAATTGCTGTGATCCGTCACGGCGAAGAAGTCCAGCCCCTCCACCCCGGCGGCATGGGAAAACGCTTCCACCACGGTTCCGCTGCCGTCGGAAATCTCTGTATGGGCGTGGAGCAGTCCAAAATATACATTCCACTCCCATTCCGATTGTTCCGGTTGTCCCGGCTGGGCAATGGGCACGATGGTGTCAGCGTAGAAAATTCCACCCAAAATAACGCCATACACGTCCGCCAGACCTTCCTCCGCGCCGGGATCCGACAGAGGAACTGTGCTGTCTCCCTGGGTCAGAACGCCGTCTTTCAGCGTACATTCCTTCACCGCAATTCGCAGATTTTCCGGCGCCTGGGAAAGCAGCATTTCCACTGCGGGAAGGTCTCCTGTCCCCTCCTGCACCGCTGCCGTAACCCGGAAGGTTTCCTCTGCGTTTCCGGTGACCAGCAAAATATCCCCCGGATTCATCCCATGATCTTCCGCCAGGGTAAGACAAATTCCGCCGGAATCATCCTGGACCACCACATTCCGCTCCCTCACCAGAACCACCGTTCCCCGGAAGCTGATGCCTTCCGTTCCCGGAGGCAGTTCCGAAATCTGGGCAATGGGAATTACCGTGACCAAGGGAGGCGGTTCCGCTGTGTACAGAACCGGTTCCGTTTCCCCGGGGATTATGACCGGAAGTTCCTCCGTTTCCACAGGGTCTGTTTCCCGGGAAATGGTCTCTTCGGAAAGCATTTCGGTGGACTCCGCGACTGTCCCCTCCTGCTCCGGCGAATCCGCAGCTTCTGCCCGCACAGAAATGTAGGTAAAACCAAAAGATGCCGCTACCAGGCAAGCTGATAGCAGCATCGTGCAGCATATTCTTTTCCGCATATAAATACCTTCCTACCGATGCTCTGATTTCAGATTATCAGAGCCTATTTTTCGTATTCTACCTGTTTTGAGTTAAAAAACGGCAGAAAACGGCAAGAAAAATTGCAAATTCGATAATAATATTTATATACGGGATTACATATTTATCGGTAAAAAAGTCTATGATTCCTCCCCAACCAGGAAAATCGCCGCCAGGGAACTGACCAGCAGCAGGTAAGGATAGAACAGATATCGCATGATCTGGAATGCGGACAGGGTCACGCCCATTTCCGCAGTGGCGGAAATGGCCACCAGCATCTGCGCACCGTAGGGAATGACGCCCTGGAAAATGCAGGAAAAGGTATCCAGCAGGCAGGCAGAGCGCTTGGGGGTGATGCCGTATTCCTGTCCCATCTCCCGGGCAATGGGATTCGCCATGACGATGGCGACGGTATTGTTGGCAGTCGCGATATCCATGGCGCCAACCAGCAGACCCATACCCAGCTGACCGCCTTTTTTGCCCCGGAACACCCGGTGGATAGCGCGCAACAGCGCTTCAAAACCGCCGTAAACCCGGATCAATGCGCACATAGCCGCCACTAAAATAGCCACCATGCTGGTTTCAAACATACCGGCAGCGCCGCTGCCCATGCTGCTCAGCAGCTCCGTGGCGGCAGTTTGCCCGGTGAGGAGCATGATGACTGCGCCGGAGACAATGCCCACCAGCAGCACCACGAATACATTGATGCCCGCGATCCCTCCTGCCAGCACCAGCACATAAGGAATGATCTGCACCAGATGATAAGTATGCACCATGATGGCAGTGTCATGCCCCCGCGTTAGCAGCAGGATGATCGCCAGCGTACCCAGCGCGGCGGGCAGCGCAATCCAGAAGTTGCCCCGGAATTTGTCCTTCATGGCGCAGCCCTGACCGTTGCAGGCGGCGATGGTGGTATCGGAAATAAAGGACAGGTTGTCGCCGAACATGGCGCCGCCCACCACCGTGCCCACACACAGGGCAGCGGGGAAGCTGGATGCCTGCGCCACCTCCACGGCAATGGGCGCAATCAGGGTAATAGTACCCACGGAGGTGCCCATGGCCGTGGACACAAAGCAGGCCACGACAAACAGCACCGCCACCGCGAACCGGGCGGGGATCCGTTCCAGCATGAAATAAGCCACACTTTGGGCAGAACTGCGTCCCACCACGCCCACAAAAGCGCCGGCAGTCAGGAAAATCAGCAGCATGGTGATAATGTTCTTATCGCCAACGCCCTGACCCATGATGGCCAGTTTTTCATCAAAGGAAAGCGACCTGTTCTGCAGGCAAGCCACCAGAATGGCAGCCAGAAACGCAATCACAATGGGGATATTATAAAAACCCATGGGGATCTTCATGCCGTACTCAAACAGCAGTCCCAGGCCAAGATAGATAATCAGAAACACACCGACGGGCAGCAGCGCAACTGGATTTCCTTTTTTCATGTTCCTTCCTCCAAGCCGCGGCGGCACCGCGTCGTTTTTCCCAATCTATCATAGGTATCCGATTCTGTCAAGGAAACGCAGTATTTTGGCTGTTTCCCGGAGATAACCGCGCAGCCGGCTCCCACTGTCCCAGAAAGGGATTTTTATCAAAAACCGGGTTTGGAAATCGCGCAATGCCCCTCTCTGGCGCTGACCGGAAAAAAGCATTGAAAAAAAGCCAAAAGCACTGTATAATGAAAAAGTTCTCAATTATTCAATTCCAATCGGGTAGGCAGCCCCGATTGGGGAAACGAGGTTTACTACTATGGAAAGAAAAGTCGGAACCGTATCCAGAGGCATCCGTGGCCCCATCATTCGTGAGGGCGACGATCTGGCAAAGATCGTTGTGGACAGCGTTCTGGAGGCCGCAGCCAGCGAGGGCTATGAAATGCGGAATCGGGACGTGGTCGCCGTCACCGAATCCGTTGTCGCCCGGGCGCAGGGCAACTACGCGTCTGTGGATGCCATCGCCACCGATGTCCGCGCCAAGCTGGGCGGCGAGACCGTTGGCGTTATTTTCCCCATCCTGTCCCGGAACCGGTTCGCTATCTGCCTGCGGGGCATTGCCCGGGGCGCAAAGAAAATCGTGCTGATGCTGAGCTACCCCTCTGACGAGGTGGGCAACGAGCTGGTTTCTCTGGACAAGCTGGACGAAGCCAAAATCAATCCCTTCAGCGACGTGCTGACTCTGGAGCGTTACCGCGCTCTGTTCGGCGAAAACCGTCACCCCTTCACTCTGGTTGACTATGTGCAGTATTACTCCGACCTCATCCAGGAAGAGGGCGCCGAGGTGGAAGTGATCTTCGCCAACGACCCCCGGGTCATTCTGGATTACACCAAGTGCGTGCTGACCTGCGATATCCACACCCGGGCGCGCACCAAGCGGCTGCTGTGGAACGCCGGCGCAGAGAAGGTCTGCGGTCTGGACGATATCCTGAACGCTCCCGTGGACGGCAGCGGCTGCAATGAAAAGTATGGCCTGCTGGGCTCCAACAAGTCCACTGAGTCCACCGTGAAGCTGTTCCCCCGGGACTGCCAGGATCTGGTGGAGAACATTCAGGCGCAGTTCCAGGAAAAGACCGGCAAGCTGGTGGAGGTTATGGTCTACGGCGACGGCGCCTTCAAGGATCCTGTGGGCAAGATCTGGGAGCTGGCAGACCCCGTGGTTTCTCCCGCCTACACTTCCGGCCTGGAGGGCACGCCCAACGAACTGAAGCTGAAGTATCTGGCGGACAACGACTTTGCCGACCTCAGCGGCGATGCGCTGAAGGCCGCCATCTCCGAGCGGATTCGTGAGAAGGGCGATCTGGCAGGCTCCATGGCCTCTCAGGGCACCACCCCCCGCCGCCTGACCGACCTGATCGGCTCCCTGTGCGACTTGACCTCCGGTTCCGGCGACAAGGGTACTCCCATTATCCACATTCAGGGCTACTTCGACAATTACACCAACTGATACTATTATCTGATAAAACCATTTGGTTTTATCGGATAGACACCGCCTGACGGCGTTGTCATTTCTGAGATTTTCGGAACAGAAAATCTCAGAAACCCGTCTCATTATGATCTTCATATAAAAAACTTCAATTTGTTCCAAATGAAAGTTTTCTATTGAATATCAGTATGATTTCACCGGAACCAGTTCCCGTCTGCGCCCTGCGTACGCTACGACAGAAATAACAGCACCCGTATGACTTCGGTCATACGGGTGCTGTTATTGTTACATGACTATCGGGGTCACTCAGCTGAGCAGTTGACAGTTGAAAATTGAAAGTTGAAAGGTTAGGAGTCCCTGCGGGACAATTTGAAATATAAAACTCTGAATGGCTTCCTATCAGAATTGTTTTCAATCATCCCCTATGGGGGTACCATAACCTTCTACTTTCCACTGTCTACTTTCCATGCGGCAAAGCTGCAAAACAGCAGTCGTCCGTTTGCTGCGTTAAGTCGATAAGCATTTTATTATACTTCCGATTCCCGGCTCTGGCAGGTAAAGCAGATCACCTGCTTTGTCTTTGCCATTTCCCGCAGGATATCCAGAGCCGCCGCCATGCGCTGATCGTCAAAGCGCACCAGCGCGTCGTCCAGCACCAGCGGGGCGTTGGGCGTCAATTCCTCCGCCACTGCCAGCCGCAGCGCCAGATACAGCTGATCCACGGTTCCGTCACTGCGCCAGATGGCATCCCGGAGCACATCCTCCTGAACCGCGCCCGCCTGAAGGGAGAAGTCCTCCCCCATAGTCAGATTGCGGTAGCGATTTCCTGTCATGGTGCTCAGCAGCGTCTGCGCCCGCTTGGTAATCCGGGGGGCAAACCGGCGCTGCAGCTCTGCCCGGGCCTGTGCCAGCGTATCCTGGGCGATGGTCAGCGCAGCGTAGGTATCCTCCAGCCGGGCAATCCGGTCCAGCACCCGCTTGTGCTGCAGCTTCAGTTCCTCCTGGCTGCCCAGAATCTCCATCCGTCCCTGATACTGCCCCAAGCGGTTTTGCAGCCGCTGCTGCTCCGCCGCGCATTCCGCCAGAAGCCGGGCGGTTTCCGCCTCAGACTGGGTCAGATGATCCGGCGAAGCAGGCTTTTCCACCGGCCTGATCATGGCGTTCAGCGTCTCAAAATGCTGCTTTGCCAGAACCGCATCCCGGCGGGCGCTGTCCAGCGTATCCCACTGACGCTGCACCTGCTGCCAGAAATCCAGCAGCTCCTCCGGCTCCTGCAGGCCGCACAGGGCGTCCCGTCTCTTGCGCAGCACCATGAGCCGCACTTCCAAATCGCTGGTAATCTCCTGATAGGTTTTCAGCTCCGCGGAATACTCCTGAAGCGCCTGCTCATATGCGGCAATGGGTTCCGTCCAGCTTTTCCAGTCGCCGGTTCCGTATTTTTCCAGAATGGCCGCGATTTTTTTCCTTGCGGACACCTGCTCATAAATGCCCCAAATCAGTGACATCAATCCTGCCGCACCGGCCAGCGCCGCAGAAAGGTACACCGTCAGGTAAATCAGACCGCCCGCCGCCAAAAGCCCCGCCACGCCGACAATCACCAAAATCATGGGCAATTTTGTGGCACAAAGCTGGGTATAGGTGCGGGCATCCTCCCGGGCCATCGCCCGGGCATCTTCCGCCGTCAGGCCGGTGAAGGGATTGGGAAGCTCCGGCTTCTGGGGCTGGGCGGGCGCCTGCCGTTCTTCCTCCCGGATCGCATTCCACTGATCCCGGAACGAACGCAGTTCCCGGATCTTTTCCTCCGGCTCTCCACGGGGCGGCAGTGCGGCACACGCCGCTTCCAGCTCCCGAAGCGCCTGTTCTGTCTGCTCCATGGTTTCCCGCGCCTGGGCGACCTGGGCAATATCCGATTCCATCTTGGCATAGGCCAGCGTCTGCTGGTGGTTGTACAGCTGCTTGAGCCAGGATTTCACCTCGTCAAGGCGCATCCGCAGCTTTTGTGACTGGGTATTTAAGTTTTCCAGCTCCGCGATTTTTTCTTCCAGCGCATCCCGCTGGGCTTCCGCCTGGGGAAGCAGTCCGCTGCGGTTATAGCGGCAGCGGTTCTTCAGTTCCTTCAGGTTCGCCGCCAGCCGGTCAGCAGCGCCGCTGTCATCGCCGGTGGTGACCAGCGCATTCAGCCGGCGGCGCAGCGCCTCGTCCTGGGTTACAGGCAGATCGGAAAAACGGATAAAGCCCGCCCGGCGAAACACCGTCTGCTCCACACCCAAAAGCATTTGGCCGCAGTTTGCCGCCGTCAGTTCCTCCACCGGCAAGCCGGATGCTGTCTCATACGCTTTGAACTCTCCCAGGGGCACCCGGCGGCGGGTACTGCGCTCAATCGTAATGTCCCGGCCGTTCCAGCTCAGGTCAATGCGTCCCGACATGGGATTGCCTGACCAGGGTTGATAACGCTCTTTGTCCGCCAAAGTGGTTTTCGTGGACTTTGCCCGGGTATCCAGCCCGTAAAGCATCGCCACGAGAAATGCGCACCAGGTGCTCTTGCCCCACTCGTTGGGCGCGGTGATAATGTTCAGTCCCGGCTCTAACGTCAGGGTGTCATGCTCCAGTTTGCCGAAGGTGGCAGTCATTTTATAAATTCTCACAGCGTAACCTCCCTTCCGCTTAAAAGCTTCCGGGAAATTTCCGCCGCCAGCTGAATCCGCCGGGCGTTATCCGGATTTGCGTCCATAGCGCGGCGGAGCATCTGAAAATAAACGCCCTCCAGCGTGTCCGAATCCGTATTTGCCCACAGATCTATGGGCGGCTCCGTCTGATCCCGCAGCTCCAGATTGGGAAAATCCGGAAATTCCCGGTATAGGGCATTCAAATCCACATTGCCGCTGCCGGTGAGAGAAATGCGGTAGAAATCCCGGCTTCCCTGAGGCGGCAGCACGGATTCCAACGCGGAAACGGCGTCTGCCCCCACATCCGTCTCCAGATCAAAGAACCGGATGGTGTCCAGGCTCACCGCCTGTACCTGGGCTTCGTCCATCAGCGTGACGATACACACGCCCTTATCTCCTGTCTCATCCCAGCCCCGCCCCATGGGGCAGCCGGGCCAGACGCACAGCGTATTGCCGAAGTGGAAAGCCCCCGCTTTATGGACATGCCCCAAGGCCAGATAATCCAGCCCCGATTCCCGCACCTGCGCGGCGGTGATCGGGTTGTATGGGGACTCCCTTTGGGTGGGGTCGCCGTGCAGGACGGCAATGCAGTATTTTTCGTCGCCCTCCGCATGGAAGCCCTCCAGCAGCGGCTCGCAGTCCATACTCCGGTAGCCCGCGCCGTACACCCGGCAGTCCAGGCCCTCCAGAGAAACCGCCTCCATCGCTCCGGTAAACACATATACATTTTTCGGCCAGCTTTCCTCCAGCCAGGGGCTTCCCGGAGCGCAGAAATCATGATTGCCCGGGGCAATCAGCACCGGCACACCGCTGCGCTCCAGCGCATTTTTCAAAACGTCCAGCGTTTCCCGGGATGCCTCTCCGTCAAAAATATCTCCGGCCAGCAGCATCAGGTCGCAGTTTTCCCGGCGGCACAAATCCGCGATTTTTCCCGGGAGCCTGCGCTGCTCCTCCCGCAGAAGCTGGCGCTGCTCCTGAGAGAATCCCGCAAAGGGGGAATCCAGGTGCCAGTCAGCGCTGTGTAAAATCTTCAGTCCCATTCGTCCACTCTTTCCGCCTTGCGGCATTTTCCGGTGGCGCTGTCAATGGTAAACAGCACCGCCTCCATTTTGGTAGGGCCTTCCGCCCAGCGGTAACGCTGGGTCAGATCCCCCCGGAATTTGGCGATGGACAGCTCCGGACGAATCCCCAGCACAGAGTCCCGGGGGCCGGTCATGCCCAGATCCGTGACATAGCCCGTACCGCCGGGCAGCACCCGGGCATCCGCCGTGGGCACATGGGTATGGGTGCCCCAGACAGCACTGACCCGCCCATCCAACAGATAGCCCATGGCCAGCTTTTCCGAGGTAGCCTCGGCGTGAAGCTCCACCAGAATGATCTTGGCATCCATTTCCTTCAGAATCTTCTCAATCATCAAAAACGGGTTATCCGGGCCGTAATCCATATTGCACCGGCCAATCAGGTCGATAACCGCCACAGTTCCGGCGTTCGTATCAAAGGTCTGCCACCCCCGCCCGGGTACCTGGGGCGCATAGTTGGCAGGGCGCAGAATTCGGGAGCAGTCCTCCATGTAGTCCACGATCTCCCGTTTGCCCCAGGTGTGGTTGCCCATGGTGATCACATCCGCACCGGCATCCAGAATTTCCTCCGCCTGATGGGGCAGCAGTCCTACAACCGCAGCGTTTTCTCCGTTAACCACCGTGAAATCCGCACCGGTTTTTCGCTTGAGCTGTCTCAGATTGCGGCGCACCCGCTCCAGGCCGGGGTTTCCCACCACATCGCCAACCGCCAATACCTTAAAATCCATTGCATTTCCTCCAAACAATACTTACAGGCATTATATAACAGAATTCCCATTTTCGCAAGCATTAGACCCTCTGCCGGAAAAGCCGTCTGAATTTCCAGCGGCTTTCCGCGTGCGCTGCCGAAAACCGGGGAACCCTGGACAAACCCGCCGCTGCTCCCAATTTGCGGCATTTTATCCTTGACTTATGGGAAAAACCACCGCATAATAGTGTCATATGCAAAACTACGGCGGGGAACTAACCCGCCGTATATTCCGTGGAGGTTACACGCATGAGTGGGAAAAAGAAGCTTCTGGCACTCGTCCTGGCGGCGGCGGTTGTGCTGTCCGCAGCAGCAGGGATCGGCTGGATTCTATGGAACAATTACATCATTGACTTCCATCTGTATCCCAAAACTGCAGTCAGTATGGATTTACGGGGAGAGGAAATCAGCATCCGGCATTACAATGCCCTGAAGGAAAAGCTGCCGAAGTGCCGGATACTCTGGGACGTTCCCTTTCAGGATGGGACGCTTCCCAATGATACCACGGAAATCACTGTGGATACCCTGACCAGCGAAGACGTGGCCGTCCTGGCTTATCTGCCGCAGCTGAGCACGGTTTACGCCGAGAACTGCACCGATTATGACAACCTGATGCTGCTCAAGGACACCTATCCGGATGTGACGGTACACTATCAGGTAACGCTGGATGGCGTTTCCTATTCGGAAGATACGGACGTGATTGAGCTGCGGCACATTACAGAGGAGGAAATGCAGCTTCTGCCCTATTTGCGCAAGCTGAACACCGTGCGGGTGGGCGGAGATTCCCAGGCTCAGGATTTCTCTTCCCTGAGCCGGTACTGTCAGGAAAACGGTCTGGCGTTTCTGATTCGCATCGGCGGCAATCTGGTCAGCCCGGATGTGAAAGAGCTTGCTGTGGAAAACATTACCGATGACGATTTGCAGCTGCTGAGCAATCTGCCGAATCTGAGGCGTCTGCACATGGTGGATCCCCAAGCCGCTCCCGAGAACGTCACCGGGCTGCAGTCCCGATATCCCGACATGGAAATCAGCTGGGAGGTACAGATCGCTGATCAGGTATTCCAGAATACGGACACCGAGATCGACCTGTCTGCCACAGTGATTACGGATCTTTCCATGGTGGAGCAGCAGATGGCCTACCTGCCCGACGCAGAGACGGTCATTTTCGGCCTGTGCGGCATCGACAACCCCAAGTGGGGCGCCAGCAAAACGAAAAATCTGGCCATCTGCGAGATTGAAAATGAGGATATGGCCGCTTACCGCGACCGGGTTCGGGATCAATATAAAGTAGTCTGGACCGTGCGCTTGGGCCCCAGCATCGCCCTGCGGACGGACAAGGATAATTTCATGCCCAACCACTTCGGCGTGGGACAGCTGTTCAATGACTACGCCTACAACCTGCGCTACTGTGAGGACATGGTGTGCCTGGACGTGGGGCACATGACGCTGACGGACATCAGCTTTGTTGAATACATGCCCAAGCTGAAATACCTGATTCTCGCCTGGACGGAAGTGCAGTACATCGAACCCATCCGCAGCTGCAAAAACCTGATCTGGCTGGAGCTGGACAACAGCTGCATCCGGGATTACTCTCCGCTGGTGGACTGCACTGCGCTGGAGGATCTGAACATTGGCAAGACCTTCTGCGACATCACGCCCATCCTGCAAATGACATGGCTGAAGAACCTGTACATGATTTTTGGCAGCGGCAGCGCCGCATGGCAGGCTTCTCAGGCTCTGCCGGACACCCATGTGGTTGCCACAGGCGATGCCACCGTAGGCGGCGGCTGGCGGCGGCTGCCCAATTACTACGACATGCGGGACTGCCTGGGTATGTACTACATGAACTGACAAAATGGTAAGAATTTCTTAAGCTTTTGGCAGCTTGACTGCCACTGCTTTCTATACTATAATGAGCACCGGAGGTATTGTTTATGAAAAAGATGTTATTCACAGCGACCGTCCTCCTGCTTGTGATTGCTTTCGGCGTCAGCGCCTTTATGGTCGGCAATTATTTCCTTGAAGGTAAAAAGCAGGCAGACCGAATGAATGAGCTTTCCCAAATCGTATCTGATGCGCAGACAGAACCCGGCGAAGAAACCACAGAGCCGACAGATGCGTCCGCTGCCACCGGAGAGACGGCGGCACCCGGTATGCTGCCCGGCTATAAGGATATTTACGAGCAGAACAACGACACCGTTGGCTGGCTCAAAATCGAGGGCACCAAGCTGAACTACCCCGTTCTCCAGACTCCGGATAATCCCAACTACTATCTGTACCGGGATTTTGATAAGAAGGACAGCAAGCGCGGCAGCGTCTACGCCTGGGAAGCGGCGGATATCAACGAGCCCAGTGACAATATCACCCTGTTCGGTCACAATATGGCCGACGGCAGTATGTTTGCCTGTCTGAACGCTTACACCAGCAAGGATGCCTGGGACAAAAATAACCTGATCTTCTTTGATACCCTGACGGAGTACCACACCTACAAAATTTTCGCCGTGTTCAAAACCTCTGCGAATCTGGGTCAGGGCTTCAGTTACCACAAGTTTGTGGACGCGGAAAATGCCCAGGAATTCAATGAATTTGTCTCCACCTGCAAAGAGCTTGCGTTCTATGAAACCGGCATCACTCCGGTTTACGGCGATAAGCTGATTTGTCTGTCCACCTGCGAGTACACCCTGGATAATGGTCGTCTGGTTGTGGCCGCCGTCCGGATTACCTGATTTTTCCTGAATTGCCAAGCCCGCCTGCAAATGGGCGGTGTTCATAAGACAGTTAACAGTCACAGTGGTTTGTTCTGCTGTGGCTGTTCTCGCATTCTATGCTGGTATGTGATAATATGGAGCCAAGCAAACCTACAAATCGGAATTTGACGAAAGGGTGACGAATTATGGAAATAAAACCGTATAAGGATGATGTTCTTTCAATTCTCGCTGTTTATCTTGTAATTTTTTTATGCGAGTTAGGTTTGTTGTTTGCGAGTAAATTTAACTTGTTATTTGTCATCGGGATTTTGCTGTTGAACATAGTATTGTGCGTTGCGCTAATACGGGACTTGATTTATTTATATCGAACAATAACATTGGGGAGCGAAGGGTGTACCTTTTCCGTCGGAAAATGGTCCAAAAGATATGGTTGGTGCGATTTAAAGGTACAACTATGTGGAGACAAGCATTTTCATTTCTATGATGCCGATATTAGCGGGCCTGGGGTATTGATATGCCCTAAGGCGCTGAAATATAGTGGCAGGATTCCATATATGACATCCTGCCGTTACAAAAAGCCTTTCTCAAGTGTGTATATTCGCTTTAAATCTTCAGTGGATGAAAATAAAGTTATATATGGAAAAGTTGTATATTATGGTTATACAGCAGAGCAGGAAGCAATAATGGATTACTTAAAATCAATTGATATCTCGCTACATCAATGACGCAAATTCCAGTTTGTCGAACAGCAACGGGCGCACTTCTATACAGGGTAATCCCGTATGTGCGCTCTGCGAAGCAAAACGCCCCGGGTACCTTCAAATGTCCGGGGCGATTTACGTCACTGCGTTCCGAACAAGGGACTGCATCCCTCACACCGCTTCGCGGCTATCCTCTTAAGGTAAAAGGCGTGACCACTTTTGTCACGCTTTTTGTATATTTTACTGTCTTACGAACAACGCCCGAAGGCGGGCTTTTTCCATTTTCCGGGAAAATGTCACTTGCCCCCTGGTTCCGGATGCGCTATAATCGGAGAAAAACGTTGAGGAGGCTGCAATATGCTCAGTCTTTGCAATCAATGGGAATTTACACCGGACTGGTTCGACGGCTTCGTGCTGGGGGAAGGCGCCGGACAGCCCGTGCGTCTGCCCCACACGGTGCGGGAACTGCCCCTGCACTGCGCCGACCATACGTCCTATCAGGGAATCTGCGGCTATCGCCGCCGCCTGGAGCTGGGGTCAGAGCTGGCAGGCAAGCACTTGTTTTTACAGTTTGACGGCGCGGCACACATTGCCACGGTGTACGTCAACGGAAAAGCGCTGACCCAGCACCGGTGCGGCTACACCGGCTTTCGGGTGGAGATTACCGACGCGGTCACGCTGGGCGGCGAAAATCTGCTGGCAGTCCGGCTGGATACCACGGAAAATTCGGAGATTCCCCCCTTCGGCTTTGTCATCGATTACCTGACCTATGGCGGGCTGTACCGGGAAGTCTGGCTGGACATCCGTGAAAAGAACTACATCGAAGATCTCTACATCACCACCCCCACCCTGACCACTTTGAAAATCAAGCCCACCCTCCACCGGGCGGAAGGCTGCCTGCTGCTGGTGGAGCTGCTGAAGGGAGAGCGGACGCTGATTCGCAAGGCGTTCACTACCGACGGCGTCATCACCATTCACTGTCCCGGGGTAAAGCCTTGGGACACAAAGCATCCGGTTCTTTACACCTGTCGGGTTTCCCTGCTGAAAATTGGTCGGGTTATGGATGTGCAGGAGCAAAAGGTAGGCTTCCGCGTGGTGGAATTCCGCAGCGACGGTTTCTACCTGAACGGAAAACGAACCTTCCTGCGAGGTCTGAACCGGCACCAGTGCTGGCCTTACATTGGCTACGCCGCGCCCGAACGCTTACAGCGGGAGGACGCCCGGATTCTGAAGGAGGAGCTGGCCTGCGTGGCAGTGCGCACCTCCCATTATCCCCAGAGCCATTATTTTCTGGACGAATGCGACCGGTTGGGTCTGCTGGTCTTTACGGAAATTCCCGGCTGGCAGCACATCGGCGGCAAGGACTGGAAAATTCAGGCGGTAGAAAACACCCGGGAAATGGTGCTGCAATTCCGGAATCATCCCAGCATCATCCTCTGGGGAGTGCGGATCAATGAAAGTCAGGACGACGACGGACTGTACCGGCTGACCAACGCCGTGGCCCACGAGCTGGATCCCAGCCGCCCCACCTCCGGCGTCCGCAATCTGGAAAAGAGCAGCCTGCTGGAGGACGTATATGCCTACAACGATTTCTCCCACACCGGAAACAACCCTGGCTGCAAGCCGAAAAAAGCCGTAACCACCGAAAGCAAAGCGCTGCTGATCACCGAGCACAGCGGACACATGTTCCCCACCAAGGCCTTCGACACCTGGCAGCGCCGGCAGGAACAGGCCCAGCGGCATATGCAGGTTCTGAATGACGCCATGGCAGATGGCAATCATGTGGGCTGTTTCGGTTGGTGCATGTTCGACTATCCCACCCATCGGGATTTTGGCTCCGGCGACCGGGTGTGCTACCACGGGGTCATGGATGCCTTCCGCAACCCCAAGCTGGCCGCCTGCGCCTATGCCAGTCAGGGAGAGGACAAGCCGGTTCTCGCCGTTGGTTCCACCATGGACATCGGCGACTATCCCGGCGGGCAGATTAGGGATGTTCTGGTGTTTACCAACGCGGATTCCGTGAACCTGTACAAAAACGGAACCTTCGTCACCCGCCTTTCCGACTCCCGCTGGGATGCGCTGCCCCACGGCCCCATGGTAATTGACGATACCATCGGTTCCCTGCTGGAAACCCAGGAGGGCTTCGACAAAAAGAAAGCGGAGCTGCTGCGCACTTGTCTGCTGGCAGTGCGCAAATACGGCCCCGGCAATCTGCCCCCGGCGGAGTCCGCCCGGATGGGGTACGCCATGATGAAATATGGTATGACCTACGGGGATGCCCTGAAGCTTTATGAAAAATATGTGGGCAACTGGGGCGACAAGGCCACAGTCTGGCGGCTGATGGCAGTAAAGGACGGAGAGGTTGTAGCAAGCTGCACCTTAAGTCCCAGCGCCCGGCTCCATCTGGAGGTAACCCCCAGCCATGTAACGCTTTTGGAGGGGGACACCTACGACATGGCCTCCGTCCGCATCCGGCTTCTGGACGAAAACGGCAATCCGGCATCCTATGCCCAGCTTCCCGTGCGCTTTACGCTGGAGGGCGAAGCAGCACTGGTGGGGCCTGACGTGGTCACTGCGGAGGGCGGCATGACCGGCACCTACGTCCGCACCACCGGCAAAGCCGGGTACGCCCGGCTGACCGTCTCCACCGATCAAACCGACCCTGTAACGCTTCTGTTTCAAATCCATAAAAAATAACGGCACAGATCAGCGGTTTCTGTTCCCTGTTCACAATAAAATTACAAATTCTTCCCGGAAACACGCGGATACATATTGACAACCGGGCAAAAGAGTGCTATTCTTATTTCGGTACTTAAGTACCGAATAAACCATTGTGCAGTGAGCCACTGCAACGGCAGCTGCATAAATCCTGTATGGGCCGAGCCACAGAAAACGGCAGGTACCAACATATTACAAGGAGTGTATTAACATGGGATTCAAATCTGACATCGAAATCGCACAGGAAACCGAGATGCTGCACATTCGCGAGATCGCCAAGACCGCGGGTGTGGACGAGAAGTATCTGGAGCAGTACGGCAACTACAAGGCAAAGGTTGACTACAACATCCTCAAGGACATGGCTGACAAGCCCAACGGCAAGCTGATTCTGGTCACCGCTATCAACCCCACCCCCGCCGGCGAAGGCAAGACCACTACCACCGTCGGTCTGGCTGACGGCATGCGCAAGATCGGCAAGAACGTCATGGTCGCTCTGCGTGAGCCCTCTCTGGGCCCCGTGTTCGGCGTCAAGGGCGGCGCTGCCGGCGGCGGCTACGCTCAGGTCGTCCCCATGGAGGACATCAACCTGCACTTCACCGGTGACTTCCACGCCATCGGCGCTGCCAACAACCTGCTGGCTGCGATGCTCGACAACCATATTTACCAGGGCAATGCGCTGGGCATTGACCCCCGCCAGATCACCTGGCGCCGCTGCGTTGACATGAACGACCGCCAGCTCCGCTTCGTCGTGGACGGCCTGGGCGGCAAGGTCAACGGTACCCCCCGTGAGGATGGCTACGACATCACCGTTGCCTCCGAGATCATGGCAGTTCTGTGCCTGGCTTCCGACATCACCGACCTGAAGAACCGTCTGGCTCGTCTGGTGGTTGGCTACACCTACGCTGGCAAGCCCGTCACCGCCGGTGACCTGAACGCCCAAGGCGCTATGGCTGCCCTGCTGAAGGACGCTCTGAAGCCCAACCTGGTTCAGACTCTGGAGCACACCCCCGCATTTGTCCACGGCGGTCCTTTCGCCAACATCGCTCACGGCTGTAACTCCGTTACCGCCACCAAGATCGCTCTGAAGCTGGGCGACTACGCCATCACCGAGGCTGGCTTCGGCGCTGACCTGGGCGCTGAGAAGTTCCTGGACATCAAGTGCCGTATGGCTGGCCTGACCCCCTCCTGTGTCGTTCTGGTTGCTACCGCCCGGGCCCTCAAGTACAACGGCGGCGTGCCCAAGGCCGAGACCGGCAAGGAGAACCTGGAGGCTCTGGAGAAGGGCCTGCCCAACCTGCTGCAGCATGTGGAGAACATCACCCAGGTTTACAAGCTGCCCTGCGTGGTTGCCATCAACCGCTTCCCCACTGACACCGAGGCTGAGCTTGCTCTCATCGAGCGCAAGTGCAAGGAGCTGGGCGTCAACGTGGCTCTGTCCGAAGTTTGGGGCAAGGGCGGCGAAGGCGGCATCGAGCTGGCTAAGGAAGTTGTCCGCCTGTGCGAAATGCCCAACGACTTCACCTTCTCTTACGAGCTGGATTGCTCCATCAAGGAGAAGATCGAGGCCATCGCCAAGAAGATCTACCACGCTGACGGCGTGAACTTCACCGCCAATGCCGAGAAGCAGATCAAGACCCTGACCGAGCTGGGCTACGACAAGATGCCCATCTGCATGGCCAAGACTCAGTACTCCTTCTCCGACGATCAGACCAAGCTGGGCGCACCCCGCGGCTTCAGCATCACCGTGCGTAACGTGAAGGTCTCCGCCGGCGCAGGCTTCCTGGTTGCCCTGACTGGTGAGATCATGACCATGCCTGGTCTGCCCAAGGTTCCCGCCGCCGAGCGCATCGACGTTGACGAGACCGGCAAGATCACTGGCCTGTTCTGATTCCTACTTACACAAAAAGCACAGGCGTCCCCCGCCTGTGCTTTTTTTAAGATACAAGATTCAAGATAGAAGATACAAGATATTTCCCCCTTGAAATGCTTATCTCGTATCTTGTATCTCCGTATCTTGTATCTCCGGTAACATTTACAAATAAGGAGTAAGCTACAATATGGATATGACAATGGAATCCTGCCGCACCTTTGTAGAGGTGCTGGCCTCCAACGCGCCCGCTCCCGGCGGCGGCGGCGCTGCCGCGCTGGTAGGCGCCATCGGCACCGCTCTGGGCAACATGGTGGGCTCTCTGACCGTGGGTAAGAAGAAGTATGCCGATGTAGAGGCGGAAATCATCGCTCTGAAGGCCAAGTGCGACGCCCTCCAGAAGGAACTGCTGGATCAGGTAGAAGCCGACGACAAGGGTTTCGTGCCTCTGGCGAAGGCCTACGGCATTCCCAAAGATGACCCCAACCGGGACAAGATTCTGGAAGAGGCCACCATCATCGCCTGCCAGGTTCCCATGCACATCATGGAGCTGTGCTGCGAAGCCATCGACTGCATTGCCGTGTTCGCCGCCAAGGGCTCCCGGCTGGCGGTTTCCGATGCCGGCTGCGGCGCGGTTTGCTGCAAGGCCGCTCTGCAGGCCGCTTCCCTGAACGTGTTCATCAACACCAAGTCCCTGAAAAATCGGGAGGTTGCCGAAGAGCTGAACCGTAAGGCCAATGGGATGCTGAACAAGTATTGCCAGATTGCTGACGAGATTTTTAACGAAGTTAAAGCCGGCTTTGGTCAATGAGTTGACAGATACGGAGATACAAGATACCAGAAAAGTAATTATGGTTGAACATATTGCGTTTCGTGTCTTGTATCTAGTATCTAGTATCTTATATCTTGTATCTAAAATAAAGTAAGGAGAAATGTTACATGGCTAAGTTACTGCTGGGCAAGGAAGTCACCGATGCCCTGAACGCCAACCTGCAGACCCGTACCGCCGCGCTGCGGGAAAAGGGCGTCGTCCCCACCCTGGGCATTATCCGTGTGGGCGCCGATCCCTCCGACCTGTCCTACGAGAAGGGCGCCACCAAGCGCGCCGAGCTGGTGGGCGTGGAAGTCAAGAAGTTTGAGCTGCCCGCCGATGCCACCAAGGAGGATGTTCTGGCTGTCATCGATCAGGTCAACGCTGACGATTCCATCCACGGCGTCCTGATGTTCCGCCCCCTGCCCAAGCACCTGAAGGCTGACCAGAATGAGATCTGCAACCGTCTGGCTCCCCAGAAGGATGTGGACTGCATGACCCATCTGTCCAATGCCGGTGTGTTCGAGGGTCTGAATGATCTGGGCTTCGCCCCCTGCACTCCCTCCGCCTGCATGGAGATTCTGGACTACTACGGCATCGACTGCAAGGGTAAGAATGCCGTTGTCATCGGCCGCAGCCTGGTGGTGGGCAAGCCCGCTGCCATGATGCTCATGGGCAAGAACGCCACTGTCACCGTCTGCCACACCAAGACCGTCAACACCGCTGAAATCTGCAAGCAGGCTGACATTCTGGTGTCCGCCGCCGGTGTGCTGAACTCCCTGACTGCCGACTATGTCCGGCCCGGCCAGGTGGTCATCGACGTGTCCATCAACTGGGACGAGAACAAGCCCAACGCCAAGGGCGGCAAGGGCGCTATCGCCGGTGACGCCAAGTTCGACGAGGTGGAGCCCATCGTTGACGCCATCACCCCTGTTCCCGGCGGCGTCGGCTCCGTCACCACCTCCGTGCTGATGAAGCACGTTGTGGAAGCTGCTGAGCGGGCCTGAATCCATCTTCCGCAAGCAAGACATCATTTCCGTATTCCCGGCAAGGGGCAATTCAAAGAGAATTGCCCCTTGCTTTTTTGCCGTACACACATCCACCCTGAGATCGCTGTTGGGATAATGCGAAGTTTTTTCATTTTTTACGAAATTCTGTTGTATTTTTCCATCCGTTTCAAGCGTATTGACGAATCTCGCTTCCGGTGATAAAATAGGATTCGTCAAAATACCCCCAGGAGGAACTGTCATGCAATTGGAACAGGGCGCACGGATCATCGTGGAAAGCTGGCTCCACGCCCAGCCGGAAGATGTTCTGCATTTTATTACAGACGAAACCAAGCTGCGGGAGGCAGAGGCCTTTGCCCGCGCTGCCCGGCGCGCCGGCGCCATCCCCAAGCTCACGGTTCTGCCCGCCGATTCCATCCAGTCCGGAGACAGCATCGAGCAGATGCGCAGCATTCTGTCCTATGCCACCGCCATCGTCGGCGCCACCAGTTACTCCTTCATCACAACCAACGCGGTGGACTACGCCCTGCGCCACGGCGCCCGGTTTCTTTCTCTTCCTCTTTCCACAAACTGCGGAGAATCCCTGCTGGAGCAAAATTTTCTGAGAATGAACCCTGCTGCCGCCGCCCGCATGGGACGCCCCATGCTGCGGTGTCTGAAAAACAGCGGCACCGTGCACGTCACAACCAAGCTGGGGACTGACATCACCTTCAGCATCCAGGGCAGGAAACCAGGGCTTTTTAACGGCGTTACCGCCCGGGCGGGGATTTGCGCTTCCGCCAGTTTTGAGGTCTACGTCCCGCCCGTGGAAACGGCAACCCATGGACGGGTGGTTCTGGACGGTTCCATGGGCTATATCGGTCTGGTCAAGCAGCCGCTGGAGCTTACGTTTGAAAACGGATATCTGACCAATATTGCCGACACCCCTGACGGCCGGAAACTTCGCGCCTATCTGGAACAGTTCGGTGACCCGGAAATGTACTGCGCCGCAGAGCTGGGTATCGGACTGAACCGGCTGGCTCGCTGCCGGGGCGCTTCCTATATTGAGGACGAAAGCGCCTATGGCACGTTTCACATCGGCTTTGGGCGGAATCTGGCCCTTGGCGGTGATCATAACGCCGCCGGTCATTTTGACATTGTGGTACACAAGCCCACCATTTTGGCAGGAGAGTCCGTTCTGATGAAGGATGGGGAAAGCTGTGCCTGGTTTTGACAGTTTCCAGCAATATGGATATTTTCCCCCTCGATTTCAACTTTTTTTATTCAATGGGTTGACTTCCTCATCCGTTCTGTAGTAAAATGTGCACAGAGCTGATGGGCGAGTTCGGTCAACGGTGGCCGGGTCCGCCCATAACGCATTATAAGGAGGAATAACTATGGAATTGCTGAAACTCATTGGCATTCTGGTCGTTGTCGTTGGCTTCGTTCTGAAGTTCGATACCATGGCAACGGTCGTCGTCGCCGGACTGGTCACCGGTCTGGTAGCCGGTATGTCCCCTATGGAGATTCTGGAGACGCTGGGCGGATCTTTCATCTCCAACCGTACCGCCACGCTGTTCGTGCTGACTCTGTCTGCCATCGGTCTGTGTGAGCGCAACGGTCTGAAGGACAAGGCTGTCGATCTGATTAAGTCCCTGAAATCCGCTACTACCGGACGGGTGCTGGCCATCTGGCAGACGGTACGTACCGTGGCCGCCGCGTTCTCTCTGCGGATCGGTGGTCATCCTCAGTTCATCCGTCCCCTGATCAACCCCATGGCCCAGGGCGCTGCCGTTGCCCGCTATGGCAAGATCGATGAGAAGGATGAGGATCGGATCAAGGGCATGTCCGCTGGCACTGAGAACTTCGGCAATTTCTTTGCCCAGAACTGCTTTATGGGTTCTTCCGGCACGCTGCTGATCGTTGCCACCCTGAACGAGCAGGGTTACATGGTTGACGCGCTGCAAATTGCCGGTCAGTCTATCCCCATCGCTGTGATTTCCGTGGTGGTGGGCGTTGCCTACGCCCTGCTGTTCGACGTTGCCATGAAGCGCAAGTACGCTGGCAAGAATGGAGGTAAGTAATTATGACATGGACTCTGAGCACTGTTGTTGCTGAAATTTTCTACTGTGTCATCGGTTTGATGTTCATTCTCAATGGCGTGAAGGCGCTGAAGGACTCCGGTCTCAGCACCCGGATCGGCACCGCCATCTTCTGGTTCATCGTCGGCTTCACCTTCATCGCCGGTCCCTATATTCCCAAGTGGATCACCGGTGTGTGCGTGGTTGCCATGGCCTGTCTGACCGCCTGCCGTCAGGTGAAGCAGTCCAGCAGCGATGTTCCCTCCGCCGAGGAGACCCGCGCCAACGCCAACAAGTATGGCTACTGGGTTTTCCTGCCCGCGCTGACCCTGGCTGTTGTCGCGGTTCTGGTGGCTACCTTCTGGAAGAGCCTGGGCGCCAACAACGCCATCGGCGTTTCCGCTCTGATCGCGCTGATCGTGGCGCTGTGCCTGTTCAAGTCCAAGCCGGCTACCGCCATTAAGGACGGCACTCGCCTGCTGGACAATGTCGGTCCCACCGGTCTGCTGCCTCAGGTGCTGTCCGCCCTGGGTGCGCTGTTCACCGCTGCCGGTGTGGGCACCGTGATCGCCAACGGCGTTGGCATGATCGTGCCCGACGGCAACAAGCTGGCTGCTGTGGCTGTCTACTGTATCGCCATGGCGCTGTTCACCATCATCATGGGCAACGGCTTCGCCGCCTTCTCTGTCATTACCGTCGGTATCGGTATTCCCTTCGTCATCGCCCAGGGTGCAAACCCCGTGGTCGTGGGTGCGCTGGGTCTGACCGCCGGTTACTGCGGCACGCTGATGACCCCCATGGCTGCCAACTTCAACATCATGCCCGCTGCGCTGCTGGAAACCAAGAGCAAGTATGCCATCATCTGGGCCCAGATGCCCGTTGCCATCGTCATGCTGATTATCCACATCATCCTGATGTATGTGCTGGCTTTCTGAGAAAACTACAAATACTACAGGGGTCGATTCTTCGACCCCTGTACTTTACAGCAAGGAGGATTTTTTATGAAGCTGCTGTTGACTGCCTTTGATCCCTTTGGCGGTTCCCCCGTCAATCCTGCGTTGGAAGCCGTAAAGCTGGTTGCCGACAAGATCGCTGATGCGGAAATTGTCAAACTGGAGGTTCCCACCGTATTCGGCAAGTCCATTGCCACTGTTGCCGCTGCCATTGAAAAGGAGCAGCCTGATGCGGTTCTTTGCATCGGACAGGCAGGCGGACGGTATGACCTGACTCCGGAGCGGGTTGCCATCAACCTGGACGATGCCCGGATTGCCGACAATGAAGGCAATCAGCCCATCGACGTGCCGATTTTTGAGGACGGCGCACCCGCCTATTTTGCCACCCTGCCCATCAAGGCCATGGTAGCGAAGATTCGGGAAGCCGGGCTTCCTGCCAGCGTCTCCAACACCGCCGGTACTTTTGTGTGCAACCATCTGATGTACGGCGTGCTGTATACCCTGGCAAAGCGCTATCCCGGCGTGAAGGGCGGCTTTATGCACGTCCCCTTCATTCCCAGCCAGACCGTAAACCGCCCCGCTCCTGCGCCCTCCATGTGTGTACAGGACATCGCGCGGGGCATTGAGGCTGCCATCGCTGCCATCGCGGAGAACGAGGAAGATATCCGCGCTGTCGAGGGACAGACCCACTGATTCCAAACAAACAAAACATGCCCCCAACCGGCGAAGACCGGTTGGGGGCATTGCATTATCTCATATACTCAATAACCACACGGCGGTTGGGTTCAACGCCGGTGGAATGGGTGGTGATGTTCTCCATATCCTGCAGGGCGGCATGGATCACATGACGCTCATAGGCATTCATAGGCTCCAGCGTGGTGCGGCGGCGAGCCTTCAGGACCTGCTGCGCTTTCTTACGGGCATAGCGGCGCAGGCTGTCCTCCCGCTTTTCCCGGTAGCTCTCGGCATCCACGTTCACCCGGATGTGGCCGTCCACATCCCGGTTGACAGTGTAGTTGGTCAGGTGCTGAATGGCGTCCAGCGTGTCGCCCCGGCGGCCAATCAGGTAACCCAGATCGTCGCCCACCAGGTCGACCTTGTACGTATTATTCTCCACCTTCCAGCAGTAGGGAACTGCCTGAGATCCCATGTGCTCCAGCAGTCCTTTGATGAACTGCTCGATCTTCTCTTCGGTGGAACCAGGCTCGGCAGGCGTATACGTCTTAGGCTCCTGCTTTTTCTCCGGCTTTGGCTCCTTGGGAGCCTTGGGAGCTTCCGCCTTTTTCTCAGGACGGGGCACCCGGGGTTTCTCCGCCTTGGGTGCCTCCGGCTTAGGCTTCTCAGCCTTGGGAGTCTCAGGCTTTGGCTTTTCCACCTTGGGAGGCTCAGGTTTTGGGGCCTCAGGTTTGGGCGGCTCAGGCTTCTTCATACCGGGCACAGCCGCAGCCTTGGGCTTGGAACGGGAGGCGCTGCCCAGAGCGCTCTTGGGCTTCTCGGGCACCTTCTCCACCACAGGATCCGGCACTTCATAGGTGAGCTGAACCTTGGCAGGCTGCACACCAAAGCCCAGGAAGCCAGCCTTGGCCTGCTGCAGAACCATAACGGAAACACTGTCCCGATCCAGACCAAGCTGGTTCAGAGCCGCCTCAATGGCAAGGTCAATGGTCTTTCCGGTAGATACAATGGTCTTTTCCATAGCTCATTCCTCCGTAACGTTGGAATTGTAGCGGTTGGGATCATAATTACGGCCCTTGCAGTAGGGACGGTCAGGAATACCGGACATGCAGCTTTCCTCTTCTTCGTCCTCCTCCACAATTCCCTTCCGGGCAGCGTACTCCTTGGCGGCAGCAGCCTTTGCAGCCTGCTCCTGGTCACGCTGCTGCTTTTGCAGCTTTTTCTTACTGGTGTTGGCGGTAATACCGTCGGGGTTGGCAGCCCGGCGCTCGGCGCGGATGCGCTCCTTTTCCGCCTCCAGCCGCTCCTCCTCCAGCGCCTTCTGCAGCCGCACGGCATCCTCGGCGTCATAGATCTTGCGGTAGTGGTTGGTCATGATGGGATCGGTGACCATGCGGAACACGCCGCCGATAAACCAGTACAGGGACAGACCGGCGGACAGGGTAAAGCCAATCCAAAGAGACATCAGGGGCATCATCCACATCATCATCTGGTTGGTCTGAGCAGCCTGAGAATTCTTGGCAGTCTCCTCGTCCTGAATGCCCTTTTCATTGGTAATAACGGAGTTGTTGGTTTTCTGGCTGATCCACATCTGCAGCACCTGAGAGCCGGCAGACAGGCAGGGGATCAGGAACGCACCGATATGCGCCCAGTCCCAAACCCAGGTAGCGCTGAAGATGTTGAACTGGGGAACAGCGCCCAGGTTGATGCCCAGGAAGCTGAAATTGATGCCCTGCAGGGTGGCTTCGCTGATAGCGGGAATGGCAGCACGGAGCTGCTCCGCATACAGGGGCAGTGCCTGGGCAGCAGACACCTGGTCATAGTAGCTGTTCTTGGTGAATACCTCAGGAGCGATCTCCTTCAGGACCCGGATGATTTCGGTGATGGTCTCCTGAGACTCCATCAGAATGTAGGTCATAGGCTCCCGGATAACGGTATACAGGGGAATCAGAATCAGCAGGGGGATAAAGCTCCACAGGCAGCCGCCGGTCATGGAGACGCCCTCGTCCTGATACAGTTTCTGGGTCAGTTCATTCTGCTTCTGGGGATCGTTGGGATACCGGCGCTGAATGTCCTGAATCTTGGGGGTCAGACGGGACATGCCCATCATGCCCTTTTTCGCCTTGGCATTGATAGGCGTGAGAATCGCCTGCACCGCCAGGGCAAAGATAATCATGGCAACACCATAGTTATTGGTCAGATGGTACAGCTGCGCCAGCAGCCAACCAAAAGGCACCGTGATGATGTCGCTGAGTTTGAATGCGAGAATCATTGACTTTCCTCCTCGTAGATTGTGGAAACCGGAAGTCATACCAATCGGAGATTGGTATCAGGGAACGGGGTCGTAAATATCCCCTTTATAGAAAGGGTTACAGCGCAGAAATCGCCGCAGGGCGAGCAATCCGCCCTTCCAGGCCCCGTATTTGCCAATTGCCTCTATGGCGTAGGCGCTGCAGGTGGGTCGAAACCGGCACCGTGCCGGAAAATAAGGAGAAATTGCCTGCTGATAGAAACGGATCAGACGGAGCAGAAGTGTTTTCATAAGCATCCTCAAACGCAAATCGGGCCAGCTTCAATTTTGCTCGTCCCGAAGAATGCCCGCCTTTTTTGCCAGGGCGAGATAGCTTCTGGTGAGCTGGGAAAAATCGGCATCCACCGCCTTCGTCCGGGCAACCACCACGATATCCCAGCCGGGGCGAAACCGCGCCTCGTTCAGCCGGTAAACCTCCCGCAGTCTGCGGCGGATACGGTTACGCACATGGGCCTTGCCCAGCTTCTTGCTGACGGTGATACCCACCCGGTTTTCCGGCGTCCGGTTCTTCCGGGCGTACAGCACCAGGTAACCGTCTCCGAAGCCGGAGGTGTGGTACAGGCGTCGAAAGATATGATTGAGTTTCAGGCTGGTTGAATACTTCATGAAATCATCCTTCATACGGATATACGATTGAAGGTAAACATGGATTCCGGAAGCGAAACGCGAAAAACCGGGGACGCAGATGGGCTAACGCCCACCCGGAACCAGAACGCAGGCTCGCGGGGTTCACACCGGAAAGGCTTGTCTGTTGAGAATCGCATATTGGTATTGCTAAAAAGGGAGCGGGGCGAATGCTCCATTCACCCCGCTGTAGCTCCCGTTTCGCCCCAAAAGCGCATATTCCGTTTGTATCGACCCACGGACAGGCGCATCAGGCGGACAGAACCTTGCGGCCCTTCGCACGACGGCGGGCCAGAACCTTACGGCCATTGGAAGTTGCCATTCTCTGACGGAAACCGTGAACCTTGGAACGATGGCGACGGCTGGGCTGGTAGGTACGCTTCATAACACTTACACCTCCTGTCATTATTTCAATATGCTCAACAGTCAGAATTGACCGCAGCAACACATAGGGAAGTGACTCTCATAGTCACGCTAGATCATTATAACCGAAAAATGCGGTTTGGTCAATATTTATTTCGCAATTTTGTTGATTTTGAGGTTTGCACCCGTAAAGGTGCCCTCCACTTTGGACAAAGCCCGGTTATATTCTACCGTTCCCACCGCCATGGGCGTGGGCTGGAAGTTGTTTCTGCCTGCTTCCGAGCTGACGCTGCAGGGAACAGTCTTCAAAGTTCCCAGAGACACCTTGCCTTCCGGACTGCGAATGACTTCCTGCTGAAGCAGGACAGTGTCCAGATCGTCCGGGTAGCCGTTACCGCCAAAGCAGAAATTACCCATGGAATAATAGATTACGCCGTCGTTATATTCCTCGATGGGCTGAAGCACATGGGGATGGGAGCCCCAGACAATATCCGCGCCTGCGTCAATGGCCGCATGTCCAATCTGAATCTGCTGCTCCGTGGGGCGGTAGTTGCCCTCTGTGCCCCAGTGGGGTGCGACAATCACCAGCTCTGCCCCCTGCTGCCGCAGATCGGCAATCTCCGCTTCCATATCTGCCAGATCAAAGGCATAATAAACCATGCCGTACAGCCCCACCTTCAAGCCGCACGCCAGCGTGACCAGACGGGAGCTGTCCCGCTCCACATACGGCACGCCTGCTTCTTCCAGCGTGGTACAGGTGGAATCGTAACCAGCCTGTCCATAATCCAAGCTGTGGTTATTCGCCAGTGTCACCACATCCACGGAATTCCGGGTCAGAATCTGGCTGTAGCTTGTCGGCCCCCGGAAGGTGTGGGTTTTGTCCACAGGGTTTCCGCCGTCGGTCAGCGGTCCTTCCAGATTGGCAAAGGTTGCGTCGTCCGCTTCAAAATAGGAAAGCACGTTGCGGAAGGGGTAGCCGTAATCCTCCCCCACGGTTTTGATAAAGCCCACTCCAGCGTAATAGTTGGTGGGATTGGCACCCAGCGTGCAGTCGCCCACAAATGTCAGCAGGAAGTGCTGCTCCTGAGAACCGGTTTCCGCCGGTTCCGTCTCTTCCGCGGCAGTGGTTTTCGGCGCTTCCGTCGTCAACGCCAACGTGGTCTCCGGCGTTTCAGCCGCCATGCGCTGTGTTCCCCCGCTTGGGCGGCTATCCAGATACGCGGCGGTTGCAAAAATCCCGCAAAGCACCAGAAGCGCTGCCAGAATTTTCACCGTAGTGCGCATATGCGCAACCCTCCTCGCGATTGATCAGCCCTGCTCCTGCGCCCGCTTCTTCATCAGGTTCCGCATGCGGACGCTGTGATCCAGCTCCCGCTTGCGGATGCGCAGGCTCTTGGGGGTGCATTCCAGC
>JBJDYL010000128.1:0-3891 GCA_051867285.1 Faecousia sp. | reverse complement strand
CCGGCGTGTGCTGCACCTCCAACGAAGTCGCCATGCGTCACGGCATCCCCATGGCAGGTAACTATCTGAACCAGGAGAACGTGGTTCTCACCGGCGCCTGCGAAGCCATCGTCGTAGACGTGCAGTGTATCTTCCCTGCTCTGGGCCCCCTGTCCAAGTGCTTCCATACCAAGTTCATCACCACCTCCCCCATCGCCCGGATTCCCGATTCCGAGTTCATCCGCTTCTCCTCCGCCACTGCCGGCGAAAACGCCAAGGCAATCGTGAAGGCTGCCATCGAGAACTTCAAGAACCGTGATCCCGAGCTGGTCAACATTCCCAGCCTGAAGCAGAATGCCCGCGTTGGCTACTCTGTGGAAGCGATCAAGAAGGTTCTGGACGGCGTTGCCAACTCTCAGGTTGACGAGTTCGGCACCACCAAGCCCCTGGTCGAGTGTGTCCACTCCGGCGTTCTCCGCGGCGCTGTGGCTATGGTCGGCTGTAACAACCCCAAGGTTCGTCCCGACTCCGCCCACATCGGCCTGATGAAGAAGATGCTGGAGAACGACATCATCGTCATCACCACCGGCTGTGCCGCTCAGGCTGCCGCCAAGTCAGGTCTCATGGATCCCGAGAAGGCCAAGGAGTACTGCGGCGCTGGTCTGAAGCGTGTCTGCGAGCTGGCTGGCATTCCTCCTGTCCTGCACATGGGCTCCTGCGTGGATATCTCCCGTATGATGATCCTGGCTGCCGACATCGCCAAGGATTGGGGCATCAACATTTCTCAGGTTCCCGTCGTGGGCTGCGCTCCTGAATGGATGTCTGAGAAGGCCGTCTCCATTGGTAACTACGTCGTGGCTACCGGTATCGAGACCTTCCTGGGCGTGGATCCCTACTCCAAGGGTTCTGAGGAAGTCACCCGCCTGCTGCAGGGCGAGGACGGCATTAAGGAGTGGGTCGAGGCCAAGTTCGTCGTTGAGACCGACATCGAGAAGCTGGGCGACAAGATGATCGAGTGCATCGAGGCCAAGCGCGCCGCTCTGGGCATCTAAAGTTAAGCCTGCAGTCCCCGAATCAAATATGGTTGATGTCAGTTACAAGATATAAGATACAAGATACGAGATATTTCTCATAATTATGTTATCTTGTATCTGGTATCTCGGTATCTGGTATCTCGGTATCTGGTATCTCGGTATCTTGTATCTCCGGCGCACCTTATGTTTCGGGAAACTTTTACTTACGAGGTCTTTTTCCAATGAAAGTAGCGATTACCGGTAAGGGCGGCGTGGGAAAAACCACCCTGTCCTCCACACTGGCCCGGCTCTACGCCGACGAGGGACGCACCGTCCTTGCCGCCGACGTGGATCCCGATGCCAATCTGGGTCTGGCGTTAGGCCTTTCCCAGGAGGAAGTGGACGCCATCGTCCCTATCTCCAAAATGCGTACCCTGGTAGAAGAACGCACCGGCGCCAACGCCGCCAACAAATTCTTCAAGCTCAACCCCTATGTGGCTGACATTCCCGACACCTTCTCCAAGGAGATCAACGGCGTAAAGCTGTTGGTCATGGGCACCGTGGATTTGGGCGGCAGCGGCTGCGTCTGTCCGGAGCATGTTATGCTCAAGGCGGTGCTTGCCAACCTGACCTACCGCAAAAACGATGTGGTCATCATGGACATGGAAGCGGGACTGGAGCATCTGGGCCGGGGCACCGCAGGCAACATGGATCAGTTCATCGTGGTCATTGAGCCCGGCGCGCGGAGCGTCCAGACCTACCACAATGTGAAGCGCTTGGCCGCTGACCTGGGTGTCAAGCAGGTACGCGTGGTTGCCAACAAGGTTCGGGATTCCCGGGATGAGGAATTCGTGAAGTCCTCCATCCCCACAGAGGATCTGCTGGGCTTCATCCACTACAACCCGGAGATTATGGACGCGGATCGTCAGGGAAAGTCACCCTACGACTTCAGCCCCACGGCAATCGAAGAGATCCGGAAAATCAAAGAAATTCTGGATCGTGACGACTGTTAATGGAATATACCAATACGAAATAGGAGGAAAAACCGTGACACTTTTTGATAGAGTTTTTGGCGGTAACGACTACAACTACGCCCGTACCGTAGCCGCCATTGATGAAGCAATCGCCGCCAACGGCGAAGGCTGCGCAGTGTCCTTCCCCGGCACCGCCTACAGCCTGCCCTGTTACTATGGCGTCACCGGCGTCAAGATCACCACTCTGGGTGAGATGAAGGCCGCCATGGAGAACATCAAGGGCATGATGACCCGCAACAACCGCCTGCAGGACGCTTTCGACAGCGGCATCGCTTCCGCCCTGTGCGCCGAGTTCCTGGAAGCTCTGAAGTACCTGAACGGCGCCGAGCCTTACGCTGAGCCCGAAATGGGTCACCTGTCCGATGCTTTCGTCCGTAATCTGGGTGTTCCCCTGGTTACCGGCGACATCCCCGGTGTTGCCGTTATCATCGGCGGCGCAGAGGATCCCGCTGAGACCGTGGCTCTGGCCAAGTCCTACCAGGCTCAGGGTATCCTGGTCACCCTGACCGGCGACTCCATCAAGCACTGCTTCGACGCCGGCATGAAGCTGGGCGAGAACGTCCGTGTGGTGCCTCTGGGTTATGAGATGCAGTCCGTCATCCACGTGGTTTCCGTGGCTGTCCGTGCTGCTCTGATCTTCGGCAACATCACCCCCGGCGACTTTAAGGCTCTGTCCAAGTACACCATGGACCGTGTTAAGGCCTTCGTCAACGCTTACAAGCCCCTGTCCGACGAGATCGTTTCCTACGGCGCCGGCGCTATTTGCCTGGGCTTCCCCGTTGTGTCCAACGAGACCGAGAACATGTTCCGTGTTCCCAAGTCTCTGATTCAGCAGCTGGATACCTCCAAGTGGAACGCCACCTCTCTGGAGGCCCGGGACATCAAGCTGAAGATCACCAACATCGACATTCCCGTGGCTTTCGCTACCGCTTTCGAAGGCGAAATCATCCGCCGCGGCGACATGCAGGTGGAAATCGACGGCTCCCGCGTGGACTGCTTCGAGCTGGTTCAGACCAAGGAAGCTGCCGAGGTCGAGGATCACAAGATCGAGGTCATCGGACCCGAGATCGACGAGATTCCCGTTGGCTCCAAGATTTCCCTCAGCTACACCGTGGATGTGGCCGGCAAGGCTATGCAGCCCGACTTCGAGTCCGTTATGGAACGTAAGATCCACTCCTGGATCAACTGCATCGAGGGCGTTATGCACACCGGTCAGCGTGATATGATCCGTATCCGTATCAGCAAGGCTGACTTCGAGGCCGGCTTCAAGTTCCGTCACCTGGGCGAAGTGCTGTACGCCAAGGTCAAGAGCGAGTTTGAGGCCGTTGTCGACAAGTGCCAGGTGCACATTGTTGTTGACGCTGAGAAGAACGCCGCCCTGCGTGCTGCTGCCAACGAGGTCTTTGACCGTCGTGACGCAAGACTTGCTTCCATGACCGACGAGTCCGTGGAGCAGTACTACACCTGCATCATGTGCCAGGCCTTCTCTCCCAGCCACGTCTGTATCGTTACCCCCGAGCGTCTGGGTCTGTGCGGCGCCGTGTCCTGGCTGGATGCCAAGGCCACCAAGGAGCTGGATCCCGCCGGTCCTTGCCAGCCCATCCCCAAGGAAGGCTGCCTGGACGAGAAGCTGGGCCGTTACACCACCGTGGACGAGGCCGTCAACAAGTACAGCCACGGCGCTCTGGAGCACGTGACTCTGTACTCCCTGTTCCAGGATCCCATGACCTCCTGCGGCTGCTTCGAGTGTATCTGCGGCGTTGAGCCTGTCTCCATGGGCGTTGTCATTACCTGCCGTGAGCACGCCGGTATGACTCCTCTGGGCATGACCTTCTCCGAGATGGCCTCCATGACCGGCGGCGGCG
>JBJDYL010000127.1:0-50702 GCA_051867285.1 Faecousia sp. | reverse complement strand
GCGTTGTTGTCGTCGGGGGAGCCCATGAAGAACTCGATGGTGTAGGTTTCGGTGGTGTTGGCCAGATCCTTAGCCTTCTCGATGTACTCGCCGATGGCACGGCCCACGCCTTCGTTATCGAAGGAAGCGTAGTAGGTGACAGCGTCGGTGTCCATCAGCAGACGGTCATAAGCGATGATGGGGATACCAGCCTGCTTGGCCTGAGCCTCAACGCCGGTCAGAGCGCCGGAGTCGATAGCTGCGATAACCAGGCAGTCGACCTGCTGGGAGATCATGTTCTCAATCTGAGAAACCTGAGCCTGAACGTCGTCCTCGCCGTACTGCAGGATGACATTGTAGCCCAGAGCTTCCAGCTGAGACTTCATGTTGGCGCCGTCCTTGATCCAGCGCTCGGAGGACTGGGTGGGCATGGCAATACCGACGGTCTTGCCGGAGCCAACATCCTCGCCAGCGGCGGGAGCGGCAGCCTCAGTGGCAGCGGGGGCAGCGGGAGCTGCGGGGGTCTCTGCGGTCTTGGAGCCGCAGGCGGCCAGGGACAGGATGATCATCAGAGAGAGGATCAGTGCAATAATCTTTTTCATTGACTCATGCTCCTTACTAGTTTTTCGCCGGGGTTGTCACCCAGCTTCTGTGATAAGTATACACCTTAAAATCATCATTTGTCAATAATTCGTATGCTTTTTGCCGCTTTTTCGTATAGTTGGACAATACAAATTTCAAATTCAAACGTACAATTCCGATTTTTTATCCTAAAATTTATCGTTTTCAATTCAATTTTTTAGGAAATACCTTCCAATATGCTCATAAATTTATCATATTGTATTATTTCGCGTAAACCATTCCTCCCTCGCCGCACTTTGTCATATTCCACAATCATTCCATTAGAAGTCCCAGTTGCTTTCGTCGGTTTGCATTTTCGTTATCAATAATTTTGTTCTTTCTAAATAGAATTTCTCTGCGTTCTTGTTTTGGCCTTCTAAAATTCAGTGCAACTCAAATACAAATTATAGTTTTTGTCGTGTACTTTTTGAATACATATTTTTAATCTTTTCTTATTGCTTTCTACCGGTATTCTGGTGCACCGCCAGCGCATGATAGAAACATGCCGCGCGGCGTGTGATTCTCTACACTATAAAATAAAGAAATTGGGGGTAGGTTTTTTTTGAAAATGTGATATAGTATAGTCAATGTATCGTCAACACGAATCCGGGGTGAACAGAAATGTCTGCAAAATATATTCAGTTAGCCAATGCCCTTCGTGCGGCCATTGCGGAGGGAAAATACCAATCCACCAACCGGCTTCCCACCGAACAGCAGCTTATGTCACAATTCGGTGTGAGCCGTCAGACCGTTCGGAACGCTCTTGAAATCCTAACGAAAGACGGTTTGATCCAACGCCGTCAGGGCAGCGGCACCACCATTCTGGATCAGAAGCCCAAGTCTGAGAACAACGCCGTTGCCATTTTGATCAGTTTTGCAAACAGCTATATTTTCCCTTCCCTGCTGATGGATGCGCAGCAGGTGCTGCTGGAAAGCGGGTTTTCCGCGCTGGTGTACGGAACGGAAAATCTGGTGGAGAAAGAGCGCAAAATTCTGCTCCAGCTCCTGGAGCATCCGGTTCGCGGACTCATTGTCGAGGGCACCAAATCCGCCCTCCCCAACCCGAATCTGGATCTGTATGAACGCCTGCGCCAGTCTGGCGTGCCCATTGTGTTTCTGCATAGCGGCTACCCTCAGCTCGGTGTTCCGGTCATCCGGGACGACGACGAAAACGGCGGCTATCTGGCTGCGCGGCACCTGCTGGATAAGGGCCACACCCGGATCGGCGGCATTTTCAAAATGGATGACGGTCAGGGTGTTCTGCGTTATTCCGGCGTGATGCGGGCGCTGCGGGATGCGGATATCCCCTTTGGTGAGGAGCATATTTTCTGGTATGATACCAACCAGCGTGTGTCACTGATCGAGCACGGAAGCACGGGATGGCTGGAAGACTATGCCTCCCAGCTGGCAAAAAGCTGCACCGCCGTCGTCTGTTACAACGACGAAATTGCCTATCAGCTCCTGGACATCCTGCTGCGTTCCGGCATCAAAGTGCCGCAGCAGATGGCGCTGATCAGCTTTGACAACAGCCACTACAGCAGTCTCGGCGCAGTGGGTCTGACCAGCCTGGCCCCCAACCCCGGAAAGTTGGGTACGCTGGCAGCGCAGGCCATACTGGATCTGATCCGCGGCGGCCAAACGCAAAATCAGAAGCTGCCCTGGAAACTGATTGAACGGAAAAGCACCTGACCTCGCCGTGTCGTTTATATGCACACATTTGTCCTCTGCACAAAAACCCTCTTCTTTTTTGCACAACTTTCGTGGATGTGCCGAATTTGTTGCGGCTCTATTGACATTTGCATTGTAAACCCGTTATAATCCCACCATAATCGTTACGGCAAGGACGTCGTGTACTGGGTAAGTATACGGCGTCTTTGCGTATCGTCAAAGAAAGAGGGGAATCCATTATGATGGATATGATCACGCAAATTAACGCTACCGTAAACGGCATCGTCTGGGGCTGGCCTGCGCTGATCCTGCTGGCGTTTGTCGGCGTCCTGACCACCTGCCTGACCCGATTCTTTCAGGTCAGCCATTTCGGCCACTGGATAAAGCACACCATTGGTGCAATTTTCCGTGACAGCAAAGTTACCAGTCACACGGAAGATCGTTCCATCTCTCAGTTCCAGAGTCTGTGTACCGCGCTGGCCGCCACAGTCGGCACGGGCAACATTGTGGGCGTGGCCGGCGCGATTATTGTCGGCGGTCCCGGTGCTGTGTTCTGGATGTGGCTGATCGCGTTCTTTGGTATGATGACCAACTACTCCGAGAACGTGCTGGGCATTTTTTACCGCCGGAAAAACGACCAGGGCGAATGGTGCGGCGGCGCCATGTACTATCTGCGCGATGGTCTGGGCGCAAAGAAGGGCTGCAAGTGGATTGGTAAGGTTCTGGCAGTGCTCTTCTCTGTATTCTGCTTCCTCGCCTCCTTCGGCATCGGCAACATGACCCAGGTCAACTCCATCTCCGGCAATATGCAGGCCGTATTCGGCGTACCCACCTGGGTCACCGGCATTGTGATTCTGGTGCTTTGCGCACTGGTCATTGTAGGCGGCCTGAAGCGGATTGCCACAGTCACGGAAAAGATTGTCCCCTTCATGGTGCTGATTTATATGGTGGGTACCATCGCCATCCTGATTATGAATATCAAGATGGTTCCTGCCGTGTTTGCCGCAATTTTCAAGGGTGCGTTTGCTTTCAAGGCCGCAGGCGGCGGCATTGTGGGTTACGGCATTAAGCTTGCCATTGAGCAGGGCATGAAGCGCGGCGTTTTCTCCAACGAAGCCGGTCTTGGTTCTTCCGTCATGGTGCACTCCAACTCCAACGTTAAGGAGCCTGTGCGTCAGGGCATGTGGGGCATTTTTGAGGTGTTTGCGGATACCATGATCGTCTGCACGCTCACCGCTTTCGCCGTCCTTTCCTCCGGTCTGGTGGATCTGGAAACCGGTGTCACCGCCGCGGAATACGGCGGCGTGGCTCTGACCAACGCAAACATTGTCAGCACGGTTTTCACCATGTATTTCGGCAAGATCGGCGGCGCTTTCGTTGCCATTGCCATTATGCTGTTTGCTTACTCCACCGTTCTGGGCTGGAGTCACTACGGCTCCAAGGCCTGTGAATTCCTGTTCGGCACCAAGTCCACGATTGTATACCGGGTCATTTTTGTGGCGGCAACGTTTGGCGGTGCAGTAATGGGCGCGAACCTTGCGTGGGATATTGCCGATACCCTGAACGGCATGATGATGATTCCCAACCTGATCGGTGTTATCGTCCTGTCCCCCGTTGTCTACCGAATCACCAAAAACTATGTGGATCGGAAGATCCGGAAAGAGGACGTGGAGCCAATGCTCTCCAACTTCGATGCCATCCAGCAGGAGTTTGCAGCCGCGGTCAAAGAGGGCGCGGAATAACCTTCACCGGTTGCTTGCATTCCCATTCTAATATAAGTAAGCGCGGCATAGTCGAAGATTCGGCTATGCCGCTTCCTGCTTTCGGGAAACGGTACCAAGGGTTTGTTTTTCCTGTTGGATACTTGCGTAAAGAGGAAATTCAGTGTATAATCCATTCGGTAGCTGCGCCCTGTGCAGCGCATTGCCCGGGCTATAATTCCTGATGCCGGCATCGTCATCCGGTACAGGGAAAGCATAATACGGATTTCTCACTGAAAAAATGGAGGTATTTTTTATGAACATCATCCACACGGAAAAGGCGCCCGCCGCCATTGGTCCTTACTCCCAGGGGTATGAAGTGAACGGTCTGGTTTATACTTCCGGTCAGATTCCCGTAGACCCTGCCACTGGCGCGATTCCCGAAGGCATCGCCGCCCAGTGTGAGCAGAGCTGCAAGAACGTAGCCGCCATTCTGGAAGCCGCCGGCACCGGAATGGAAAAGGTGTTCAAGACCACCTGTTTCCTGCAGGACATGGGCGATTTCGCAGCTTTCAACGAGGTCTATGCCAAATACTTTGTGTCCAAGCCCGCCCGCAGCTGTGTGGCCGTAAAAACTCTGCCCAAGGGCGTTCTGTGTGAAATTGAAGCCATTGCACTGAAGTAATTTATATGGTCAAAGAAACCCACACCCTTCGGTGTGGGTTTCCTGCTCTGCGGAGAGTATCGGGTTCGATATGGTGCCCGCCGTGCGGCAGCAGTCCGCAGCACTGCTGTATTGAGATGGGTTCGTATCCTGTGCAGCAAATTGGCGGAAAATCAGAAAATCCGAACCCGTTTCCCATGGAGAACGGGCTCGGATTGTTCTGTATAGCGCAGGATTGACACCGGCGTATCAGATGCTGTACCAGCGGATTTCGTTGGCGTCCAGATGGAGCGCAAAGCTGCCGGAATCTGTGTAAACTGTGGTGTCCTGGGGAACGTAGGTGTTGTTGACTACACAGTATTTCCCGTTCTTCACAAATGCGTGGACTTCCACATTATAGTTGGCGGAGAACCATTTATGGAGGATCTCCTCACCATGGGATGCCCACAGAATGGCGCGGTAGAGGATGCGGCTGTTCTCGAACGAGTAGGGCAGACCGGAAATATAGACACTGCGGCCGCCGCCGAAGGCATTGGCGGCCATCTGCACCTCTTTGTCCTTCTGGATGAGTATTTCTGTACCCTCCAGCGCGTAAATATTCTTTTTTCCCTCGCCAAAATCCACGTCTCCAGTGCAGTCTGCCAGAATAAAATGGTCAGGATGCTGCTCCCAGTTGTACTTGTCGTAGTTCAGGGTGAAGCCGGTTTCCTTCTCCACGCCGAGAACGGAGGCCAGCTGGAAATAACGCCCCTGGTACTGGTGCCCGGAAGGCTCGCCCACGCCAATGAAGCCGCCGCCGTTGTGAACGAATTTCCTTACCGCAGAGGAAATGGAAGGATCCTCCCACTCAGCGCCACCGGTATGGGCCGTATCACCGTCGCCGACGTTGATGATCACGTCCACGCCGTCGAGAGCGGTGGGATTGCTGCGGATATCGTCAAAGGAAAGGAATTTTACATCGAAAGGCGCACCGGACAGGGCTTCAATAACGCCTGCATAGGAATAATTCTGCTTTTGATACAGGGCATGGTGAACCATATGGCAGCCCCAGGAGCGCTGCTTTCCCCAACTGTTCAGCACCGCAACGGTCTTGACGCAGTAGGGAGTCGTGCCCCTGATATTCTCGTACAGCTCCCGGAATTCGTCGCAGACGCTTTCCACATAATCGATAAAATCAGGAAACTGTACAGCAAGCTTCAGGTATCCGCCATAGCCGATGCGGTCGATGGGCTTGCGCAGAATGGCCCGTCTGGCAGTGACCCAATTCTCTTTGGCCTCCCGGATGGGATCGCCGCCCTCGTGGAAGGTGTCAGGAAAAAAGTAGGGCAGAAACCGTCCCTCAGTGTACTTCACGCCGGGGATGTCGGAGATCAGGCGCAGGGTCGCGCCGTTTCCCACCGAGCCGACCACGGCATCCAGGCCGATTTCCTTAAATTCCTCCATAAACGGTTCGGTACCAATCCAGTGGTCACCCAGGAACATCATGGCTTCCTTGCCCAGTTCGTGAGTTATGTCCACCATTTCCTTGGCAAGCTTCGCCACTTCCCGGCGCTGGAATGCCTGAAAGTCTTTGAATTCCCTGGAGGGAACCCGGTACTGGTTATTGTAGTAGCCCTGATCCACAATGTACTCCGGACGGAAAGGGTAGCCTACTTCCTTCTCAAACTGTTCCAGAATGTAAGGAGACACGGAAGCGGAGTAGCCGTACCAATCCACATACTTTTCCCGTTTCAACTCGTCGAATATCAGGGTAAACTGGTGAAAGAAGGTGGTGTATCGGATGACATTGACGTAGGGGTGATCCGCAATGAACCTGCGCAGCCGCTCCATGGTAAACTTATGGGTCTTGGGCTGGCGGACATCAAAGGTGATCTGATGTGCAAAGTTTTGCCAGTTATTGGTAACGGCATTGTACATATGCACCGGGTCCCAGATCAGGTAGGCCAGGAAGGACACCGTGTACTCGTGGAAACTTTCCGGCGCAGTGATCACTACGCAGCCGGTTTCGGCGTTGTAATCCCAGCTTGCAGGAGCCATGGGTTGTCCGGTGGTGCGGTCCACCACTTCCCACCATCGCTTGATGTCGTCCCGCGTATTGACCTCCATCAGTTCCGGGCTGATGCCCTGCATCAGGGGAATCTCCAGGGTTCCGCCGGAAGCGATGTGGAAGCCCGTCATAATGTAGCACTGCTGAACCTCATCAGGATTCGCCTTTGCCCATGCGTTATCCTTGCGGGTGGTGTAGTAGGTGGAATAGATTTTGGCGTTCTGATTCCGGAGCGCTTCGGGGAAATCCGTGCCGTCGCAGTCGCGGATGGCATCGGCGCCCCAGCGCTTCATAATTTCCAGCGTTTCAGGGACAACGTCCAGGTCGGTAGGGATGGTAACGCGTCCCATGCGCTTATTGTCGTTCATGTCAGGATTCTCCTTCGGGGAATGTAGAATGAAATGCCGTTACCGTTTGGAATTATAGGGCGCATTGTAAAGGAACAGCGTAGTCAGCAGGAAGATAATTCCCAAAATCATCAGTCCCAGGCCTTCCAGCCTGCCGGTCATCTTCCAGCCTGCAAAGGTCAGCACCAGACCGGCAATGAAAAACAGCGCCATGAGAATAACACGGAGCTTTTCCTGTTTTTTCCAATCCATACTCTCACCTTATCCTTTCAAGCCGCCAACGGTCATACCCTTGGTCAGGTTCTTCTGCACGCAGCAGTACAGCACCAGCGTGGGCAGCATGACCAGCACAAGGCCTGCATACATGGGGCCGTAATTTGCAGCGGACTGCTGAGCCTGCATCAGATTCAACAGACCAACCGGCAGGGTTTTACCGCCGTCCATAGAAGTCATCAACGTCATGGAAATGATATACTCATTCCAGAAAGACAGGAAATTAAACAGAATCACCGTGATAATGGAAGGCTTTGCCATGGGGAAGATCACCTGAAGCATGGTGCGGAAATAGCCCGCACCGTCGATGTAGGCAGCTTCCTCGTAGTCATGGGCCAGGGTAGCAAAATAGCTTGACAGCAGGTAGATGGTAAAGGGCAGCGCCGTTGCCGCGTAAACAACTGCCAGCACGAAGAGGTTGTTCAGCAAAAATCCACTGCCGAACACCTTTTTCAGCCACAGGTCACCGTCCCGCAGCATCAGAAAAATCGGGACCACAATGTAGTTGACATTGATGAACAGGCCGGCCATAAAGGCGGTGCTCAGGAATTTTTGACCGAAGAACTTGAACCGGGACAGGCAGTAGGCGGCAGGCAGCGCCACCACCAGCAGCAGCGCCAGAGAAACGGCGGTGACCAGGACGGAGTTGAGCATGTACTCGCCCATTTTCGCAGTTTCCCATGCTTCCACGAAGTTCTGGAAGCAGAAGCCCTTGGGCAGATTCCAGGGATTCGTGTAGAATTCCGCATTTTCCTTGATGGATGCCATGAATACCCATGCCACAGGCACGAGGATGAGCACTGCCAGCAGTCCCAGCACCAGATAGATAAAGGCTTTGTAAAGCCGGTCGCCGGAGGATGAAATTTTCTGTTGCTTCATGTGCAAACCTCCTCAGAATTCCAGAGCTTCCCGCTCAGTGACCTTGTTAACCAGTGCAGACAGGGCAAAAGAGAACAGGAAAATCACTACGCCGATTGCCATACAGTAGCCATACAGGCCGTTGTTCTTCTGGGTATACATATATCCCAGCACCACTTCCGACGCGCCGTTGGGGCCGCCGGAGGTCATGGCTTTGACGAACAGGAACGCCATATTGATGGTGGAGATGATAAAGAAGGTCAGGGTGGTGCGGATATTGGTCCAGATCAGAGGAATCGTAATCTGGAAGAACTGGGTCAGCCGGTTGGCACCGTCCAGAGAGGAGCTTTCATACAGAGAGCCGGGAACCGCAGACATGGACGCCATGTACATGACCATGTAATAGCCGATTGCCTGCCAGACCATGGCGATGATGATGCTCACCATGACCATCTTCTCGCCTTTCCACAAAATATGCTCCTCCAGATTGGCAAAGGCTTCAATGATCGAATTAAGCATACCATTCTCCGTCTGGTATACTGCTGAGAAAATACCGGAAATGACGACCACAGACAGAATGTTGGGGATGTAAAACACCACCCGGAAGAAGCTCTGTCCTCTGATTTTTTCTTTCGTCAGAATGTAGGCAAAAATCAGTGCCAGGGACATGGTAATGACAGTCACCACCACGATCAGCAGCAGAGTGTTCTGCATGGAACGGATAAAGGCAGCATCCTTCAGCAGCGTGGCAAAATTCTTCATACCCACGAAGGTCTCCTTGGCGGAGAAAGCGCTACGCTCGTAAAGGGACATGCGGAATACATTGATGGTAGGCAGAATCATAAAGATCGCAAACAGAATGACCGCCGGCGCAACGCAGGCAGCCAGGAATCCGCTGCGGCGTTTATCACTCTTCATACTTGGAATACCGCTCCTTTCATATGGCATATTCCGTGCAAGGCAGGGGGAAGGCTTTGCTTTCAGCCCGGCAAAGGCTTCCCCCTGCCCTGCACGGTTCGTTCATTTGGAAAGGATGGCAGCGGCGGAAAGCCGCTGCCATCCCGTTCACATACGTTATTTAGAAGGAAGCTGATGGAATCAGCCCATCAGATTGGCACGCATCTGCTCTGTGGCAGAGACAATGTTGGCCTTGTACTGCTCGATGGTGAGAGTACCGGCAACCAGAGAGTTGATGGGCTCAAAGAATACGCTGGTGTTGTCGATGCCAGGAATGGCTTCGTAGGCAGCGAAGTTGCCCATGGCAGCCTTGGCGCCGTTGTCATAGATGGAGTAGAACATGACGTTGTCGCCCTCCAGCATGGAAGCGATGCCGTTGACGGGCTGGATAGCGCCTGCGGAAGCGAAGATCTTGCAGGCAGTGTCAGAGTACAGGAATGCAACGAACTGCTTGGCAGCGTCGATGTGCTCTGCACCGGCAGGAATCCATGCCTGCTCGAACCAGCAGTAGGAGTAGCCAGCGCCGCCAGCGGTGACAGCGGGCAGAGCGGTCATGCCCCAGCCAAAGTCGTTGGTCAGAGTGGCCTCGGCTTCAGCCATTTCGCCCACAATCCAGGTGCCGTTGGGCATGAACAGGGCCTTGTTCTCCATAACCATCAGCTGGTTCTTGGTGAAGTCCTGGTTATTGGCCTGGGCGGGGGTGGACTTGTGGGTGTAGGAAGCCAGCTTATTCAGAATCTCGAACATGGTGGCAGCCTCGGCGCTGTCCCAGATACCTTCTTCGTAGTGGGTAGCGGCGTCAAAGAACTCGGGACCGCCAATGGCGTACATCAGGGCATACAGGAAGGCGTCATAGTAGCCAGCAGTGGGATAGGTAAACAGAGCGATACCCTCAGCAGCAGCCTTGTCGCCCAGCTCCCACATCTCGTCCCAGGTGGTGGGAACCTCCCAGCCCTTTTCCGCAAACAGCTTGGCGTTGTAGAACAGGCCGCAGGGAGAGTAGAACATGGGTGCCAGATAAGTCTTGCCGTCGCCGTAGGGGTTGGTCAGGGAAGTCTCGGTGAAGCCGCCGGAAATCTTTTCGGAAACCAGCTTATCTTCGCCGGGAACCTTCATGGACAGCACATCGGTGATCTCAGCAATGGCCTGATCCTTGATGAACTGCTCAGTCAGACCGGCGGGGCGGCCGGTGGCCAGATGGACAACGTCGGGGAACTCGCCGCCCTGCATGGAGGCGGAGATCACGTCCTCCAGATTCTTGTCGGTGGTCAGCTCCACCTGGATGCCGGTCTGCTCAGTAAAGGCAGCGGCTACATCGGCCCAGATCTGGGAGCCATAAGCAGTTTCGATGGCAGCAACCTTGATGGTGGTGCCCGCCAGCTCTTCTACAGGTGCAGCAGGAGCCTCGGCAGCGGGAACCTGCGCGGCAGACTCCGTCGCAGCGGGTTTGGCGGAACCGCCGCAAGCAGCCAGAGACAGAACCAGAGCAAAGGTCAGCAGCAGTGCAATGATCTTCTTCATTTGAATATCCTCCTAAGTTATGTTTCGCAGGAACCTCCTGCTTTAGGAAAAGTATACCTGATCAGGCGTTTTTCTCAACCGTATAATTGTTTATTATTTTAGAAATATTGCTATCGCTTGATTTTCGTCGAAACGCTTAAAATATGGTAATTTCTTTTGTATATTTCAACAATCACAGAATTTACCGACATTTTTTGTTTATTATTTACGAAGTATAAAAAAAGAAGAATATTGAGTTTCATTTAAAATCGCAATATAATAGAAAAAAGCGCAACATATCTAAAAAGGAGAATACTTTATGAGCAACCGGAGATATGAGTTGGAGCTGTCCGGAGACAAAGATATCCGCAATACGGCAAAACTCCTGTATGTCAGCAGTGCAAAGTATGGCGGCGACTGGCACTCCATTCCCCATGCCCACCATTATGCGGAGCTATTCTACATTGTTGCCGGGGACGGACAATTCCGGATTGAGGACAGCCTCTATCCGGTAAAAGCCAATCAGCTGGTGGTCGTCAATCCCAATGTGATTCACACAGAGGTCAGCTATGAAGCGCATCCGCTGGAATACATCGTTCTGGGCATCGAGGGACTGGAGCTTTCCGTGTCCAAAGAGCAGGAAAACCGCTACCAGATTCTGGATTACCGGGGCAGCGGCGATGTGCTGACCTGTCTGCGGAATATTCTGCTGGAAACCCAGTCGGCGCAACCGGGCTACGAAACCATCTGCCAGGCATACATGGAGATTTTGATTCTCCGGCTTATGCGCAGCGCCAGTTTTTCCGTCTCTACCCCGCTTCCTCCGGTCAGCCACCAATGTGCTGCCATCCGTCACTATATCAACACCCATTATAAGGAGGCGCTGCGTCTGGACGATCTTGCCAGAGAAACGCACATCAATAAGTTCTATCTGGCCCATGCATTCAAGGAAGAGTACGGCATGTCGCCCATCAACTACATGATTTCCCGTCGAATTGAGGAAAGCCGATATTTGCTTCAGGAAACAAATATGTCCATATCCCAGATCGCCCGGGTTTTGGGTTTCTCCTCTGCCAGCTACTTTTCCCAAAGTTTTCGCCGGGCGGAGGGTATGTCCCCTGTGGAATACCGAAAAAAGAAATCCGGTGGATCAAATTCCTGACCACAGTGCATCAAATATTGTCGCCTCCGCCTTGCCCGAAGCATCAGGGAAACCGCAAAGCCGTATGAAGTGAAAGGGACATGTCAGCCAGATCATTCTGCCGCTTCCCCCTAAAACCTACACACATGGTTCTGCATCATTACAAAAAAATCCGAACCCATTCCCAATAGGGAATCCGTTCGGATTTTTTCGATATCGTCAACGATACAGGACGCAGCCACACGATTGTGCGCCCGGCGTTAAACCGCCAGGCGGCAGCAGTCCACCGGACTGGCACGGGATCTGTCAAGGATAGTTTCACTGTTTTGAAAATTCCCACTGGAGGATGGAACCAGGTAACGGCCGTTTGGCACCGCAAAATGCCGCTTTTGCGCTTGTTGTGTCACGCAGGCCAGAGAATATACGGGAAAAACCACGCCATTGCGGAATGCCCGCAGTGGCGTGGTTTTCCGGTATTATCGTTGCAAACAGGCCTTTGCTTCTGCCAGAGCTTCTTTGTAGGCCCTGGGGCCTGCGGCCAGAACAGAGCCACCGGAAATCAGATCCAGCGGTGCGCCGCTCCACTGGGAGATCACACCGCCCGCCTCCCGCAGGATCACCGATCCGGCGCAGTAGTCCCAGGGGGACAGCTGATACTCAAAGAACAGATTCACCCGTCCTGCTGCCACATAGCACAGATCCAGAGCCGCCGAGCCAGAGCTTCTCAGATCAAGTGCCCGGTCAAACAGGCTGCGCAGCAGCCGGAAGGTCAGATCCGTCTGCTCCCGATTGTACGATGAGCAGCCGAACTGAAGCACACTTTCCGAAAGCGCTGTATCAGATATATGGATGGGCCTGCCGTTGCAGCAGGCGCCCTTGCCCTTTCCCGCCCAGAACAGCTCGTCCTGATAGGGGTTGTACACCACCCCCAGCACCGGCTCTCCGCCCCGGGTCATGCCGATGGAAACGCAGCTGTGGCGATAGCCATTGATAAAATTCTGGGTGCCGTCCAGAGGGTCAACAATAAAACAGTCCCCTGACAGGTCGACCGTGTGTTTTTCATCCTCTTCCCCCATCAGTGCCGCTTCCGGGTGGATCTGGCGCAGGCGTTCATAGATCATATTCTGAACCCGCAGGTCATATTCCGTTACAAAATTGCCAACGCCCTCCTTGGCCGTTACATGTGCAGATGTTGCTTCCAGAAAGACCTTTCCGGCCTCCCTGGCCAGTTCCTTGATTTCATTCAGCATAGCGTACCTCGCTTTCCCTTATTTTTTTGTGGAGCGTGTTCGGAATTCGTTCGGCGTCATACCCATGATCCGCTTGAAAATGACGCTGAAATAGCGCTGGTCATTATAGCCGCACCGGACGGCCACCTCATAGATTCGGATCTGAGGATCCTTCAGCAGCATACAGGCCCGGTTGATACGATAGTTGGTCAGGTATTCGCCGATAGTGGAGTGGACGGTATCCTTGAAAACTTTGCTCAGATGGCTTTCGCTGATGGACAGCGCCGATGCGATAGAGCGGACATTGATGTCATCGGCATAGTGCGCTTCAATATAGCGGATGGCCTGCTGGGTGTATTCGCTTTTAATGCCGTCGTTGCTGTCGAGATAGGTGTTGAAAACCTTGATTTTACTATCCTCCACGCTTTGCAGCCGATCCCGCAGGTGCTGGTATTTGCGCAGCTCATCCACCCTGGCGCAGGCGCCCCGAATGGCCCGGTAGGTATCCTCATCCTCCATGGGCTTGACCAGATACTCCACCACCCCCAGCTTCACCGCCTGCTGGGCATAGGAGAAGTCATCGTAGCCCGATACGATAATAACCGCCGGGCTGCATCCCCGCTGCCGGGCTGCCTCAATCATTTCCAGACCGCTGAGGCCAGGCATCCGTATATCAGTCATAACGATATCCGGCTTGGTATTGCAGATCACCTCCAGGCCCTCCAGGCCGTCTCCTGCGGAGCCAACCACCGTACAGTCCAGACTTTGCCAGTTCAGCGTATGGATCATGCCCATGCGCAGCAGTTTGGAATCTTCAACGATCACGATTCTGTACACGATATTCCCCTCCTTCCACTTTCGGAATGCGAAGCCGGATGCGGGTAAAGGAACCTAATTCGCTTTCTACCGTCAGCCCATAGGGCTCGCCAAAATAGAGCTGCAGCCGCCGGTGGACATTGATCATGCCGATACTCTCCCGCTCCACATCCTCCGACGACTCCTTGGCCTGGAAAATACGGGTAAGTTTCTCCGGATCAATGCCGCCGCCGTTGTCGTAGATTTCAATATAGATATCCTTGTCTTCCAGCCAGCCGGTGAGCCGCAGCTCTCCGCTTCCCACCTTGGTTTCAATGCCGTGGACCACGGCGTTTTCCACCAGCGGCTGGATTACCAGATTTGGTACCATGCAATCCATCAGTTCGGGGCTGATATCAGCCGTATAGGTAAATTTTCCCTCATAGCGAACCTGCTGAATGGCGACATAGCTTTCCACTACCCTTAATTCATCCCGCAGCGGGATCATTTCCTGCTTGAACACCATGCCGCTGCGCAGCAGGATGCCAAGCTTGGATACCACCATGACGACGTCGTCATTCATTCCAAGACGCGCCAGAATTTTGATGGATTCCAGGGTGTTATAGAGGAAATGCGGTGCGATTTGGGCCTGAAGGTTTTTGAACTCTGCAATTCGCAGCCGGTCCTGCCGCTCCAGATTTGTTCGGAACTGTTCTTCCAGCTGCTGGATCATAAGATTAAAGCCGCGGCCCATGGTTCCAAGCTCGTCGTCTCCCAGTTCGGGAACCCGTGCCTCCATATTGCCCGCTTCAATTTCATGGATGGTGTCGCACATGATCTGGATGGGCTGCACCACTTCCTGGGCCAGTTTTTTGGAGACAATCAGTGTAATGATCAGCACGGCCAGGCACAGCAGCCCCACAAAGGCCGTCAGGCTTCGGCTGTTGGACACCACCAGCCCCACGGATACGGTTGCCGCCAGCAGCAGGCCGGTATCGCCAACCTGCTCCGCAGCCAGAATTTTACTGCCGATATCGCTGTCATAGGTAGTACACACGCCGGGCTGGACCAAATCCCGGAATTCCAGAGGCAGAAACATTTCCCGGGGCTCTGTGACATCGTCCAGGACGAGATACCGGTTTTTGTCCACAATCATATATTCCAAGGGAAGTTCCGCACCATAGCTGGACAGGGTGTTGGCAAAAGCCTGCTCGGTGATGCACAGCATGGCATATCCCACCGTCTCTGTCCGGCTGAAAATGGGGAGTGCCATGGTAACGCCATATTCGTCGCTGCCATAAATACCGGAATAGACCACCATGTCCCCCGATTCCTGCAGCTTACGGAGGATGCCCCAATAGCTGCGTGCTTTTTGCGGCATACCGGTCTTGCCTGTGGTGGAGTGCAGGATGCTTCCGTCCAGTCCAATCAGATGCAGGTGCACGGTGTTCATCTTACCACCGGTAATCAGAAACATTTTCTGGTTCAGTTGGATCATGTCATCGGCATTTTCTTCGGGATCCTGAACAAATCGAATCACATCCGCATCATTGACCAGAAGCTGGAGGCTCTTCTTGTCATCCTCCAGTTTTCCCTGAATAACGCCGCAGGCGCCCTGGGTGACCAATGACAGTTCATCTTTCACCTTGCCGATGGAATACTCCCGGGCAAACAGCACCGTGAGCATTGCCAGGCACAGTACCGGAATCAGCGATGTGGCAAGATAACTGTGAAACAATTTGGCGTAAATGCTTCCCTTACCGGCTCTGCTCATAGAATATGCCTCCTTTTGCTGATCACCCAGTGCCTCCATGCAGGATGCCTGCAACGAATGACATTTTTATTATATCACAAAAAGCGGGTACAGTTAAGAGCCATTTCTCAACTTCCCCGCTTTTTGCGATTTGCAGCCCCCAAAACGCTTGCGGGGCGTAGATTAAACGATGGAGACTTTGCCCTTGCTGATGACCTGGGCCAAAATCAGCATGATTGCCGCACTGAGAGTCAGGATCGTTGCCATGGCGGCAGCCGTACCAAAGCTGTTTCGGGCAACTTCGTTATAGATTGCCACTGCAATGGTGGAGGTTTTACCGGAATAGAGCATGATACTGGACGACAGCTCATTGATGGTCTCAATCCAGCTGAGGATTGCACCGGAGATAACGCCGGGCAGCATCATGGGCAGGGTAATCTTAAAGAAGGTTTTGCCCGGCGAAACACCCAGGTTGATGGAGGCCTCTTCCACGAATGGGTCCATCTGCCGCAGGAAGCCCGATGCCGATCGAACGGTATAGGGGATTTTCCGGACAGAGTAGGACAGAATCATAATCAATGCGGTACCTGCCAGAAAGAAAGGCCTGCGGTTAAAGGCAACAATATAGCTTAGACCCATGATCGCGCCGGGGATGACATAGGGGAACATCATGACCACATCGATAACGTGCGTCAGAGCGCTGCGCTTGCGCACCGTCACATAGGCTGCCAGGGAGCCAAAGATGATCATAATGATGATGGCGTAAATGGAGAAAACATAGGTGTTCTTGATGCTGCGGATCATGCGGGTGAAGATGGTTCTGTAGCTGTCCAGGCTCCAGCCATCCACAAAGTATGGACCGTTGCAGTTGCGGAACGAGGTGACGATGACCACGATCTGAGGCAGCATGGAGACGAGCAGAATTAAAATGGCGGGAATCAGCACCGCGATCCGGCTGCCAAGATTCAGGTGGACAGTCTGAGGCGGTCTCAGAGCGCTCATGTTGTAATTGCGCTGGTTGATATACAGATTCTGAAGAATCAGAATCAGCGCAGACATTGCGATGACCACCATACTGACGGCAGCGGCAAAATTGGAACTGGTTCCGATCTCGCTCATATACTGCTCATAAACCAGAGTCGCCAGAACCTTGTAGTTCTGACCGATGAGCATGGGCGTGCCAAAGTCAGAGATGCAGGAGGTGAACACCATCACCGCGCCGGCCAAAATCGAGGGCATGACCACGGGGATGGTGATATCCTTCAGCCGGCTCCACTTGGAAGCGCCCAGATTCTCTGCCGCTTCCTCCAGAGAAGCATCGATGCTGCCCATGGCGCCGGAAGTAAACAGGTAGACGTAGGGATACATCTTCATGGTGAACACAGAGATGATGCCCCATTTGCCGTAAATGGTAGGCAGCATGATCCCAAACCAGTTCTTCACCAGTACGGTAACGAAGCCGGAGCGGCCAAAGAGCATGATCCAGGCATAAGCGCCGATAAAGGGAGGGGACATCAGCGACAGGATCACCAGAATGTTAATGAGTTTCTTGCCCTTGATGTCGTAGCGGGTCATGACGTAGGCCATAAATACGCCCAGCACCAGAGACAGAAGCGTTGTAACCGTCGAGACGAACAAGCTGTTCTTCAGAACATCCAGATAGTATTTCGTGGTGAAGAATTTGACAAAGTTTGCGATGGTCAGCTTTCCTTCAGAGTTGGTAATGCTTCGGATGATGACGGTGGAGATGGGATACAGGATTGTCAGGCAGATGAACAGGAAGATTGCCAGCTTCGTCAGTGCCCAGAAATCAACTTGCTTTTTTCTCTTCAGCACGGTGTATCCCTCCTTCTTAATTGCCCCAAACTGTCAGCAATTCTCCGTTTTCATCATAAACACCGACCCTGGTGGGGTCAAACCGGATGTGCACCGCTTCCCCGTCGGGGCGAATGCAGGTGGTATCTTTGGTATATTCATTGAGCTGCAGCACCTGGCCGCTCTCAATCTCGATTTCGTATTCAATAAAGTCGCCAAGGAAAGTGGAGAACAGAATCTTGCCGGGCAGCCCTTCCTCGCTGAAAGACAGCTGCTCAGGGCGGGCAGAAATGATTGCTCTACCGCTGTAGGGCATCTTCAGCGTCACGGGAACCTTAAAGTCCTCTGTGACCACCGCTTCCGCGGGACCGGCGGCCCCGTTCAGGGTGCATTCGATGAAATTGCTGACACCAATAAAGCCGGCAACAAACTGGTTGTCCGGGTGGGTGTAAATCTCGGAGGGCTTGCCCACCTGCATGATCACGCCCTCTTTCATGACGGCGATCCGATCGGAAATGGCCAGGGCCTCCTCCTGATCGTGGGTAACGTATATGGTGGTAATGCCCAGACGGCGCTGGAGCTTCTTGATGACCGTACGCATCTGCACACGCAGCTTTGCGTCCAGATTGCTCAGAGGCTCGTCCATCAGCAGCACACCGGGCTCGATAATGAAGGCACGGGCCAAAGCCACGCGCTGCTGCTGACCGCCGGACAGGTTGCTGGGCTTCCGGTCTGCCAGGTTCGCAATTTGCACCAGTTCCAGAGCCTCCTGAACCTTTGGACCGATCTCCTTCTTGGGGGTTTTCTTTGCTTTTAAGCCGTAAGCCACATTGTCGGCCACGGTCATGTGGGGGAAGATGGCATAGTTCTGAAACACCATGCCGATATCACGCTTGTGGGCAGGCACATCATTCATGACCCGATCATCAAAGCGGATCTCACCGCTTTCGATGGAGTTGAAGCCGGCGATCATACGAAGCAGCGTGGTTTTGCCGCAGCCCGAAGGACCCAGCAGTGTAAAAAACTCACCTGGTTCAATGTCCAGAGATACGCCCTTCAATGCATAAAAATCGCCATAATATTTTTCAGCATTGCTAATAGTTACCTTCTGACTCACGGCACTCACCTTTTCTTTCATGTCCTGGCGCTGTTTGAAGGCGCTTTTTTGCAAAAGAATGCAGGGGCCAACAGGATAAAAGCCCCTGCATTCCCAATGAACCTATTCGCCTGACATCAACAGGCAGGCAGCTTAGCTGGCGGAAATGACGTTGACAGCGATTTCGTCCCAGCGGGCAACGACATCAGCCTTATTGCCGGCCCAGGCAAAGTCGTAGTCGATGCAGTTGATCTCTTCCAGCGTAGGCAGGCCGGAGGGCTGTGCAACATCGGTACGGATGGTGCGGCGGCCGAACTGATCGCTCATGATCTGCTGGCACTCCTTGCTCAGCAGGAAGTCCATGAAGATCTTTGCATTATCGGGCTCCGGGCAGTTCTTGACCATGGCAAAGCCGTCGGGAGCATTGGAAGTACCGTTCTCCAGATAGACCATACCGACCTTATCGGGATTGGCGGAGACATAAACGTATGCCAGCTGCTCCAGAGTCAGACCCAGAGGGTATTCGCCGTCGGCAACGCCCTTGTAAACGGAGGAGGAGCCGCCGGAAATGATGATCTGAGAAGCCAGTTTGTTTACATAATCCCAGCCCTTTTCATAGTCGCCGCCAGAGGTGGACATGACCGCAGTGCAGAGAATCGTGTAAGCGGAGCTGGAGGAACCGGGGTTTGCGGAGGCAATCTTGCCTTCCCACTTGGGATCCAGCAGATCTTCCCAGGTCTTGGGAACGTCTTGCTCGGAAACCAGTTCCTTGTTATACATCAGGACGGAAGGCTGCTGAGACTCGGCAGTCCACAGGCCTTCGGGATCGTTCAGGTTGGTGAACGTGCTGGCGGCATCGGAGTAAGTGTAGGGCTGGAAGTAGCTCTTATAGGCTTCCAGAGAGTCCGTGGTGGGGCCCCAGACTACGTCGCACTGAGGATTTTCGGCCTCAGCTGCAACACGCTGCAGCGCATCGCCGCCGCCCAGGGAGACGGCCAGAACCTCGATGTCATAGATCTCCTGGAATTCCTGAATGACCGTGTTGTACTGATCTGCATTGTGCGCAACGTAGACAGTCACAGTGCCGGAGGGCTCCTTGGCGTCGGAGGCGGGCTTAGCGTCGGAAGCGGGCTTAGCGTCGGGAGTGGACTTGGCGTCGGAGGCGGTGGTGTTGCCGCCGCAGGCACACAGGGAGAGCGCCATTGCGAGAACAAGCAGCAAAGCGAGCAGTTTTTTCATGATTTTTCCTCCTTTGTTATGTTACAGCGTTGATTTGGATGGTTGTTCGTGGTACGCTGCACAATTACGATTATATGCAAATCGACCATAAACACCAGATAGCAAAATCCTTATTTTGTTAAAATTTCCGGGATTCTGTTACTTTCTGCAAAAGAAGCTCCTTTTAACCGGTGACAGTCAGTCGAACTGTACGTTCTCTGGCGCGAACCTGGTCAAAGTCTGCAAAATAGATGCGCCCGAACTCGCCGAGCACCAGCTCGCCGTTCTCAATGGGAACCGTGACGCTGCGGCCCAGCATGACGCTGCGCAGATGGGCGTCCGTATTCAGGCTCCACCAGTATTCCTCACCCCGTTCCCGCTTGGCAATGTCAACGTGCTTGGGGCCGGGATGAAGATACTGCCCTTCCGTCTCACAGGTGGGGATGACCTTGGACAGGACATTGACCATATCCTGCAGGATCAGCTGCTCGCCGTAGAAATTCACATCATCGGACTGCTCCTGGATCAGAACAGCACAGGTGGTGTGCTGGGAATAAACGACAGCAATGCCGTTATCGATCCCACCGGCGGCTACCAGTTCCTTGACGCGATCCGTCACATCGTGGAAAGTCGGTCTGGTATCGGATTGGATTTTGAAGGTGCGGTGATAGCAGGACATTTGAGATTTCCCCTCTCTGTTTGCAGTTTCAGCTGGCCTATACTTCAGCTGTTACTGTCATTATAGAGCCGGCGCGGCGCTGAAACAATCGGCTAAAACAAGATTTTTGTTTGAAATACACTTTTTTTCGCTGCATCGGGACTGCATTTTGTGCAAACCATCGAATATTACACCATTTCGTGGTTTTGTCGCCTTTTCCTCTGCCTGGGGCGGTGGTACAATACCTTTGAACAGACTGGGAGAGTCTGTAGAGATTTTTAAGGAGCGTGACAGCTTTATGAATAAGCCCAGAATTGGTCTGCTTGGTCTGATGACTGACGGTTACGAGGTTACTTTCCCCGGCATTGTTGCCCGGCAGGAGGCATATGCCCGGGAGCTGGTGGAATTTCTGTCCCCTGTGGTGGATGTGGATTTCCCCGGCGCCGGCCTGAACCGCAAGAGCATTGAAGAGAAAGTCCGCTATTTTAACGATCAGAAGCTGGATGGCATTTTAATCGTGCTGCTGGCCTACAGCCAGGGCTCCTACCTGCTGCGTGCCCTCCAGGATAACCGCCTGCCCCTGGCGCTGGCAGTGGTCCAGGCCGACAGCACCGTCCTCGACGATTTTGAGGAGTTGGATTTGACGGTCAATCAGGGAATCCATGGTGCCCAGGACAACGCCAATGTCATTACCCGCAACGGCTTCCAGTGCCAATTCTTTGCCGGTGAGCGCCACAGCGAACGTTTTCTGCGCTTTGTCGAGGATTTCGGCTACGCAGCCCGTACTTATCAGAAAATGCGTTCCATGAAAGTGGGCGTGATTGGCCGTATGCCCGGTATGGGCGACATCCTCACCGACGATATGGCCTTCTATTCCAAGATCGGTCCTGAAATCTGCCATGACACCATCGGCAGCGTCTACAGCCGCATGGAGACCATTACCAAGGCTGAGATTGACCAGCAAATTGAAAAGGATCATGCCACCTTCCGAATGGATCCCAAGCTGAGCTACGAAAGCCACGCGGAAGCAGTCAAGATGTATTTGGGTTTCAAGAAATATCTGGAAGAAAAAGAATTCGGTGCCTTCACTGCCCACTTTGATGTTTTCGGAGATGACGGCAAGCGGTTCCATCAGCTGCCTCTGTACGCTGCCTCCCAGCTGATGGCAGACGGCTATGGCTATGCTGCCGAGGGCGACTTTATGTGTGCTTCCATGGTGGCGGCTGCCCATTCGCTGGAAAACCACGGAGGCAACTTCACGGAGATGTACATGATGGACTTTGAAAAGCAGGCCATCATCTTCTGCCACGCCGGCGAGGGCAACTGGGCTACGCACCGTACCGACATTCAGCCCCATCTGATTGACCGGTATCTGGGCGAGGGCGGTCTGGAGAATCCGCCTACGATCATGTTCACGCCCAAAGTCGGCCCCTCCACGCTGACCTCTCTGGCGGCTGTCAACGGCGGCAAATTCCGCCTGGTCACCGCAAAGGGTGAGATCCTGCCCAAGAGCGATCTGCAGCGCTGCGAAATGCCTTACTTCTTCTGGCGTCCCGACAGCGGCATGACCAACTGTGTCGAAGGCTGGCTGCGCAATGGCGGCACGCACCACGAGGTCATCTCCATCGGCGATGTGCGCAATCGCTGGAAGATGCTTTGCGACATGTGGAATGTGGAATATACTGAGGTGTAACCGTGGGAATGATACTGACATTTGATTTGGGGACCACTTCGGTCAAAACCTGTATTTTCGGGCAGGAGCTGCGGATTCTGGGCAGCTCCACCCTGGAATACCAGCTGCTGACTCCGGCTCCCGGCATTGTGGAATTGCCGCCTCAGGTGTATTGGGACACCATTTGCCGGGGCATCGTGGAAGCGGCCCGGGATGCCCGGGTTGATCTGAAGCAGATCGAAGCCATCGCGATCTCCACCCAGGGCGAGACCCTGATCCCCGTGGACCGGGACGGCAATGCGCTGCACAATGCTCTGGTCTGGCTGGATGAGCGGGCCCATGCCGAGGCTGCCGCCATTAACGGGCATTTTGAGGCGGAGACTTTCTATGCCCACACCGGTGTGCCGGAATGCACCGGCTACTGTCCGGTCAGCAAACTCTTGTGGTTCCGCCGGAACCGGCCGGAGATCTATGGCAAGACCTATAAGTTCCTGCTGCTGGAGGACTTTATCATCCAGCGGCTCACGGGGCGGTTCGTCACCGAAAAATCCCTGCTGTGTACCACCGGCTACTATGACATCATTGCAGATGACTACTGGAGCGAAATGCTGGATGCTGCCGGGCTGGACCGTGAGAAGCTGCCCAACGCACTGGAATGCGGCACGGTTGCGGGTCATGTTCTGCCCGCCGTGGCGGAAGCGCTGGGACTCAGCACGGAGGCGGTTGTCATCACCGCCGCCATGGACCAGACCGCTGCTGCCGTCGGTGCCGGAAATCTGACTCCCGGTGTAGTAACAGAGACGACCGGTACCGCCATGTGTATCGGCGCCACCGCAGACCATCCCGATATGCACCATCCCGCCCGGATATGTGTCTACCGCCATATCTATCCCGGTAAATATCTGCTGCTGCCCACCTGCATGACCGCGGGTATGGTATTCAAATGGTTTAAGGATGCCTTCTGCCAGGAGGAAGCCAAAAAGGCTGCCGAAACAGGTGTATCCGTGTATGACCTGCTGGGCGATCAGGCGGGTCAGGTCGCCCCCGGCGCCAACGGACTGATTTTGCTGCCCTATTTTACGGGTGTCATCCAGCCGGATAATGACCCCAACGCCCGGGGCGTGTTCTTCGGTGTAGGCCTGGACACCAAAAAGCCGGAATTCGTCCGGGCAATCTTTGAGGGCATTGCCTATATGCTCCGGGAGAATCTGGCGCTGATCGAAACCGTAGACGGTCAGAAGGTCACCGCGGTTCGGTCTCTGGGCGGCGGCTCCCGCAGCCAGATCTGGCGGCAGATCAAGGCCGATGTCTGCGGCGTGGAGATCTCCTCCATGACTGAGGCAGAATGTACCTCTCTGGGTGCCGCCATTCTGGCAGCCGTGGCACTGGGCTACTATCCGGATGCCGCGCAGGCAGCCAGGATCGGCAACAGTCTGGCTTCCACGCTGACTCCCGATCCCGCCAAAGAGGATATCTACAACAAGGGCTTCGCCCGTTACCAGCGAGTCTGGCAGCAATGCCGCCCTATTTTTGATGAAGGATGGTGCCAGCCATGAAATATCCCATCCGCAATTATATCGGAAAACCGGAACAGCTTTTTTCCGTCCGGGAGGGCCGCCTTTCCGGCGGCAAAGCCGACGGAGTCCGTTTCATCGAAGTGGACAACGGCACCGGCTTGCATGTCACGTTGCTTCCTGACCGGTGTCTGGATATCTACCAGGTTCGTATCAACGGCAGGAGCCTCAATTTTCTGACTGCCAACGGCATCACCGCTCCTGCTTATTACAACCCCTTTGGCGAGGGCTGGAGCGACGGTTTTTTCGGCGGCTTCCTCTTCACCTGCGGCCTGACCAACATTGGTCTGAAGGACAGCGAAGGCTGGGAGACGGAAAAGGAGCATGGCTGCATCTCCAATTCCCCGGCGCGCCATGTGAATCTGGATTATGGCGACGATGGTATGTCCGTAGTCATTTCCGGCACCATGCACGAGGGAATCCTGGGCGGCGCCAACCTGCTGCTGACCCGGAAGGTGGAACTGCGCTACGGTGACAACACCATCCGGGTCACCGACAGCGTAAAAAACGACGGCTGCCGTCCAAGCCCCATGATGCTGCTGTACCACTGCAACACTGGTTACCCGCTTCTCAGCGAGGACGCCGTACTGGATCTGCCCCACCTCGGAGCTGTCCGGGGCCGCACCCCGCATGCCGCTGCCCACCTGGACTCCTGGCAGCAGATCGAGCCGCCTCAGGACGAGTACGAAGAGCGCTGCTACTACTTCACGCCTGAGCCGGATGCTGACGGCTGGGCAAAAGCCACGCTGCGCAATCCCGCTGAGGGACTGTCCCTGGAAATCGCTTATGACACTTCCACTCTGGACCGGTTCCTGCAATGGAAGAATTTCGTCAAAGGGGAATATGTCATGGGACTGGAGCCCTGCAACGCGACCCTGGACGGCCGCAGCCAGGCCCGGGAGAATGGATCGCTGAAAATCCTCCAGCCCGGCGAAGTGAAGGATCATCACCTGCGCTTTACCGTCAGGCAGTGGGAAGTGCAGAATCAGAAAGGCAGGGATTGACCCATGAAAGCCAAGCTGAGACTCCCTTATTTCGAGATCGGTATCAAAAATTATCTCTATGGCGATGATGTGCTGGCCCTTGCGCAGGCTGCCCAGAAGGCATCGGAGGAGGCGGACATCGATGTGGTATTTATTGCTCCCTACACGGAAATTCGCCGTGTCAAGGAGCAGTGCCCCAGGCTGACGGTGTTGGCGCCCTATATGGACACCCTCCGCCCCGGACGGGGCATGGCGGATGTTCTGCCGGAGGCGCTGAAAGCCGCCGGTGCCCAGGGTGTGGTCATTAACCACTGCGAGCGGCCCATGTCCCTGAGCGCCATCAAGCAGACCATTGACCGGGCCAACGAGCTGGATATGCTGAGTTTTGTCTGCGCCGATACCATCGCCGAGGCCCGGGCAGTGGCCGAGCTCCATCCGGACATCATCAATCCGGAGCCCACCGAGCTGATCGGTACTGGCAACACCAGCGATATGCGTTATGTTACCGAGTCCATCCGGGTCATCAAAGCCATCGACCCGAACATCATCGTGGAACAGGCCGCCGGTATCACCAACGGTCAGCAGGTCTACGACCTGATCCTGGCCGGGGCAGAAGCCGCCGGTGCTGCGTCTGGCATCTGCAAGGCCCCTGACCCCTGTGCCATGGCGGCGGAAATGATTCACGCCGTCCGCGCTGCACTGGATCATCGAACCAAGTAACCATACAGGAGGAAACCAACCATGAAAGTTTACCGTGAATCCTTCCATGTGGAATCCGTCGGTCACCGGGTCTCCTTCCACACAGTCACCGCCCAGGTCCGGGAGATCCTGGCCCGCTCCGGCATTCAAAACGGTCTGCTGGTGGTCTATTCTCACCACACCACCTGTGCCGTCATCACCCAGGAGGACGCTTTCGACATGGCCTATACAGGACTGGACTATTTGCAGCAGGATCTGGTGGACATTTTTGAGAACATCATCCCCACCTGCCGCCATGAGGGTCACTATATGCACCCCGGCCCCAAGGCCACGGTTTTTGCCGCCGAAAACGGCGAGAGCAAGCCGGAGGCTCTGAACACGGATGCCCACCTGCGTTCCTCCATCATTGGCCGGAGCGAAACCATTGTGGTCGCGGATGGTCAGATGGATCTGGGCTCCTTCGGTCACATCCAATTCATCGACTTTGACCAGACCCATCCCCGGACCCGGACTGTGCAGGTCCAGATTATCGGAGAATGAGCGTACAGTCATACCCCTTTCCCAATAAGCCCCTCCTCAACGGAGGGGCTTATTGGGCGTTTTTTGAGATTTTCGACAATTTCGGAGCTGTATACGCTTGCAGTTTCATGGAAAATCACACAAAATACCGTTTTCGTCGGATTGTGCTCCTTGGCGGCAGCCGGTATAATTAAAGGCAAGAACCACAGAAGGTTCCGTCCGCATTCTGATTCGGGAGGGAAGAGAAATGGCCGCGTGTCTCCGGGACTTTAATTTTATGTCGGTCGCCCTTCGGCTGACATTGGCCGTCGTCTGCGGCGGCGTTATCGGACTCGAGCGGGAGGCAAAACGCCGCGCCGCCGGCTTCCGAACGTATATGCTGGTGGCACTGGGCTCCACGCTGGCCATGCTGTTGGGTCAGTATGTGTGCAGGATGCTTCAGGGGCCTTGGGCTGTCCAGGTGGATTCCCGGGTGGATGTAAGCCGCATCGGCGCTCAGGTTGTCAACGGCATCGGTTTTCTGGGAGCCGGTACCGTCATTGTGAACACCGGCAAACAGCAGGTCAAGGGCTTGACCACTGCTGCCGGGTTATGGGCCTGCGGGTGCATGGGGCTGGCCATCGGTGCCGGCTTCTACGAATGCGTAATCCTGTCGGTGCTACTGGTATTCCTGTCCATGCGGGCACTGTGGCATATGGAAGGCAGAATCGTCGACAATTCCAGAAATATAAATCTGTATATCGAGTTTTCCTCCATAGACGATACCAGCCGGATCCTCCGGGCATTGAAGGCCCATGGGGCGCAGATCTATGAAGTGGATATCGGCCACGAGCAACTGGAGCCGTTCCAGAATCCCAGCGCGGTAATTTCTCTGCGGCTGAAGGAAAAGCTGCCCCACACCCAGCTGATCGCATCCATGATGGATCTGGAATGTATCCGCAGTATCGAAGAGATCTGACAGAAGGAGCAGGCTATGATCGGTTTTTTTGACAATTTGCGGGCTGTCGAGCCCTTGAGCGTCATACTGCGGATGATTCTGGCCGTAGTTTGCGGTGGCCTGATCGGCATTGAGCGGGAGTTTAAGCGCCGTCCCGCCGGATTCCGCACCCATATTCTTATCTGCCTGGGCGCCGCAATCACCATACTGACCAGCCAATACCTGTGCCTGACCCTCCATTACGACACGGATATGACCCGTCTGGGTGCCCAGGTGGTGGCGGGTATTGGTTTCATCGGCGCTGGAACCATCATCGTATCCCGGCACCAGCGGGTTAAGGGCCTGACGACTGCCGCAGGTCTCTGGGCGACCGCCATCATCGGACTGGCTCTGGGTGCCGGATTTTACGAAGGCGCTCTGCTGACCACGGTTCTTCTGCTCCTTGCGGAGACTCTCTTTTCCAAACTGGAGTATCAGATTTTGAATAACACGCCGGAAGTGAACCTGTACATTGAATTCACAGACCGGAAAGCGCTGGAGGCTGTGCTGCATCTGTGCCAGGAGAAGCAGCTCAAGGCGCTGAACCTCGAGATCACAAACTCCGCTGCCAGCGAACACCACAACGCCTGCGCCATCTTCACTCTACGCCTGACCAGAAAAGTCACCGTCACCAAGCTTCTGGAGTCCCTTTCAACCACCCCCGGCGTCATCTCTGTGGAGGAACTGTAAACGCGGAAAAACCGGAACTGGATATCCCTGGTTTCCTATGGCGAGGGGCAATACACCGGCGCGATAACATGAGCAGCGCAGGAAGCATCTTGAAAGTATATCGGAACTTGTTCTGCGTACTGTGCCGGGAGCAACAGTAGATTTCCCTCTTCGGCAAACGCATAAAAAGGCAGCCACGATCTGCGCTCCGGAACAGAGCATGGATCGTGGCTCTTTTGTATGGTGGCCTCCCAGCGAAGAAGTATCGGTAAAGCGGACGCACAACGCCCTCCTGCCTCCTGACGAAATCGCGCCCATCGCCGGCACGTACATTCAAATGGATTCGCATCCTATCCCAACAGTAAAAAACCACACCCGACGGGTGTGGCCGACCTGAATAATTCTGTTCCGCCGGACGATATAGGACTCGATTACATTATAGTGCGCCCGGCGTTAAACCGCCGGGCGGCAACAGTCCACCGGACTGTTGCATCTAGATGGGTTCGCATGCTCTTCGCGCCATCGAAGGGCATGCGAAAGACCGGCTCGTCCGAAGGGCGAGTAAAAAGTGTCCGGTGGACACTTTTTAGGTCGTGGGAGAGTCCTATGTACGGCAAAAAGAAAAGCACACCCAAAGGGTGTGGCAGTTCAAAAGATTTCGTTCCGCCGGACGATATAGGACTCGATTACATTATAGTGCGCCCGGCGTTAAACCGCCGGGCGGCAGCAGTCCACCGGACTGTTGCATTTAGATAAGTTCGAGTCCTACGTCCAGCAAAAAAAGAAGCACACCCAAAGGGTGTGCTTTTCTTTTTGGTGGACGATATAGGACTCGAACCTATGACCTTCCGCACGTCAAGCGGATGCTCTAGCCAGCTGAGCTAATCGTCCATAGGCGCTCCTTGGGAGTGCCTGTTAAGTATACACGCACAAGCCGGTTTTGTCAAGGGTTTTTTCGCTCTTTCTCCGTTTTTTGCGGTTACCACCGCTGACGGTACAGCCCGTGGCGGTTGCAGTAGTAGTACAGCATTCCCCTGCCCCGCAGCTGCATTCGGGTCTGGGCATTTCCCTCCGGGTAGAACTTCACCAGCTGAATCCGATCCGTGGTGACAAACGCCGCAAAGGAAATATAGTGCTCCTTAGTCATGGGATGGTCGATTGTGAGGAACTGCTCGTCCTCCACTGTCTCGATGGTCAGGCCGTGTTCCTCGTCCGGCTCCTCCGCCTCCAGCGCCGGCAGCGTCACACCGCAGCAGCTGATCAGCGTATCCCCGAAGCCATGGAGCACATTGCCGCACACCGGGCAGACATAAAACCGGGAACGCATCAGATTGCTGGAACGGTTCTGATTGGTAATCTGCTCCCCGTTCATCAGCTCAATGACGGAGACTCCCAGCGCCTGGCTTAGAGGTTCCAGCAGGGAGATATCCGGCAGTCCCTTTGCCGTCTCCCATTTGGATACAGTTTTGCTGCTGACGCCGATTCTGTCTCCCAGTTCCGCCTGGGTCAGATGCTTGGCCTCCCGCAGGCGTTTGATGGTGCTTCCCGTCACATAAGTATTCATTGCGGTCACTTCCTTTCTGCCATCAGCATACCATGGAAACGAAAATCCGGCAACCTGCGCTGCGTAGACAGGCAGATTGCCGGAGCAATTTGTTATGCTGCATTCGGCAGGGTGGTTTCCTCCGGTACCGTCTCCACAGTCGTGGCTTCCGTGGCAAACCGCTCAGGGTAATTCGCCAGATCGAAGTAATACTGCTCCCGGTCCGCCTTTGCCTGCGCCAGATCGTCCTGGCAGGCCTTCAGACCTTCCCCGATGATCGCCATGGTGCGGTCATAGGACTTCTGGGCAGAGGAGAACTGGGCGGAGGTCATCCGGAACGCAGACTCCCATTCGGCTTCTTTCTCCTTATCCAGCGGAATGATGTTGTATTCCCGGCTTCCGTTGTTGGAGTGCATGTTTACCCAAGTGGGCAAGGCATCCACACTGGCTACATAAACCTTGCCGTCGGAATATTTTTCAAACGTGACGGAGAACAGCAAGCCATCTTCCGTATATCCTGCCGGGAACTGGCTGCTGACTCCGGTACGCTGGTTGGACACTGCGTTGCCCAGAGAGTAGATGCAGTAGGTCTTGTGGCCGGGATTCTCGGTGCTTTCCAGCAGGGCCATTGGCTGCACCACATGGGGATGTCCGCCCACAATCACGTCAAAGCCCATGTCGCACAGCTTCTGAGCCATCTTCTGCTGGGCGGTGTTCTCCTTGAGCTGATATTCCTGTCCCCAGTGGAGGAAGATCATGGTGGCTTCCGCGCCGTCGGCCTTCATGCCCTCCATAATCGGCTTCAGTTCCGTATACAGCTTGTCCGGATTGGCGTTGGTGAAGTAGTTCATCTGCCCTTCGTCCTTCACCGGCGTCAGGCCGTTCAGGGAGAAGGTGCTGCCGTTGCCGCTGAAGGCCCAGGTGTAGCAGACCATGCCGATCTTGATGCCGTTGACATCCACCACGGCATACTTCTTCTCCTCGCCATTCAGCTGGGAGCCCAACGCAGTCAGCCCGGCTTCCCGCACTTTTTCCACGGTGCGGATGATGCCGTCGCCCATGGTGTCGCCTGCGTGGTTGTTGGCAGTCAGCAGCATATCATAGCCCGTATCCACCACCGAGTCCATCAGACCGTCGGGGCAGTTAAAGGCGGGATTGCCCTGATAGGGATACTTGTCGCCGCCGAAGGTGGTTTCCAGATTGGCAACCGCATAATCCAGCCCGGATACTACATCCTTGGTATACTGGAAAATGGAAGAAAAATCGTAACTGCCGTCGCTTTTCCGGCAGGTATCAAACACCGGCTTGTGCATCAGCAGGTCGCCCTGAGAGCCAATGGTGGCCGTTGCGATTACCTGCTCCACCTCCGGTGCTTCCGTGGTGGGAGGCGCCGTGGTTTCCGTTTCTGTAGGCGCAGGGGCGGTGCTCGGGGTCTGGGGCAGCGTCAGGGAGCTGCTCTGGGAGGGCTTCTGTTCCGGTTCCTTATTCACCAGATCTATGCTCAGGTAGATCAGGAACGCCGTTGCGGCAATCATCAGCAGGATGATTACCGTCAGTACCGCGATGACGGCGGTATTGCTGCGTTTTGGATTCTGAGACATTCGGTATCCTCCTTACAAAAGTGTGTCCAGAAGGTAATGCACGGAATGAATAATCTTTCCGCCGCTCATATACTGCCGGGGCACCCGGCGGCTGATGCCACAGACAAATTCGTAGTTGAAGCTGTCCGCCTGAGCGGCAATTTCCTCCATGGTAATGGTTTCTTCCCCGTCGGTACCCACCAGCGTGACCTGATCCCCTGTTACCACACCGGGAATATCCGTCACGTCCACCATCATCTGGTCCATGCAGATTCTGCCGAGAATCGGCGCTTTCTGTCCCCGGATCAGCACATGGAATTTCCCGGATAGATTCCGGCGGTAGCCGTCGGCGTAGCCCACAGGGATGGTGGCGACCACCGTATCTGCCTTTGTCACATAGGTTCCGCCGTAGCTGATTTCCCGTCCGGCAGGCAGAACTTTCACATGGGTAACCCGGCTGAGCCATTGCAGCGCCGGGCGCAGGGGCAGCAGCCCGGGATCTACCTCATCACTGGGGTACATCCCGTAGGTGACGATGCCGGAGCGCACCATCTCATAGGGAGTTGCAAAATTCATCAGTCCTGCGGAATTGTTCAGGTGGCGGATGGGAATTTCCACGCCCCGGGCGCGCAGCATAGCATCGAAAGCCGCGAAGCGCTCCGCCTGAATTCGCGCGCGAGTCAGATCCGCGCAGTCCGCAGTGGCAAAATGGCTGAACAGTCCCTCTGCAACCAGTCCGGGCAGGGCAGCGATTTCGGCGCAGAGATCCGCTTCCTCCTCCGTAACCTGGAAACCGATGCGACTCATGCCGGTATCCACCGCGAAGTGAAACCGGGCAGGGAGATTCAAAAAGCATGCCGCTTCCGATAGGGCTTTCGCGTCCTCCCACCGGTAAATGGTAGGGCGAATTCCCTTCCGAATGGCCGTAGGAAACGCATCCACCGGGGTATTCCCCAGAATCAGAATCGGGGTGGTCAGTCCCGCCTGCCGCAGCTCCATGGCTTCCAGAATGGAGCTGACACAGAAAAATGCGCATTTCTCCTGCAAGTGCCGGGCAACCTGCACTGCACCGTGGCCATAAGCATCCGCCTTGACCACCGCCATGACAGGGACCCCTGCTTTCCTGCGGATAGCATCCATATTTGCCGAAAGGGCATCCAAATCGATCTGAACCCGGGTGCTGTCAAAATTCACAAGAATCAATCCTCTTTTTCGCGATTACGGCCATTCTATCACAGAAGGTAACAAATGTAAACAAGCAAACTATTAAGGTTTTCTTGCGGTTTCTGCGCTATGATGGTAAAATGGCAGAAACATCCCTATCTGCCGGGAAAGGAGCTACTATGTCACGAACCAACAACTATCTCATCCAGGCCGCCCACGCAAAGGAATATTTCCTGACCTACGACCAGCCATCGCTGATCCGCAAGCTGCATCTTGACCATGACGCCACCTATCTCTACCCTGTGCTGCTGTCCCGGCGCTATCGGATTTGCCGGGCAACCGGCGATCTGGAGCGGGAAACGGGAGCCGGTTGGGAAGACGCCAACACCCACGAAGAAGTCATGACCCTGCTGGATCTGATCTGCGACAGCCGGGAGGACCGGTTTGTCAGCGGCAGATGGAAGAACATGTCGGACTTTGGACGGGCCTTTCATCAGAATCTGCTGGAAAACGAAAAAGATCCCTGGGCAGAAGCCTTTCAGGCATCCCCGGATTTATTCCGCGATGCCTGCCAGTCTCTGGGCGGCGTGCCGCTGGGCACGGGGGACAGTGCCTACGCCGTAGAGCTGTTCGACGGACTGCCCATAGCGATTCAGCTGTGGCTGGGAGACGAGGAATTCCCGCCCAATCTGCGGTTTCTGTGGGACGAAAACGCCCTGATGTATCTCAAATACGAAACCATGTATTTTGCCCGGAATCTGCTGCTGGACAGCATTGGCGAACACATGGCACTTAGAAAACGCAATTGGGAAATCGGTCTTGACCCGGCCTGAAACTTTGGTATAATACATAATATGATTACAGATTCTAAGGATGGTGTACGTTCCATCCCCCGGGAATCCAGGCATATTTCACCATCCAACAGACGGGAGACGCAAACAGGAGGCAGACCATGGCACGCGAACTTCGGGATAACCCATTTTATAAAAACAAAACCACGCTGACAGTCTATCTGTTCCTGCGCGGGCTGGTCATCTTCATTCTGGTGCGCGCCTTGCTGCGCCGGGAATACCAGAGTGTGTTCCTGTGCGCGCTGTCCCTGCTGCTGATGATCCTGCCCAGCATCATTTCCCGGCGTCTGAAAATTGTGCTGCCTGACACACTGGAAATTATCATTCTGCTGTTCATTTTCGCCGCAGAAATCCTGGGCGAGCTGAACAGCTTCTACGTCCGGGTTCCCCACTGGGACACCATGCTGCACACCATCAACGGCTTCCTCTGCGCCGCCATCGGCTTTGCGCTGGTGGACATGATGAACCGGAACGACCGCTTCACCTTCCAGCTTTCCCCGCTGTATCTGGCCATCGTGTCGTTCTGCTTTTCCATGACGGTGGGCGTGCTTTGGGAGTTCTTTGAGTTCAGCGGCGACTATTTCCTGGGCATGGATATGCAGAAAGACACCATCGTGAACGCCATCCATTCCGTGAACATGGATCCCACTCTAACCAACACCGTGGTGCACATCCGGGACATCACCGATGTCATCCTGGTGCATTCCGACGGCACCCAGGAGGCGCTGGGGCTGGGCGGCTATCTGGATATCGGCATCATCGACACGATGAAGGATCTGTTTGTGAACTTCATCGGCGCAGTGGCGTTCTCCATTATTGGCTACTTCTATGTCAAGAAAAAGGGACAGGGCAAGGTGGCGCACCGCTTCATCCCCCGGGTGGTTTTCCCCGAGGACGAGGCCCAAACGAAACAATAAGCTACAATATATCAGGCACCCCTTCCGGCAGAAGGGGTGCCTGATTCTTTTCATTCTAAAATCTGTTTGATACTAATTCTTGATTGAAAGCTTTTAAAGCTATTAATCAGGAAATCGTATCAAGGCTTTCCGAAAGCAATCTCCGGGTGGGCGTTCTTGAGAACCTCCAGCAGCGCAACCGCTTTCTTTTCCATGTCGTCGCCGATGTACAGCTCCAGCTCTGTGCCGTCCTTCAGAATCAGCACCAGCCGCTCAATGATGAAGCTGTGTCCTCCGCAGCACAGCTTTCCGTAAACCGGCTCCACCCGGCGGAAAATTCGCTGCACCTGCTCCAGCGAAATGACATACCAGTGCAGACTTGCCCGCCAAAATACCGCGGTCTGTCCGGGCTTGACCAGCCCATACGCATCCGCCGCCGTGAATTCCGCATCCAGCGCAGGGTTTGCACCCTTTTTGTAAACATACGGTTTCAAATTGACACTCATAATTTCCCCTCCCGGTTTTTTTGATGTTATTTTACCAACCCGGGAAGTATTTTTCTGTGATTTGGTCACAAACAGTATGGGTCATTCGATGGACAGACAGTTCGGCAAGGATTTTTGTCCCGATCCTTGTTTCCACGCCGCACATTCGGTGCGCCGCGGCAATTTGATTTTCTCTGACTAAGCCGGATGAAGCCCCCGGTTTCGCAATAAACCGCCCACTTGCCAGACAAGCATCCTATACTTGAATGACGGAATGGTGTGCAGTTCTTCAGCAGAAACGGGGGCTTCTGTGCCAGATCATGCCCCGATAAGGACAATCTGATATTCCTATTTGGGCCGATAGCCCTGCCTGCGGCCTCTCACGGCGCAAGTTTCTTGCCGCTGTTCACGCAGGCATAACCGTGAGAATTCGGAGGAAAGCGTCAGCGATATGTGCAGAATATGGAGTTTTTGCATGGCATCCAGGGAGCACAGCTTCAGTGCTACAGAAACGGGCACTCCGGTCTCGCTGTATGGGCGGCAATCCAGGCCAGAATGCTGCTGGATTCCAGTGCGCCCTCCCAAAAAACATCGCGCAGTACGTTGAGATTTTCAGGCGTTTTTCCTCCGGTATCGTCCCGCGGTGCCGCAGAGACTGCGTCGGAAACGCGCATTTCGTGTTGTCCGGCAAGCTTGTCAACGGAACCAGTCATCTGCTGTCACCTCTGTTTCTTTATTGCGCGTTCACCAGTGCGCGAATTTCATCCTCGCCGGGCATAACCCGCAGAGCGCCTTTCTTGGTAGTGATGATGGCAGCTGCTGCATTGGCAAAGGTGAGCATTTCTGTCAGCTCCTTCTCTGAATAAGCCCTCAGTCCCCATTGCAGCACATGGTGCAAAACGCCGCCGAAGAAGGTGTCGCCTGCGCCGGTCGTCTCAATGGCTTTCACGCAGGTAAAGGCGGGCACTTCCGCCATGGTCTTACCGGAATAGGCCCGGCTGCCGTCCTTACCCATGGACAGCAGAATCAGCTGAATCCCGGGGAACCGTTCCTGAATCCAGCGGATGCTGTCCGAGAAATCCTCCAGCCCGGTGAGCCACTGAATCTCGTTGTCGGAAATTTTCAGAATGTCACAGTGGGCCAGGCCGTAGATCACCTGCTCGCAGGCTTCTTCCAAGCTGCGCCACAGGGGTGGGCGCAGGTTGGGGTCAAAGGAACGCACAATGCCTGCATCTTCCGCCGCGGAAATTGCCGCATAGGTTGCGCTGCGAACCGGCTCGTCCGTCATGGACAGGGTGCCGAAGTGGAAGATCTGACTGCTGCGAATCAGCTCCAGATTGACCTCATCCACCGACAGGCGCATGTCCGCGCCGGGATTGCGGTAGAAGCTAAAATCCCGATCGCCGCCGGGCAGGGTGTGAACAACCGCCAGCGTGGTGTGTACATCTGCATCCCAGCACAATCCGGCTGTGGAAATGCCGGTTTCCAGCAGCGCATCCTGCAGTTGACTGCCAAAACCATCCTGACCAACCTTGCCGATAAAAGCGGTTTTGTGTCCCAGCTTTGTCAGCAGCGCCAGAACATTGCAGGGCGCACCGCCGGGATTGGCCTCCAGCATGGGATTTCCCTGACTGCTGATTCCGTTCTGGGTCAGATCAATGAGCAGCTCGCCCAGTGCCACAACATCATACTGTTTCATTGCATACACCTCACTGCACCCGCTTGAGCCAGAAGAAGCCCTGGGCGGGGATGGTCATTTCCGTAATCGTCACCGTCTCCCCGGTGATCAGATTTTGGTACGTCTCCTCACTGTGCAGAGCGCGGGCCGTTCTGTCCTCGTTGCCAAAATTGAACAGGCCCACCAGCACCTCCCCGTCCAGGCGCCGGGTAATTCCCAAAATTGCCTTGTCTCCGGTGTCCAGCGTAGCAGCGGCAGCATCACAGGAGAAGGCATTCTCGCTGGCGCGCAGGGTTTCCAGCCGGGATAGGGCGGAGAAAATGCGGTTTTCGCAGGTACCGGGTTTTTCTGCCCGGGCAGCGGCAGCCCAGTCCATCTTGCCCCGGTGGAGATACCGGGAGTCTGCGGACTTATTTTTGTCCGCATGATAGCCGTTATCGTTCAGCTGTCCGATCTCGTCGCCGGAATACAGCACCGGGATGCCGGACTGCATAAACATGTAGGCATGAAGCATCACAACCGCGTCAACGGCCCGATCAACTGCTTCGGGACTGCCGGATTCCAGCGCTGCCTGCAAGCCGCACAGAGAAGCGGTGGTACCGCAGAGCCGGGCATCTCCCGTAACCAGATCCTCATTGTACAATTCTCCCCGACTGCTGCTCAAGCCGCGAAGGCCCCGGAAGAAATCGTTCAGATATGCCTTATGGGGACGCTCCTCCATGCCGAACCGGCGCAGGGAATCATAGTCCAGACCCCAGCCGATATCGTCATGGCAGCGCAGATAATTCAGGAAAACGTACTGGCTGGGCAGGGCGAATACCTTGTCCAGCTGCTCCCGCAGCAGCGTTGTGTCCCGGGTGGCCACGGTGTGCCAGGTGGTAGCCATGGTGGTCACATTGTAGAGCATATGGCACTCCGGCTTTTCCACGGTGCCGAAATAAGGCACCACCTTGGACGGCTCCATCACCACCTCGCCCAGCAGCAGCACGCTGGGACAGACAATTTCGCCGATCATGCGCATCATACGGACGATGGTGTGCACCTGCTTCAAATTGCGGCAGGGGGTGCCCAGCTCCTTCCAGATGTAGGGAACCGCATCAATGCGGATAATGTCGATACCCCGGTTGGCAAGGTAGAGGAAATTTGCCATCATCTCATTGAACACCCGGGGATTGCGGTAGTTTAAGTCCCACTGGTAGGGATAGAAGGTGGTCATCACATAATGACCGCATTCCGGCAGCCATGTAAAGTTACCGGGGGCGGTGGTGGGAAACACCTGGGGCACGGTCTGCTCATAACGGTCGGGAATTTCCCGGTTGTCGAAGAAGAAGAACCTGCTCATGTACTCCCCTTCGCCCTTCCGGGCGCGGACGGCCCACTCGTGATCCTCGCTGGTGTGATTCATGACGAAGTCCATACAGACCTGAATTCCCTTTTCGTGGCAGGCAGCAGTCAAACCCTCCAGATCCTCCATGGTGCCCAGAGCGGGCTGCACTTTCCGGAAATCCTTCACGGCGTAGCCGCCGTCACTGCGCTCCGGAACGGTGTCCAGAAACGGCATCAGGTGGATGTAGTTCACATTGCTTTTCTGAATATAGTCCAGCTTTTCCTTCACACCGTTGATAGTGCCGCCAAAATTATCGATGTAAAGCATCATGCCCAGAAGATCATTGCGGCGGTACCAGTTGGGATCCGCTTCTTTCTTTCGGTCAATGGCCTTCAGGCTGTCGCTGCGCTCCTGGTAAAACCGCCGCAGATTTTCCACCAGCTCATAGAACATGGAACCGTTGTTGTACAGCTCCATGTACAGCCAGCGCAGCTCGTCGTGGTGTTTTTTTAGACGCAGTTCAAATTCCTCTGTTTCTTTCTTGCTCATACATATCCTCCTGTTACCGCAGGTAGATGCGTGCCTCGTATGGCCTCAGTTTGTTCGGAAGTACTTCACCCGGATAATTGCACAACAGAAGCTGCATATCTTCGCAGGGCAGCGGATTTTCCACTGCACTGCCGTGGAAATTGCAAAGAACCAGCAGCTGTGCATCCCCGGCAGTTCTTGTGTAGGCAAAAATATCCTCATGTTCGGGAAGCAGCAGCCGGAAGCTGCCGTCCCGGAATACCGGATTGCTTTTTCTCAGACGAATCAGCTGCCGGTAGCAGGCAAATACGGAATTGGGATCACCGGCCTGATTTGCCGCGTTGATTTCCGGATAATCGGGATTCACCCGCAGCCAGGGGGTACCGCTGGTAAATCCGGCGTTTTCCTCCCCACTCCACTGCATGGGCGTCCGGGCGTTGTCCCGGCTCTTGGCATGAATGGAGCGAAGAATTTCCTCCTCGGAATAGCCCAGAGCCTTGCGCTTGCGGTACATTCCCAGGGTTTCGATGTCCCGGTAATCCTCCAGTGGATAGGCCGCGTTGGTCATCCCCAACTCCTGCCCCTGATAGATGTAAGGCGTTCCCTGCAGCCCGAACAGGAGGATTGCCAGCATTTTTGCAGATTCTGCCCGGTATTCCCGATCATTGCCCCAGCGGGAGACAATGCGGGGCAGGTCATGATTCTCCCAGAACTGGCTGTTCCAGCCGGCGTTTTCCAGTTCTGTCTGCCAGCGGTTGATGGCCTGCTTCAGCTGCGTAAGCGGCAGGGGCGCCAAATCCCATTTTTCGCCGCCCGGCTGCTGATCCAGCAGAATATGCTCGAACTGGAACACCATGGACAGCTCGCTGCCGTCGGGGTTGCTGTACAGCTTTGCAATTTCCGGGGTCGCGCTCCAGGCTTCCCCCACCGTGACCAGCTCGTCACCGAGGAAGGCCTCCCGGCGCATTTCCCGGATGTATTCGTGGAGCCTGGGACCGTTTTCCAGAATTTTTTCATCGGGAATCTTGCCAAACAGGTCCACCACATCCAGCCGGAAGCCGCCGATGCCCTTATCTGCCCACCAGCGGATCATGGCATAAAGCGCCCGGCGCATTTCCGGGTTCTCCCAGTTCAGATCCGCCTGCTTTTTGGAGAATCGATGGAAGTAGAACTGCTGCACCTCCGGCACCCATTCCCAGGCAGAGCCGCCGAAGGCGGATTCCAGATCGTTGGGCGGATTGCCCGGTTCGCCGTCCCGCCAGATATAAAAATCGTGGTAGGGACTCAACCGGCTTTTCTTCGCCTCCTGAAACCAGAAGTGCTCGTCAGAGGAGTGGCTCAGCACCAGATCCATGATAATACGGATGTTCCGCTTTTTTGCTTCCTGAATCAGTGCTTCCATATCCGCCAGCGTGCCGAACATGGGGTCGATATCCTGATAGTCGGAGATATCATAGCCATTGTCGTCCTGAGGCGATTGGAACACCGGAGAGAGCCAGATGGCATCAATGCCCAGATCCGCAAGATAATCCAGCTTGGAAAGAATGCCCGGAATATCTCCCAGACCGTCGCCGTTACTGTCGCAGAAACTGCGGGGATAAATCTGATAGATGACCGCGTCCTTCCACCAGGGCTGATTGCTGCGCATAGGATTTCGCCTCCCGTTTTATTTCATTTCCAGATCGTATTTTTCGATGGACACCACTGCCGCTGTGTCGCAGCGCAGGGTGATGCCGTCGGCATTCTGGGGCGTATAGAGCACCATGGATGCTGCCTGCTCGCCGTCGCCCACAAACAGTTCCGCGCTGTAGCGGTCCAGCAGCAGCCGCAGCCGGATTTTTCCGTTGTGGAAATCTGCCGGGAACTCCCGGACATGGTTCACATCGTGGGGAAAGCCGCTGAAGGTGCGGTCCATGCGGATGGTACCCTTCTGGGGAAGGAGAGAGATGGTGGTGAAGAAGTCCTCACCCTTGGCAATTTCCAGGTCGAACCGGGTGTAGGGCGTTTGCGTCGGCGTGATTTCCAGAACCATATCCAGAACCCTGCCGGAAATACCAGGGAGGGCGGTTTCTTCCTGAATGGTGATGCTTTTATATTCCACCTTGTTGCAGCGGTAGCCTTCCAGTTCTCTTACGGGAGTTTGCAGAAGCCGTCCGTCCCGGATGGTCAGTTCTCTGGGTACCGTCATCTGACCCATGAACCCCATTCCCGGTATCCGCTGCTTGGAGCCCTCCCAAGCCTGCATCCAGCCCACCAAAATCCGGCGGCCGTCCAGAGCTTCCAGCGTCTGGGGCGCGTAAAAATCCAGACCGTATTCCATGGCGTGAACGGTTTCGTCGCGGAAGTGCCGCTCAGCGTCCAATGTGCCGATGTGGTACATTTTGCTGTTGCCGTTGTGGAATTTCAGGTTCTTCGCCCGCATCTCCATGATGCTGTGAATCAGAACGTCTTTTCCGTCCAGGTGGAAAAAGTCAGGGCATTCCCACATGGTTCCGTACCGGTAACCGCAGGAAGCAAGAATGCTGGAAAATTGCCAGTGCAGCCCATCTTCGCTTTCGTAGAGCAGCACATCGCCGCTGCCGTCCTTGCCCCGGTTGACGGTGACGGCATAGTAGACGCCGTTTTCCCGCCAGATTTTCGGGTCCCGAAAATCCCGGGTGCTGCCGCCCTCCGGCAAGCTTTCGGCGGTAATGACCGGGTTATGCTCGTATTTCTCGTAGTCCACCCCATCGCCGATGGCAACGCACTGGGTCTGAAATTCTCTGGTGGTGCCATCGTTCTGAGGTTGAATGCTGACGCCGGTATACAGCAGCAGGTGCCGTCCGTCGGGCAGCTCTACCGCGCCGCCGGAGAAGCAGCCGTCCTTGTCGTATGACCTGTCCGGCGCCAGGGCCGCAGGGAGAAATTCCCAGCGGATAAAGTCACTGGTCTTTGCGTGGCCCCAGTGCATGGGACCCCACTGGGTGTCATAGGGATAATATTGAAAAAACAGGTGGTATTCACCTTTATAGGGCGCAAAGCCGTTGGGATCGTTGATCCAGCCCACACCGCCGGTCAGATGGTAGGCAGGCAGCTCCCCGGCAATTTCCGGCCGGTGCAGTTTTTCATAGTCCCGGGCCTTTTGCAGCATTTCGCTTGTCATCGCGCATTTCCTCCCGTATTAAACTTGCTTCCAGAGCATCTGCACACTGGGGTAGTCCCCAAAGAGAATGGGCAGGGTATATCCGCCGTACATCAGCGCTGCGCCGGTGAAGGTTCGGCTGCTGTCATGGGGCAGCGCCGCTTTGCAGCCGTGAAAATCCGCCCACTCCACCTGGTACCGGGCATCGGGGTTCAGCCCTTTCAGACGGACGTGGTTGGGTTTGGGATTGGCAGTGGGATTGGTCAGCACGAAGCTCAGCAGGGCTTCTTGTTTATCAGAAGAGACCATTTCCCAAGCGGTGCAGGCGGCCCCCGCTTCCCCGCCGATCAGGCGGTAATGATCTCCCTCCCGGATCAGATCCTGCACCTCGTGATACCGCAGAATCTGGCCGCGAACAGCTTCCTTTTCCTCTTCCGTCAGCGCCGCCGGATCCAGCTCATAGCCGAAGGTACCCGCCATTGCCACTGTAGCGCGGGTTCCCAAAGGCGTGCTTCTGCCGGTCTGGTGGTTGGGGGAAGCGGAAACATGGGAGCCCATGGCAGGCACGGGGTAGCCGAAGGAGGTACCATGCTGAATGGTCAGCCGGGCGATGGGGTCGGTGTTGTCGCTGCACCAGATCTGGGGACTGTAGGCCAATGCCCCGGCATCGAACCGCCCGCCGCCGCCTGCACAGCCTTCAAACAGCACGTCCGGGAACGCCCGGGTCAGCCGCTCCATCAGATGATAATAGCCCAGAACGAACCGGTGGCTCACCTCCCCCTGCCGGTTCCCAGGCAGGGCGCGGCTGTAAACATCCGCCAGATTCCGGTTCATATCCCACTTGATATAATCGATAGGATTCTCCCGCAGAAGGGTGGACAGGGTTTCGTACAGCCAGTCCACCACATCCTTCCGGGTCATATCCAGCACCAGCTGGCTGCGGCCTATGGTGGGTTTGCGTCCGGGCACCGTCAGTGCCCAGTCCGGATGCGCCCGGTAAAGATCGGAATCCTCGCTGATCATTTCCGGCTCCACCCAAAGGCCCACCTTCAGCCCCATATTCTGGATTTTCCGCAGCAGCGGAGTCAGCCCGTTGGGCAATTTGCGTCGGTTGGGGAACCAGTCCCCCAGACTGCGGAAATCGTCATCCCGCTGGCCGAACCAACCATCGTCAATGACGAACAGCTCCACCCCCAATTCCTTCGCACCGCTGGCGATGGACAAAAGCTTTTCTTCCGAGATATCCATGTAAGCCGCTTCCCAGCTGTTCAGCAGCACGGGACGGCGCTCCAGTGCGTAACGGCTGCGGCAGATGTTGTGCTGGAGGAATCGGTGATAGGTCTGAGACAGTTTCGTCAGGCCCTGGTTGGTGTAGGTGAAAAGCACTTCCGGCGTTTCAAAGGTTTCTCCCGGCTCCAGCGCCCAGGAAAAGCAGTCGTCGTGAATGCCCATCACCGCCCGGACGCTGCCGGCCTGATCCAGTTCCACCTCTGTTTTGTGGCTGCCGGAATACACCAGCATCATGCCATAGCATTCCCCATAATCTTCCGTGGCAGAAGGCTGGCAGAGAATCACAAAGGGATTGTGCTGGTGGCTGGAGGCGCCCCGGGTGGAGGAAATGGTCTGGATGCCGTTCATCAAATCCCGGCGTTCCATGCAGCGCTCCATGGTATGACGGCCATGGAAATGAATCATCTGCCACTGCCCGAAAGGCAGGTCAAGGCAGGCCGACGCCGCCTTTTGGATATACACAGTGGTTTCCCCGGCATTCCGAAGGCGGACAGCCCGGGTAATCACATTCTTTTCTTCAAACACGCCGTAGAGCAGTTCCACCTGCATTCCGGTGGCTGCGTCGGCAAGAACAATGGACAGGGTCCGGGCTTCCTCCCCACGTTCAAACCCAGAGGGCATCCCGGAGATGACGTACTTTCCGGGGAGGATCTCGTGGCGGACATAGCGAAGATCGGTTCCGCAGATGCCGGCCAGGGTCTCCGCCCGGAGAGAAGCGACCCGGTAGTCGCCGGTATGCTCTGAGCTGTACTCCTGTGCCTTCGTATCCAGTGACCAGCCCCGCTCCTGCTGGAGCTCATAGGGATTGGGAGAGAAACCGCAGTCCCGGGGCAGCTGCAAATAATCAAAACTGTCGTCAACAACGGAACCATAATACAGGTGCAGCAGGTGACCCAAAGCCGTCAGCTGCATTTGGTACATTGTGTTTTTCGTCGTCAGCGTAAAGAGTTTGCGCTCAGAGTCAAAGCGGATGCTCATATCAGGCACCTCCGGAGAAAATAGATATATCGTGAAAGCGCACCTGCGCTTATTGGTTTTCCAATTTTGCAAAAATTCCCCGCATCAGCAGAATGCAGACATAGCAGGGCAGTGACAGGCCGAACAGAAACAAAATGGGAGCCCCATAGCGAAGAAACTGAATCGCCAGGAGCCAGAGACCCACCGCAAAAACCGTCATTCCCAGGGTTCTGGGGAAATATCCCACGGCAAGCAGCAGGGCATTTTTCAGGGTGCGCGGCAGGGTATTTTCGTACCGGGCAAGCATTGCAAAGGCATACTGTCCAAGCATCAGAACCAACAGCGCTATGGCGGTGACCACAGGACACAGCGCCGGAATATACGTCTGCGCCGCCAGGTAGTCTGCGCACAGCAGGGCGAAAATCAGCAGGAACAAAAGCCCCATGGCGCTTCCCTTTTTGAAATTTTCCCGGAAGGCCCGGAAATAGTCCTTCACCAAAGCGCTTTCCTCACCCCGGACAACTTTGATGACGGTAGCATTCATAGCCGTCAGTGCCGCTCCCGCGGTAACCACCGGCAGGCAGCAGGCAATTGTCAGCAGATTCAGAACCATCAGATCCGCCACAACGCTCAATGTGCGCATCACCGGATTTTCCATATCAAAAAACCATCTCATTGTTGGTGATTCCTCCCTGCTGTTCAATCGTTATGGTGACTGCCCCGTCCCCGGCAGGACGGGGCAGTCTGTGGTGTGGAAAAATATGTCGGGTTACAATTATCCCTTGACAGCGCCGGAGGTAACGCCCTCCACAATATAGCGCTGCAGGAAAATGTACAGAATCAGAATCGGCAGCATGGCCAGCAGCAGCGCTGCCATGACCAGACCGATGTCCGTGGAATAGGTGCCGTAGAAAGCCTGGGTAGCAATAGGAATAGTATACAACTCTTTCTTGGTCAGCACAAGACTGGGCAGCAGATAATCATTCCAGTAACCCATGGCATTGATAATGGCAACGGTAGCAATGGTGGGCTTCAGCAGAGGGAATACCACCTTCCAGTAGGTCTGCCAGCGGGAGCAGCCGTCGATGGTGGCAGCCTCCTCCAATTCCATGGGAATGTTGGTTTTGATAGAGCCGTGGAACATGAACATAGCCATGGACACGGAGAAACCAACATGCAGCAGAATCAGGGTCAGCCGGTGATTCAGCACGCCCAGGGTGCCGCCGTATACGCTGACCAGCGGTACCATCAGCACCTGGAAGGGGATAACCATGGAGGCAATCATCAGAGAGAACACCAGGGAGCAGACCTTCCACTGGGGGTTACGCACCATGACAAAGGCAGTCATGGAAGAGAACAGGATGGTCAGGACCGTAGCGCTGACCGTAATGATGGTGGAATTGGTGAATACCCGCGCGAAGTTCATCTTTTTCATGGCTTCCGGGAAATTCTTCAGGGTAAAGCCATGGGCGCCGATCAGAGCCAAAGGATTGGAAGTGATATCCGCCTTGGTTTTGAATACGTTGATCACAACCAGAATAAAGGGGAAGATGAAGCAGACGAACAGGGCCAGCAGAATGATCCACATGATCGCCCGGGAAATTTTCTTTTGCCGTGCGGCTTTTTCGTTGTCCAGCATTATGCGTCCACCTCTCCTTTCTTACCAACCATAACCTGGGTGACACCCACAATGGCGCAAATCAGGAAGAGAATCAGCGCTTCCGCCTGACCGACGCCGTAGTTCTTGTAGGTAAATGCCTGATTGTACACGTGCATTGCAGCCAGCACAGAGGAATTGAAGGGCTCGCCCTTGGTCAGGGACAGGTTCACATCGTAAACCACGAAGCAGCGGGTGATGCTCAGGAACAGACACTGCACAAAGGAGGAGCGCATCAGGGGGATGGTTACATTGCGCATGGTCTGCATGGAATTACAGCCGTCGATCATGGCAGCTTCCTGAACGTCCTTGGATACGCTCATAAAGCCCGCCACATAAATGAGCATCATGTAGCCTGCGTACTGCCACACCGACACCAGAATCAGACAGAACATGGCGCCGTTGGGGGTAGACAGGAGGCTGGGTACATTGCCGCCGGCAATGGCGCTGCCGATGGCTACAAACGCCCGGTTGAATACGAATTTCCAAACGTAGCCCAGCACGATGCCGCCGATCAGGTTGGGGACAAAGAAGCCGGCCCGGAAGAAATTCTGACCCTTGACGCCGCTGGTAACCAAGTAGGCCAGGGCAAAGGCCACAATGTTGATGAGGATCACCGCGAAGATGGAGTAAACGGCAGTGCGTCCCATGGCCTGCCAGTAGGCAGTATCCTGAAACGCCGCCACGAAGTTCGCAAGACCGACGAAAGGCTTGGTTGCGCTGATGCCGTCCCAACTGGTCAGAGTCAGGTAAAGGCCGTAGAGGAAGGGAACGATTACCGCACCGAAGAACAGCACCGTTCCCGGACCTGCAAACATCAGGTATTGCTTGACTTTATACGAAAGCGTGTTTTGCTTCATAATCTATCGTTTCCATTCTGCCGCCTGGATTTTGAACTGGTTCCGAACCATCCCCCGGCGGCGGGAGGATGTTCCGGTTGGAGGCGGAGCCGGACGCCCGAGGGCGTCCAGTCTCCGATTCTAAGGAGGGAATCAGTCAGTGATTAGTGCGCGCCCACCTCAGCGGTTGCCCAGTAGGCGGTCAGCTCATCCGCCAGACCTGCACGGTCGATCTGTCCGGCCAGGTATTTCTGGAAGGAAGCGCCGCAGATGGAGTAGTGATCATCGGGCAGATAGTTGTAGTTTTCAACCATAGCGCCGGCGTCGGAGTAGGACTTAACGGAAGCGCCCAGAGGATCCGCCACGGGCAGGTCAATGTTGGAGTACGCGGGAACCAGAGCACAATCATTGACCACGAAGGACTGACCGGCCTCGTCGTAAACCAGCCAGTTCAGGAAGTCCTTGGCTGCCTGACGCTGGGCATCGGAGGTATTGTCGGAGGAGTCGATAAAGAAGTACTTGGAGCCGCCGCCCACCAGCTTCTCGTTGGTGCCGTCGCCGGAGTTGTTGGGAACAGGCATCATGCCCATGTTCTCGGTGTAGTCATAAGCGTTGATCACGGACCAGTCCCAGTTGCCGCCGAACATCAGCGCAATTTCGCCCTCAGCCAGCTTCTGCTCCGTGACTTCCCGCTCAGCGGAGATAGCGGCGTCCTTGGCGTAGTTGTTATCCTTCAGAACATCGAAGGTGTCCATCATTTCGTTGAACTTGGCGTCGCCCATAAAGGTGATGGAGCCGTCCTTGATACCGGCAATGAACGCATCGGGATCATCATGCTGCTCGTAGATCTCGGGCAGGAAGTGGGCAGCCAGGGACCAGTCCTCTTTCATAACGCCGGTGGAAGCGGCCATGCCGCCGGCGGCCAGCTCGTCCACCAGAGCCTGCAGGTCTTCCGTAGTCTTGATGGCGGTGGGGTCAAAGTCCTTGCCGGTGGCGTTCTTGATGGCATCGGCGTTGTAGATGATGCCACGGGCCTCGACGCAGACGGGGAAGCCGTAGACCTTGCCGTCAATGGTGATTTCCTGGGTGGTGTCCTCCACCCACTTTTCGCCGGACATATCCACAGCGTGCTCGGCTGCCAGAGAGTAGATATCCTTGGCGTCTACCATGGACAGGGTGTAGGGCTCGTTGGAAGCGTAACGGGTGGACAGATGGGCAGCAACCGTATCGTTGGAGTAGTAGACCTCAATGTTGACGCCCTTCTCCTCGGAATACTTTTCTGCCATCTCCTCCATCTGGCTCTGAATCTCCATCTTGGAGTTGAAGATGGTGATGGAGACAGTGCCATCCTTGGCATCCCCACCGCTGCCGCCGCAGGCAGCCAGTGCAAGAACCATTGCCAGTGTCAGAACGAGTGCGAGAATTCTTCTTTTCATGTCAGTTTTCCTTTCCTTATATTGATTGACCGGATTTGAATAACGTTTCATATGGAGAGCGCCAAACACCATAATTATCATCGAATTTTAATGGTTTTAAGCCGTTAATTCCGTTGTGAAACGTTACACATGATTTATATATATCATGGGGTATTGCCGCTGTCAAGTGGGTTTTTTGCCGCTTTTTTCTTTTTGTAAATACCGCATAATTTGCGATAAATATTTGCAGCACTTTGACTAAATCACTTTTCCCTTTGCACATTTCGAGAAATAATTCTTTTCATTTTTCAAAAATATGCTATACTGGTAAAAAGAAAAACGTTTCATAGCAAGAGAGGAAAGCGCTCCATGAATACAAACGATGCACCCACCATGAAAGACGTTGCCAGAGAAGCGGGAGTTTCCCTCGGCACCGTGTCCAAGGTAATCAACGGCATCCCCGTAGGCGAGCATTACCGCAAACGGGTGGAAGCCGCCACCAAAAAGCTGGGCTATCAGGTCAACAACTACGCCCGGGGACTGAAAACCAACAAAACCTACTGCGTGGCGCTGATCATGCCCTCCCTGCGCCACCCGTTCTTTGCCGTTCTCACCAATGAGCTGACCAACTGCCTGATGCGTTATGGCTACCGCAGTATCCTGATGATCACGAATTATGACTCCGTTGCGGAGAAGAACTGCTTCACGCTGGCCCAACAGAATAAAATCGACGGAATTATCGCCCTTTCCTACAGTCCGAATCTGGAGGTGGATGACTCCATTCCCATCGTCACCATTGACCGTCATTTCTCGAACAGCATTCCCTGTGTTTCCTCCGACAACTATCAGGGCGGCGAAATGGCTGCGGAAAAGCTCATAGAGCTGGGCTGCAGGAATCTTCTTTTCCTGCGGATCGGTCCCAACATTTACGGCGAGGTGGAAAAGCGCGGTCCGGGATTTGAAAACGCCTGCCGTATGGCAAAGATCCGGCATCAGAGTCTCATCCTCAGCGACGACGACGGCTTTCAGCCCTTCTGCACCTTTCTGGATGACCATATCCAGGAAGGAAAGCTGGAATTCGATGGCATTTTCTGCAATTCCGACGGGCTTGCGGTTCGTATCCGTGAATTTCTGGAAGGCCGCGGAATTCGGATTCCTGAAGATGTGCAGATGATCGGCTATGACGGAATCGTGGATTTTGCCACCAAACGTTATATCTGCTCCACCATCGTTCAGCCGGTTTCCGAAATGGCGGAAACCGCCGTCAAATTCCTGCTGAGTGGAGACAGCGCTCTATCCCCCGCCAACATATCTCTGCCGGTGTACTTCGCCCCCGGCGGAACCACCAGAGAATGAAAATAAACATGGCGCAGACGGTATAATTTTGCCGTCTGCGCCAGTTTTTGCAAATGTCCGTTCCCTGCAATGCTGCATACTGATATACTCAGTTGGTTACAGCATTAAACCAGAAACATCCAGTGTATGCAATCTTGTCCGCACCGTAATAATACTGCAGACCATTGGCTTTATTTGTCCAGAGTTTTCCACAGATTCCAGTCGCCACTGCCAGCGGTGCCGGAAACCTGATAAACATTTCCGATGTACTCCTCAAATCGCGCGGTGATGGAGGGAATGTAGAAGGGGAACCAACGCTTGCCTAGCGTGCCATACTCCCGGAATGCCCGACGGATTTCTTCCAGCCGCTCCTCGGGAGTGCTGTCGCCGTCAATGATACGGTTATTGATACCACCGGCAAAGGTGATTTTATCGCCATACTTCTCAATGCAGCCCTTCACATCGTTCTCTACCATCATAGGATCGATGACGTCCACACCGATCTCTACCAGATCAGGGATGATCTGCATGATGAAACCGCAGGAGTGGTGATGGTACAGCATACCAAGCTCATGGATCTTTTGGGCGTAGCGAATCTCGTTGGGCTTGATGAACTCCCGCCAAATTTCGGGATTGAAGAACATATTATTATTCTGACCCCAGTCGTCGTGCATATAAATCACATCGGGATGTACAGCATCATAGGCCATCTGAATGCACTGAAGCTTGTAGTCACACATTTTGTCGAAGAAAGCGTGGACTTCATCGGGATATTCATAGAAAGCAGTCAGAGCTTCTTCCATGCCGATCATCTGGTTCAATCGCTCGAATTGACCGGAAAGCAGCAGGACTTCCAGAACATGCTCATCTTCTTTGTAGCCCATACCGAACTTCATGCCATTAAGGGCTTCGGGGACATGCATATAAGGCAGGGGTGGGAACTTGACATGCGCTTCCCAGTCCTCCATGGAATCAAAAAGGCGGAAGTCCTTGGCTACCATGTTGCCATCCACCATGGGGTTGGGTCCACGGTTTGTCCACAGAACACCCCAGGCATCAGGGCCGGTTCCATAAGGGTCAAAATTCTCCAGATCGATCCAGCGTTCGCCGGGGAACACCAGGCTTTTTGCGACAGAGTAATACTCAGGGATAAAGTCGTACTTTTCGCCTCTCATCAGTGCAAGCAATGCTTCTTTGGGTGTCTGCATAGGGGATCCTCCTTGTTTTTGTTTTGGCTTTTGCCTAAGTTTATCATATCTCAGTTTATTATTAAAAACAAATCGCTAATAGTGGACAATTATCAATTTTAAGTTTATAATAAAGATAAATATAGAGGAGGGAGAATAATGGAATTTCACAGAATTGAGTATTTTCTCATACTAGCAGAGGAGCTGAACTTTGCCCGGGCTGCCGGTCGACTGTGCATAACACCTCAGGCCCTGACAAAGCAAATCGCCCTGCTGGAGCAGGAACTGGGAACCAAGCTTTTTGAGCGTACTACCCGAAGCGTAAAGCTGACCCGCATTGGTGCTAAATGCGTTCAGAAGTTCAGCTATCTGAAAACCGTCTATGATGATACGCTGGAATCTGTTTACTGCACGATTTCTCAGGAAACAAAGCTGATCAAGATGGGAATCTTTAGTCCCTTGCCCCGAAACGAATTGGTGTTTCCCATACTGGAAGCTATTTCCTCACGATTTCCTGATGTGGAGATGGAAATTCATGCCGATGATATGGACGCACTAAAGGATGGCTTGCACAGCGGAAAATATGACCTGTGCATTACGAATGCTCATGACTATCAGAACTGGATCGGCTATGAGCGCGTCAACTTCAAAATAACCCCTGCTCGGATTATGGTATCCGCGAATCACGAATGGGCCAGAATGAAAAAGGTCTCAATTACGGAGGATGACATTGCAAAGCAGAGTATCCTTCTGCTGGATGTGAACAACTCACTGGAGAAGGACAGCTTTTACCGGGTGGTAAAAACCAAGGAACGGCATTACGTCCGAGATTTTGACACCATGCTGATGATGCTGAATGCTGGGAATAGTTTTGCAGTATTTCCTCCCGTATTCAATGACTTTGCAGGGAGCAATTTGGTTGCCTACCCGCTTCCGGAACGATATGCATTTAACTATCGCACCATGTGCGCCTGTCACAAGTCCAATCAGAAACCAGAAGTTTGGGCCATAATAGATTATCTGCGAAAAACAATTATCTGCGAAAAATGAAAAAAGAGTATGATCCATGCTGTGTACTACCCCGACTCGCGTTTGGACAGCCCCAGTTTGTGCTGTCCGCACAAACTGGGGCTGTTCAAACCACAGGACCAGGGGATGCAGATTCAATATGTAATGTCTTTGATATAAGCAAAAAAGAAGCACACCCAAAGGGTGTGGCAGTTCAACAATTTCGTTCCGCCGGACGATATAGGACTCGATTACATTATGGTGCGCCCGGCGTTGAACCGCCGGGCGGCAACAGTCCACCGGACTGTTGCATTCAGATGGGTTCGAGTCCTATGTACGGCAAAAAGAAAAGCACACCCTATGGGTGTGCTTTTCTTTTTGGTGGACGATATAGGACTCGAACCTATGACCTTCCGCACGTCAAGCGGAT
>JBJDYL010000126.1:0-3988 GCA_051867285.1 Faecousia sp. | reverse complement strand
CCATTGGCCTGATTCTTCTCTACAGCAACCAGATGTGGGACAAGTCCGTCAGCGTCGCTACCACAAAGAAGGACAGCAATCCCAATGTCCCTCTGCGGATTGCCACCCAGTTCCTGATCTATGAGATTGTCTGCGGTCTGCGGAATCCCACCACCTTTGAGAGCAATTCCACCAACGAATGCGGCACCTCCGGCGATATCTTCTACAACGCGGGCGAAGCCAGCGTCCCATATTTCGCACCCAAGTATAACGCACTGGTTGACACGATTCAGGCGGCGAAGAAGATTCCCAGCTTCACAGCTTCCTCCAGCGGCAGCGCGCCCACCATTACCCTGAACGGAGAGGAAACCTCGGTCACGGACAGCAACGGCGTCCTTTCAAACTTCTCCTTTACGGATGGCAGCGGCGCAGAGTTCTACAAGAGCGGGAATACCCTGTATATCACGCAAACGAGAGACATTTCCGAGTCCACGGTATTCAAAGCTACCCGGAATCTGCCCTCCGCGTCCAGTTCCACCTATAACGTGTGGTATATGTCAGGCTCTACCTACCAGACAACGGTATCCCTTGCTAATGCGTCCACGGGAAGCCTCAATGCCTATTTCAAGCTAAAGGCTGTCCCGCAGGTGGGCAATATCAGCCTGACCAAGACCACGGAGGATGGGCAGAATCTCTCCGGCTGGCGGTTTGGCATCTATTCCAATTCCGCTTGCACGAATCTGGTGTCCGGCCCGTACAGCACCAATTCCAACGGCAAAATTTCCATTACCGATCTGACAGTGGGTACCTACTATGTCAAGGAACTGGGGCATACGGACAGCGCAATCAACGCGATGTACTACTGTTCCAGCACCAACCCCCAGAAGGTGACCGTAACAGCCAATGCCACAACAACGGTGCGGTTTACCAACAAGCTGAACACCGGCTCCATCAGCCTGACGAAAACTACGGAGGACAGCAAGAATCTGTCCGGCTGGCAATTCGGAATCTATTCGGATTCTGCCTGTACCACGCTGGTTTCCGAACCGCATTCTACCGACGCCAGCGGCAAAATTTCTGTCACTGGTCTGACGGCGGGTACATATTACGTCAAGGAGCTGGGGCATACAGACAGCACAATTTATGTCTTGTATTACTGCTCCAGCACTAACCCGCAGCCTGTTACTGTGACCGCAGGCAGCACGGCCACGGTCAGCTTCACAAACAAGCTGAACACTGGCGGTGTGAAGCTGGTGAAGGAAACCAACACGGGCAAGAATCTGGACGGCTGGAAGATCGGTCTTTATACGGACGCTTCCTGCACCAATGCTGTGCCCGGCTCTCCCTTTACCACCGGGGCAGACGGTACGGTGACGGTTACGGGATTAACCCCCGGCACCTATTATGCCAAGGAAGCTGTGGCAACTGACCCGTATTGGGCTTGCGATACCGCTGTCAAGACGGTGACAGTCACAGCCAACGGTACGGCAACCGTAACCTTTACCAACACCCACAAGGGCAGGGGCAAGATTATCAAGGCAATGCCCGACGGCGGCAGTACTGCGTGCTGGGAATTTGAAGTCTATTCCAGCGACAGCAAACTGGTTGGTACTTTTACAACCGGGGAGGATGGAATGGTTCTGACCGATTACCTGCTTCCCGGCGAGTACACTGTCAAGGAAATCATCCCGGAGGGCAGTTCCTACACCTGCGACGCGCCCAATCCCAAAACCATTACCATCGAAGCGGGGAAAACTGCCGAGGTGACCTTCACCAACCGATTAAAACCCGGAGAAATCCTCATTCAGAAGGTGGACATCCATGGGGAACCTCTCGCCGGGGCAGAGTTCCTGCTGGAATGGTCGGAGGACGGGCAGCAGTGGCAGACTGTGACTTATTCGGATTCGCTGGATGTTTCCGCGGGCACCTGCACTTCGGATGGTCTTGCCGACGGGAAGCTCACCAGCGGTGAGGACGGTGTGGTTCGCTTCACGGGCCTGTCCCCCGGATGCATTTACCGGGTGACGGAAACAAAAGCCCCGGAGGGGTATCAGCTTCTTTCTGAACCTGTCCATGAGGGCAGCATTCAGAAGGATGGTGAATACTTCATCCAGCTTACCGTGGTGAATGCTCCGGTATTCCAGCTGCCCATGACCGGCTCCACTGGCTATTCCGCCATGACAGCTGTACAGATAGGAATCTGTGTTCTCCTGTTGATTATCCTGTTCCGTCTGGCGAAGAAGCGGAGATAAGTCTATGAATCCGCCATATCGTGCCAGGGACAGGCCTCATCGCCGCACCGGACACCATGCTCCATTTCCCGCATGGTGGAAAACTCCGCCAGTGTCCGGGCGGCTTCTCTCCCCACGAGAGCCATTTGCCCTTGTAGGGACCCCATCACATACCATCTATTTTTTGAAAGACTAACTATTAAAAGTCAAGCCCCAATCTGAGGACAATGTAGAAAAAGTCACTACTGTAAAAACGGTATGACAAGCAGAGCGTCGGTGACGGCGCTCTGAGAAAAGAATCTGGAATGGTTACGCTGCTGGTCTATACGACTGCTGGGACTTCTCCATGGCGTAGATTAGCCTGACGAGCTTCTTTGCCGCATGGGATATTGCAACATTGTAATGCTTGCCCTCAGCCCGTTTCCTGGCAAGGTAGGCGGCAAAGGTTGGATCATGGATACAGACATATTTGGCAGCATTGAAAATAGCGTAGCGCAGATATCTGGAACCTCGTTTCTCCATGTGGGAATAGCAGTTGGTAAGCTGCCCCGACTGGTAGGTTGAGGGTGACAGACCGGCATAGGCCAGAATCTTGTCTGGAGAATCAAAGTTGGAGAAGTCGCCGATTTCGGCCAGGATCATGGCTCCCATACGGTTGCCGATACCGGGGATCGTGGTAATAGGAGAATGGACGACCTCCATTATGGAATTGATTTCTTTCTCGATTTCATCAATTTCCGCATCCAATTCCCCAATGAGCCGGATGGTATGCCTCAGCTCCAGAGACTTGGCAGGCATGGCAGAGCCAATGGAATTTCTGGCAGCGTTCCGAATCTCAATGGCTTTCTCCCGTCCATAGCGCCCCTTGGATGCCTCGTGCAGAAGATTTGTCAGGCGTGTCAGGTGTGCGGAGGCGATTTGCTTGGCTCCCGGGAACTCGCTTAGAAGTGCGTAAACAGACACCATATGGAGGGTAGGAACCAACTTTTCCAGTTCCGGGAAGAGAATGCAGACAAGGCGAGAGACAGAACTTTTCAGCTTTGCCCGTTCCCGGACTTTGTCAAATCTGTATCTTGTTAGTGACTTTAGTTCCTCGTTGTGATATGATGTGTCTGTGTAGGACTTGAGGTCTACATCAGACATTAGCATAGTCGCAATGGTTCGCGCATCGACCCGATCAGTCTTGGTTTTGCGAAGGCTCAGACTTTTCCGGTAAAGATTGGTGTGCAGCGGATTGATAACGTAGGTTGGCAGGCCTTTGTTAAGCAAGAATCCGAGAATGTTGTAGCTGTAATGTCCGGTAGCCTCAAGCCCTACTTTTATTATGTCTGCCGGACGGGCACAGCGGCGAATTGTCTGCAAGAGGGTGTCAAATCCCTCTGCGTTGTTGGGGATAGTGAAGACATCTGCCAGGACTTCGCCTTCCGAGCTGAGGATAAAGCAGTCGTGCTTGTCCTTGGCGACATCGATACCCACACAAATCATGATGATACCTCCGATATGTTTATTTGATGCTGGTTCCACAGGACACTTTACACTTGTAACCTTGTTCCACATAAACCGTCGGAGCGGTATCTAACTGATTAACAATCCTGTAAAGGGCTGTGGTTGGAGCCTTTCAAGAACCGTCATGCGGTAGGAAACGTTAACCGATCCACAGCATCCTCTACAGTGTAGCACATGCCCTTGGAGAGGGGCACTAAAAACTACTACTCTATAATACAAGGAAATGCTTCTAATGAAACAGTTTACCAAAGCAATCGCCCTGATTCTCTCCC
>JBJDYL010000125.1:0-16582 GCA_051867285.1 Faecousia sp. | reverse complement strand
GTTATTATTTTGTTGGGACAGTAGTAATTCAACCGTAAATAATTGGAAGTGAAAAAATGAAAGCTACGAAATGCTAAGGCATGTACGGCAACATCGCCAAAGCCCATGGCAGGGACAAGAAAACACGGTATTACTACTATTGCAAGAATACCATTACTGCTTCCGGTCACGAGTGCAGTTTCCGACTGAACATAGATCAGGCAGAGCTAAACAATGCAGTTGCCAAGATCATTTCCGCCATGGTCAATAAGCCCCGGTTTGCGGAAGCCATTCAAGCAAAGATCGGAACGGCTGTGGATACTGCGAGCCTTGAACAGCAGGTGGAAGTTTTGCAGGGGCGGTTGAAGCAGACCCTCGGCACGAAAACCAGGTTGGAGCGTCAGATGGACACGCTGGATATTGGCGATCCGCACTATGACAGGAAAATTTCTGATTTGCAGCGCCGCTATGACGAACAATATGATATCATGGTAGAAATCGAATCTCAGATCGATGAACTGCAAAGTCAGATTCGCAGTATCCGGCAGGAGAAAATCTCTGGTGACAATATCTACCGGCTGCTCCTGGCCTTCGATGCGGTTTACAACTCCGCTACAGAAGCCGAGCGGAAGGAACTTATGAAGGCCTTCATCGAAAGAATTGACCTGTACCCGGAAAAGAGAAAAGATGGCTGCTGGATCAGGAGTATTGTATTCAATTTCCCGATGCCTGTTGAAGGCGGGGAAGTAAAAGAATTGTCCTTGGAATCTGAGACTACCGTCGAGACGGTTGCCTGCTTAGGTGGGAAAAAGTAAGCGGCAGACTGGAAATTTCCCTTCACACATTGGATTTGGAGATGAATGTCTCTATTTTGAGTTACTGGTTCTTTGTATCTCAACATAACATCCGAACAACAAAGCACACCAGCCTTCAGGCTGGTGTGCTTTCAGTTTGTCAAAGAACTCCAGTTTTTGTTTAGGAAAAAGCCGGGATTCTTTCAATAACAGGGAAGGAAATTGCAAGAAAGAAGTGAGAAACGGAGTTTCTCCAACTCCATACTGCCATTTTTTTCAGATTCATGGCAGCATATTTAAGCCTGACCCATTGCGTTACTCTGGCCAGACCTCTGTGGTGGGTATATCGCATGGCGTGTTTCTCTTTTGCGTCAGCGAAAACCCGTTCAATGGTTTCCTTACGCATGGCGTAGATCGCTTTGCCGCGTTCTGTTTTCCGAAGCTGCTCTACAATATCCAGATACTCCTGCCATATGTGCGTTGTGTATAACTTCTGTCCCTTCTCATTTGCACCGCATAGTGCTTTGCTGGGACAATTTTTGCATTCTTTGGGTGTGCTGCGGTAGCTTCGTTTTCCGTCTTTATCTGTGGTTGTATGCCTAAGCGTTTTTCCGTGTGGACATATGAAACAGTCATTCACCGGATCGTATGTATAGTCCCAGGGGCGATAGCCGTCCTTCTTTCCTTTGCTTCTTGTATAGGGGAGAATGGGAATCCTGTGGTCATCCAGCACTTTCTTTGCAATCCACGGGGTCTTATACCCGGCATCCATTGTTACGAATTGCACGTCATATTTACTTGTTACCTGTTCATAAATTGCATCCCATGCCACACTGTCAGGTACGTTTCCGGCCGTTACTTCCACGCCCAAAACAAACCCATGTCGGTCACAGGCGGTATGGGCTTCGTAGGCAAACTGCCGCTCATGTTCTCCTTTTACGAACATTCCACTGTCTGGGTCTGTGGTGGATACCGTCTTTTCAATCGTTCCGCCGCCCTTGGGAGGCTTGGGATCATTGTCATCGGAGGCATCTTCTTCCTCTTCTTCAATGGGCTTCTTGCCCAGCTTTTCCCGTTCTGCGTTTACCTCCCGGCGCAGCTGACCAGAATAGACCTTTGCCGCTTTGGCGACCTGTTCTTTCTGGTACTTCTTTTTGTTGGCTCTGGCTTTGATATGTGTTCCATCAATGAAGATGGTTCCCGGGTCTACCATTCGGTTATTCAGTGCCTTGTTGAGAATATGCTCGAATATCTCACTAGTCAATTCCTCCGGGAACCGTTTGCAGAAGGCGTAGCTGACCGTAGCAAAGTGAGGGATATCATCCAACAGACCATATCCCAGAAACCAACGGTAGGACAGGGTATCATTGATACGCTCATAGGTCTGACGTAAAGAGGGTATCCCAAACAGATGCTGAATGAGAACCATTTTTATCAGCACAACAGGGTCTGTACCAGGTCTGCCATTGTCGTGGCAGTAGTACGGCTCCAACCGCTCATACAACCAGTCGTAATCCATGACCTTCTCTATCTTCCGCAGCAGATGATCTGCCGGAACCAATGAATCTATATCGATTATTATTGGTTCTTTTCGCGCGTCTTTTTTCCACTGTTCCACACAAACACCCCCGTTTCCTCTATTATACAGGAAGCAGGGGCGTTTTGGAAGTTTTTTGACAGACTGAAAGCACACCAGCCTTCAGGCTGGTGTGCTTCGCTATTAGGATGGCCTGTAGGTGGGGCATCGCCGGGGGCACCCCGTTTACACCTTACCGCCATTTATGACCACCGTAGGGTTTCTCAACCGGAAAAGCTGCTGCCAGTTCCTATCCGTTTGTCGTTTGCTTTTGACGATCCAGTTTCTTAAAGTTTGAAAATACCAGTGACAGCGACAAGATGCAAGCCAGACCATCCGCAATGGGGCCAGCATACAACGCGCCGTCCAGGCCAAACACCAACGGCAGTAACAGTAAAGCAGGAATCAGGAAAAATCCCTGACGGGACAGGGACAGAAGGATCCCCTGCCGGACATTTCCGATGCCTGTGAAGTAGTTGACGGAAAGCGGCTGTACGCCGTGCAGACAAACCAGCATCATGTATATCCGCATATATTGTTCTGCAAACTGGAAGTAAAGCGCTTCGCCGGAACCAAAAATACTGACGATCTGCCGGGGGAAGAGCTGAAATAAGGTCAGTGCTGCAACGCCAATTACCCCAGCTACCGTCAGGGCTTTCTTGTACGTTTCCTGAATGCGGCTGTAGTTCTTCGCACCCATATTAAAGCTGAGGATGGGGGTACATCCCTGTGCCAAACCAACGGTAAAGGCGATCACAATGCTGTTCAGCTTTGCAACTACCCCGGAGACTGCCAGAGGAATATCTTCGCCGTAGATGGAAAGCGCACCGTAATGGGTCAGGGTATTGTTCATGACAATATTAACCAGCATCATAATGGTATGGTTGATAAAGTTGGAGGTGCCAAGTTTGGCAATGTCCAGCATGTAGTTTCCCTTCAACCCCAGCATATTCCACCGGATTTTGAAATTCTTGAACCGGAAGAAATACCCAAGGCACAGCGCTGCCGAAAAAATCTGTCCAATGACGGTTGCGATTGCCGCACCTTGAATTCCCCACTGAAAACCGTACATGAACAGCCAGTCCAGAAAGACATTCAGCACAGCGCCGCTTATGGTACAGGCCATGGAGTATGTCGGGCTGCCGTCTGCCCGGATCAGAAAACTGCCCGCGCTGAACAGGAGCGAAAAGGGGATACCAAACGCAGTGATTCCGACGTAGAGAGATGCCAGCGGAAAAACATTTTCCGTTGCACCGCAGACCGTCAGTATTTGTGATTTGAGACAGAGAACAACCGCCATGATGGAAATGCCAATGATGGGAATCATGGTCAGGCCGGTTCCGATGAAATTTTTCGCTTCTTCTTCCTTGTTGGCGCCAAGACAAATATTGAAATTGGCTGCCGTGCCCACGCCGACCAATTGCGCGAATGCGATGGTCAGAGTCACGATGGGAAAGGCCACATTGGTTGCTGCATTGCCATACATACCCACCACATGACCGATAAAGATCTGGTCGGTGATGTTGTAGGCAGATGTGACAAGCATACTGATAATGGATGGAATGGCAAACTTTGCAATGAGGCGGACAATCGGGGCATATCCCAGGGGATTTCCCTGGCCAGCCGGTTGATTATTCGTTGGTTTCATCTCTATGCCTCCCTTTTTTTGAAACGGAATCCTGACTGTCGGAAAGGGCAGACAAATTATTTGCCATTTTCATCAGGCCCGCATGGATGATTTCCAGTTCTTCTTCCGAAATACCCTGAATGAGCAAATCATTAAAACACAGCAGTTCATTGCGGACTGCTTCGGATATCTGTTTTGCCGCATCCGTTGCATAGATCAGATTTTGGCGTCGATCCTGCTCATCCTGTATCCGAATCAAAAAGCCTTTTTCCTCCAATGATTTTACAGCCCTGGCAGTTGCCGCCTTATCAACGCCCACAAGCGTTGTCAGGCCTTCCTGTGTGATGCCTGCGTTATGTTGGAGCGCCATGAAAAAAGGCTGTTCTGCGGCAGTCAGATTGTACTTGCTCAGTGCGCTTCCAATATAACCCTGGCTTTTACGGGCCAGAAAGGTAATCATTCTTGCGATGCTGTAACGCATTCTCTTCACCTCAGAGCCATTATACTTTCAGAATAGTTGATGTGTCAACTACTATTTCCTTCCCTGCAGCGGCGTTTCTCCCGTGCCTTTGCGGAACATCTGGCCTGTGGAAAAGGGAATTTCAGATACCTTCCTTCCGTTATCAAAATTTGCACATTGCATCAAAAAGCAGGATGTGCTATAATCCAGGCACTGTGCAAACCAGCTGTGGAGGACGGCCTATGGACGATCAGCAAAAAATTCTGGAGCTGCGGAAAGGTACCGGGATGAACCGGAAAAACTTTTGCGCGTATTTCCGGATTCCTTACAGGACGGTTACGGAGTGGGAGCGGGGCACGCGCCGGAATATGTGCTGAGACTTCTGGGGAACCTCTGAATAAATCGTCTGCGGCTGAACAGCGGATCTTTTCCCCTATCCGTACAGTTCCAAAAGCGGGAAATACAAACAGTATTCCTCCGCATTTGGAACTTTCGGCTAGTGAAAAGCGCTCGCTGCCAGCGCTTGCCGATTTAATCAGAGCTTCCCTGGAATTTTATATACAACACCATGGCCTTGCTGGGGTGGGCAAGGCGGACAACGGCTAGCGCAGTCCGCTTTCCCTGTATGTGCCATGACGGCGTTCCCCGGATATGCGCCGTGTGATTTGCCTGATACCAAAAGGGAGGACAAGGTTATGAGATATATTCAGCGGGACCGGAATCGCTGGAAAACCGGAGCGGTTCTGGCAGCGGCAGCGCTGCTGCTGATGGGGTTCCGGGGTGACTGGCTGATCGGCGCGGGGCTTGCCGCGCTGTTTTTGGGGACGGGGTTCCTGAAGATCCAGACCCAGCAGCCCGGCTCCGCCTTTTTCCTGAACGTGTTGTGGGCGCTGGCGTGCATTGTCCTGTCCTGCTGCTATCCGTCCTGGATGATGGAGTACCGCTTTTTGGATGTGGGCTATGTCCGGGTTGTGCTGAATTTTGCCTGTACCGCTGCCGTATATGGATTCGTTTTGGTTTTCACCGGACGGATTCGGCCGGCGGCCGCCATTGCGTCCGGACTGCTGCTTCTTTTGAATGTGGTGAATGTGTTTGTGTTCCGCTTCCGGGGCACGGAACTGCAGCCCACGGATATTCTGTCCGCAGGCACCGCCCTGAATGTAGCGGCGGGCTACACCTTCACCCTGCCGGTACAGATGGCGCGCTGTCTGGCGCTGTGGCTGTGGACGGTATTTGCCTTTGGTGCGCTGCCAAAGGAACCGGTGTTTCTGCCCCGGCGATGGCTGCGCGCCGCGGCTGCGGTAGCCACCGCCGCCTGCGTATTCCTGTTTGGCTGGAAGGGAGCCAACGTGCGCCCCGGTACCTGGAGCAATGAGGGGACGCTGTATAACGGCTACCTGCTGAATTTTTGTGTAGGCCTGCGGGATTCCTTTATAGAGAAGCCGGAGGGTTATTCCCCGGAGGGCATTTCCCGGTTGGAAGAAACATATCCGGCGCAGGAAGCCGCACTGCCGGAAACCTTGCCGGACATTGTGGTGATCATGGACGAGTCACTGGCGGATTTCCGGGTGCTGGGCGACGGGCTGAACACCAACCAGCCGGTAACGCCGTTTCTGGATTCTCTGACGGAAAACACCGCCCGGGGGTTTGCGTTGACCACGGTTTTTGGCGGCGGAACCGCCAATGCGGAGTTTGAGCTGCTGACAGGCTGCTCCATGGCGTTCCTGCCCAGGGGTACCATTGCTTACCAGCAATATCTGCGGCAGGAGGTATTCTCCCTGCCCCGGCTGCTGGAAAGCTACGGCTATGATACCGCGGTGACCCATCCCTATTTTTCCAACGGCTGGAATCGCACCAAGGCCTACCCGCTGCTGGGCTTTCAGGAAATGACGTTCCTGGACGACTATCCCCAGCAGGATCTGATCCGGGACTTTGTCAGCGACCGGGAAATGTTTGATTATGTGCTGAACCGGCTGAACCGGCAGGGGGAAGCCCCGCTGTTCCTGTTCGGCATTACCATGCAGAACCACGGGGATTACAATTACGAGACTTATGAAAGCACCATTTCTCTGGAGGGGGAGCGCTACCCCATGGCAGAGCAGTATCTGTCTTTGATTCACGAGACGGACGAGGCGGTGGAGTATCTGCTGACGGAGCTGGAGAAGTCCTCCCGGGATACCGTGGTGCTGCTGTTCGGCGACCACTTCCCCCAGGTAGAGGGGGACTTCTTCCAAGCGGTTCATGGCGGCAGCTTCGATACGCTGCCTGAGCGGATGCTGCAATATCAGGTTCCCTTCTATCTCTGGGCAAACTTTGACATTCCGGAGCAGACCACAGAGCTTACCAGCCTGAATTATCTGGCAATTAAACTGCTGGAGACTGCGGGACTTCCCCTGCCAAGCTATTATCGCTTCCTGTCTGACATGCAGCAGGTGATTCCCGCTCTGAATCCCTATGGTTTTTACACGAATACCGGGGAAGCGCTGGAATTCAACCAGGCCGAGGGAGATCCGGCGCAGTGGCTGAGCCTGTATGAAGCGATGCAGTATAACTGTCTGTTCGACAAAGATGGGCGGAGCCGGGTGTTCTTCCCATAATCCGATTACCCGTTCGCCGCTGCTTCGGCGGACGGGTAAAATTTTTTGGAAAAAGTGCAAAAATTTTTGGAAAAATATTTGCATTTTTTTGACGTACATGATATACTAGCTGGGCAAAGACGGACAGTCGAAATATGCAACCATACAGGCGATTTTGGCAAGCCTGAAGATAGGAAAGGGGTATTACACGCATGTCTCACAAGTACGTTTATCTGTTCACCGAAGGCAACGGCAAAATGCGCGAGCTCTTGGGCGGCAAAGGTGCCAATCTGGCTGAAATGACCAACATTGGTCTGCCTGTCCCCCAGGGCTTTACCATTTCTACGGAAGCCTGCACCAAGTATTACGAGGATGGCCGCAAGATCAACGCCGATATCCAGGCGGAGATCATGCAGTACGTGGACAAGCTGGAGGAGATCACCGGCAAGAAGTTCGGCGATCTGGAGAACCCGCTGCTGGTCTCCGTCCGCTCCGGCGCCCGGGCCTCCATGCCCGGCATGATGGACACCATCCTGAACCTGGGCCTGAACGAGGACGTGGTCGGCGTTATGGCCGCCAAGTCCGGCAATCCCCGCTGGGCCTGGGACTGCTACCGCCGCTTCATCCAGATGTACTCCGACGTGGTTATGGAAGTGGGCAAGAAGTATTTTGAAGCCCTCATTGACCAGATGAAGGAGCGCAAGGGCGTCAAGCAGGACGTGGAGCTGACCGCCGACGATCTGAAGGAACTGGCCGGCCAGTTCAAGGCGGAGTATAAGTCCAAGCTGGGCGTTGACTTCCCCTCTGACCCCAAGGAGCAGCTGATGGGCGCCATTCAGGCCGTGTTCCGCTCCTGGGACAACCCCCGTGCAAATGTTTACCGTCGTGAAAACGACATTCCCTATTCCTGGGGCACCGCTGTCAACGTGCAGTCCATGGCCTTCGGCAACATGGGCGACGACTGCGGCACCGGCGTTGCGTTCACCCGGAACCCCGCTACCGGCGAGAAGAAGCTGTTCGGCGAGTTCCTGACCAACGCTCAGGGCGAGGACGTGGTGGCCGGTGTCCGGACTCCCATGCCCATCTCCGAGATGGCTGAGAAGTTCCCCGAGGCCTTTGCCCAGTTCACCAATGTCTGCCAGATTCTGGAGAATCACTATCACGATATGCAGGACATGGAGTTTACCGTGGAGAACGGCAAGCTGTACATGCTGCAGACCCGTAACGGCAAGCGTACCGCTCCCGCCGCTCTGAAGATCGCCTGCGACCTGGTGGACGAGGGCATGATCGATGAAAAGCAGGCTGTTGCCATGATCGAGCCCAGAACCCTGGACACCCTGCTGCATCCTCAGTTCGACGCCGCTGCGCTGAAGAAGGCTCAGCCTGTGGGCCGCGCCCTGGCCGCTTCTCCCGGAGCTGCCTGCGGTAAGATCGTCTTTACCGCTGAGGACGCCAAGGCCTGGGCTGACCGGGGCGAGAAGGTGGTCCTGGTTCGTCTGGAGACTTCCCCCGAGGACATCGAGGGCATGATGTCCGCCCAGGGCATCCTGACCGTCCGCGGCGGCATGACCTCTCACGCAGCCGTTGTTGCCCGTGGTATGGGCCGCTGCTGTGTCTCCGGCTGCACCGAGATCAAGATGGACGAGGAGAACAAGACCTTCGTTCTGGCGGGCAAGACCTACCGCGAGGGCGACTGGCTGAGCCTGGACGGCTCCACCGGCAACATCTACGACGGTCAGATTCCCACCGTGGACGCGGAAATCGCCGGTGAGTTCGGCCGGATCATGGCCTGGGCTGACCAGTACCGCACCCTGAAGGTTCGCACCAACGCCGATACCCCCCGGGATGCCATCAAGGCCCGGTCTCTGGGCGCAGAAGGCATCGGCCTGTGCCGTACCGAGCATATGTTCTTCGAGGAAGGCCGTATCGCTTCCTTCCGGGAGATGATCTGCTCCGACACCGTGGAGGAGCGTGAGGCTGCTCTGGCGAAGATCGAGCCCATGCAGCAGGCGGACTTCGAGGCGCTGTACGAGGCCATGGAGTCCTACCCCGTAACCATCCGCTTCCTGGATCCCCCTCTGCACGAGTTCGTGCCCACCACCGAGGAGGACATCGCCGCGCTGGCTGCCGCGCAGGGCAAGACCGTGCAGCAGATCAAGGACATCATTGCTTCCCTGCATGAGTTCAACCCCATGATGGGTCACCGTGGCTGCCGTCTGGCTGTCACCTATCCCGAAATCGCCGCCATGCAGACCCGCGCCGTCATTAAGGCCGCGCTGGCTGTGAAGGGCCGTCATCCCGAGTGGAACCTGGTTCCCGAGATCATGATCCCCCTGACCGGCGATGTCAAGGAACTGAAGTTCGTCAAGGACGTGGTGGTGAAGGCTGCTGATGCCGAGATCGCCGCTGCCGGCATGGAGCTGAAGTACGAAGTCGGCACCATGATGGAGATTCCCCGTGCCTGCCTGACTGCCGATGAGATGGCCAAGGAAGCTGAGTTCTTCTGCTTCGGCACCAACGACCTGACCCAGATGACCTACGGCTTCAGCCGTGACGACGCGGGCAAGTTCCTGGATGCCTACTACACCCACAAGATCTTCGAGAACGATCCCTTTGCCAAGCTGGATCAGACCGGCGTTGGTATGCTGATGGAGATGGCTGTCACCAAGGGCAAGGCGGTTCGTCCCAACATCCACTGCGGCATCTGCGGCGAGCACGGCGGCGACCCCGTCTCTGTGGAGTTCTGCCATCGTATCGGCCTGAACTACGTCTCCTGCTCCCCCTTCCGTGTGCCCATCGCCCGCCTGGCCGCCGCACAGGCTGCCATCAAGGACGGCAAGTAAGGAACCTTCCGGTCGTGCAAGACCTTCCTCGTGATCTGTGAGGATGGAAGAGCATTCCGATCAACCTGTAGCTCTAACAGCAACTCCCCGGTTCGTAAGAACCGGGGAGTTTGTGTTTTGCAAAAGCGGCAGCGTTGAGGCGGCAGCCGGGTACCCTCTGTGACAGAGATATTCCCGGCGTGCCGGTACGGATGGCGTACCTGGCATGGACGGAGCAAGCCGCCCATACTTTCGGGGCATCCGCATTACATGGCAGCCAGAACAGCAGCCCTGTCCGGAATGCTGGGAATACCGCCGGGGTGCTCCGTGGACAGGCTGGCGGCCGTGGCGGCAAACCGCCCGATGTAGGCGAGATCCTCCTGGGTCAGGGATTCCATGGACTTGTCCAGCTCCAGCAGCCGGGCCACGGCGCTTCCGCCGAAAATGTCTCCTGCGCCGGTGGTGTCAATGGGATGCACCTTGGGGCTGGGCGCACGGAAGCTGGCGTTGGCGGTTTTCAGCAGGCAGCCGTCGGGGCCAAGGGTCACCATGGCAAGAGAAACGCCGAATTCCTTCAGCAGCTTGTCCGCGCCCTCCTCCGGGGTGCAGTTCCACAGGAACTCCACCTCGTTGTCGCTGATTTTCACCACGTCTGCCTGAGCAAGGCTCCACAGCATCTGCTCCCGGGCTTCTTCTTCACTGGCCCACAGGGGCTTGCGCAGGTTGGGATCGCAGGTAATCAGCTTGTCTTTGCTTTTGGCGTAGGCCAGCGCCTTCTGCGTGGTGGTGCGCACAGGCTCGCCGGTCAGGCTCAGGGTGCCGAAGTGGAATACCTTTGCATTGTCAATGAGGGACTTGTCCACTTCCTCCCACTTTAGCTGGGTGTCCGCTCCGGGCTTCCGGGCGAAGGAGAAGGAACGGTCGCCGCTTTGATCAAAGGTCACGAAAGCCAGCGTGGTGAATACATCCGGGTCAACCAGAATTCCCTTTGTCTCAATGCCCGCCCGGTTCAGGGTGCCCAGCAGCAGATGACCGAAGGCATCGTCTCCCACCTTGCCCAGAAAAGCGGTTTTCCGGCCGTAGGCATTCAGTGCTGCCAGAAAATTGCCGGGTGCGCCGCCGGGGTTGGCGGCCATGGTGGGATAGCCGCTTTCATCCACAGATCTGGCGGCAAAATCAATGAGCAGTTCGCCCAAAGCAACTACATCAATCATGGTAATTCCTCCTTTTACTTCGCCGGGGGGTATTCGGTGCACAGCAGCCGGTAGGGCGCCTCGTCCTCCTCAATGGCGGGGAACCGGCCCATGGGGGGATTGAAGCGGTTGTCGTTGCTGTCATCGTTGCACTGGCTGACCTCGCCCAGCAGTACGTTTCCGGTGCCCGGCTCCACTTCAAAGTCGTGGTACAGGTACTGCTGGATGTAAATGGACTCGCCGGGGGTCAGGCGGATCTGGGTTCCCGCGGGAACGGTGTAGGTTCTGCCGTCGGTATGCACCGTCACGTCGCTTTCGTAGTCGATGGATTCGTCGGGATTGGAATTGTACACCCGGATCAGCACGTTGCCGCCGCCCCGGTTGATGATATCCTCGGTCTTATACCAGTGGAAGTGGTTGGGAGAATACTGCCCTTCCTTCAGATACAGCAGCTTCTCGGCGTAGACCTTGGGATATTTTTTCCGCATGGTCTGGCTGCCGTTGCGGATGGTAATCAGGGAGAAACCCATTTTGTCGAAATCTCCCATACCGTAGTCGGTAATGTCCCAGCCCAGGCAGCAGTCCCGGACCTCGTCATATTCGTGCCCTTTGGTTTCCCACTCCTCCGGCGTAAAATGGCAGAAGGGGGGCAGATAGCAATGATATTTCTCGCACATGGCTTCCAGCTCCCGAAGAGCCTGGTTGATTTCGGAACGCTTCATAGAATTCTCTCCTTTGTTTGAGATTGGATCTGCGTATCAGGCAGGGGGCTGCCACCGCAGCATGGGAGTATCTCTCCCGCCTTATGCTGGTATGATAGCACATTTTTACACCCAATTCAACAAATGCGCCGGAAAAACCGGCGCTTTTCTGGGGCATGGAAATTGCCGGCGGGTCAGAGCGAAAATGTTGGCGCCAGCGCCGGCAGGATACCCGCCGTCCCACGCGGCAGCAGGCTTCGCACATCCTCGGCACCGTTGAATAAAACGCAAATATTGCTTTGCTGGAAATTTCTGGATCACCACGCTGCCTGCGCAGCCATATTTCCTCCCTGAAACAGGATTCCTATGGCAAAGTGCTGGTGCTTTCCACAAAAATGGACGCAGAATTGTAAACATTGAATAACCGCTATTCATATTTGGAATGGCAAAATAGGGCGATTGCTGTTGCAAGATAACTTAGAAAATGGTATCCTAATTATAATAAGTATTCAGAAAATATACAGGAGAGGATGTACTGTGAATCTTCAAACACTGCGTTATGTTGCGATCATCGAACAGACCGGTTCGTTCAGTAAGGCCGCACAGTACCTGTATGTGTCCCAGTCGACGCTGAGCCGCGCTGTGAAGGAGCTGGAGGAAGAAATCGGGATGTCTCTGTTTCACCGGACAAACCAGGGTGTCCGCCCTACATACGATGGACAGAAATTTATTGCCCGGGCGAATTTGATTCTGAAGGATATTGCGCAGCTGGAAGGGCAGTATTGCCGGAAAACCGAAGCGGGAAAGTCCTCCCTGCTGCTGGCTACCCAGCGGTGCACCGCAATCACCGATGTGTTTACAACCTATTACCAGCGCTACTGTGCCGGGCAGGATCTGGTAAATCTGGTGATTCAGGAGGAGACGACGGACAATATCCTGCAAATGGTGAGCAGCGGGACGTTTGGCCTGGGCATTCTGCATTTTACCAGCGACCGGGAAGACGCCATGTTCCAGAAATGCCAGGAATTGCAGCTGGAGGGCACCCTGATCCACCGCAGCCGGGTAGCGGCGCAGGTGCATGTCCACCATCCGCTGGCGGATCGGGAGACGCTGACGCTGGACGATCTGATCCCGTATCCCCATGTGACTTACAACAACGAAAACCTTACGGGGATCAACTATTGCTCGGACATTACCATGTATAATCCGGCGATTCTGAAAAAGCGGATCGTGATTCAGGACCGGGGCACTCTGCGGGATGTCATTATCCACACAGACAGCTATTATATCGGCTGCGATTACAACGGCTTTGATTTCATCGACGACCTTCACCGCCGGTTCATCCCCATTCAGGGCGTGGACTTTACCCTGAATACCATGTGGATCAAGCGGGTGGATCACATGCTGACTAGCCCGGAGCAGGATTTCCTTACGGTGCTGAACGAGAAATACGCCAACGCACCCCGGTGATATGCCCAATCCCTTTGGAAAACACAGATACGGCATCTGTTTTTCGCTCCGGAAAATCCGGAGAATAAAAAGAAAGAAGGAGTAAACCATGAAAGAAAAGAAAAAGTCCCTGTTTAAGGGCGGTAACCTGAACCCCTTCCTGGTTCTGATGGTTATGGTCCTGCTGTGCACCGTGGTATCTTACTTCGTTACACCCGGCGCTTATGACCGGGAGACGGTGAACGGTGTTACCCGGGTGGTGGCCGGAAGCTACCACAGCGTAGATCGCACACCTGTCGGATTTTTCCAGATGATGCTCACCATCCCCAACGGCCTGACCGCTACTGCATCCATGATGTTCGCGGTTATGATCATCGGCGGCGTTGTTGAGATCTACAACAAGACCGGCGTTATCGGCGCGGGTATCAACAGCGTCCTGAAGATCAAGGGCCTGAACAGCCAGCTGGTAATTGCCATCGTGATGATCCTGTTCTTCTTCATCGGCGGCATCCTGGGCTGGAGCGAGCACATCATCCCCTTCGTTCCCATTGTGATTTCCCTGGCGCTGTCTCTGGGCTATGACTCTCTGGTAGGCATGGCAATTTCCGGCTTCGCCTGCCTGATTGCCTTCGCCGTTGCCCCCTTCAATCCCTTCACCGTCGGTACCTCTCACACCATTGCGGAGCTGCCCATGTACTCCGGCTGGGAGCTGCGTATCATTGCTTTGTGCTGCGTGTGCGCGCTGAGCCTGTTCTGGGTCCTGCGCTACGCCAAGAAGATCAAGGCTGACCCCTCCAAGAGCCTGGTGGCGGACGTGGATACCGCTTCCCTGAAGCTGGATATGCCTGCGGACGACAAGCTGGATACAGCCAAGATTCTGTCTCTGGTGGTGCTCGCCATTGCCTTTGCCTTTACGATTTACGGCATGCTGAATCTGGGCTGGTCCTATCCGGAAATGAGCGCCGTATTCCTGGTTGCCGGTATTCTGGCAGCGATTCTGAACCGTGTCAGCCCCACCGATACGGTGAATCTGATTCTCGATGGTATGCGCGGCGCCATGGCCGGCGCACTGATCATCGGCGCTGCCCGTGCGGTGCAGCTGACCATGACTGCCGGCGGCCTGATTGATCCCCTGGTTCACGGCCTGTCCAGCCTGCTGACGAATGCGTCCTCTTTCGTGACCACCGTTGGCATGTTCATTATGAACTTCTTCATCAACGCGCTGATCCCCTCCGGTTCCGGTCAGGCTACCGCCGTTATGCCCATCATGGTGCCGCTGGCGGATATGCTGGGCATCACCCGTCAGACTGCGGTTCTGGCCTTCCAGTTCGGTGACGGCATCTCCAATACCTTCTGGTTCACCAACGGCACCCTGCTGATTTACCTGGGCCTGGCGAAGGTTCCCCTGAAGAGCTGGTACAAGTTCATTCTGCCGCTGCACGTCATCTTCTTCGTGCTGCAGGTGGTATTCCTCTTCATCGCGCTGCAGATTGGCTACGGCCCCATGTAACTTCAGGAGGCATGGATGAACGTACTTTCCGAAATCAACAAACATCGTGAATATGGAATTGCGCTGCGCCGGCATTTTCACCGCCATCCGGAGCTGAGCTGGAAAGAGTTTGAGACTGCCAAGCGCATCCGTCAGGAACTGACCGATATGGGAATTCCCTATGTGGAAGTGGCGGGCACCGGCACCATCGCCACCATTCAGGGCGACCGGGAAAAGCCGGTAATCGGTCTGCGCTGCGACATCGATGCCCTTCCCATCCGGGAGGTGAAGGATCTTCCTTACCGCTCCGAAAACGAGGGCGTGATGCACGCCTGCGGCCACGATGCTCACATTACCATGCTGCTGCTGGCAGCGAAGGTTCTTTCCGAACACAAAGACGAGCTGCACTGCACGGTAAAGCTGATTTTCCAGCCCGCGGAAGAAGCAATGAACGGCGCCGAGAAGGTGCTTGAGACGGGACTGGTGGATGATTTGGATACCGTTGCAGGTATGCACATCTTCCCCTACCTGCCTGCCGGCACCATTTCCGTGGAGGAAGGGCCCCGGTATACCTCTGCCGGTTTTATGAAAATCAAGATCATCGGCAAAAGCGGTCATGGAGCCATGCCGCAGTACCTTGTGGACCCGATTTATGTGGGCTGCAAGGTGGTGGATGCGCTGCAGAGTCTGGTCAGCCGGGAATGTAACCCCAATGATACCGTGGTTGTCAGTATCTGTACATTCCACTGCGGCACGCTGCCCAACATCTTTGACCAGACCGCTGAGCTGACCGGTACGGTGCGGACCTTCAATCCCCAGCTGGCAAAGGAACTGCCGGGCATGATTGAGCGTGTGATCAAAAATACCTGCGCCGCCTACCGCGCAGATTATGATTTCGATTACTATATCAACATTCCTGCCACCGTTAACAACGCTCGCTGCAGCGCCATTGCGGAGGGTTCCGTAAAGAAAATTCTGGGGGAAAAGGGACTGGTCAAGTACACAAAGACCCCCGGCGGCGAGGACTTTGCCTACTTCCTGGAGCGCACGCCCGGCGTGTATGCGTTTGTCGGCTGTGCCAATGAGGAGAAGGACTGCGTTTACTCGCTGCACCATGACCACTTCGATCTGGATGAGGAAGGCATGCTGAATGGCGCGGCCTTCTATGTGCAGTATTTGCTGGACGCGCAGCAGGAGCAGTGGTAATCCGCTTCACGCCACGCTGGCACATCCGGCAGTCAATGGAAATATCATAACAAAGCGCCCCGGTTCCTTGCGAACCGGGGCGTTTTGACGGCAGGTGGGGTTCCGTTTCGGAGGAATCGATATGGCCCGAAGGGCGCATTGGGCACAATTCTGGTTTTCGCCCCGCAGTCCTACGGACTGGGTTCGGAAAACCATGGACTCTCCCACGCCCTAAGAAACAGTCCACCGGACTGTTTCTTCCCCGGCTGCGCCGGGGCGGGCTTTCGAGTCCCATTTATTCCATAAAAAAAGGACATCCCAAAGGTATGGCCTATGGGAAAGCCGCCCGACAGTTCACAGTCCTGCGGACAGGCCTGCCGGGCGGGGGACTCTCCCCCGAGCTAAAAAAGTGTCCACCGGACACTTTTTTACCCACCCAAAGGGTGGGTCGCTCTCTTCGAGTCTATTGATACGATAAAATAAGGATGCCCATTGGGACGCTGCTTAGAAACCATTATGGTTTTCGCCCCGCAGTCCTACGGACTGGGTTCGGAAAACCATGGACTCTCCCACGCCCTAAGAAACAGTCCACCGGACTGTTTCTTCCCCGGCTGCGCCGGGGCGGGCTTTCGAGTCCCATTTATTCCATAAAAAAAGGACATCCCGATGGGATGTCCTTTTTTTATGGGGTGGATAATGGGACTCGAACCCACGATCTTCAGAGCCACAAT
>JBJDYL010000124.1:0-51072 GCA_051867285.1 Faecousia sp. | reverse complement strand
GGCGGTGACGACACCGAGGCTCTGAAGCAGATCGCTGCCAAGCTGGATGAGCATGACGCCGTCGGCCGCTTCTCCACCTGGGCTTCTCCCGTTGCTATGACCATCATTGAGGTGGGTGTTGAGTACGCCAAGGCTTACGCTGAGGGCACCATCACCAACAGAAATGATTCCGCTCTGCTGTCTGACATGCTGAACGCCAAGGTCGAGGGCGCTCAGATCGCCAACTACACTGACAGCGAGGGTAACACCTTCGACAACTACTACACCATTCTGCTGGCTCCTGTCGACTTCAACGATTACCTGTAATCGGGAAGCAGGGCGACTCCCTCAACACAGCTGAGGGAACCACACCGGATACGGCGCGGATGCCTCAGTGGAACAGAATAGAAGCAAATCCCAATGACGGGTCCACCCGATTTATTCGGGCGGACCCGCTTACCCGTTATTAAAAGGAGGAACACTTAGCATGCAGAGCGAATTCGTACTGGAAATGAAACATATTACCAAGCAGTACGGCAATAACACTGTTCTGAGTGATGTTTCTCTTTCCGTAAGGCCCGGCGAGATTCATGCGCTGCTTGGTGAAAACGGCGCAGGTAAATCCACCCTGATGAACACGCTGTTTGGCATGCCGGTGATTCACAGCACCGGCGGATTTGAGGGAGAAGTTTTTCTGAACGGAGAAAAGGTAAACATCCTCTCGCCTCTGGATGCCATGACGAAGGGCATCGGCATGGTTCATCAGGAATTCATGCTGCTGCCCGGCTTTACGATTACAGAGAACATTAAGCTGAACCGTGAGATCTCAAAGCCCAATCTGGTTAGCCGGATTCTCGGCAAGAACATGGAGACGCTGGATTTTGATGCCATGGCCCGGGACGCCCGGAAAGCGCTGGACAGCGTGGGCATGAGCATTGATGAATCCACCACTGTCAAGGGACTTCCCGTTGGCTATATGCAGTTCGTGGAAATTGCCCGGGAAATTGACAAGACTGGTATGCAGCTGCTGGTGTTTGATGAGCCGACTGCCGTGCTTACGGAATCTGAGGCCAGCCAGCTGATTTCCGTTATGAAGCAGATTGCCGCCAGCGGCATTGCGATTATTTTCATTACCCACCGTCTGGACGAGGTAATGGCGGCTTCTGACCACATTACCATTTTGCGTGACGGCAAGCTGGTCACCACCAGAAATGTGAAGGACACCTCCATTGTGGAGTTGGCTGAGCTGATGATCGGCAGAAAGGGCGAGGCCGTTGTACAGGCGGAGGCTCGTGCTGATCACTCGGATACAGTTGCCATGCACCTGCAGGATCTGAAGGTTAATATGCCCGGCGAAAAGGTTCGGGGTATTACCATGGATGTCTATGAAGGTGAGATCCTTGGCATCGGCGGTCTTGCCGGCCAGGGAAAACTGGGTATCCCCAATGGCGTACTGGGTCTTTATGATATGGAAGGTTCTGTGGAACTGTTCGGGCAGGCGCTGAAGCCTGGCGATACCCAGGAGGCGCTGAACGCCGGTATCGCCATGGTTTCCGAAGACCGTAAGAGCGTTGGCCTGCTGCTGGATCAGTCCATTGAAGATAATATTGTATTCAACGCGATGCAGGTGAAGGGGGACTATCTGAATAAGTTCGGGCCCTTTACCCTGAAGAACAGCCGGGAGATTCGGAATACGGCGGAAGAAATGATCCAGGAGCTGGACATCCGCTGCTTTGGCCCCACCCAGGCGGCAGGAACCCTGTCCGGCGGCAACCAGCAGAAGGTCTGCATTGCCCGGGCGCTGTGTATGTCCCCGAAATTCCTGTTCGTTTCCGAGCCGACCCGCGGCATTGACATCGGCGCCAAGAAGCTGGTTCTGGAAACCCTGGTCAAGCTGAATCGGGAGAAGGGAATGACGATTGTCATTGTGTCCTCTGAGCTGCAGGAGCTGCGCAGTATTTCTGACCGGATTGCCATTGTTTCCGAAGGCAAGCTGGTGGATATTCTGGCTCCCGGCGCTTCCGATGCGGACTTTGGCCTGGCGATGTCCGGCATCAAGCCCTCTGAACACAACAAGAAAGAAGGTTAAGCACAATGACGAAGAATAAAGTTAGAAAGCTCATTGCTGCGGTGCTGTGCGTGGCCTGTGTTGTGCTGGTGGTTCTGGGTGCTGTGAATCTGCCCAAGAAAAATAATGACAGCGGCGCGGCGATTTTGAGCGGCCTGCGGGTTCGTACGCTTCTCAATGCCACCGGCGACGGCGTGGTGGAGAGCTATGTGAACATCGCGAAAAAAGAGGCGCAGGCGAAGGCAAAAGAAGCCGGCGGCGGTATGTCCGCCATCCGCGACGCCGTTAAGAAAGCGGAAGAGGATACCCGCGCCAAGTACGAAAATGCGGAATTCGCCGCAGGCGTGGTGGCGACTCCGGAACTGATTGCCGCAGTTGAAGAATACAATACGGCTCTGACCAACTACGGTGTTCTGGAGGATACTGCCAAGCAGGCTTACATCGACGCGCACTATGAAGAAGCCAAGGCGAAGATGGAAGCCGAGCGGGAGGCGCTGCTTGCCCAGGGTAAGGACGTCCCCGAAGAGGAAACTGTTGAGGTAGACATGAGCGGCTTCACTGCCACCCAGGAAATGCTGGATGCCGCAGTGGTGACTGACGAGGCCTATGTGAAAGTCGGTCAGGAGTTAAAGGTTATCTACACGGTGCTGGACGACGACGCACTGGCTTCCCTGCGGGAGACCATCGATGCGCTGGTCTATCAGCCCGGCGACACCTTTGACACCCAGTATGACCGGTATCTGGAGCAGTGCGGCGGAAAATCTACCGCGGCAGGATACCTGATCCGTCATTCTGACGATCTGATTTATACCGCGCTGGCGCTTCTAGTTACCGCAGCGCTTCTGGCGTTCTATGAGGTGCTGGTTGAGAAGCTGGGCATTCCCAGAGTCATCATCGGTGTGTTCTTTATCCTGCTGTGCTTCATGACGCTGTGGTTTGACCTGTCCCTGTCCACGCTGCTGAGTAACACGGTTGTCCGTATGGGCATGAACTCCATCATGGTTCTGGCCATGGTACCGGGCATCCAGTGTGGTATCAGCCTGAACCTGGGCCTTCCCATCGGTCTGGTTGCTGGTCTGATTGGCGGCCTTCTGACCATCGAGCTGGGAATTCCCGGCTGGGGCGGCTTCCTGTTCGCCATTTTGGTAGGCTGTGTGATTGCAGCGATCTGTGGTTATCTGTACGCTTTGATGCTGAACCGCCTGAAGGGCGAAGAGATGTCCGTAACCACTTATGTGGGCTTCTCCATTGTTTCTCTGATGTGTATCGCCTGGCTGGTGCTGCCGTTTAAGTCTCTGAAGCTCCGCTGGCCTCTGGGCACGGGCCTTCGGAACACCATCGGCCTGGATTCTACCAACTTTAAGCACATTCTGAATGACTTCCTGGCATTTAACATCGGTGACTTCACGGTGCCCACCGGCCTGCTGCTGTTTATGGCGCTGTGCTGTCTGCTGGTGTGGCTGTTCTCCCGGAGCAAAACCGGCGTTGCCATGCAGGCGGTCGGTAATAATCCCCGATTCGCCCAGGCTGCCGGTATTAACGTGGACAAGATGCGCATTGTCGGTACCACCCTCTCCACGGTTCTCGGCGCAATTGGTATTCTGGTCTATTCCCAGAGCTATGGCTTCATGCAGCTGTATACCGCACCCCGTCAGATGGGCTTCGTGGCGGCTTCCGCCATCCTGATCGGCGGCGCTTCCACCTCCCGGTGCAAGATCAGCCATGTGCTGATCGGTACGTTCCTGTTCCAGGGCGTTCTGACACTGGGTATGCCTGTGGCAAACGTGTTGGTTCCCGGTTCCACCATTTCCGAGACGCTGCGTATTCTGATTTCCAACGGCATTATCCTGTATGCCCTGACCAAATCCGGAGGTGATTCCCGTGCATGATCTTCGTAAAAAGATAGATTTTGCCGCTGTGCTGCGTGCCAATGCGGTTACCATCATGTTCGTGGTGCTGTGTATCATCTGCCTGATTTTCAGCGGACAGACGGTGCCCTATGTGATGTATGAGCTGTTCGGACGGCTGAGCCGGAACGCGTTCATCGTTCTGGCGCTGATTCTGCCGATTATTGCCGGCATGGGCATTAACTTCGCCATTACCATCGGCGCCATGGCGGCTCAGATTGCGGCGCTGTGGGTGATTGAGTGGGGTATCAGCGGTCTGCCCGGCTTCCTGGTTGCCATGCTGATGACGGTACCCATCGCCGGACTGTTCGGCTACCTCATCGGTAACCTGCTGAATAAGATGAAGGGTCAGGAAATGATCGGCGGTCTGATTCTGGGCTATTTCGCCAACGGTCTTTATCAGCTGCTGTTCCTGTTTATCTTTGGCAATCTGATTCCTCTGAACGCCCCCGGTCTGGTGATCAAAGGCTCCACCGGCGTTGCCAATACCATCGACCTGTCCACGGATCGCGGCTTCAAGTACGCACTGGACGGCCTTTGGAATGTGCCCTTCGGCACCGGCCTGTATATCTTCTGCGCCATTTTCGTTGTCTATGCGGTGGCGAAGCTGCTGTTGAAGAAGTCCACGCCGAAGAAAACGCTGACTACGGTTGGCATCTGCGCAGCTGTCTGTATCCTCTACCAGCTGCCCTTCGTTGCCAATATTTTCTCCATGGTGAAGGTGCCCATGGTCACCTTCCTGGTAATTGCGCTGCTGTGTCTGTTCAACGACGCACTAATGAAGACCCGCTTGGGTCAGCAGTTCCGCGCGGTTGGTCAGAGCCGTACGGTAGCCAATGTCTCCGGCATCAATGTGGATAAGGTTCGTGTGATTGCGATCATGATCTCCACCGTCCTTGCCGGCTGGGGCCAGCTGATCTTTGTGCAGAACATGGGCTCCTTCCAGACTTACGGCGCTCACGAGCAGGTAGGTCTGTACGCCGGTGCGGCGATTCTGGTTGGCGGTGCTTCCATCCGGAAGGCTACCAACTCCCAGGCGCTGCTGGGCTGTATCCTGTTCCATCTGCTGTTCATCGTGGCGCCCTCCGCAGGCAAGAATCTGTTCGGCGACGCGGCCATCGGTGAATACTTCCGTGTGTTCATCTCCTATGGCGTTATCGCACTGGCGCTGGTCATGCATGCCTGGAGCGGCGTACAGAAGAAAAAGAAAAAAGACTGATCGGTACTGATTCCGGTGCAGATGCAGCGCCTGCGCTGCGTGTCTGTGTGCGGATCACCGACTGGGTAACGGAAATCGGGGCGTCCGAAATCAGAAGTGATTTCGGACGCTCCTTTCTCTTGTGCAGGACCGCGCAAAAAACAGTTGCACAATTTCCAATCTTGGCTTAGTATGTAGGGGAAACACCCTGGTGGGGGACTGCGCCGGCATCTGCCGGGGTTCTATTTATAAAAACGGGGAGGCGCCCAGATATGATATATTGTGTGGAGGATGACAGCGCAATCCGGGATTTGATGCTGTATACTCTGAATGCGTCCGGTTTTCCTGCAAAGGGATTTCCGGACAGCACGGATTTTTGGAAAGCCATGGGGGAGGAACGGCCGGAACTGATTCTTCTGGACATTATGCTCCCGGGAGAGGATGGAATTACCATCCTGAAAAAGCTTCGTGCTTCTTCCGCCACGGCAGAGATTCCCGTCCTGATGGCCACTGCCCGGGGCAGTGAATTCGATAAGGTGATTGGCCTGGATTCCGGGGCGGACGACTATCTGGTCAAGCCCTTCGGCATGATGGAAATGGTTGCCCGGATCAAAGCTGTCCTTCGCAGGACAACGCCCAAGCCGGTCACCGTGCTGACCTGTGGTAACATTGTGCTGGATGAAGGGCGGCATACGGTGACTGTGGGCGGCAAGCTGACCGCTTTGACGCTGAAGGAATATGAGCTGCTCAAGCTGCTGATGGAAAACGTGGGTCAGGTGTTTACCCGGGAAATTTTGCTGTCCCGGGTGTGGGGGCAGGATTATCTGGGGGAAACCAGAACTGTGGACGTGCACATCGGTACCCTGCGTACAAAGCTTGCCGGAAGCGGCGAACTGATTGAAACTGTCAGAGGCGTGGGATATAAAATGGTGGAAGCGCATGAGCAGAAAAATCTTTAAGGCGATTTGGCTGGTGGCTGTGGCGGTTTTTCTTGCCTCGCTTGTGTTTCTCATGGGAATTACCTATGATTATTTTACCCAGGTGCAGCGGGGACAGCTGAAGGCGGAAACTCAGCTGGCGGCCCGGGGCGTGACGCTTTCGGGAGAGGCCTACTTTGACAATCTGAACATCAGTAGCTACCGGTTGACCTGGATCGCTGCGGATGGAACGGTTCTTTACGACAGCGAAGCGGACAGCGCCCGGATGGAAAATCATCTGGAGCGGGAGGAAGTGAAGCAGGCCCTGGCGGAAGGGTATGGGGAGAGCAGCCGCTATTCCAATACCCTTGCGGACAAGCAGCTGTATGCCGCCCAGCGGCTGCCGGACAATTCCGTGCTGCGCTTGTCCATCGTGCAGATATCGGTGTGGACGCTGCTGCTGGGATTTGCCCGTCCTATCTGTATTGTGATATTCCTTGCGCTGATTCTTTCCTTTGTTCTGGCATCCCGCCTGGCAAAGAAGATTGTGGAGCCCATCAACAGCATCGACCCGGACAACCCGGCGCAGTATTATGACCGGGATAACTATAAGGAAGTGGAGCCGCTGCTGCGCCGGATTGCCCATCAGCAGGAGCTTTTGAAGCGGGACAAGGCACAGATCGAAAAGGCTTCCCTCATCCGGCAGGAGTTCACTGCCAACGTTTCCCATGAGCTGAAAACGCCGCTCCACGCCATCTCCGGCTATGCAGAATTGCTGGAACAGGGGATGGTAAAAGCGGAAGATGTAAAGCCCTTTGCCGGAAAAATCCGCAGCGAGTCCGCCCGCATGACAAAGCTGGTGGAGGACATTATTGACCTGACCAAGCTGGATAACGGCGGGGCGGAAATGGTTTGGGAGGACTGCGACCTTTGCCGCATTGCGGAGAACGCGGTGGACAGTCTGGAACCAACTGCGGCTGCCGGTCAGGTGACGCTGCATAGGATCGGGGAGAGCGCGCCGATGCGGGGCGTTCCGCAGCTGCTGTACAGCATTGTGTATAACCTCTGTGACAACGCCATCAAATACCACCGCCCCGGGGGCGAAGTCTGGATTCAGGTGTCCCGGGAGGGGAGCCAAACCATCCTGCGGGTAAAGGACAACGGCATCGGAATTCCCCGGGAGTGCCAGGATCGGATTTTTGAGCGCTTTTACCGGGTGGACAAGAGCCGCTCCAAGGCAGTGGGCGGCACCGGATTGGGGCTGTCCATCGTGAAACACGCCGTCCTGATCCACAAAGGAACCATCCGGGTGGACAGTGCCCCGGACGAAGGCTCGGAATTTATTGTGACCTTTCCCATGGAGTAGCTCTGGATCAAGGCCGGAAAACCGGTGCAGACGGAAAGAAAACAGTAGCTTTCTCTCCGGAAATGTGGTACAATACGTCACGGATTATTGAAAAAGCGTCTTGAGGAGAGAATTCCATTGGAAAACACCGAAGTTACCCGGCAGGATGCCGGTTTTCAAACGAAGGATTACTGGTACGACCTGCCGGAGGAACTGATTGCGCAGACACCGCTGCAAAAGCGGGATACCTCCCGCCTGATGGTGATGAACCGGCAGACCGGGGCGATCTGCCACAGGCATTTTTATGATATTGTGGACTATCTCAATCCCGGAGATTGCCTGGTGATGAATGATTCCCGGGTTCTGCCGGCAAGGCTTCTGGGCCACCGTCCCACCGGCGGTGCAGTGGAGGTGCTGCTGCTGCGGGATCTGGGCGATAACCGCTGGGAGTGCCTGTGCAAGCCCGGACGGAAGATGCTGCCGGGCAATGAGGTCAGCTTTGGAAATGGGGAGCTGACGGCGGTGGTTCGGGAAGTGCGGGAGGACGGCAACCGGGTGGTGGAGTTCCGCTATCAGGGCATCTTTCTGGAGGTGCTGGAGCGTCTGGGCAAAATGCCTCTGCCGCCCTATATCAAGGCGGAGCTTGCCGATCAGGAGCGCTACCAGACCGTGTATTCCCGGGAGGTCGGCTCCGCTGCCGCACCCACAGCCGGATTGCATTTTACCAACGAATTGCTGGAGAAAATCCGGGCAAAGGGCGTGCGCACGGCCTTTGTAACGCTGCATGTGGGTCTTGGAACCTTCCGCCCCGTCAAGGCGGACAATATTCTGGAGCACCACATGCACGCGGAGCTGTGTATGATGCATGCGGAAACTGCCGATATTCTCAATGAGACAAAGCGCAGCGGCGGACGGGTGATCTGCGTCGGCACCACCTCCTGCCGGACGCTGGAATCCCTGGTAAACGACGACGGAAGCTTTGAAGCAAAATCCAAGTGGACGGATATTTTCATCTATCCCGGTTACACCTTCCGGGCGATGGATGGGTTGATTACCAACTTCCACCTGCCGGAGAGCACGCTGGTGATGCTGGTATCTGCCTTTGCCGGACGGGAGAAGGTGCTGAACGCCTACGCGGAAGCTGTGCAGGAGCGCTACCGCTTCTTCAGCTTTGGCGATGCTATGTGCATTTTGTGAGGGAACTATGTTTGAACTGAAAAAGACGGAGGGGAAGGCCCGCCGGGGCGTATTTACCTGTGCCCATGGCACGGTCCAGACTCCGGTATTCATGAATGTGGGCACCCAGGGCGCCATCAAGGGCGCGCTGAGCGCGGAGGATTTGAAGAATATCGGTTGTCAGGTGGAGCTGTCCAATACCTATCACCTGCATCTGCGTCCCACGGACAAGGTTGTCCGGGAAATGGGCGGCCTGCATAAATTTATGACCTGGGACGGACCGATTCTGACGGATTCCGGCGGTTTTCAGGTGTTCAGCCTGTCCTCCCTGCGAAAGATCAAGGAGGAGGGCGTCTACTTTGCCTCCCACATTGACGGGCGAAAGATCTTCATGGGGCCGGAGGAGAGTATGCAGATTCAGTCCAATCTGGGCAGCGACATCTGCATGGCCTTCGATGAGTGTATTGAAAATCCTTCCCCCCGGGAGTATGTACAGCAAAGCGTGGACAGAACCTACCGCTGGCTGGTTCGCTGCAAGGTAGAAAACGCCCGGCTCAATGCCCTGCCGGACACGGTGAACCGGGAGCAGATGCTCTGGGGCATCAATCAGGGCGGCACCTATGCCGATATCCGTGTGGAGCATATGAAGCGAATTGCGGATCTGGACTTGCCGGGCTATGCCATCGGCGGTCTGGCGGTGGGGGAGACGGCGCAGGAGATGTACGACATCATCGAAGCCGTGGAACCCTATATGCCCAGGGAGAAAACCCGGTACCTCATGGGCGTTGGCACGCCCACAAACATCATCGAGGCGGTTGCCCGGGGTGTGGATTTCTTTGACTGCGTCATGCCGGCGAGAAACGCCCGCCATGCCCGTCTGAACACCTGGGAGGGTGCCATCAACCTGAAAAACGCCAAATATATGACCGACGAGCGTCCCATTGACCCACAGTGTGACTGTCCGGTGTGCCGCCGTTTCAGCCGTGCCTATATCCGCCACCTGTTTGTGGCAGAGGAGATGCTGGCCATGCGGCTTGCGGTGATGCACAACCTGTATTTTTACAACAAGCTGATGGAGCGCATCCGGCAGGCCCTGGAGGAAGGGCGGTTTGAGGATTTCCGCAGGGAATATTCTGCAAAATTGGCAAGAAGAATCTAGGGCGTATCCGTAAACTGCCAAAACGCCCAAACAGCGGCTCTTTTTCCCCTGTGCGGCACCGTTTTTCCTTGCAATACGTCCAGTATTCCCGCGAAAAAACGGCTTGCACAGCGAAAAAAATCCCTTGCTGTTGGTCATATTGCCAGTTTTCAGATACGCCCTAAACTTGCCCTTGCAATTTGTGGGAAGAATGCTATAATAGACACGATATTACAAACGAAGGAGTTTTTTCAATGCATTTTCTGAACGCCACTGGCACCGGTATGGGCAGCACGCTGCTCATGATGGTGCTGATGATTGCCATTTTCTACTTCCTGCTGATCCGTCCTGAGAACAAGCGCAAGAAGGAAGCAGAGCAGATGCGTTCTTCTGTGAAGAAGGGCGATAAGATTGTCACCATCGGCGGCATTGCCGGCACTGTGGTGGATGTGAAGGAGAACAGAATCGTCATGGAAACCGGCGCTGATCAGGTTCGCCTGGAGCTGGAGAAGTGGGCGATTTCCACCAATGAGACTGCTGCCGAGAATGCAAAGGCAGAAGCCAAGAAGGCGCAGGAAGCCAAGGCAAAGGCCAAGGCTGCCAAGAAGGCTGAGAAGAAGCAGTAATTCCGAAACAGGCCCTGTTTTCAGGGCCTGTTTGCGTTTATAATAAAGCCTCCAAAATACCCCCGTTTCCTGTTGGATAGAGGAAACGGGGATAAAATGGATATGGACGCAGGTTTCGCTGTTGCCCGTATGGGCCGGGACAGGACGGCAATCCGGAGATCACGTTATGCCCAAAACACTTACGTTGCAAAACCTGAGTACTGCGTCATATACAGTTCGTAGTATTTTCCCTTTTGACGCAGCAGCGTATCGTGTGTTCCGCGCTCCACAATCTCTCCGTGATCCATTACCACAATCAGGTCAGAATCCCGGATTGTGGACAGACGGTGGGCAATCACAATACTGGTACGCCCCTGCATAATGTGCTGCATGGCATTTTGAATCGCTTTTTCCGTGCGCGTGTCCACATTAGAGGTGGCCTCGTCCAGAATCAGGATTTTCGGATCGGCCACAAATGCGCGGGCAATCGCCAGCAGCTGACGCTGTCCCTGACTGATATTCGCACCGGCACCGGTCAGTATGGTATCATACCCTTGGGGAAGGTGACGAATCATATCCCTGCAGCGGCTCATCTCCACGGCTGTTTCCAACTGGTCATCGGTGGCATCTTCCTTGCTGTATTTCAGATTGCTGCGAACCGTATCGGAAAACAAAACCGTGTCCTGCAAAACGATGGCCACGTTTTTCCGCAGGCTCTTTCGGGCGATATCCTGTATATTCTGCCCATTGATGGTGATTTCCCCACTGTCAATGTCATAAAACCGCATGAGCAAATTGACAATGGTGGTTTTTCCGCTGCCCGTTGCGCCAACCAGCGCCACTTTTTTCCCAGCCGGAACGGTCAGCGAGAAATCCCGGATCACCTGGTTTTTGGAATCATAGGAGAAGCAGACGTTTTTGAAGGCGACTTCCGCTTTTTCTTCCGCGGACAGTTCTGCACCGGCATGCGCTTCGTTTGCCTCATCCAATACGGCAAAGACCCGCTCTGCCCCGGCAATTGCCGTTTGCAGCTGCCCGTAAATCTGGGCAAGTTCATTGATTGGCCGGCTGAACTGCTTTGCATATACGATAAAGGCGGAGATAACACCGACGGAAATCAAACCGTTCACGGAAAAATATCCGCCGAAAGCCGCTATGATCACGAAGCCGATATTGCCGATGCAGTTCATAATCGGTCCCATGACACCGCTGAAAATGTCAGTTTTGATCCCCGCTTTTGTAAGAGAATCCGCCGTATGACAGAATTCCGCAGTCGTGCGCTTCTGATGATTATAGGCAACGACGGTGCGGTAACCCGAAACCATCTCCTCCACTGTGCCGTTCAGCTGACCCAGCAGGGCTTGACGTTCGCGGGAAAATCTGCGTACCTGGCTGGATAGAATTTTGGTGGCAAGCAGCGTCAGCAGAACAGTGACCAGGCTCAGAATTGCGAGCTGCCAGCAATACCACAGCATAATCACCACTGTGCCGATAATCGTCAGTACGCCGGAAAACAATGACGGCAGAGATTGTGACACCGTGGTAGAGATATTCTCAATGTCATTGGTCATTCGGCTCATAACATCGCCGTGAGAATGCGTATCCAGGTAGCGAATGGGCAGATCGACGATCTTGCCGAACAGTTCCTCACGCATGCGCCTGACCACGCTTTGGCTGAGCCTGGCACTGAGCAATCCCTGCAAAAGCCCGCTGCCGCTGTAAAGCAGATAAACCGTGAGCATCAGGACCAGCGTATGGGCAAGTTGTCCCTCCCGCGCTCCGGCAATGATATCAACGGCATTGCTTTGCAGGCTCGGCGCACAGATTCCGCATAGGGTCCCAAAGATCACAACGGCAAGCATACAGAAAACGGTTACCCGCTCCCGTATGAAATAATTGGCGATCCGTTTCACCGTACCCGCGACATTTTCTGCGTGTTCCACTTCTGCGAAGCGCTGACTGCGGTTCATCAAGCCGGGGATATTCCGCTCCGCCAGCTTTTGATTCTGACCGGTACTCATGCAATCTCATCCTCCTTCCCGATTTGAGAGTGATAGATATCCTGATAAATCGGACAGGATTTCATCAGTTCCTCATGTGTGCCGCAGGCAGAAATGCCGCCGTTCTCCAAAACCACAATTCTGTTGGCCCGGCGTACGGAGGCGATCCGCTGCGCGACGATGATTTTTGTGCTGTCGGGGTGGGATTTTTCCAGCGCCTGATACAGATCCGCTTCGGTTTTCAGATCCAGCGCGCTGGTAGAGTCGTCAAAAATCACAATTTCAGCGGGTTTCAAAACCGCCCTGGCAACGGAGATCCTTTGCTTCTGGCCGCCGGACAGGCTCACGCCGCGTTCGGCAATTACGGTATCATATCCTCCCGGCATGGAGGAAACAAATCCATCCGCCTGTGCAGTGCGGGCTGCGGCTGTCACGGCATCGTCATCTGCACCCGGAAGTCCCCACTGGATGTTTTCCCGGATGGAAGCGTTGAACAGTTCGCTTTTTTGCAGCGTGACCGCAATTTTTTCCCGCAGCGCTTCCTGCCGGTACTCCCGCACATCCACTCCATCAACAAGAATTGCGCCCTCCGTTACATCATAAAAACGGAGAATCAGATTGACCAGCGAGGTTTTTCCGCATCCGGTGGCCCCCATGATCGCGACGGTTTCCCCCTTCTGTATGGTCAGATTCATATGCGACAGGACGTTTTGACTGCTGCCGGGATAAGCAAAGGAGACATTCCGAAATTCAATTTCTCCCGACCGTTCCGTTTGTCCGTCAAAGGTTCCGTCTGCGAGTTCTGGCGTACTGTGCAGCACCTCTTTGACACGTTTCCAGGAAGCCAACCCCCGGGAAATATTCTGAAACAGCATGACGAGCATCAGAATGCCGTTGAGCAGCTGCGTGGTGTATGTGATCGAGGCCATGATGTTGCCCGGCGTCGCGCCGCCGCTGCGAACCTCCAGGGAGCCAGTCAGCAAAATGAGCGTAACGACGATATACATCAGGGCATTTACAATCGGGTTCATAAAGGCAAAAATCACGAGCGTGCGAAGCTGTGTTTTAATCAGCGCATCATTGGCTTTTCCAAAACGGATTTTTTCATAAACCTCACGCACACAGGCTTTGATGATGCGGATGCCGGATACATCCTCCTGCAGGATGGCATTGATCGTGTCCAGCTGTGCCTGCAATTTGGAGAACAATGGATTTGCTTTCGCCAGGCAAACCACCAGCGTACCCACAAGAAACGGAAAGGCACACAGCACAATCAACCCGAATCTGGCATTCAGGCGGGATATGCAGTACATACTTCCAAAGGTCAGCAGCGAGGTGCGGATCAGCCCCCGCACAAACAGTGACACGAAGTTCTGCACCTGGGTGATGTCGTTGGTCACTCTTGTGACAAGAGAGCCGGTACCGAACCGATCCAGCTGCGGGAAGGAAAACGTCATGATTTTGCGGAAGCAGTCTTTTCGCATCTCATTGCCGATATTCTGGGCGGACAGATGGACAAAAGCATTGTTGAGCGAACCGCAAAGGCCGCCGAACAAGACAAGGCAGATCATCTGCCAGCCAAGCGTCCAGATCAAGTGCAAATCGCCCACGCCGCTGTTATTCAGGCCGAGAACGCCCTCATCCACGATCCGGCGCATAATGCCCGGTTGGATCAGATCCATCAGCACCTCGCCGATCATGAACAGTCCGGCCAAAACAGCAAACGGTAAATATCGCCGAATATACTTCCACATATCGGTTCCTCCGCTTATTCACCATGGTGGGGATTTCCACCGTGATGCCTGTTACCGTGACAATCTTGTGCAGGGGATTTCGCAAAACGGCTTTCCCAGTCCGTATGGATTTTTTCCAGCAGGGAGAGCAGCGTTGCCTTTTCCTCCGGCGTCAGACAGGAGAACATGGCCTCGTGCCGCTTCTGACGCTGCTCTGCGGCTTCCAGAGCCAGCTGCGTGCCGGTATCTGTCAGCAGGATGTCTGTTGTTCTCCGATCTGTCTCATTCTGCGTGCGGGTAATCAACCCGGCGCTTTCCAGCTTGGACAGGATTTCGCTGGCGGATCCGGGCTGAATCCCCAATCGTTCTGTCAATTCTTTCTGGGTGAGCATGCCGGATTCCTTAAGAATGATCAAAATGCGCTTTTGACTTGCTTTGCCCTCATACTGCATCCGCATTCCATGGCTGATGTCCCGCAGGTTGATAATCAGCTTTTCATTGATATCTGCGCTGTGATAGCGCGGCATGTGGGCTCCGTGGGGATGTTTTTTGCCGTGCCTTCCCTCCGGGAGCACGCCGGTTTTGGCAAATTCCGCGCCCCTTCCGCATCCGGGTGCGCGCAAATCGCAGTGTGATTCGCAACCAGGGCAGGTTCCTTTCTGTGTCATATTGTTATCCTCCTGATTATTTAGGTACCTTGATTTTACCACGACCGTGCAAAAATGTCAAGGCACCTAATAATTGAGACGGAACAGAAAACAAGTGCCGTTGTCTTATTGTGGTGCTGCGGAAAATCAAGAACGGGTTATCCCCAATGGGATAGCCCGTTCTTCAGTCTGTCCTGAAATAGATGGTTTTCCGCTGCTTGATACATTTTAATCAGTTGCCCATCAACTCTGCCGCCATGGAAAACAGTGTATCCGGCGTTTCCTTTGCGGTCATGTCCATTATGGAGTAGCAAATGCCTTCTTTCTCCCAACAAACGAAGGAGACATCAGTTTTTTCCACGAGATCGCTGCCGTAGGAAATGAAGTTTCCCGGTTGCTGCCCCCAGAGCTTGTCCGCTTCCGTCAGCTGGTAGTCCGCCGGAACGAATTTGTAGTGATCCAGATGGTAGGTTGCCGTGACACCCCCGATGACTCTGGACTGTACCGCAGCATGATCGGACTGCGTGATTTCCTCCTGCTTCTGATAGGCATGCAGGTAGAGCCGGTACCCGGATTGGTTCCGGTAGGTAACCGAAGTTTCCTTGTAGGTCAGAACCTTCCGATTCTGTTCATCCCGTCCATCGACATCCTCAACGCGGATATTATCAAAGGTATAGCCATTCCCGAACTGCTCCTTCAGATCCATTTGGAATCCGGCAATTTTCATTGCTTTTTCTGCTTTTTTATAGGAACTGCTGGAAAAGTGCAGGGTGCCGGAGGTCAGTGACTGGATGTTCAGGAAATCTGCCGCATAGGCGGTCACGGTCATCAGGGAAATAATGGCTGCAATCAGCACGCCCTTCCAGAGTGCGGGCTTTCTTCTGGTTTGCCGGGGCTTTTTTACGCCGTCCCGCAACTGCTGCGCCTCCATAATGTAATCTTCCTTCGTCTGCCCAATGGCGTGTAACAGAAAATCGTTTTTCATAATAAGCCCTCCTTCATAAGCTGTTTTTTAAGCCTGCCCCGCATACGAAACAGCATGGAGGCAATCTTGCTGGTTGTAAAGCCGGTTTTTTCCGCAATTTCCGAAATGGAATCCAGATACCAGTACCGGCAGAGGAATACGCTCCGTTCCGTCTGTGAAAGCGTGTCCAGGTAGCGGTTCAGGCTGAAAACCAGATCTTTTTCCATCATTGCCGTCTCCGGACTTTGAGAATCGCCCACTATCTCGGTCAGTTCGTCCAAAGCCAGAGCGATTTCTCCGCCGCCCCGCTTCTCCCGACTGCGGGATCGCCAACGGTCAATGGACAGCTGACGTGTAATCCTGCCGAGAAAGGCGGAAAGGACAGCAGGCCGTCCGGGCGGCATGGCATTCCATGCGGACAGATAAGTATCGCTGACGCATTCCTCAGCATCTTCGTTGTTTGACAGAATATGATAAGCGATGGAGTAGCAGTACCTGCCATATTTTCTGGAAGTTTCGGAAATGGCATTTTCCGACCTGCTCCAGTATAAGTCTATGATTTTCTCATCGTCCAAACAAACACCTCCTTTATGTTTTTTGAAAGACCTTTCACCAATTTATACGACATTTCTCGCAGGATATTGCATGGATTTTGAAAAACATTTTCACAGAGGAAAGCTTCGCCGCCAATTACAGCATTTCTCTGAGAAGAATCCACCGGGCAGCAGGTGAATCCCCGCGCCCGGTGGAAGGATTTAGTTATTGATATTTTCCAGGGTGAAGCTTACAGGATAATCGATACGCTCACCATTCGCCCACCTGAGCACATCTCCCTCCAGCCAGTAGTGCGTCAAACAGCAGCGCACTGTGAAGGTGATCTCCAGTTCCTGCAGGTTTTGGCAGGTTTCCGGCAGTTCAGAGCCAAAGACACTGGTATAGAATGGATCGACATAAAAAATGCCGTCATTGTCATTGGGATCTGTGTGAGAGAAACCCGGATCTTCACCGTTCACAAGAACATGATCGGAAACGAAGAAATCATAGGTTGTAAATCCAACGCATCCATCTTTTTCCAACTTCTGTCGAATCAACTGCTGATCCTCTTCCCGAGGTACATAGGCAGGCCAGTCTGCCGCTTGAGCCCAATACCCGTCTTGGAGTTCCTGGAGATCCGCAAACAGTGGATCGTCCTTATCCACATCAAATGTCACCTGCCACAGGGGTTCGTCAAACTGACAAGCCATGGAGAATTTCACACCGTCGTAGTAAGCTTCCAGCAAGGTAATGCTGACGTCATCCAGTCCTTCGGGCTTTTTTGTTTCATGAACCTGCTGTGCTTTCCCGGCAATTTCCTCCAGAACAGCTCGGGTTTCCCACTGCTCGTCCAGCCATTCGGCATAGTCCGGGCGTGATTCACGCAGTTCGTCCGTCGGTGTTTCAAGGTAAAATCCATATGCAAATTTTGCAAGCAGCGACTGGATGGCTCCGGTGGCATAAGCTGTAATGCTGAGTCCCAGAATCAGGCAGGCGGCCAACACCAAAGCAATGATTTTTCGGCTGCTGCGTTTTGCGGCTTGCTCAAATCGTCCCATGGGATACGCCTTGTCGGAAGCTGTCTTTGGAATGTCGCTGTGCGCGTCCATGATATATACGTCCGGAAGCTGCCCGACCGCTTCCAATAATTTCATTGCGTTATTCATCAGATTCCCTCCCGCATCAAATACTTTTCCAGCTTGCCACGGGTTCTGTGCAGCATGGAACTAACCTTGTTTTCGGAAAAACCAAATCGTTTTGCAATCTCCGCTGTGGAATCCAGATACCAATACCGGCACACAAATACCCTGCGTTCCGTATCTGACAAACCGGCAACAAAATTTCTCACCTGGCGGACAAGTTCTTTCTGCTCATACCGCTCCTCAATATTCTCCCCGCTTGCCACACATTCCTGAAGTTCTTCCAGAACAAGCGGCATCTCGCCACCACCCCGCTTGAGAGCGCCACTTTTTCGCCACATGTCAATAGAAATGTGACGGACAATCTTCCCAAGGAAGGGGGCAAGAGGATTGGGCTTTCTGGGTGGAATAGAATTCCAGGCGGAAAGGTATGTATCGTTGACACTTTCTTCAGAATCTTCCTGATTTGCCAAAATGTTATAGGCAATGCTGTAGCAGTAGCCGCCATATTTCGTATCCGTTTCTTGAATTGCCTGTTCAGACCGGGCAAAATACAGCTCAACAATGCTGCTGTCGTCCATATCGATCTCTCCTTGTGAATGTATTTGAAGGCCTTCACTTATATAAACGGAAACAAAATGTTTTTCTTGCATCGAATACACAATCACGACAGAGGATTTCTGTAGCCAACTGATTGAGGAAAACAAGGAAAAGGCGTCCGCCCGTATTGCTGACAGGCTTCTGAGACAGAAACAGGCATAAAGCGTAGCAAAACGCGACACTATTTCAGTACGCTTTTTCTGAGGTTGTGCGCTAAAAGTGCGCCAAACGAAAAAACGGGCTTTTCAAATCACCTAAAAAGTACGAAAAAAGCCCGGAATCATAACGATTCTGGGCTTTTTAGGTGGTACGCCGGAAGGGACTCGAACCCCCGACCTACTGATTCGTAGTCAGTCACTCTATCCAACTGAGCTACCGGCGCATGTCTCGACGACTGCAATATAATAGCACAGCCAATTCGAAAAAGCAAGCCTTTTTTTCAAAAAAGACGATTTATTTTTTTGCAGGTATTCCCCGGGTTGACAGGGGGAAAGCGGTTATAGTAAAATAGCAACGAAAAGGGAGGGATACCATGGCGGAACAACAGTATTTCGCCTCACTTCCGGATTTGCTTTTGCCCTGGTATCGGGAAAACCGGCGCAATCTTCCCTGGCGGGAGGACCGGGAACCATACCACATCTGGTTGTCGGAAATTATGCTCCAGCAGACCCGGGTGGAGGCGGTGAAGGGTTACTACACCCGCTTTCTTGCGGCGCTTCCCACGATTTCCGCGCTGGCGCAGTGCGATGACGAACTGCTGCATAAGCTGTGGGAGGGACTGGGGTATTACACCCGGGTGCGAAACCTGAAAAAGGCGGCGCAGGTGGTGATGGCGGATTACGGCGGTGTGTTTCCGGTAGAGTATGCCGATGTGCTTGCACTGCCGGGAATCGGGGCTTATACCGCCGGTGCCATCTGCTCCATTGCCTATGACCAGCCCACTCCTGCTGTGGATGGGAATGTCCTGCGGGTGCTTTCCCGGCTGGGAGATGATGATGCGCCCATTGACCTGCCGGAGACAAAGCGGCGCTTCACCAATTTGCTGGCGGCGGTGTATCCAAAGGAGGCGGGGGAATTTACCCAGGCGCTGATGGAGCTGGGAGCCACGGTTTGCGGCCCCAACCGGAAGCCGGACTGCGGCAGCTGCCCCTGCCGAACTCTGTGCCTGGGATTGCGCAGCGGCAGGGCGGAAGCGTTGCCGGTGAAATCTCCCAAAAAGGAAAGACGACAGGAGGACAGAACGGTCTTTATCCTGAGCTGTGACGGCCGCTTTGCCCTGGAAAAACGCCCGGAGCAGGGTCTGCTGGCCGGTCTTTGGCAATTTCCCAATGTGCCGGGACACCTTGACACGGCCCAGGCGCTGGAAGCGGTGGAGGGCATGGGGCTTCGCCCCAGAGAGATCCTGCGGGAAGTGGAGAAAAAGCATATTTTCACCCATATTCAGTGGAATATGAAAGGAATTTATCTGGAAATCACCCAAACCGTCGGCGGTTTCCAGTGGTTTACAGAGGAAGAAATCAATACGCAGGCGGCGCTGCCGACAGCGTTCCGCCAATTCTGGGAGAAATAAAGATGTACGATTTTCATATGCACTCCCGGGTGTCCTTTGACGGGCATGATACGGGAGAAGCCATGGCGCGTGCCGCGCTGAAGGCGGGATTGGAAGAGATCTGTTTTACGGATCATGTCGACTATGACCCATCCGGATCCATAGGGGACATGGCTTTCGACACTGCGCGCTACAACGCTGAATATGATGCGTTGGAGCTGCCGGGGCTGAAAATCCGCCGGGGCATGGAATTTGGCATGACCCGGGACAATGTCAGCCAGTTTCCTCAGGAGCTGAAGCGGCGGAAATTTGACTTTGTTTTGGGTTCCATTCATTTTGTGGATGGGATGGATGTATATTATGAGCCGTTCTGGCGGGGGAAAACGGTGTGGCAGGCGGAACGGCGGTGCCTGGAGGAGACGCTGGCCTGCGTGCAGCTGCACTCGGACTTCGACGTTCTGGCGCACCTGACCTACATCGGCAAAACCCTGGCACATCCTGCGCCCCGTCCGGTGCCTTACGAAGAACATCGGGAAATCGTGGACGAAATCCTCCGGATACTGGCGCAGAAGGGGAAGGGGCTGGAGCTGAATACCAGCGGCCTGGATCGCTGCGGCGGCTTCCTGCCCACGGCGGACTATTTCCGCCGGTTCCGGGAGCTGGGGGGCGAAATCGTCACCGTAGGCTCGGACGCCCACCGCACCGACCGGGTGGGACAGTATTCCCGGGAGGCATGTACGCTTCTGAAGGAAATCTTTGGATACGTCTGTACCTTCGAGGACAGAAAACCGATTTTCCACAAATAAGTTGCGGGATGCGGCGAAATAAGCCGCATCCCGTGTTTTTATGCCTTTTTTCGGACGGGGTAGCATACCTCGGTTACAAATTCGTTGGGATCATCGGTTTCGTTGGGGCTGACGTGGTAGATATTGAACGCCGGACCATCGAATACATAGCCGTTGTCCGTGACCCACTGGGCAACGGCAGCCATGATGTCGTTCATCTGATCATAGGATCCTTTGCACACCGCGCAGGCCACCGTCACCTCCGGAAGCGTCTTAAAATGGACGTGTTCCGTATCCGGATACCGCCCCCTGACCGTTTTCTGTGCCTCCACATCCACGTCGGATTCTTTATATTCCTTGTCATAGAACACGACGCTGCAATAGCAGGGATCATCGGCAATCAGATGCAGGGGAGCCGTTTCCCTGACCAGCACGCTCCACAGCATCCCCTCCTGTTCGTAGCTGGGGATTATCATGCGGACAGTAGCCGCATAGCGCTCCGGGAAGGTTTTTAATGTCACATCGTAGTTCATCGTTTCGTCCTTTCTCAGCCGTTCCAGGGCTGTATCCAGGAGCCGTAATCGGTATGTGATCTGCTCGGACAGATCCCGCAGTTCCGCTTGCTTGCACTGCAGGTAATGCTCCAGCATCTGCTTTTCCTCATAGCAGGAGAGCATTTTGCCAATGGCGGACAGGCCGAAGCCCATATCCTTCAGCGCCGCGATTCTCCCGGCAGCTGCCAGCTGACGCTCCGAATAGTAGCGGTAGCCGGATTCCGGATCAATCCACTGGGGTACCAGCAGTCCGATCTCATCGTAATGACGCAGCATACGAATACTGACTCTGGACAGTTTTGAAAATTCACCGATTTTTAGCATGAGGCACCTCCAAGCTGTCGTTCCTTGCGCGCAGGATTATCGTAACACCTGACACTGTGTGAGTGTCAAGTGCTTTTTCAAAAAAAGCATGTTTTTTATGGTTGGCGGAAACCCTGCCTGCGCAGGGAACCAGGAGGCGGCGCGGGCTTGCTTTTTTTCTGTAAATATGGTAAAATCCAGGCAATATAGGATTTTTGGAACCCCTTGCCCATTTGGCAGAAAAGGATGTGCAGAAAGAGAATGAAAAAACTGAGTCGCGGAGCCTACGAGGATATGAAGGGCTTTGTCCGGGTGGCGGAGACCCTGCTGGAAGTGCTGATCCTGACGCTGGCGTATTATGTGGCCTGGAAAAAGGGTTACGACCTGGAGTATTTTGCCTATAAGGGAAAATACGTGCTCATGGGCGTGTATGCCATTTTGCTGTATGCGCTGTTTTTGAATTCCGAATGCACTATGTTCGGGCAGCTGCACCGGGTGGATCTGATTATGGGGCAGGTAATTTCCATCTGCCTGGTGAATGTGATCACCTATTTTCAGCTGTGCCTGATTGGAAACGCCGTGCTTTCCCCGTCTCCCATTCTGGCGCTGACGGGAGCGGAAATCATCATAGCCATTGTGCTGATTTTTGCATACACCAGCCTGTACCACCGGCTGTACGCACCCCATGATATGCTTTTGATTTACGGCCACCGCCGGGGCGTGGAGCTGAAAATCAAGATGGATACCCGCAGGGACAAGTACAATATCAGCGGGCTGATTTCCGCTGACGAAGGGTTTGACGCCATCGTCCAGGAAATTCCCAAGTATGACGCGGTGATTCTCAACGATGTTCCGGCACAGATGCGCAATGACCTGCTGAAATTCTGCTACCGCTACCGGGTGCGTACCTATGTTGCGCCCAAGCTGACGGACATTATGCTCCGGGGTGCGCGGAATATCACCCTGTTTGATACCCCGCTTCTGTTGGTCAAGGGCACCGGTCTGACCCCGGCGGAACGGGTGGCGAAACGGAGCATGGACATTGTGATCAGCGCCCTGGTGCTGCTGGTGCTGTCTCCGTTGATGCTGCTGGTGGCGGCGGCCATTAAGCTGGAGGACGGCGGACCTGTATTCTTCCGGCAGAAGCGGCTGACCCGCAACGGACGGGAATTCGACATCCTGAAATTCCGCAGCATGGTTGTGGACGCGGAAAAATACGCCGGCGCGGTGCTTGCCACGGACAACGATCCCCGGATCACCCGGGTGGGCCGGATTATCCGTCCCTTCCGCATTGACGAGCTGCCTCAGCTTCTGAATATTCTCAAGGGGGATATGAGCATTGTCGGCCCCCGGCCGGAACGAAAAGTGATTGCCGACGAATACTGCAAGGAAATTCCGGAGTTTGCCTACCGGCTGAAGGTGCGGGGCGGCCTGACCGGCTACGCCCAGATTTACGGCAAATACAACACCAGCGCCTACGACAAGCTTCGTCTGGATCTGATGTATATTGAGAACTACTCCCTGATGCTGGACATCAAGCTGATGATTCTCACCCTGCGGATCCTGTTCAGCAAGGAAAGCACGGAAGGCGTGGATAAGGCGAAGGAAAACCAGAGGCGGGCGGATGAACTGCTGAAGGAACTGGATCAGGACAAATAATTGGGAAAGGTGGGCGTCAGAATATGGGGAAGGAGCGCAAACCCAGTGGAAACAGCATTCTGAGAATTGTGTTTGTTGCGCTGTCTCTGGTATTTCAGGCGGCGTGGCTGCTGGCGCTGACCATTCGGCTGAACGCCTATTCCACAGCGCTGTCCCTGTTTACCACGCTGCTGAGTTTGGTGGTGGTTCTGCGCCTGAACAGCAAGCATACCAATACCGCCATGAAAATGCCCTGGATTATGCTGATTCTCGTGCTGCCGGTGATGGGGCTGAGCCTGTATCTTCTGGTGGAAATACTGGGAGATCCCGGCGTGGGGAAACGCCTGCGCGCCGTCCGGGAGGACATGAAGGACGAAATCCCCGCCAACGCGGAAACCGCCCTGCGCAATCTGGAAAAGCAGGATCTTGCTGCGGCGAATCAGGCGCGGTATCTGTGGAACTGCGTCCGCTGGCCGGTGTATGAAAATACCGCTGTAACCTTCTATGCGGAGGCGAAGGATGCCTTTGAGGCTATGAAAGTGGAGCTGGAAAAAGCGGAAACCTTCATTTTCATGGAGTATTTTATTGTGGAGGACAGCTCCTGTTTCCGGGAAATTGAACAGATTCTGGTGCGCAAACGGGCGCAGGGCGTGGAAGTGCGGTTCCTGTACGATGATATCGGCAGCGTGGGCAAGGTCAATATGGTGTTTGCCAGACGGCTGAACGAAGAGGGCATTCAATGCCATCCCTTCAATCCGGCGCTGCCGGTGCTGAACCTGTTCCTGAATCACCGGGATCACCGGAAGATTACGGTCATCGACGGTAAGGTGGGCTTCACCGGCGGGTATAATCTGGCGGAGGAATACTTTGACCGGAAGCATCCCTACGGAAAATGGAAGGATACAGGCCTGCGGCTGGAGGGTGAGGCGGTGCGCAATCTCAGCGCGGCGTTTCTGGAGCTGTGGGGTGTCCAGTGCCGGCAGAAAGAGGACTACGGCAAGTATCTGGATGTTCTCCACAGCGTGCGCGTATCTGGCTTTGTGCAGCCCTTTGCGGACAATCCCCTGGGACAGGAACGGGCGGCAGAGGAGGTTTATCTGAATCTTGTCTCCCAGGCCAACCGGTCTGTGTATTTCATGACGCCGTATCTGATTATCACCGACGATATGAACCGGGCGCTGTGTCTGGCGGCGAAACGCGGGGTGGATGTGCGGATCATCACCCCCGGAATTCCGGACAAAAAGACGGTGTACGCAGTGACCCGCTCCTACTATGCGGGGCTTGCCTGTCAGGGCGTCCGGATTTATGAGTATACCCCAGGCTTCTGCCATGCCAAGCAGTGCATCTGCGACGGCAGGATTGCTTCTGTGGGAACCTCCAATCTGGATTACCGCAGCCTGTACCACCACTTTGAGAACAACGTGCTGCTGTATGGCTGTGACGCGGTGCGCGACATTGCCGCGGATTTTGAAAACATGTTCCCCCAGTGCCGGGAAGTGACGGAGCAGTACCGCGCCGGGCGCGGTGCCGTGCTGCGAACCTGGCAGTACATTCTGCGGCTGTTCGCGCCGCTGCTGTAGCGAATTCCACACCGCCTGCTGATTTCAGCAGGCGGTTTTCTGCCTCCTGAAAAGATACTTGCAAAAGTGGGGAAAGTTGATATAATAGTACAAAGTATCATGGCGGAGTGTGCCTGTAGGAAAGGATTATGCCTATGTCCCTGCGTGCCAGACTGTTTCATCTCTGGATGAAAAAACGACCGAAAAGCTTAAGCGCTACCAAGATCATTGTAGGCGCCTTTGCGGTGATTATCCTGCTGGGAACACTGCTGCTGAATCTGCCGGCGGCTTCCCGCAGCGGCGTGTCCGTTGGGTTCCTTCCGGCGCTGTTTACGGCAACCTCCGCCACCTGCGTGACCGGACTGTCCCTGTTTGATACCTGGAGCCAGTGGAGCGGATTTGGTCAGATCGTGCTGCTGTGTCTGATTCAGATCGGCGGACTGGGCTTTATGTCTGCGGCGACCCTGATTGTTTTTCTGCTGCGCAGGCGTATCGGCCTGAAGCAGCGGCTGGTGATGGCCCAGGCGCTGAGTGTCAGCGATATCAATGGCATTGTCCGGCTGCAAAGAATGGTGCTGCGGGGCAGCTTCCTCATTGAGGGCATTGGCGCGGCGATTCTGTTTGTCCGGTTCTTGCCGGAGTATGGTTTTTTGCGGGCGCTGAAATGGGGTGTTTTCCATTCCATCTCTGCATTCTGCAATGCAGGCTTCGACATTTTCGGCAGTCTGAACCCCGGCTCCAGCGTGATGGAATTTCAGTCCGACCCGGTGGTGCTGCTGACGCTGATTGGCCTGATCGTAATCGGCGGCCTGGGTTTTCTGGTGTGGGAGGAGATTCTCCAGAAAAAGCGTTTCCGCAAGCTCAGCGTGTACGCCAGGCTGGTGCTGCTGACCACGCTGGGGCTGATTCTGTCGGCATGGGTGCTGACCTGCCTGCTGGAGTGGAACAACCCGGACACTCTTGGCCCCATGGGGCTGGGGGACAAGCTGCTCAACGGCCTGTTTCAGTCCGTCACCCTGCGTACGGCGGGCTTTGCCTCGGTGGATCAGGGAAAGCTGACGGATGCGGGAAAAGCGGTTTCCATGGTGTATATGCTCATCGGCGGTTCCTCCGGCTCCACAGCAGGCGGTTTGAAAACCGTGACGTTTATTGTGCTGGTGCTGTTTCTGACGGCGAGAGCTCGGGGCAAGAGCCGGGTGTGCGTATTCCAGCGGACCATCCCCCAGGGACAGGTGCTGGATGCCATGACCATCGCCTTTATGATGGTCGCGCTGGCGATGCTGGGCGGCATCTTTGTCAGCGCCACATCCTCCGTTGCCTTCACGGACGCACTGTTTGAGACGGTGTCCGCGCTGGGCACCGTGGGACTGACGGCGGGCGCTACGGGGCAGTTAAGCGTAGCTTCTCAGATTCTGGTTATTATTTATATGTATTTCGGCCGGGTAGGCGTGCTGACCATCAGCATGGGCTTCCTGGTGGGCGACAGGGCGGAGGAGCGTTTCCAATATGCGGAAACAAACCTGCTTATCGGATAGGAGAATGAGTATGAAATCTTATATTGTAATCGGTTTGGGCCGTTTCGGGCAGACCCTTGCCCGGCAGTTGTGTATGCTGGGGGCGGAAGTTCTGGCGCTGGACAAGCGCAATGACCTGGTGCAGCAGGTGGCGGATGACGTGACCCACGCTGTGGTGGGCGATGCGCAGGATAAGGAAGTGCTGCGGGCGCTGGGCGTGCGGAATTTTGACTGCGCTATCATCGCCATCGGCAGCAATCTGGCGGCTTCCGTGCTGACGACCATGAATTTGAAAGAGCTGGGCGTGCCCTATGTGATCTGCAAGGCGCATGATGAAACCCACCGCAGGGTGCTGGAAAAGCTGGGCGTGGATCGGGTGATCATCCCTGAGCAGGAGAACGCCCAGCGGCTGGCGCGGAGTCTCAACTCCCACAATGTGCTGGAGTATATCGAGCTGAGCGAGGATTACGGAATTCTGGAAATTCCCGCGCCCCAGATCTGGATGGATAAGACGCTGAAGGAGCTGAACGTCCGGGCAAAACTGGGTGTTAATATCATCGCGGTGGAAAATGACAAGCAGACCAATGTGTCGCCCTCGGCGGACTACCGCATTAAAACCGGCGACGTGCTGGTGGTACTGGGAGATAATTACGCATTGGAGGCAGTGCAGAAGCTGTGATGGAGCAGAAAATTACCTCCCGGAAGAACCCGCTGCTACAGCAGGTCAGAAAGCTGCTGACTTCCCGGAAGGCCCGGGAAGCGGAAGGGCTGTTCGTTGCTGACGGCATTAAGCTTTTGGACGAGGCGGTTCGGTATTACCCGGGGCTGGATACCGTGATTTTGTCCGAGGGTGTGGAAGCCCGGATTCCGGAACATGTACGGCTGATTCGGGTACCGGAGGATGTGATGGCGTCCATCTCTCCCATGGAAGCCCCCCAGGGGGCGCTGTTTCTGTGCCGGATGCCGGAAAAAAAAGCGTTTATGCCGGAACCGGGGATGCTGCTGCTGGACGGCATTCAGGATCCCGGCAACCTGGGCACCATTCTGCGCACAGCGGATGCGCTGGATATCCCTGTGGCGCTGCTGGAAGGCTGCGCCGATCCCTATAGCCACAAGGTTGTCCGGGCCAGTATGGGCGCGGTGTTCCGTACCCAGCCGGTGCAGACCAACTGGGAAATGGCCCGGGAAAGCTGCCGTCAGGCGGGAATCCCCATTGGCGTGACGGCGCTGAGCAGCCGGGCGAAGGATCTGCGGCAGGCGCCGTTGGAACGCATGGCGGTGGTCATCGGCAGCGAGGGGCGGGGGGTTCGGCAGGAAATACTGGACAGCGCCGACGCTGAGCTGATTATCCCCATGAATCCCCATTGCGAGTCGCTGAATGCGGCTGTGGCGGCCACCATTGTGATGTGGCAGATGAAACAGGCAAACTGAGAAAAAGAGAAAAAGGGGAACAAAAATGCTGACACACTGGATATGGCTGGCCCACAGACCCGGCGTAAGCGACCGGATGAAAGCGGTACTGCTGGAGCATTTTTGCGATCCGGAGGATATCTACTATGCGGACGCTGACGCGTTCGATCCGATTCCGGAGCTGACACCGGAGGCCCGGGCGTCTCTGCGGGATAAGAACCTCAGCCAGGCGGAGGAAATTCTGGAGACGTGCCGGCGGAAAAGACTGGGAATCCTGACCTACCGGGACGCGGCCTACCCTTCCCGGCTGAAAAATATTTCCGACCCGCCGGTGGTGCTGTACTATAAAGGCCAGCTTCCGGAGCTGGACGGGCTGCCGGTGATTGGAGTGGTGGGCACCCGGAAAGCCTCTGCCTACGGCCTGACCACTGCCAAGCGCATGGGCTACCAGATTGGAAAATGCGGCGGCGTGGTGGTATCCGGTATGGCCTACGGGATCGACGGCATGGCCATGTCCGGTGCACTGACCGCCGGGGCAAAAACCGTGGGCGTTCTGGGATGCGGCGTGGACATTGTGTACCCGCTGTCCAACCGGGCATTGTTTCGGGATGTAGAGCAGTATGGGTGTATTCTCAGCGAGTTTGAACCGGGGCAGCCTCCGGCAAAGTGGACATTCCCCAAACGCAACCGCATTATCAGCGGCCTGAGCAGCGGCGTACTGGTGGTGGAAGCCCCGGAAATCAGCGGTGCGCTGAACACGGCCCGGCATGCGGCGGAACAGGGACGGGACGTTTTTGTGGTCCCGGGGAATATCGATATGCCCACCTGCGTGGGCAGCAACCGCCTTCTGCGGGACGGCGCTATTATGGTTTCCTCCGGTTGGGAGGTCTTGAGCGAATATCAGGCCATGTACCCGGATAAAATCCACCGGGAGGACGGCCCCGCCCGTCAGTCCGCATATCCGGATGAGGTGCGCAGAGCGGCTGAGGAAGGGGAGAAAGCCCTGCCAAAAGTGGCGCAAAGCCCTAGGGAACCTCTGAATAAATCGTCTGCGGCTGAACAGCGGATCTTTTCCCCTATCCGTACAGTTCCAAAAGCGGGAAATACAAACAGTATTCCTCCGCATTTGGAACTTTCGGCTAGTGAAAAAACGCTCGCTGCCAGCGCTTGCCGATTTAATCAGAGCTTCCCTGGGATTCCCGAGGGAACGTCGAATCTTAAGAAAAATTTAGAGAAAAAATCCATTGACAAGGAGCCGCCTGCGGCTTATAGTGACGTAAATGCGAATCTTTCCAGGCTGACTGAGGAGGAGCGCCGGATTGTGGCGGCGCTTCAGGGCGGGCAGCGGCTGGTGGACGACGTGATTGCCGAAACCGGATTGACCACCGGGAAGCTCCTGGGCAGCTTAACCATGCTGGAGCTGAAGGGCATCGTCAAACGTCTGCCGGGAAAGCGGATTACTTTAGTGTAACGAAACGGAGAATCATCAAATCATGGGTAAGACGAACAATCTTGTGATCGTGGAGTCCCCCTCCAAAGCAAAGACCATCGGCCGGTATCTCGGCCCCAATTATACCGTAAAGGCCAGCATGGGCCACCTCCGGGATCTTCCAAAAAGCAAAATGGGCGTGGATTTGGAGCACGATTTTACGCCCCAGTATATCCCGGTGCGGGGAAAAGAAGCGTTGATTAAGGAACTGAAAGCAGACGCTGCCAAGGCGGACACCGTGTATCTGGCAACGGACCCTGACCGGGAGGGCGAGGCCATCTCCTGGCATCTCAAGGAGCTGCTGGGATTGCCCGACGGGAAGGCTCAGCGGGTGACTTTCAATGAAATTACCAAAAAGGTAGTCCAGGATTCTATCCAGCACCCCCGGGATATCGATTATGATCTGGTAGACGCCCAGCAGGCGCGGCGGATTCTGGACAGAATCGTTGGCTACGAGTTGTCTCCGCTGCTGTGGAAGAAGGTGCGCCGGGGCCTGTCCGCCGGCCGTGTGCAGTCTGTGGCCACCCGGCTGGTGGTGGACCGGGAGAATGAAATCCGGGCGTTCCAGCCAAAGGAATACTGGTCGCTGGACGTGCAGCTTCACCGGGTGGGTAAGCCCGGCTCTTTTGTGGCGCATTATTACGGCAGTCCCAAAAAGCGGGAGCTGGAAAACGAGGCCCAGACTCTCGCCGTGATTCAGGACATCACCGGCCGGGAATTCACTGTGACCGATGTGAAGAAGGCGGAGAAGAAGCGCTCCTCTGCGCCGCCCTTTACCACCTCCACCTTGCAGCAGGAGGCCTCCCGGAAGCTGGGCTTCACCCCCAAGAAAACCATGATGGTTGCCCAGCAGCTGTACGAAGGCGTGGATGTGGAAGGAGAAGGCACCACCGGTCTGATCACCTATATGCGTACCGATTCTCTGCGGCTGTCCGACGAAGCCATGGATGCAGCCGCCGACTTTATTCGCAGCCGCTATGGCAATGCCTACTACTATGGCAGCCACCATGTGTTCAAAACCAAGGCCGGCGCCCAGGATGCCCACGAAGCCATCCGCCCCTCCCATGTGGAGCTGGAGCCGGAGCGGGTGCGGGGCAGCCTGACGGCAGACCAGTATAAGCTGTATAAGCTGATCTGGAGCCGCTTCCTGGCCACCCAGATGGCAAACGCCGTGTTTGACACGGTTTCCATCGATACCGAGTGCGCCGGACATGTGTTCCGCGCCAGCCACCAGAGCATGCGCTTCCCCGGCTTCATCGCCGTGTATGAAGAAGGCCGGGACGATGACGGTGAGGCCATGGGATCTCCGCTGCCGGATCTGGCGGCAGGGGAGAAGGCCAGCGCCGGGAAGGTGGAGAAGGCACAGCACTTTACCCAGCCCCCCGCCCGGTATACCGAGGCGACCCTGGTCAAGGCCATGGAGGAAAAAGGCGTTGGCCGTCCTTCCACCTACGCCGCCACCGTGTCCACCATCCAGGATCGGGAATATGTGGTGAAGCAGGACCGGCGGCTGGCTCCCACGCCTCTGGGCGAAATTGTCACCGGGCTGATGATGGAACGCTTTAACGATATCATCGACGTGGAATTTACCGCCAACATGGAGTCCCGGCTGGATGCCGTGGAAGAGGGGAAGCAGCACTGGAAAGCGCTGCTGGCAGAGTTTTACGATGGTTTCAGCAAGGAGCTGAAGGACGCGGAGGAAGCCCTGGAGGGCGTCCGGCTGAAGGTTCCCGAGGAGGAAACCGACGAAGTCTGCGAACTGTGCGGGCGGAAAATGGTGATCAAAATGGGGCGGTTCGGGAAATTCCTGGCCTGTCCCGGATTCCCGGAGTGTAAAAACACCAAGCCCCTGGTGGAGCATATGCCGGGGCGGTGCCCCAAGTGCGGCAGCGGTATGCTCAAGCGCAAGTCCAAGAAGGGCTACGCCTACTATGCCTGTGAGAAGGGCGCGGAGTGCGGCTTCATGAGCTGGGACGTTCCCACTGCCGAGGATTGCCCGGAGTGCGGTCAGACCCTGTTCAAGAAGTCCGGCAAGGGACGCATGAAGCCCTTCTGCATCAACGAAAACTGCTCAAAATTCCTGCCTGAGGATCAGCGGGGCTACTACAAGAAGAAAGCCGCTTCGGCGGAGACCTCGGAACAGCCGGAGACGGAGAAGCCGGAGACCACCGCCAAAAAGACAGCGGGGAAAAAGACCGCCGCAAAGAAAACGGCCGCGAAAAAAACCACCGCAAAAACCGCCGAGAAAAAGACGGCTGCGGCAAAGACGAAAAAAACAGCGACGAAACAGACAAAGGAGGCCTGAACCATGCAGGTGAAAGTCATTGGCGCAGGCCTTGCGGGCTGCGAAGCGGCGTGGCAGCTGGCAAACCGTGGCATTGACGTGCTGCTTTACGAGATGAAGCCCCAAAAAATGACTCCGGCGCATCACAGCACGGATTTTGCGGAGCTGGTGTGCTCCAATTCCCTCCGGGGCGACCGGCTGGAAAACGCTGTCGGTTTGCTGAAAGAGGAGCTGCGGCGTTTAGACAGCCTGATTCTTGCCTGCGCCGAAGCCACACGAGTGGAAGCCGGCGGCTGCCTGGCGGTGGACCGCAGCGGCTTTTCCCGGATGGTCACGGAAAAAATCCGCAGCCATCCCAATATCACCGTGGTGGAAGAAGAGGTAACCCAGGTTCCGGAAGGGCCTGTCATCATCGCCACCGGCCCGCTGACCTCCGACGCTTTGAGCCGCGCCATTGGCGAATACTTCGGGGAAACCGGGTATCTCCACTTTTTTGACGCTGCCGCACCCCTGGTGACGGCGGAGTCCATCGATATGGATCTTGCCTGGTGGCAGTCCCGGTATGACCGGGGAACTCCGGATTATGTCAACTGCGCCATGGATAAGCAGGAGTACGAAGCCTTCTGGCAGGAACTGACCACGGCGGAAGAGGCGGAGGTCCACGGTTTTGAGGACAAAAATGTGTTTGAAGGCTGTATGCCGGTGGAGGTCATGGCGCGCCGGGGCATCGATACCCTGCGCTACGGTCCTCTGAAGCCCGTGGGTCTGACGGATCCCCGGACAGGGAGGGAGCCCTATGCAGTGGTGCAGCTGCGGCAGGACAACGCTGCCGGCAGTGTGTTCAATTTGGTGGGCTTCCAGACCCATCTGAAATTCGGCGAGCAGAAGCGGGTATTTTCCATGATTCCTGCCCTGAAAAATGCGGAATTTGTCCGCTACGGCGTGATGCACCAGAATACCTTCCTGCAAAGTCCCAAGCTGCTGGACCGGTATTACGCCGATCGCCGGAATCCTTTGGTAGCCTTTGCCGGGCAGATGACCGGCGTGGAAGGGTATGTGGAATCCACGGCCTCCGGTTATCTGGCGGCGGTGGCCATGGCGGCAAAGGTGCAGGGGCGCCCCCTGCCGGATTTCCCAAAAACCACCGCCATCGGTGCGCTGGGACTGTACATCAGTGATGAGAGCGTGGAAAATTTCCAGCCAATGAATATCAATTTCAGCATTATTGCTCCGCTGGAGAAGCGGATTCGGAAAAAGGCGGAAAAAAACCTTGCCATTTCCAACCGGGCGCTTGAAATCATCGACGCTCTGAAGGAAACGGGCATCTGACAGAAAGAGGTGGACAGATGAAGATTATTCTGGATGCCATGGGCGGTGACAATGCGCCTCAGGCTCCTGTGATGGGCGCCATTGACGCGGTAAAGACCTACGGTGCGGAAATTGTTCTGGTAGGCCGGGGGCAGGACATTCTGGAGGTTCTGAAAAAGAACGGACTGGACAACCTGCCCGAAGGAATTGAAATCGCCCATGCCGACGATGTGGTGGACATGCACGACGATCCCGGCACGGTGCTTCACAAGCGGAAAAATTCCTCCATGGTGATCGGCCTGAAGATGCTGGCGGAGGGGAAGGGCGACGCCTTTGTGTCCGCCGGTTCCACCGGCGCCCTGCTCACCGGTGCGACGCTGCTGGTCAAGCGTGTCCGGGGCATTCGCCGGGCGTCCATGGCGCCGGCCATGCCCACCAAGGCAGGCACCAAGGTCATTATCTGCGACTGCGGTGCCAACGCGGAATGCACTCCGGAGTTTCTGCTCCAGTTCGGTCTGGTGGCCTCTGCGTATTCCCAGTACACGCTGGGCGTGGAAAACCCCAGAGTGGGACTGCTGAACATCGGCACCGAGGACTCTAAGGGCACCCCGCTGCAAAAGGATGCTTACGCCCTGCTGAAGGACGCAGGGGATCGGGGACTTTTGAATTTCACCGGCAACGTGGAAGCCCGGGATGTGCCTCTGGGCGCGGTGGATGTGGTGGTCTGCGACGGTTTCAGCGGCAATGTGCTGCTCAAGTCCATTGAGGGTACCGCCATGTTTATGGGCAGTATGCTCAAGCGGATGTTCAAAAAGAACCTTGGCTCCAAACTGGGATACCTGCTGTGCCGTTCCGGTGTGAAGGATCTGACAAAACTGCTGGACTACCGGGAAATCGGCGGAACCCAGTTCCTGGGCGTGAAAAAGCCGGTGATCAAGGCCCACGGTTCTTCGGACGCGCTGGCTTTCCGCAACGCGGTCAAGCAGGCCATGACGGCGGCGGAGGGAGACTTCACGCATCAGCTGGAGCAGACGCTGGCAGCGCTGAAGGGAAGTGAAGCCGATGCTTAAGGATCTGGAAGCGGTCATCGGCTACCGGTTTCACAATATCTCCCTGCTGCAGAATGCCCTGACCCATTCCTCCTATGCCAATGAACGCTGGCACAACAGCCTGCTCAGCAACGAGCGGCTGGAGTTTTTGGGGGATAGTGTGCTGGGAATGCTGGTGGCGGAATACCTGTACCGGAATTTCCCCAACCGTCCCGAGGGCGAGCTGACCCGGATGCGGGCGGATATGGTCTGTGAGCAGACTCTGGCGGCAGCGGCGGAGCGTATCGGCATCGGCAGCCATCTGCTGCTTGGCCACGGCGAGGAACAGGGCGGCGGCAGAACCCGCAGCTCCATTCTGGCGGACGCCATGGAATCGGTGATCGCCGCCTGTTTCCTGGATGGCGGCATTGAGGCTGCGCTGCTGATCGTGCGCAAATATATTTTCGTAGAGGTTCCGGTGACCAAGCTGCACAATGCGGATTACAAGACACGGCTTCAGGAGATGGTGCAGCAGAAAAAGAATCAGGTGCTGTCCTACACGCTGGTGGGACAGTCCGGCCCGGATCATGACAAGAAGTTCGATGTGGAGGTTTCCCTCAACGGTGCCGTGGTGGGCTGCGGAAGCGGCAGCAGCAAGAAACGCGCAGAGCAGGACGCGGCGCGGGCCGCCATCGCCCGACTGTTCCCGGAACAGGCGGAATAAGGGAATCAGAAATTGGAAGAATTGCCGTTTTTTGTGGTTTTGGTTGACAAAACCCCATTTATCGTGTACACTAATCCGGCGTGATTCCAATACCGACCCATAGAGAGGAGACACATATGGAGCTGTATGAGAAGCTGCTGGAAGTCAGCAGAGCTTTCCGCATTGATTATGAATACCTGGGGTACGAGACCATTCAGATGGGAAACGTAAACCATACCTATAAAGTCAATTTCCGTTTGCCGGACGGAAGCCCGAAATCCTTCCTGGTGCAGAACGTCAATACCTACGCCTTCCGCAATCCGGTGGGCCTGATGGACAACATCGACAAGGTCACTGAGCACATTCGTGCCAAGAAGCCGGGAAAGCTGGCGCTGCATTTCCACCACACCGCCGACCGGAAAACCTACGTTGTGGACGGCGACAACTTCTGGCGGATGACCAACTTCGTTCCCTCCGTTACCTATAATACGGTGACGGATCTGCATGTGGTGCGCAATGCCGGCAAGGCTTTCGGCGAATTTCAGATGGATCTGGCGGATTTTGACATCAGCGAACTGACGGAAACCATCCCCGGCTTCCACAATACCCGCCAGCGTTATGAAACCTTCCTGCGCTCCGTGGAGGCGGATCTAGCCGGACGGGCGTCCCAGGTTCGGGAGGAAATCGACTTCCTGCTTTCCGTGCAGGATAAGGCCTGCTGCCTGACGGATCTTTATAACGAAGGCAAGCTGCCCCTGCGGGTTACCCATAACGACACCAAGATCAACAATGTGCTGTTCTCCCCGGAGGACAACGAGGCCATGATCGTCATCGACTTGGATACGGTGATGCCTGGACTCATCGGACACGATTTTGGCGACGCCATCCGGTTCGCCGCCAACAAAGTGGAGGAGGATTGTCCGGATTATGACAGGGTAGGCGTGAATCTGGAGGTATTCCGGGCGTTTGCGGAGGGCTTTTTGTCCATGACCGCAAAAACCATGACGGACACGGAGGTTCAGACCCTGGCCATGAGCTGCTTCGTTCTGACAGCAGAGCTTGCCACCCGGTTCCTGGCGGACTATCTGGATGGGGATCGGTACTTTAAGATTCTGAGTCCCGAACATAACTTGGTTCGCACCCGCTGCCAGATCGCCCTGGCAAAGGATATGCTCAGGCACATGGGGGAAATGGAGCAGATTGTCTATGACTGCGCCTCCCTGTGGCGGTGATTGCTGTTTCCCGGAAATTGAAAAAAGAATAGAGAGCGAACGGACAAAGGAAAGTCTGTTCGCTCTCTTTTTTTCGGGTTACCCTCCGGTTTTTGCGTTTGGCGGCGCTCCACAGGCCGAAATCCGGACCGGCGGAACGCCGCAGGATGCTTCATCCCAACACAGCAGTGTTCAAACACGCTTTCTTTGGTATTCCCGGTACATCACAGGCACCAGCAGCAACGTCAGAAGCCCATATACCACAGGAAGCATGTGCATGGCATCCGTGACGGTGAACCCCAGGTCGTACACATAGAAATACCGCAGAGCCTGATAAATTTCCAAAAGCTGATTGGGGAAAAGCCCCAGAATTTTGCTGATATGGTCGTTGTTCAGGTTGTCCAGAAAACTGGGAAGGAAAAGCAGCAGGAAAGGGACGGTAGCCGCAAACATGGAAGAGCGCGTCTTTGCAGACACCCACATGGTCAGGAAGGCAAAGAAAAGATTGCCGATGTAACCGCCTACGGCAACCAGTACCCATGCCTGCCACAATTTCAGATGATAGAAGCTTTTCCATAAGTCTGTTTGCAGCGGACAGTTCCATCCCGAAAAGCCAAGACAGTTCAGGGTAATCAGGCTATAGAGCAAAACGGCGATCCAGTACAGCGCAGTCACCAGCAGAAAGCCTGCCTTTATCTTTGCAGAAATGGCCCTGTCTCTGCCATAAAGGGTACTGAACAGCACCGTGTCCGACTTCCACCGGAATTCACCGGCGAAAATCCCGGCAGCCAGATATCCCAGAATCAGGGCAAATGTCATGATGACAAAGGGAGAATTGTACAAAAGCTGCGTCCAGCCTTCCGAATAGTCATAGTAAAATGGCGTTTCCAGAGACGCATACTGTTCCACCAGATAATTTCGCTCTTTTTCCGTGAACAGGTGATAGGCGGAGCCGGTTTCGTCATACAGCCATTGCTTCATCAGACGGGTACGGTTTGCGTAGAAGTCCACGGCCTGTTCAGGGGTGATACGTTCATTGCAGTACCAGTCGAATTCCTGAAAATCGCTGGCATAGGCGTAGTTCATCATATCCAGAACCGGACGGATTCCCTGTTTCCAGCCGTAGGCAATGTCGTTTTGGTTGTAGTCCCGGGACTGGGCTTCCGGTGTGGCGCACAGGCGCTGGTTCTCACGGATTATGGCTTCCAGCCGATCCTCATCCAGCATACCCGCCCATTCGTGCCGGGCATTTTGCAGTTTGGAGACAGCCGCCAAACCGGTTTCCGCATCCCCGCGTTCATTGATCCATTCCACACCGCTGACTGCCATCCAGATGCTGAAAAAAACCAGCCCCGCCAGGAAAAGCAGCGCCAGTTTGCTGCTGAAGCTGCCAAAAATCTTCTTCAGTTCATACCGTACCATCGTCTGCCCCGGTCCTTTCTCCAAAGTAATACAGGAATACATCTTCCAGCGTGGGCTCTGTGGGTACGGCGTCTACCGTGGGCCGTTTCGCGGACACAATCCGCAGCTCCGCACCGCCGGGAACAGTTTTCACGTTGGCAACTTTGAATGCCTTTAGGCAGGCATCGATCTTGCTCTTTGGCACAGTACAGCTCCAAACTGTCTCCGGCATGGAGTCAATGAGTTCCTCAGCCGTGCCGGAAATGGCAAGGCAGCCGTCCTTCATCAGCAGAATTTCACCTGCAATGTACTCGATATCCGAGACAATATGGGTTGACAGCAGCACGATACGATCCTCTGACAGCTCACTGATCAGGTTGCGGAAGCGGATCCGCTCACTGGGATCCAGCCCGGCGGTAGGCTCGTCCAGAATCAGAATGCTCGGGTTGTTCAGCATGGCCTGGGCAATGCCTGCCCGGCGCTTCATGCCGCCGGACAGGGTTTTCATTTTCTTGCCTTGCGCTTTCGCAAGACCCACCTGTTTCAGAAGTTCCTTTACCCGTTGCTTCGCAACAGCAGGACGGATGCCCTTGAGGGTGGCGATGTACATCAGATAGTCGTATATGGAAAAGTCAGGATAATACCCAAAATCCTGGGGCAGATATCCCAACAGCTTCCGGTATCTGCCCTCCATGGCAAAAATATCCTCGCCGTTCCAGGTAATTTCACCGGACGTGGGCTTCAGCAGAGTGGTCAGCATCCGCATCAGGGTTGTCTTACCCGCGCCGTTGACGCCAAGCAGACCATAGACACCGCAGCGAAAATCGTAGTTGACCCGGTCAACGGCTTTGAAGCCGTCAAATTCCCGGGTTAAATTGGTTACTTTCAGATCCATAAGGGTTTTACCTCCAAAATGTTCTGCCATTGCTTCTGTCCGCGGCTGAGGACGTATCCCATGTAGAGGAGCGATGTCCCCAGTGCCAGGGCCCATACGGGAATGGAAATGGCATGGTAAACAGCATCATCGAGAATGACCAGGGACCACAGCGCAGTCCAGAGGGCGCACAAAAGCAGGGAAAGGGACTCGGATTGGATCCGCTTGCTATACAGGGTTCGGAAGCAGATGCAGCAGGTCACATTGAAAGGAAGCAGAAACTGGGTGAGCATTTCCCAGAGCGGAATTCTGGCAACGCAGGAAGTTCCGGCAAAAAACGCCGACAGCAGCGCCACATCCACCCCGGCAAAGAGGGTCAGCCGGGCGGCGTAGAGGGAGCGAAGGGGATAATAGGTGGTGCATTCCACCTCCAGCGCATCGAAACTCCGGTTTTTCCAGATTTCCGGGACAATCAGGATCACGAACAGGGGCGCGGTAAGTCCCAGAATGCGGCGTACGGAAAAGTCGGCATCGGCGTTGTACAGCAGAAAAACGGCGCAGGCAAGCAGCACGCCCTGAATCAGCCACCAACGTTTTTTGATGTATTTACTCTGCTGATACAGAAATTCCAGATAGGACACGGTCCGTTCTGATTCCCCGGCAAGAAACGCCGCCCGGGAAACGGCAATGGCTTCCTGAATTTTTGACGCATCCACAGAATCCTCAAAGCGAAAATACTTTTTCACGGTTGATCCTCCTTTCCCAAAAGAAGCTCCAATTGTTCCTTGGCCCGCCGGATCCGGTACTTTACCAGCGGCAGGCTGATGCCCAGAATTCGGGCAATTTCTTTTTGCTTGATATCCTGAAAGAAATACAGAATGGTCACCTCCCGCAATTCCGGCGGAAGCTGCTTCAGGGCCAGATGGACATCCATGCGCAAATCCAGGGCTTCCATCTGGCACACGGGCTGCTCCGGCAGTTCTGCCATGGGCAGTTCCTCCGGCCTCCTGTAATCGTCCCGGCAAAGGTTGCCTGCAATCACATACAGATAATTGGCAGCCTTCCCATAATGCTGATATTGAGGGAAATTGCGGAAAAACCGGGCGAAGGTTTCCTGGGTCAGATCTTCCGCGAAGCCGGTATGTTTGATATGTAAGCGACAGTAACGCAGAATCATGGGATAGTATTTCTGCACGAACGTATCAATGGCCTGATCATCACCATTTTGCATCCTGTGCAGAAGCAGGAAATCCGCATCCATGTGTTTCCTCCTCTCCTGGAATGGAAAAGCGCTTTCACTTAGTATAACGCGGCAGCGTGCAGAAAAGATAGCCAAAGCAAAAATATTTCGTCGGTCTTTGGCGGAATGTGAAAAAGTACATGAAACCCAATTTCATGGATGGCCTTCGTTTTCAGGGCGTTCGGATTTTGACTGAAAAAAAGACCTCAAAGGGCGAAGCCTTTGAGGTCTAGTTCAAACAGTATTCTATTTTTTATAACCGTGTGGGGCGGTTCGGAACATCCCCCATGATCGTCGTGCACGCAGCTGACAGTCAAAGGGCACAGTGTCGCCGGATAGGACTGGTATCAGCGCAGCACGAAGGCCTGAACGGCTTCCACAAGCTCCATAACGGAGGATCGGGGAACCAGGGATACGCTTGCGCCATCCACGACAGCAAGGCAGTTGGTGCCGTCCCGGCGGTACAGGACGATCTCCACCTGGGGGAAGTTCTCATTTTCCAGATAGAGGGTCAAGCGGATCTCCTCTTTGCCGGTGGGAGCCTCTGTGGTGAAGCTTTCGGCGCTGAGGGCTTTCAGGGTATCCTTAAAGTCCTCCAGATCCAGAGCATCCTCCTCGGATTCCTCCGTTTCACCGGTTTCGCCGGTGGGTTCCACGGTTTCCTCTGTGGCTTCGGGTTCTGCATCCTCAGCGAACTGCCAGACCCGTTCTTCGTCCTCGTTCCGCTCAGAAACCAGGGTATGCTTCGTATCTTCCAGTGTGATGTCGATCTGGTATACCTCCGCAAAGTCCGCCCAGAATACTTCCTTGTGCCGCAGGTCGTCATAGGAAGCATCGGAAAGAATCCCATAATCCACGGCATCCAGCTCATATACAATCTGAGAGTCGCCGATGCGGACGTACATGGACACATCCTCTGCATTTTCGCCCTTTTCTTCCGCTTCCTCTGCGGCCTTCAGCTCCTCGGGATTCCGGCTGATGTGGACGACACAGACTCCGGCAATCTGCGCTTCCTCCTCGGATTCTTCATCCGTGTAGGTGTAGTTCACGGTGATGGACAGCTCGGGATCGTCCAGACCGCAGGCAGCCAGTTCTTCCTCCGTGGCGTTATAGGTCACATAGTTCAGAAGATCCAGGGAGGTGATGGTATTCAGGTACTTGGTCACAGCGGACTTATCCAGAGGCAGATATTTTCCGTTGCGCTGAACAAAATAAACATCTGCGTCGTTATAGGAGTAGCCGCTGTCCTCAATCCGGTTAATGGTGTAGTTTTCCTTGCCGGTAAAGCGGATATCCACCACATTTTCAAAGCCGGGGGTATCGTCGTTGGCAATCATGCTGGAAAGAGCGGAGTCCACATAGTCCATGGGATCCTCGCTGACCAGATACACATTGCCGTCGCCGATGTCCACATAGCGCTGCTCGTCCATCTTGCTGAAATCGCCCAGTTTGATGGTATAGGCAGCATCCCCGGTGGAGATGTGCAGGGTGCATTCCGGCCTGTCCAGACCGTACTGGCTGTAATCCTCCACATCCTCGATGACAAAGCGCACGCCAAAGGCTTCAAAGTGGGACAGGATCTCCATGACCTTGTCCTCGCTGACCGGGAAGGCTTCATCCTCGTCATACAGCCAGCCGTTGTCGCCTTTATGGAAGGCAAGACCCTCTTCCTCTGCGTATTCCCAGGACAGGGCGGTTACCGTATCGCTGGGAATTTCCAGAATCACTTCGTCGCTGTTTTTGATCTGCTCCTGCTTCTGCTCATACTGGAACAGGGCCAGGGTGGCGATGCAGGCAATGACCAGCACCGTAAGCAGAATGCCTAATTTTTTATACCGCTTCATGCTGCACCCTCCGTTTCCTCAGAATTACGAAAATACCGATCCCCAGGTAGGCCAGGGGGAATACGCCGATCATCAGCGTTTTCAGGGTGGAAGCGGTGGAAGCGCTGATGGTCAGATAGTTATAGTTCAGAGATTTGCTGCGAATGGCGATGGCATCCCGCTCTCCCACCAGAGAAGACAGAGCGTTCATTGCCAGATCCACGTTGGCGCCAGAGGAATAGGCGTTGTACATATCGTTGAGGAAATTGGAGGCGGAGAACCACACAATCTGTCCGTCTCCTTCCGTCGTGATGGAAACGCCCACAGTGAAGGGACCTGCAATGTCTCCATCCTCCATTTCATAGGTGTCCAGCTCAAAGCCGGCGACCTTGCTGAAGGAGAGGTCGGAAGTACGCAGCAGCTCCGTCACCTCCGCATTGCTGCTGTAGCCTACGCTTAAGCCCTGGGCAATGGGGAAAATGGGATAATAGTGTGCATCAATGAGAGAATCGGTGATATCGGAACTTTCCATGCTGGGCATCAGGACATAGGGATAGCCGAAGGCGTAATAGCTGCGGTCACCTTCCACCACGATACCCTCGGTTACCTCCACACCGTAATGGGCAAGAACGCTGTGCAGGTTGGTCAGCTCAGCACCCTCCACCGGGCCTGCAATGACCAGCAGCTTGCCGCCGTTGTCTGCGTAATCCATGAGCATTTTCGCTTCCTCCTGGGAAATGTCGCTTTGAGGCGCGTAAATGGCAATGCAGTCCGCTTCCTCCGGAATTGCGTCCACAGTCAGCAGGGACAGAGAAACGACCTCAATGTTTTCCTTCTCCACGGTACCGGCAAAGGTTTCTGGAAGCTCTGACTCGCCGTGACCCTCCAGAACAAACAGCTGGGGCAGATCCTCCGTCACTACATAGTCGATGGCCGAGGTGATGGCGCCTTCGCCGTCGAAGGAGGTATTGTAGGAATAGGAGTACATATTGGCATCCACCAGATAAATGTCGTTATAGCTTACGAAGCGGCTGCGTTCGCCGGACTCCACAATGAGGGAGTTGTTGGGCACCTGCTCGTCGGTGTACTGCTCGGTAAAGGTGGGGAAAACGTCAGGATTCTTCTTCACCACGTCAATATGACTGGACAGGCTCTCATACTTGCTCAGCAGGTTTTCAATGACGGCATCTTCCTTGTCCGCCTGCACCACCCAGTAGATGGTCACATCCTGCTGTAAATTGTTGACAACAGCCTTGGTGTTGCTGGTAATGGAATACAGCTTGCTGGAGCTGATATCGAATTTGGTCAGCGCAGAAGGCAGGGCAGAGACGAACACATTCACCACGATCAGGATGGCCAGTACGACTGCCGTGACCGCCAGGGAATAGGAGCCTCCCTTCAACGCCTGGCGGCTGGAAACAGCCCGCCGGGAATTCGCATCTTTCATCAGTTGTACCTCCGTTTCTCAAGGGACTGTACCGACAGGAACAGGAAAAATACGGTAACGGACAGGAAATATACCACAGCCGTCAGATCAAACACGCCGTTTACAAAGGTGTCCAGCCGGTCAAACAGGCTCAGTTTTTTCATAATATCCGGCAGAAGTCCTTCAAACTTGGAATCGTCCACCAGATACATCACCGTGGTAATTGCCATCAGGACAAGGCCGGTGCCGTAGCCTACGTTTTCGTTTCCGGTGAGATTCCGGATCAGCCACCCAAGAGCGGCGGCCAGGACGAACAGGGCAATGGCGCTGCCCATGGCGGTGGCGGACACATATTCCGCCAGACTGACGCTGAAATAATTCAGCGCAATCACTGCGATGCCGATACCAGCGGCAAAGCCCTGATTGTCCGTCAGAGAGGAAATGAACATTCCCACCGCCAGCAGCGCCGCACCCATCAGAAAGAATGCGGCCAGAGAACCATAGGAGGTCAGCAGGTACACATCGCCGTATTGGGAGAAAATCAGCGGATAGAAGGCGATGATGCACAGCGGGATCATGTATACCAGCAGCAGTGCCAGAAACTTGCCCAGAACCACCTGGGTGGTGGATAGGGGCAGGGAGTACAGCAGCTGATCCGTTTTCTGCTTGCGCTCCTCCGCGATGACCCGCATGGTCGCAATGGGTACGATGACCGCAAATACAAGGCTGGAAAAGCTGAGGACAAATTCAAAGTTGCTCACGGCTGCCTGCAAATTGTACAGCATGGCGCCGATGCCCACGGCGACCAGCAGGAATGCGCCAAAAACATAGGCGGTCAGGGACTGGAAGTACAGCCGAAGCTCATGCTTCAAAACGGCAATCATGGGTTCTCCTCCTGTTCTTTTGTTTCGGACAGCTCCAGGAACACGTCCTCCAGACTGCCCTTCTTTTGAGACATTTCATAGATGGCCAGATCCTTCCGGGCAAAGCACTGGGACACGCTGCGGGAGATGGCGTTCATGTCGCTGCTGTCTGTCTGGATGTGTACCGTGGTCAGGCCCGTCTCCCCCTGGACGAATTCCAGACCGGTGATGTGGGGCAGCTCGGAGAGGGTTTGCTTCACGTCTGCCACCGGCGCGTCGGTGGTCAGCAGGATTTCCCCGGCGGAAAGCAGTTGCCGCTGCAGTTCCTCCGGTTCTCCGAAGGCGACCAGCTTGCCCTTGGCGATCATTATGATCCGGTCGCAGATGGCCTGCACCTCAGAGAGAATGTGGGAGCTGAAAATGACGGTGTGGGTTTTGCCCAGGTGTTTGACCAGATCCCGGATCTCAATGATCTGAATGGGATCCAGACCTACGGTAGGCTCGTCCAGAATAATGACCTTGGGGTTTCCCAGCAGCGCCTGGGCAATGCCAACACGCTGCTTATAGCCCTTGGATAACGCGGAAATCCGGCGGTCCCGCACGTCGGAAATACCGGTTTTCTGAATAACCTCTTCCACCTGCGCTTTCAGCTGGCTGCCACGCAGGCCCTTGGCTTCGCCCACGAACTTCAGGTATTCCAGCGGGGACTCGTTCATGTACAGCGGCGGGTGCTCCGGCAGGTAGCCAATCAGCCGCTTTGCCTGGTTCGGCTCCTCGAAGATATCATGTCCGTCAATCTGTACACTGCCGGATGAGGCGGACAGACAGCCGGTCATGATGTTCATGGTGGTGGATTTTCCTGCACCGTTGGGACCCAGAAAACCGTAGACGTGCCCCTCGGTAATTTCGAAGGAGATATCGTCCACGGCAAGGTGGTCACCGTAGTACTTGGTCAGATGATTAACCGTTATCATAGTGTTCCTCCTGTCTTGGAATTAGCATCAGCGGCATTATAGCGGAGGATTATCAACTTTCCCTCACGGAAGATCAACTTCCGGTAAACTTTTTGCTGCTTTTCAGGAAATTTACAAATTGTTTAATTCCTTTTCAATTGTTTATCAGCATAGGGTGATACGCTGGTGTCATGAATTTATAGAATGGCGGTGCATGGCATGTTTCGTATTCTTGTGGTTGAGGACGACCGGGGAACCCGGCGGCTGACGGAGGACGTTCTTCTGGACGCGGGGTATGAACCGATCACCTCCTCCAATGGGCTGGAGGCGCTGGATGTTCTGGAACACCGGCACATCGATCTGATGATTCTGGATGTGATGATGCCGAAAATGGACGGATTTGAGCTTCTGCGTCAGCTCCGGGCAAGTGGCTACGATCTGCCGGTATTGATCGTCACGGCGAAGCAGGCACTGCCGGATAAGAAGCAGGGGCTGCGTCTGGGGGCGGATGATTACATGGTAAAGCCTGTGGATGAGGAAGAAATGCTGCTGCGGATTGCCGCCCTGCTGCGCCGGGCACAGGCCATCACCGAACGGAAGCTGACCGTTGGCTCTACCATGCTGACCTATGACAATTATTCCGTAGAACGTGGGGGAGAAGCTGTGGAGCTTCCCAAAAAGGAATTTCTGCTGCTTTATAAGCTGCTGTCCAACCCCAACAAAACCTTCACCCGGCGGCAGCTGATGGACGAAATCTGGGATCTGGATTCCGACAGCGACGAACATACCGTGGTGGTCCACATAAACCGCCTGCGGGAGCGCTTCCGGACAAATCCCGACTTTGAAATCCTCACCGTGCGGGGGCTGGGATATAAGGCGGTGCGGCTATGCTGAAAAAACTGATTCATTCCACAAGATGGCGGTTTATCCTCTGCGTGATTATAACGAACATGCTCTCCATTGTTGTGACCATGTTTGTCTGGATTCCATTGTCCCGGAATCTGTTTCCGGCGGGCCATGTGCTGGCGCCATACATTCCCATGGTGATTGCCACGCTGGCAGCGATGCCCATTTCCTCTGCCATCAGCCTGCACTCGGCAAAGCCCATTCAGGACATGGTGGAGGCCACAAAATCCATTTCCAAAGGGGACTTTTCCGTGCGGGTGTCGGAAGAGGGGGAAGGAGATATCGGCGTCCTGCTGCACAGCTTCAACCAGATGACAGCGGAGCTGGGCAGCACGGAACTGATGCGCAATGATTTTATTAACACCTTTTCCCATGAATTCAAAACACCCATTGTTTCCATCCGGGGCTTTGCCCGGCGGCTGCGCAGCGGTAATCTGACCCAGCGGCAGCAGGAGGAGTATCTGGAATTCATTGCGGAGGAATCGGAACGGCTGTCCAACCTGGCCAGCTCCGTGCTGCTCATTGCCAAATACGAAAACCAGAAGCTGATTACCGGCCAGACGGAATACGATCTGGATGAGCAGATCCGAACCTGCATTCTCCGGCTGGAAAGTCAGTGGTCTGCCAAACATATTTTGTTTGATCTGGATATGCCGGACCTTCCTTACCGCAACAATATGGAGATGATGGACCATGTCTGGATGAATCTCATTGGCAATGCCGTGAAATTCAGTCACGAAGGCGGTACGATCCACATTTCCGCGCGAAATGAAAAGTCCCACATCACCGTATGGATACGGGATGAGGGAATTGGCATCGATCCGGAGCACATCGGGCACATTTTCGACAAATTCTTTCAGGAGGATACCGCCCATTCCTCCGCCGGAAACGGGTTGGGACTGTCGCTGGTTCACCGGATTCTGGAGCTGAGCGGCGGTGAAATCCAGGTGGAGAGCCAGGTGGGGCAGGGAACCACGTTCTGTATCCGGCTGCCCCGGGATCAATAACAAGACGCCGCCGCCCGGAATGGGGCGGCGGCGTCTTGTGTCAGGATGCCATTTGCCGGTATTTGGGAAGAAACAGTGCGATTGCCAGCACCAGGGACACTACACCCATACAAAATGCAGAGGTTGTCTGATTCTGTGCTGTTACAGCTCGTTTGGCGAATGCGTTTTCTCCTGATTCAGAGCGCCAATGCAATACTGTTTCACAAGCTGAATCAGATATTTTTCGGCTTCTGACAGGTATTTGCCCTTTCGGTAGCATGCAGCGATTTCCCAGTAGGGATGATCCGGCATGGCGAAAATCTTTGCCTTCCGGGATTTCTGGGAAAGTACATGGTATTCGCAGACCAGGGCACAGCAGAGATTGTAAGAGATCATTTCAAAGATGGTTTTTGCTCTGGCGGTTTCAAAGCTCACAATGGGCTGAATCTGGTTCCGGCGGAATATCTCCTCCTGGATACCACGCAGCGTGGACGTTCCGCTCATCATGGCAAAGGGTTCATTTTTCAGCTTTTTCAGGGAAATGACTGGATAAGGGGAGTCCTTCTGAGGGGGTGCGGCCATCAGAAGTTCATCGGGATAAGTGTCCGGTACAGCGATGAGAATTTCCTCTTTTTGAAGCGTGATGTATTCGTCCTGGGTTTTCTGAGAATCGGCCAGGGTCATAAAGCCCAGATCCAGCTGGCCGGAGGCAACCAGATCCTGCTGGGAAAGGACACTGGTTTCCCGTAGATGAATGGTGATGTCGGGATATTTTTCTCGGAAAACAGGGTAGATGGCAGAGAACATGGCGGAGCCGCGCTCCGGAGGAAATCCGATGGTTACGCTGTAGGCTTTGCGCGTTGTAAGATCCTGAATCTGTTTGTAGGTATCCTGCTTCATAAAAAGCATCTTTTTTGCCGCCTGCAGATAGATCTCTCCCGCTTGGGTAGTCTGCCATCCATTTCTGGAGCGCAGAAACAGGGGAGTATGCAGTTCTTTTTCCAGCCGAAGCACTTGCTGGGTCAGTGCAGAAGGCGTAATAAATAAGCGATCTGCCGCCTTGGTCAGGCTTTTTTCTTCTGCCAATGTTACGATGTATTCCAGCTCCCGAAGATTCATAAAACCACCTCCAGCCTTATGGATATATGATAGCGTATCCTTTGGTATTTTTCCAGCTTCTTCCCCGAAAAAGATGAGATATTTTAGAAAAACTTAAAGAGTGATTATTTTATTTCACTTCCATTTTACGACAGACTATGATATTCTGTCAGTAGACCTTGGGTATCGTGCACGCACCACATACCACAGCAGCTTTATCATCTACCTTCCCAACGGCATGCGCATTGCCATGGATGGCGGCAGCTTTGAGCCGCACCTCAATGAGAGATTGGCGGCAGGGCATTTATGGCCGCGTGGTCTATGCGGAGCCCGGTCAATGGGTCACTTTCTCCGTGGGCGCCGCGGTTGTGTAGATGTACCCCCGTTATACCGCCGGCAGTATAATACGAAAAAGACTTTGATCAGTAACATAAAGGAGCACCTCAATGATGGACTACGAAAAAGAATTTGCACTGAAGGATCCCAAGTACCGCAGCAGCATTCTCACCAACGGTCTTGGCAAGTCCGGAGAACGGGCATTGCTCTACGCCACCGGTATGGACGAAGAGGACTTAAAGAAGCCGTTTGTGGCGGTGATCGGTTCCTTTTCCGAGATGGTCCCCGGTCATATGCACATGCGGGAACTGGCAGAGGCGGTAAAGCAGGGTATCAGTGAAGCTGGCGGCATTCCGCGGCTGTCCGAGACAATTGCAATCTGTGACGGCCTGTGTCAGGGACATGACGGTATGCGTTACCCCCTTGCCAGCCGGGATCTTATTGCGGACTCCGTGGAAATGGTGGTGGAAGCCCATCACTTTGACGCCATGGTGCTTCTGGCAGGTTGTGATAAGATCATTCCCGGTATGATTATGGCGGCAGCCCGGGTGAATATTCCCACGGTGATTGTCACCGGAGGACCGATGCTTCCTGGCTTTGTGGAGGGCAACCCTCTGTTCTGCTCCAGTGAGCTGCGGGAGTACCCCGGCCGGGTGGAAGCGGGTATCACCACCGTGGAAAAAATGAAGGCGGCGGAAATGGCTGCGCTGCCTACTGTCGGCAGCTGCGCCCATCTGGGCACGGCAAATTCCATGAGCATGCTGACGGAGGTGCTGGGCATGGCGCTGCCCGGCGGCGGCACGGCCCCGGCAGCGTCCCTGAAGCGCCGCCGCATTGCCAAGGATTCCGGCCGGAAGGTTATGGAATTGCTGGAAAAAGGGATCACGCCCCGGATGATTCTCACCCGGGAAACCCTGCTCAACGGCGTTGCCGGCGCTATGGCTACCGGATCGTCTACCAATCTGGTGCTGCACCTGCTGGCAATTGCCCACGAAGCCGGGGTGGAGCTGAGTCTCAATGACTTCGATGCCATTTCCCGCAACGTGCCGTTCGTGTGCAATCTGCAGCCCTCCGGCAAATATCCCATTGCCTCTTTGGATAACGCTGGCGGCATTCCGGCGGTTATGAAGACGATCCGGTACGCCCTCCATGAGGACAGTATGACAGTCAGTGGCAAAACTGTGGAAGAAATGCTGGAGAACGTTGAGGTGAATCCGGGAGATGTGCTGAAAACGCTGGACAACCCCCAGAAGCCGGAAGGCGGCATTGCGGTGCTTTACGGCAATCTGGCGCCCAAAGGCGCCGTGGTCAAGCAGTCCGGCGTCAACGAAAAAATGTATCACTTCCGGGGCAAGGCCCGGTGCTTCAACTCCATGGAGGAGGCGGATGCCGCCATCAGCGGCGGAACAATCGAAAAGGGGACAGTCATCGTCATCCGCTACGAAGGCCCCAAGGGCGGTCCCGGTATGCGGGAAATGCTCTCCACCACCTCTTTGATTATGGGAAGGAAGATGGATCTGGATGTGGCGCTGGTCACCGATGGCCGTTTCTCCGGCGCCACGCACGGCCCCTGCATTGGCCACATTTCACCCGAAGCTGTCAGCAGCGGCCCCATTGCATTTGTGCAGGATGGGGATTGGATTGAAATTGATATCCCCAACCGCAGCCTGACTCTGGAGGTCAGCGAGGAAGAACTGGAACGGCGGAAGCAGGGCTGGCAGCCTCTCATCAAACCCCGCCTGCCTGCCCTGGCCAAGTATGCCGCGCTGGTCGGCTCTTCCGACACCGGCGCCTTTGTGGATATTGCGAATTTGAAATAACGCTGTATCGCTTCCCAATAGAAAACAAAGATTAAGAAAACCTGTTAAAGGCGAATACTAGCAAACCGTTATCATTTGGCGAACAGGAAAAGCAAAAGCCGTTGCATTGCAACGGCTTTTGAATTTAACGTGATGATTCCCACTCGCTTAAGTTTCATTTTCCAGCGGTCCTGTATGCGGATACAAGGCGGATTTCCTGGGCAAAACAGAGGCGTATTCTCTGCTTCCCATGAAGTTCGCTGATTTTTTGTATCAAAATGGTATTAACAGAGTTCTGCGAAGTCGGTGCTGCTTCTGTTTTGCCCCCGAAGGCTGCGCTTTGCGGCGGGGACAGGTTCCTTGACACCACCGTCAGGACGTGTTAAACTGTTTATAAAAGAAACTTCCGTGGTCAAACGCAGAGAGGAAGAGAAAATGAATCGGATAGAAAAGACCTTTATGCCCATCTGGCAGCCCTTTACCGGCATCCCGGCGGGAGCCATGATCGGGTTGCTTTCGGATGAAGAAGAACGGGCGGTTGCTTTGGCAGCCCATCATTATTTTCAGGGCAGGTACGAGGATGCGGCGCGGGAGAGCCAGCGCTTTCTGAATAGCTCCTGCCCGGAGATTCGCGCTTCCGCGCTGCTTTTGCACAGCATGGCCAATGTGGGTTTGGGCAACGCGGAGCTGGTTCGGGCGGATTTTGCCGCCCTGACCCAGGCGGCGCAGCAGCCCGAGGATGGGCAGATGGCTGCGATTTATGACGCGCTGCGCTATCTGCTGGATGTATTTTTTCATGCGGACGGGGAAATTGAACCTGTACGGGAAGAACACACCGCCCTGCTGCCCGAGGGAACGAGGCTGTATCTGTTGTACGCCATCGCCCACGCGCTGTATTTGCAGAAGCGGTATCAGGAGGCGCTGGGTATCGCCAGGTCGGCGCTGATGATGGCGGCGGGGCGGTTTCCTTCGGTGTGCGTGTATCTGAATCTGGTGGGCTCCATGGTGGCGACCAACCTGCATGACGCCGGTTTGGCGGCGGAGTTTTTCCACCGGGCCTGGCAAATTGCCCAGAAGGAAGATTACATTCAGCCCTTTGTGGAGCACCATGGGCTGCTGCAGGGGCAGATTGAAAAGTACATTCGGGACGCTCAGCCCGAGGAGTACAGCCGGATTGCGGAAAAGGTCATGGCCTTCTCCCGGGGCTGGATGAAGATTCACAACCCGGATTCCGTCAACAAGGTGACGGACCGCCTGTCCCCCTACGAGTTTTCCATGGCCATGATGGCCGCCAGGGGCAAAAGCAATCAGGAGATTGCCGATTCTATGCACATCTCCGTCAATACCGTGAAATTCCACCTGTCCAACATTTATCAGAAGGTGGCGGTCAGCAATCGCAAAGAGCTGGAAAACTATCTGAACAAATAATCCTGCGTGTGCGATATGCGGGTCGGGTGTATTGTGTAAAGGAAGGTTGCGGTTGTCCCTTTTACGAAGCATGATCGTAATAACAACGAAAAACCGCTGTCATCCTGAGCGAAGTCGAAGGATCTGCCTGCGTCCCTTCGCACCAGCACGGTCAAGATCCCTCGACTCGCCTTCGGCTCCCTCGGGATGACAACGATTTCGGTAGTCACTGCTGTCGTGCTTATAAAAGGGGATAATCACAAGGAAGAAAGCCGGTGTACCGTGAATTGCGGTACACCGGCTTTCAATTTGGTACATGCTCCACGCAGATGGCGTGGACGGTCAGGCGCTGGTCGCCGCCCATGCAGGTGGAGAGGGTCAGGATTTCGGAATTGCCGCCGTACTCTGTGTCCAGGTCGTACCACAGGTTTTTCAGGGTGGTGCCGATGGCATCCGCCCATTCTTCTCCGGTGGTGTAGTCGGTTTTGTAGACCCGGCTGTCCAGCGCGTTGACCCGCTCCGAGCCGATGATCTCATACACCCGAGTTTCCTCCGGCAGGTACAGAAGGACTGTCCTGTCATTGCCCCGGAGGAAGGATTCCTTTTCCCATTGTCCCAGGGGCTGGAACATGGTGCCGTCCTTCATGCAGTGACCGTAGAGGATATTGTGGGGCT